>JASJPA010000018.1:0-86815 GCA_031426955.1 Sulfuricella sp.
GCCTTGCGTTCATGCATAACTCCATTTTTTACCCACACGATTACGCGATGAGCCAAAAAAATGGGTGGTAGTTTTTCATCGGGGTTGAATGGTCCGGCTAATAGTTCTTTCGTTTCGCTGTTGTAGATTTCCACCCAGTAGCCACGCTCCCAGAATGCCTTTGTCCAGTTAATTGCCCCGTTTGGGGTGTTGGCATAATCATAATTAGACAGATTGCCGCGCTCGTATCCGTGGCGGGTTTCTGGGTTGCTGGTGCTGGCTTCTATGCAATATTTCATGGTGTCGCTCCTTCAATATCAAACAGGTTTAATTGACTGCTTTTCTCGATCTGCTGCGCCTTCGTTCTGAGTGTCTTGATGAAATTCTTGAACCATTTCCGCGCTTCTGTCATGGCTGGCGCTATCGCTTCCAAAGCCGTGCCGACTGCATCGCCAAAATCAAGCCAAGCCTGCCGTGCGGCAAATTCGGCTTGCTTCATGTAGTGGCGGGTCGGCGTTTTAAGCTTCACGGTTTTAGCCTTTGAAACCCATCTGGACGGAAACTTCCGAGCCTTCCTCACCTAAGCTTTTGGGTTTATTTTTTCCGTTTTGCATTTCAATCTCCTTTTTCACAGTTAAGGTTTCCCATCCGTCCGGTTAATTCGTCGCCCCCTCGTAGAGAGTTCGGGGGGACTAATTAACCGGACGGATGGGAATTAACAAAAAGGGGATTGATAAAACGGAAAAAATAAACCGACTGCGCAGCAGTCGACCAACAGCATGTTTTCAAGGGGTGTGACAGGGGGTTTTCTGGCGCTCCCCTTGAATGCTGCCCGGCTCAGCCGGATTAAACAGGGGGTAGGGGGTCGCGTAGCGTCAATTGGTGTCAGGTGCAGCTGACCAGGTGCGGCGGGCTGTCACCAATTGACGGTTGCTGTTATCATCTTTCTGTCATAACAAAATGGAAAAACGACATGAAGACGGGAATGGTTTTGCTGTTGCTGCTGTGCTCGATGTCTGTTTTTGCCGGTGATTGGACACAGCGGCAGGTTAACGAATATAACGTATGTTTTCCGATTTTGAAGGAATTGAAATGGATTAAGGCCATGCGCGATCAAAACATGGAAACCGCTGGCCCAAAGGCTTTGGCCGATATCGAGAAGGATTGGAAAAACAAGTCTAGCCATCACGGTTGCTATGCGTGGGATGGTGAGTTTAACCGGCGTAATCCCTGATTAGAGTTGGTTGAAACGCTCCAGCTTCATGATTGCCGGTGGCCGGTGCAAGTGGCATTGTCTCTTTCGCATAATCCGGCAGATATCCTTAATTTCTGATTCTGTGAATCCGTTTTCAAACAGGAATATTTTTTCTTTGTGGATTTGATAGAGCAGGCTGCGGCGCTTCTGTTTGTACCATGATCGGCAATTTCGCCATGACCAATAGAGGTTGGTAAGAATGGAAAAACGGGGCTTGTTTGTGTTCATGTCTAGTTGGTCAAACTAGATATTTTGGCTGTTGGTGTCGAGTGTTGGGTAGGGGGAAAACCCTAGAAATGCTGCAAGGCTAGGCGGGTTTGGGTGAACGTTCGATTTTACATAATATACATTATACGAAGTAATGAAATATTATCAGAGTTGCTTTTAATGCCTTCAGGTTACCTTTTACCCTGCAACAGGCTTGCGATATCGGTATTGCCGCTCTCCATCGCCCAGTTCCAGGCTGTTGCACCATTTTCATTCTTGATGCCTGCTTTGGCGTGATGTTTGAGCAGCACTTTGACCACTTCGATGCGTCCGCCTTTCGATGCCAGCATCAATGCGGTTGTGCCGTTGCCGGTCGCAGCGTTCACATCCGAGCCGGCACGCAGCAGATTTTCGACAATCTCGCTGTGGCCGGAAAATGCCGCGTACATCATCGGTGTCCAGCCCTGATGGTTTGCCCCAGTATCCGCCCCCAGCTTGAGCAAGGTATTGACCACTTCGGAATGTCCATTGAGCGCCGCGAGCATCACGGCCGACTCGCCGAATTGGTTTTTGGCATTGAGTTTCGCGCCGGACCTGTGGAGGGTGCGCAAAATTTCATTTTGCCCTTCGCGCGCGGCAATAATTAAGGCCGTGTTGCCATTGGCGTCCATTACATTGGCATCGACACCCCTGGCAAGAAAATGCTGGATAGCACCGGAATCCCCAAGGGTTATAGATATGAACAAATCGTCAATAAATCCATCAGCTAAGGAAATATTGCTAACCAACATTAGCGTAAATAACGCCTTACATATTGTTTTATTGGTCATTTTATTTTAAACAGACGCATAAAGTTTCTGGTGGTGGCCTCAGTCAACTCTGCTTCGCTTATCCCTCTCAGCCGTGCAACTTCTTCTGCGACATGCTTCACATATGCCGGCTGGTTGGTTTTTCCGCGGAATGGGGCGGGAGCAAGATAGGGTGAATCGGTTTCAACCAGCACTCTGTTCAGGGGAATATTCTTTGCAACTTCCTTGACTTGTAGCGCTTTCTTGAAGGTAACAATGCCTGAAAAGGAGATATAAAAGCCAAGAGCTATCGCACGTTCCGCAACCTCCAGACTTTCGGTAAAGCAGTGCATTACGCCGCCCACGCTTGCCGCCCCCTCCTCTTCCATGATGCGCAGCGTATCGGCTGCCGCCTCGCGGGTATGGATAATCAACGGCTTGCCGCAGAGTTTTGCGGCGCGGATATGGTTGCGGAAGCGCTCTCTTTGCCATTCCAGGTCGCCTTTCAGTCTGAAGTAATCCAGACCGGTTTCGCCGATTGCAATCACCTTGGGGTGGTTCGCCAATTCAGCCAGTCTTTCAACTGTCGGCTCCTCCTCGTCTTCATAATCGGGATGAACTCCGACCGATGCGTAGAGTTGAGGATAGGTTTCAGCCAGGCTGATAATCTCATGAAAATCAGAGAGATTGACGCTCACGCATAGCGCAAGGCCGACCCCGTTTTTTTCCATGTTGGCGAATATCTCGGGCAGATTCGAGGCGAGCTCGGGAAAGTTTAAGTGGCAGTGGGAATCGACTAGCATGGCTTGCACGAGAATATGCCGCCCCGGGCGGTGGCGGCGTGGTTTGTGACTGGATCAACATCTACATGGTGTGGGTGGGACGGATTGTTTTGCTGCCGCCAAGCAGGCCCTCGATTTTGTTGCGCGCGGAGACCCCGCTCTCGTTATCGCCGAACTGCACGCCCACTCCCTGCACCTTATTGCCCTGCGCCCCTTCCGGGGTGATCCAGACCACGCGTCCGGCTACCGGCAGCTTGTTCGGGTCGTCCATCAAGGAGAGCAGCATGAAAACCTCATCACCCAGTCGATAAGGTTTGTTGGTGGGGATAAAAATCCCGCCGCCCTTCAGATAGGGCATATAAGCCGCATACAGCGCGGATTTTTCCTTGATGCTCAAGGAAAGCACGCCCGGCCGCGGAGCGGCTGAAGCTTTTGGATCAGACATTGGCGGCGTCCTGACGATTCACGAGTTGCCCATAAGAAAAAAACAATTGCTCCAGCACCAGTCGGTTGTTCAGCGGATGATGCAAAGCGCGCTGCGCAGTCAATAACTCCTGCTGGAACCGGAACAATTCTATCAAGCTGACGGTTTTTGCCAAGCGGTTCATTTCCGCGGACGACTCCGGCTGGTATCGCCCCTGCCCCGCCATGCCGATGCTTGCCAGATCATAGACCCACTGCTGCATCCAGTTCAGTATCCAGGCCAGCTCCATCTTGTCACCCTGCTCCGCCAGGGCAAGGGGGTCGAATCGATCCGGCGCGCCAAGCTGTTCCAGAATCTGGCTGCGTTTCAACTGGTAATCTTCCGCGCTTAACCGCAGGGCGGCAAGCGGTGCGCAACCCGATTGCGCCAGACAGGCCTCGGCTTCCGCGACCTCCTGCTCCCGTAGCCACTGCAGTGCCTCCGCACGCCCGGGCAGCGGGGCGTTAATCTTTTGGCAGCGGCTGCGAACTGTAGGCAGCAGGCGTTGGGGCTGGTGCGACACCAGGATGAACAGCGTGCCGGGCGGCGGCTCCTCCAATGTTTTCAGCAGCGCATTGGCGGCATGAACGTTCATCGCCTCCGCTGGGTGAACCAGAATGATGCGCAAGCCATTGCGGTGAGTGGTCAGGTTGACGAAATCCGCCAATTCGCGAATCTGGGCCACGGTAATGAACTGGCTCGCCTTTTTGTCGGCCGCCTTGCCCTGCTCCGCCGTTTCGCCCGTCGATTCTGTCGTGGCGCTCTGTGCGTCGGGCTCAAGCAGGCGAAAATCGGGATGTCCGCCGATCTTGAACCAGTTGCACGCACCGCAATGCTCGCAAGGCTCGCCCGACTCCAGAGGGGATTCGCACAGCAACGCCTGCGCCAGCGTATGGGCCAAATGAAATTTCCCGATTCCATCACGGCCTTGCAGCAATAGCGCGCCAGGCAAAGTCGCCTTGGTCGATATCAGCCGCCGCCAGATTTCATTTTGCCAAGGGTAAATCATATTAGTCAGATGGATGAAACAACATCTTCAAGATCAACTTGAATTTCATTCAGCGCCCGCCCGCTATCGATCACCCGGATTCGCTCCGGGAATTGCGCTGCGCGCTTCAAGTAAGCGTCCCGCACGCGCTGGAAAAAATCCTGTTTTTCCTGCTCGAACCGGTCCAGAGAGGCATTTGCGGACAACCGCTGCCGACTGACTTCGAGAGTCACGTCGAACAACAAGGTCAGGTCCGGCTGCAAGTCCTGCTGAACCCATTGCTCAAGGATTTTGAGCTTGGATTCATCCAGCCCCCTGCCCCCGCCCTGATAGGCAAAACTGGCGTCGGTGAAGCGGTCTGAAATGACCCAGGTTCCCTGTCGCAACGCGGGAATAATCACCTTGTCCAGGTGCTCCCGCCTGGCAGCGAACATCAACAGGGCCTCGGTCTCAAGATGCATGGCCTGATGCAGGAGCAACTCGCGCAGCGCCTCGCCGAGCGGCGTTCCGCCCGGCTCCCTGGTGACCAGGACATTCTTACCCTGGCTGCGCAGGCGCTCCGCCAGCCAGTTCAGGTGGGTGCTCTTGCCGGCGCCATCTATCCCCTCAAGCGTGATAAATTTGGCATTATATTTATTCAAAATCATTATATTGTGATATTTAGTTAATCTTTTTTCTGGGCACGGTCTTCTGGTAACGCGCCACGGCCTGATTATGCTCCGCCAGGTTGCGGGAAAACTGGTGGGTGCCGTCTCCCCTGCTCACGAAATACAGCGCAGAGCTCGCCGCTGGGTGTAGAGCCGCATGGATAGAAGCCCATCCCGGCATGGCAATCGGACCGGGCGGAAGGCCTGCGCGAGTGTAAGTATTATAGGCATTATCGGTGGTTAAATCGCGCTTATGCAAATTGCCGCCAAACGCCTCACCAAGGCCGTAAATGACGGTCGGATCCGTTTGCAGCCTCATGCCGATACGCAAGCGATTGATAAAGACGGCGGCGATCATCGGCCGCTCTCCAGGTCGACCGGTCTCCTTCTCGACGATGGAAGCCATGATCAGAGCCTCGTAAGGCGTGGAGTACGGCAGATCCGGGCTGCGTTCCAGCCAGGCATCGGCCAGTCGCTGCCCCATGATCTGGTAGGCTCGCTTGAGCACGGACAAGTCGCTCATCCCGTTGCTGAAATAATAAGTGTCTGGAAAAAACAGCCCTTCGGCGTTTTCTTCCTGCACCGCCAGGCGATTCAACAGCTCCCTGTCGCTCAGGCTGGCGGTGTCGTGCCTGATGGCCGGATGCTCGTCGAGCGCCTTGCGCATCTGGCTGAAATTCCAGCCTTCTATAAACACGATTTCGCTCTGGCTGACATCGCCCTTGGTGATCTTTTGAAGCAGCTGGAACGGGGTGATTTCACGATCCAGTTGATAGTTGCCGGCCTTGATTTCCCCTTCCTTTCCCAGAGTTTTTGCCAGCGCAATAAAGCTCCACGGCTCCGGAATCAGTCCTTCTGCACTGAACTGTCTGGCTATGGTACGCAGGCTGCTGCCATGCTTGAGCGTAAACTCGTAGGGCGATTGGGGCAGGTGTACAGGGGTATTGGCAAAATACAGCACCCAGCCTACAGCCAACATGCCCAACACGATGAGCGCGGCAATGCCGCGCTTAATGACAGTCATCATCCAACAAACTCCTCAAGCGCGCCGCCAGCTTGCCGGCCTGCCATGTCTTCCCGGCCAGTTCCCTGACCTGCCAGACGCCGATGATGCTGTTGCAAAGCACGACCTCGTCCGCGTCGTAGATTCGGGCCAACGGCAGATTTTCCACCCTGACCGTCATGCCGAGCCTGCCGGCCAGATCCATGATGCGCTCCCGCTGCACGCCGGCCACGCCGCAGCGCCCAAGGTCCGGGGTGTGCAAGGTCTTGCCCTTGAGAAGGAACAGATTGCTCATCGTCCCTTCGATTGCATTTCCATCCATGTCGAGCATCAACCCCTCGGCAATTTCGGAATCCTTCCATTCCCGTCGCGCCAGCACGTTTTCCAGGCGGTTGAGATGCTTGATTCCCGCCAGCAGGGGTTGTATGGCAAGGCGTGTGGAACAAAGGTGCAGCCGCACCCCATCCGTCAAATAGTTTGCCGGATACTGCGGAGCGGGACTCGCCATCAGGATGCGGGTCGGCTCCATGTGCTCCGGAATAGCATAACCACGTTGGCTTTCTCCACGGGTGACGATCACTTTCAGCACGCAGTCTGGCGTTTCCGCAATCAATTCGGCCATTTCCGCAGCCAGGATGGCTTCAGGCGGACAAAAAATGCCGAGCGCCGCACAATCCGCGTACAGCTTGTCATAATGGCGCGGCCAGCACAATGGATGGCCCGCTCTTACCCGCAAGGTACGAAAAACCCCGTCACCGTATGTCAGTCCCCGGTCAAAGACCCGGACATGTTCGCTCGGAATACCGTTCACCAGGATCATTGAGAGGCTCCAAGAGCCTTGAGCAGCCCTTTTGCCTTGGCGCGAGTTTCGGCAAGTTCGCGCAAGGGGTCGGAGTCGGCAACGATGCCTGCACCAGCCTTGAAGGTCAGTGCATTCCCTGCGAGCATGAAGCTGCGGATCAGGATATTGAGATCCATGCTGCCATCGAGATTAAGATACCCCATGCTGCCCGTATAAGCGTAACGGGATGAGGGTTCAAGCTCACTGATGATTTGCATGGTACGGACTTTGGGGCAACCGGTAATCGTGCCTCCTGGAAACAACGCCCGCATCACTTCGGAAGGGGTCGTGTTTTCGCGCAAACGACCGCGCACGCTGGATTCGATGTGGTGCACGTGGGCATAGCTGCACACCGTCATCAGTTCGCTGACCTCGATGCTGCCTGGCTCGCATACCCGCCCCAGATCATTGCGCTCGAGATCGACCAGCATGATGTGTTCGGCGCGTTCCTTGGGGCTGGCGATCAACTGTCGACGCAGCAGCTCATCCTCTTCTGCCAGAGGAGCACGTGGATGCGTGCCGGCGATCGGGCGCGTCTCGATCACGCCGCCGCGTACCTTCGCCAATCGCTCCGGGGATGAGCTGATGATCTGGTGTCTGCCGAAGTCGGCGATACCCGCAAACGGGGCGGGATTGCTCTCGCGCAGACGCGCGTAAACATCGGCCGCACTGTCTTGATGTTCGATCCGAGCCCGCCACTGGCGGGCAAGATTGACCTGGAACACGTCCCCTTCCAGGATGTAGCGCTTAATCTTCGTCACCCCTTGCAGGAAAATCTGTTCGTCTTCCTCTTCAAGTTCATCCACCTTTACCGGGCTGGCTATATATTCGGCAACACCGCCCAAATCGGTGTGCAGGTCTTCAAGAAGATGCGAACAGGCTTCCTCGGCAAACAAGTAGGTCTGCCCCTCGGCATGGTCGACCATGATGGCCGCAGGAATGCGGACCAGGGCGGCCAACGGGAATTGGCTTGCCTGCTGCTTTACCGTGACGGAGGGCTCCAACTGGTGCAACAATTCATAGCCGAGATAAACGAACCAGCCCCCGTGAAAGGGAAGCTTGGTCACCCCCTGCTCTGATGGGCGCGCCGCTTTTCCCCATTCTTCATCCAGCACGGAAAAAAATGATTTTTCCTGTCCTGTCGGATCGGAGGGGAATATTTGCGACTGCCCCGGAAAAGCGAAAAGGATATCCCAGCCAGGACAACCCAGAGTTTGCAGAAGATAGGGATAGCGCAACGGGTTTGCCGCATGGAGGCCAAGCAAGTCGGGCGTACCGGGGAGCTGTATGACGGGCACAAGCTACCTTAATGACGAGAGAAAACCCATGGGCGTGTCGCCCCTGCTGCAGGTATTCAGATCTTGCGGAACACCAGGGTGCCGTTGGTGCCGCCAAATCCGAAGGAATTCGACAGGGCAACATCGATTTTCATCTTGCGGGCAACATTCGGCACATAATCAAGATCGCACTCGGGATCCTGCTCGACCAGATTGATGGTCGGTGGGGAAATTTGATGGTACACGCCAAGCGCCGAGAATACCGCTTCGACCCCGCCTGCAGCACCAAGCAGATGCCCGGTCATAGATTTTGTCGAATTGACCGCAATATTTTTTGCGTGCTCGCCGAAGCACAGCTTGACCGCCTTGGTTTCAGCCAAATCGCCCAAGGGCGTGGATGTGCCGTGGGCGTTGATAAAATCAACCTGATTGTGCGGAATCCCGGCGTTGCGCAATGCATTGGTCATGCAGCGAGCAGCGCCGCTACCGTCTTCGCAGGGGGCCGTCATGTGGTTGGCATCTGCGCTCATGCCGAAACCGGGCACTTCGGCATAAATTTTCGCTCCGCGTGCCTTGGCGTGTTCGTACTCTTCGAGCACCAGCACCCCTGCGCCTTCTCCCAGCACGAAGCCATCCCGACCGGTATCCCAGGGACGGCTTGCCTTTTCGGGATCGTCATTGCGTGTGGACAGCGCGCGCGCTGAGGCAAAGCCGCCAATCGCCAGCGGTGTCACAGTGGATTCTGCTCCGCCCGCGATCATGATATCGGCATCGCCGTATTCGATCATGCGCGCGGAATCGCCGATGCAGTGAGTCGCCGTGCTACAGGCTGTCACCATCGCCAGATTCGGGCCTTTGAGGCCGTACATGATGGACAGGTTGCCCGAGATCATATTGATGATCGTGCCCGGAATGAAAAACGGGGAAATTTTGCGCGGCCCGCCTTCCAGATAGGTGTTATGGGTATCCTCGATCATCGGCAGACCACCGATGCCGGAGCCGATATTTACGCCGATGCGCTCGGCGTTTTCCGGGGTAACCACAATGCCGGAATCCTTGATCGCCTGTACTCCCGCTGCAAGCCCGTAATGGATAAAAATATCCATGCGGCGAGCTTCCTTGGCGGAAATATACTCGGTGACATCGAACCCTTTGACCTCACCGGCGATCTGGCAGGAAAAGGCCGAAGAGTCAAACCGGGTAATCCGGCTTATTCCGGATTTGCCGGCAAGAATGTTCGACCACGCTTGCTCAACAGTATTACCGACAGGCGAAATGATGCCCAGGCCGGTGATGACGACTCTGCGTTTAGACAAGGCGGCTCCCGTTGCGAGTGGTTACAGGATAGAGTAGGAACAGCTTAGCTCAGATGGCCATTGACGTAATCAACGGCTTCTTTGACTGTGGTGATTTTTTCCGCTTCTTCGTCAGGAATTTCGCAGTTGAATTCTTCTTCCAGTGCCATGACCAGTTCAACGGTATCCAGGGAATCAGCGCCCAAGTCGTCGACAAAGGAGGATTCGATTTTTACTTCCGCTTCGTTCACGCCAAGTTGCTCAGCAACAATTTTTTTGACGCGTTGTTCGATATTTTCCATCTAAGTACCCTCTCTTGAATCGCTATAAAAAAGCTGACGCATTTTACCAAACATTGCCCACTTCACCAAACGGCAAGTTTGCCCAATCAACTCATGTACATGCCGCCATTGACGTGCATGGTGGTGCCCGTGACATAACCTGCTTGCGGAGAGGCCAGGAACGCGACCGAAGCCGCGATATCCTGGACCGTACCGAGTCGGCCCAGCGGGATGTGGCCGAGCAGATCATTGCGCTGCTCCTCGCTCAGGGCGCGGGTCATGTCCGTGTCGATGAAACCCGGAGCGACGCAGTTGACCGTGATATTGCGGCTGCCGACTTCGCGCGCCAGCGACTTGCTGAAGCCGATGATGGCTGCCTTGGCGGCGGCATAATTGGTCTGGCCGGCGTTCCCCATCGCGCCTACCACCGAGGCAATGCTGATGATGCGGCCATAACGCGCCTTCATCATTGCACGCAGAACAGCCTGGCTCAAGCGGAACACGGACTTCAGGTTGGTGTCCATGATGTCGTCCCATTCCTCTTCCTTCATCCGCATCAGCAGGTTGTCGCGCGTGATGCCGGCGTTATTGACCAGAATGGAGATTTCACCGAATTGAGCGCGTATGGCATGCAATACCTGCTCGATCTGCGCAGGGTCCTTGACGTTCAGAGCCAGCCCTGCCCCCTTGATGCCCGCCTGGCTCAGATAGCCGCTGATATTGTCTGCGCCGGCCTGGCTGGTCGCCGTGCCGACAACGGTTGCGCCCTGCTTGCCGAGCTCCAGCGCGACAGCCTGGCCAATTCCGCGACTGGCGCCTGTCACCAAAACAATCTGCCCATCCAGCATTTGACTATTCTCCCCGATTATTTCAATGTATCCATGGCCTGGCGCAGCGCCGCTTCATCAGACAGCGCGAATGCCTGCATATTGCCGTCGATGCGCTTGTTCAGTCCGGCCAGCACCTTCCCCGGCCCGCATTCCGCGAGTGTGACGATGCCCAGCTCGGCAAAACTCCTGACCGTTTCCACCCATCTCACCGGGCTGTACAGTTGGCGCGCCAGCGCATCCTTGATGCCGGCTTCATCGCCGTGACTTTTGACATCGGCGTTATGCACCACCGGAATTTGCGGCGCCTTGATCGAAATCGTCTGCAGGCGCTGTGTCAGCGCATCCGCCGCCGGGCGCATCAGGGCGCAATGGGAGGGAACGCTGACCGGCAGCGGCAGCGCGCGTTTTGCGCCCTTTTCCTTGGCCAGCGCCATGCCGCGCTCAACCGCGGTTTTGTGGCCTGCGATCACGACCTGGCCAGGCGAATTGAAATTGACCGGCTCCAGCACCTCGCCTTGCGCTGCTTCGGCGCAAACGGCACGCACGGCATCGTCATCGAGACCCAGAATCGCCGCCATGCCGCCCACCCCTTCAGCCACTGCTTCCTGCATGGCCTGAGCGCGGAAGCGCACCAGCGGCAACGCATCGGCAAAGGACAAGGCGCCGGATGCAACCAGTGCGGTGTATTCGCCCAGGCTGTGGCCGGCCAGCACAGTCGGCCGCGCTCCTTGCAGGGCATTCCAGGCGCGGAACACCGCCACGCCGGCAGTCAGCATGACCGGTTGGGTGTTAACGGTCAGGTTGAGCTCTTCGGCGCTGCCGCCCGTGACCATGCCCCACAAATCCTGCTTGAGAATCTCTCCTGCCTCCTCGAAGGTCTCCCGCACGACAGGAAGCCCGTGGTAGCCATTCATCATGCCGACCGACTGCGAACCCTGCCCTGGAAATACGAATGCAAAACTCATTTTTTTACCTTCTCACCAAGTTACCAGTGCAGAACCCCAGGTGAAACCGCCGCCCACGCCTTCCATCAGCAGGGTGTCGCCGGGCTTGATCCGCCCATCCCGGACCGCGACATCCAGCGCCAGGGGGATCGATGCGGCCGAGGTGTTGCCATGGATGTCGACCGTAACCACCACGTTATCCATGCTCATTCCCAGCTTCTTGGCGGTGGCCTGGATAATGCGAATATTGGCCTGATGCGGCACCAGCCAGGTGATGTCCGACTTCTGCATGCCATTGGCCGCGAGGGTTTCCTCAACGATGGAATCCAGCACCCCGACCGCGAACTTGAACACACCGGCGCCGTCCATCTCGACGAAAGGATTGCCCTTTGCCTTGCCGCCAGACAGGCACGCCGGCACGGCCAGCAGATGGCCATAGCTGCCGTCGGCATGGAGGTGGGTGGAAATGATTCCGGGCTCTTCGCTGGCTTTCAGGACAACCGCACCCGCCCCATCGCCGAACAGGACGCAGGTGTTGCGGTCGGTCCAGTCCATGATGCGGGAAAAGGTTTCCGCGCCCACGACCAGGGCGCACTTGCTTTGCCCGCCGCGAATGAACTGGTCGGCCGTCGCCAGGGCGTAGACGAAACCGCTGCAAACTGCCTGGATGTCAAATGCCGGGCCACCGCTCTTGATGCCGAGTTTTTCCTGGAGGATGCAGGCCGTACTGGGAAAGACAAAATCAGGCGTGGTCGTGGCGACGATGATCAAGTCGATGCTTTGGGGGTCGACGCCGGCCATTTCTATGGCCCGTTGCGCAGCCTGGAAAGCCAGATCGCTGGTGGCCTGGTTGTCTGCGACGATGTGGCGTTCGCGGATGCCGGTGCGGGAAAAAACCCACTCGTCAGAGGTGTCGACCATCTGCGCCAGATCGTGGTTGGTCAGGATTTTTTCCGGCAGGTAGCCGCCGGTACCGATAATGCGTGAATACATCAGGCCTTTTCCTCGCTTAACAGGGCCATTTGTTCATTGATCCGGCGCAGCACGCCGTTGCGCACTTCCTCGACAGCGCGCTCAATGGCGAACTGGAAGGCGAAACTATCCGCCGAGCCGTGGCTCTTCACCACCACCCCTTGCAATCCGAGGAGGCTTGCGCCGTTGTAGCGCCGATGGTCGAGGCGTTTCTTGAACGCGCTGAGAACCGGGTAGGCGATGAGGCCAGCCAATTGGGTCAGGAGGTTGCGCTTGAATTCCTGGCGCAGGAAAGTCGCCAGCATCTGCACCAGTCCTTCCGATGCCTTCAGCGCCACGTTGCCGACAAAACCGTCGCACACCACCACGTCCGTGGTTCCCTTGTAGATATCGTTGCCTTCCACGTTGCCATGGAAATTCAGATGGCTCTGGCGCAACAGCTCGGCGGTCTGCTTGACCACCTCGTTGCCCTTGATGTCTTCCTCGCCGATATTGAGCAGGCCGACGCTGGGGGCTTCCTTGTGCTCCACGGCGGAAACCAGCATCGCGCCCATTACCGCGAACTGGAGCAGGTGATTGGCAGTGCAATCCACATTGGCGCCAAGGTCGAGGACGTGGGTGTGGCCGTTCAGAGTTGGCATCATCCCGGCAATGGCCGGCCGTTCTATCCCCGGCAGCATTTTCAGGACAAAGCGGGAGATGGCCATCAGCGCACCGGTGTTGCCGGCGCTAACGCAAGCATTCGCCTCGCCGGTTTTTACCAGGTTGATGGCGACGCGCATGGAGGAGTCTTTTTTGTTGCGCAAGGACAGCGCGGGCGGATCATCCATGGTAACCACCTCGCTGGCATGATGAATGCGCAGGCGAGGCGTAACCGAGGCCTTGAGGGATTGAAGCTCGGCTTCAATCACTTCGGCCAAGCCGACTAATACTATATTGACTTCAGCGTCCCGTTTCAGGTACGCCAGAGCAGCAGGGACAGTGACATGGGGTCCGTGGTCGCCGCCCATGGCGTCGATCGCAACAGTGATATCCATTACGCTCGCTGCAGGCCGCCTTTACCGGACGCCAGGTAACGCCGTTTATTCGCCCTTGGCACGCGCAACCTTTTTACCGCGGTAGAAACCGCTGGGGCTGACGTGGTGACGCAGGTGAATTTCCCCGGTGGTCGGCTCCACGGCCAACGGTGGGTTGGTCAGGAAGTCGTGCGCGCGGTGCATGCCACGCTTGGAGGGGGATTTCTTGTTCTGTTGTACAGCCATGATAACTCCTAGTTTTTTCTCAAATCTTTCGTTTTCAGCGCGGCCAGTGCACTAAAAGCATTGGGTTTATCGGTTTCCGCCTGGCCAAAATCTCCGCTCGCCTTACAGTCACCCGGCGCGTGCGTGGGCGCCATCGGCAAGCCCAGCAACACCTCATCCTCGACCAACGCCAGCACATCCATATTCGGATCCGCCTTGATAGCATCGGTCAATTCATCCTCGTTCACCACTGCCGGCAAAACCTGTTCATCCTCAATCAATTCCAGTTCGGAATCGAGGTCAACAGGATAAGCCAGAGCCCCAAGGCAACGCTGGCACCTAAGTTGCAGCGTGCCCTTGACGGCGCAAACCAGAAAAAGCTTATCGTTCTCGCCGCGCTTGCCGGTCAGGGTGTACTCCAGCGTACCGCTGCTGGAAAACAGTAAATCCTGCAGCCGACTCAGGTTTGCGACTGCGACACTACCGTTTAGCGATTCGCCGTTGCGCGCAAACTCGATGCTGTTGATGACGACCTGTTCAGGCATAAGGCGCGCATGATATAATTTTTATGATTGGCTGTCAAAAAACAAGCTCCATAAAGCAATTCCAAGAGCGATCCCAAGAGCAATCACAGCAACTTGATGTTTCGATAATTTAACGGGTTCTCGCGTGATCAAGAAAATTCTTATTGCCAATCGTGGCGAAATCGCGGTCCGTATTGTACGCGCCTGCTCCGAAATGGGGATTAAATCCGTCGCCATCTATACGGATGCCGACCGACATGCCCTGCACGTCAAAAAGGCCGATGAATCCTACAATATCGGCTCCGACCCGGTCATTGGCTACCTGAACGCACATAATATAGTCAATCTCGCCGTTGCGGCAGGTTGCGATGCACTTCATCCCGGCTACGGCTTCCTTTCGGAAAATCCCGTTCTGGCAGAAATCTGCGCCAAGCGAGGCATCAAGTTCATCGGCCCCTCTCCGGAAGTGATCCACCGCATGGGCGACAAGATCCAGGCCCGTCGGGCGATGATCGATGCCGGAGTGCCGGTAATACCGGGCAGCAAAGGCAATCTTGACAACGTCAATCAGGCTGTGGAACTGGCCACCAAAATTGGCTACCCGGTGATGCTTAAAGCCACCAACGGCGGTGGTGGACGCGGCATCCGCCGCTGCAACAGCGAAGAAGAACTGATCAAGAATTATGATCGCGTCGTTTCCGAAGCCACCAAGGCGTTCGGCAAGCCTGAACTATTCATGGAAAAATGCGTGGTCAACCCGCGCCACATCGAAGTCCAGATCATCGGCGACAGCTTCGGTAGCGCGATCCATCTGTTCGAGCGCGATTGTTCGATCCAGCGCCGCAATCAGAAGCTGATCGAAATCGCGCCTTCCCCGCAACTGACCCGCGCCCAGCGCGACTACATCGGCAAGATCGCCGTGCAGGCCGCCAGGACCGTTGGCTACGAAAACGCAGGCACGGTGGAGTTTCTGCTTGATCAGGACAACCAGTTCTACTTCATGGAAATGAATACCCGCCTGCAGGTAGAACACACCATAACGGAAACCATTACCGGCATCGACATCGTACAGGAGCAAATCCGCATCGCCAGCGGCCTGCCCCTGCAGTACAGACAGGAAGACGTAAATTATCGCGGCTTCGCCATGGAATTCCGCATCAATGCCGAAGACCCGAAAAACGATTTTCTCCCCAGCTTCGGCCGCATCACTCGCTATTATGCGCCTGGCGGCCCCGGCGTGCGCACCGACGCGGCCATGTACACCGGCTATGTCATCCCGCCTTATTACGACTCCATGTGCGCCAAGCTCACTGTCTGGAGCCTGACCTGGGAAGGCGTGGTCGAACGGGGCAAGCGCGCCCTGAACGATATGGTGGTCTACGGGGTGAAAACCACGATTCCTTACTATCAGGAAATCATGAATCACCCGGATTTCCGTGGTGGAAAGTTCGATACCAGTTTCGTGGAAACCCACCCCGAACTGACAAACTATTCGGTGAAGCGCCCCAAAGAATTGCTTGCAGCCGCCATCTCGGCGGCAATCGCGGCCCATGTGGGACTTTGATTTCGACTTATTGATTTGTAAAGCTAGGATAAAGCATGGCTAAAGTTTTCATCAGCGATCTGGTACTGCGCGACGGACATCAATCCCTGATTGCGACCCGCATGCGCACTGAAGATATGCTGCCGATCTGTGCCAAGCTGGACAGCGTGGGTTTCTGGTCGCTGGAAGCCTGGGGTGGCGCGACCTTCGACGCCTGCGTGCGTTTTCTGCGCGAAGATCCGTGGGATCGCCTGAAGAAACTGCGCAAGGCACTGCCCAACACCCGCATCCAGATGCTGCTTCGCGGCCAGAACCTGCTCGGCTACCGCAATTATTCGGACGACGTGGTGCGCGCCTTTGTCAAGAAATCGGCCGACAACGGCGTGGACGTGTTCCGCATTTTTGACGCCATGAACGACCTGCGCAACCTGCGCGTTTCCATCGAGGCGGTAAAGGCCAGCGGCAAGATCGCCGAAGGCGCGATCAGCTACACCACCAGCCCGGTGCACAACATCGGTTACTTTGTTGATTTGGCCAAGGAATTCGAAGCGATGGGCTGCGATACCCTGGCCATCAAGGACATGGCCGGCCTCCTCACCCCCGCCACCACAGCGGAGCTGGTCAAGGCGATTGCCGCCGCGGTGAAGATGCCCATCCACATGCACAGCCATGCGACGTCCGGCCTGTCGGCGATGTGTTTCCTGCGTGCGGTGGAAAATGGCGCGACCATTCTGGACACCTGCAACTCCTCTTTCGGCGAAGGCGCCAGCCATACTTCCACGGAAAGCATGGTCGCCGCGCTGGCCGGCACCGAATACGACACCGGCCTGAGCCTGCCACTGCTGCAGGAAATCACCGCTTATTTCCGCGAGACCCGCAAAAAATACTGGCAGTTCGAAAGCGAATTCACCGGCGTGGATACCCGGGTGCTGGTCAATCAGGTTCCCGGCGGCATGATTTCCAACCTGTCCAACCAGTTGAAGGAACAGGGCGCTCTCAACCGCATGGATGAAGTGCTGGCAGAAATCCCCCGGGTGCGCGAAGACCTGGGCTTCCCTCCGCTGGTCACGCCGACATCGCAGATCGTCGGCACCCAGGCCGTCTTGAATGTGCTGACCGGCGAGCGTTACAAATCCGTCACCACCGAGGTCAAAAACTACCTGCAAGGCCGCTACGGCAAGGCCCCCGGCGAAGTCAACGCACAGGTGCGCAGCATTGCCATCGGCAATGCCGAAGTCATCACCTGCCGGCCGGCCGATCAACTGGAAGACGAGATGGACAGGTTGCGCGGCGAGATCGAAGGCATCGCCAAGAGCGAGGAGGACGTGCTGACCTATGCCATGTTCCCGGAGCTGGCCCGCACCTTCCTGCAGGAACGCGCCGCCGGCACGCTCAAGCCGGAGCAGCTGCTGCCGGTCGGCAGCAATCTTTCCTGCGGTCCGTTTTATTCGCCGAACGAGTTCAATGTCACCCTGCACGGCGAAACCTATCACATTCACATCACCGGCTCCGGCAGGCCTGGCGAAGAGCAGCGTCCGTTCTTCGTCTCGGTCGACGGGGTGCAGGAAGAAGTGATTGTCGAGGCCCTCAACGAAGTGGAAGTCTACGGCGGCATGGGCGGCGTGGTCAGCGGCGGCAGCAGCAAATCCAGGGCCAAGGAAGGCGGCACGAAAGCTGGCGGAAAGCGCCCTCGCCCTTCGCATCAAGGTCACGTCACCACCGCCATGCCAGGCACCATCGTGGATGTGCTGGTCGTACCCGGCACAAAGGTCAAGGCCGGCGACCCGGTACTGGTGATCGAGGCGATGAAAATGGAAAACGAAGTGCAGGCCCCGATCAACGGGACTGTGATCAATGTCTGGGTTGCCAAGGGCGATAGCGTCACCCCCGATGAGGCGCTGGTGGAAATCCAACCGGAATAAAACTTAAAGGTTGGCGGGTTACGCTACGCTAACCCACCCTACAAATCATGCAACTAATTCTAGCCTCCACCTCCCCCTACCGGCGGGAACTTCTTTCGCGCCTCAAGCTCCCCTTCGAGGTCTGCTCGCCGGAAGTGGATGAAACACCGCTGGCCGGTGAAACCCCTGAGCAGACCGCCTATCGCCTGGCAATCGCCAAGGCCAAGGCGCCTGCCAGGGATTTTCCCGATGCCCTGATCATCGGCTCTGATCAGGTCGCCACGCTCGACGGCCTTCAGCTCGGCAAGCCGCATACCCATGACAACGCGGTCAAGCAGCTCAGCATGATGCGAGGCCGTAGCGTGGTGTTCCATACCGCGCTGTGCCTTTACAACAGCCGCACCGGCAACACCCAGGCCAGGGAAGTGCCCTTCACGGTGTACTTCCGCAAGCTGACCGACGCACAAATCGAACACTATTTGGTCAAGGAGCAGCCTTACAACTGTGCCGGCAGCGCCAAATCGGAAGGATTGGGCATCGCCCTGATCGAAAAAATGAGCGGTGACGACCCCAACGCATTGATCGGCTTGCCGCTGATCGCCTTGATTGAAATGCTTGAAAACGAGAGCATGCCGGTAATTTAAATGACGATCGGCACCCTCTACCTGATCCCGACCACACTGGGAGAAAGCCCGCTTTCTTCGGTCATCCCCGAGCAGGTCCGCAACATTGCGGCGTCGCTAACCGTTTTTGTCGCGGAAAACCCCAAAACCGCCCGGCAATACCTGAAACAGCTGGAGCTTGCCACGCCGCTACAGGACATCGAAATATTCACTCTGGACAAGCACACCAAACCGGAGCAGCTGGAGCATTTCCTCCAGCCCGCGCTGGCGGGAAAGGATTTGGGACTGGTATCCGAAGCCGGCTGCCCGGCAGTGGCCGATCCCGGCGCGCTGCTGGTGCGACTGGCGCACAAGAAAGGGATCAGGGTAGTGCCGCTGGTGGGGCCCTCATCCATTTTGCTGGCGCTGATGGCTTCGGGCATGAACGGACAGGCATTCGCTTTCCACGGCTATCTGCCGATACAGAAAGCGGAACGCTGCAAGAAGATAGCCGAACTGGAGAAGGAGTCGGCGGCCAGGAACCAGACCCAGATTTTTATCGAAACGCCCTACCGCAATCAGGCGCTGCTGGAAGACCTCGTCCAGACCTGCGAACCCGGCACCGAACTGTGCATCGCCACCGACATCACATTGGTCAGCGAACATATCGAAACCAGGGCTATCTCGGCGTGGCGCAAGAAGCTGCCTGACATCAACAAGAAACCGACGATTTTCCTGCTCTATCGTCCGCGCTAAACCACTTCCTCGAACGATAAAATCCGGTCGAGACGGATTTCTTCCACGCTGCCATCCTCGCGGCGGAATTTCAGCCATTCCGCGCCGTCACGGGTAGCCACATCCAGCGGCATGACTTTCTCCACCCAGTGCTGGCCTTCCAACCGGTATTCCAGCTTCAGCGGTATCCGGCGCAAAACGCTGAATTCCAGCCGCTCGTGCTGCATGCAAGCGATCGGCAGATACTCCTGGCCCATGCTAACGCAAGCCCATGCTGCCGTTCGCCAACGGATTGACGGCGCTCGCCGTGGCTGCGCCGAAGCGTTTAGCAAAGCGCTCCGCGATGCCTTCCTGCGGGGTGAAATCGACGATTTCCTCGGCCTTGATGACATCGCGCGCCACATAATCGGCACTGCCGAGGGCGTCGGCCAAGCCGAGCTGGATGCTCCTTTCGCCGCTCCAGAACAGGCCGCTGAACATGTCCGGCGTTTCCTTCAGACGCTTGCCGCGCCCCTGGCGCACCACGGTAATGAATTGCTGGTGGATTTCATTCAGCATCGTCTGGGCATATTCTTTCTGGCTGGCGCTCACCGGCGAAAAAGGATCGAGGAATCCCTTGTTTTCACCCGCAGTCATCAACCGGCGCTCGATGCCCAGCTTTTCCATCGTGCCGGTGAAGCCGAAGCCATCCATCAGCACACCAATGGAACCGACGATGCTGGCCTTGTCGACAAATATCTTGTCGGCGGCGGCTGCAGCGTAATAGCCGCCCGAGGCGCAGATATCCTCCACGACGGCATACAAAGGAATTTGCGGATATTTTGCACGCAGGCGCCGAATTTCGTCGTTGATGTAGCCGGCCTGAACCGGGCTGCCGCCAGGGCTGTTGATCAGCAGGATGACCCCTTTGGTTCCCTTGTCCTTGAAGGCATCGCGCAAACCGCCGATCACCCTGTCGGCGTGGGTGTCTCCTCCGGCAGCGATCACGCCGCGCAGTTCCACCACTGCGGTGTGCTTGCCGGTAAGCGGCTTCTCCCCCTTGTTGAACCAGCCCAGCATTGCGAACAGCACGATGAACATGAACACGAGGGTCAGCAGCCGGAAAAAGATCGTCCACTGCCGCGCCCGGCGCTGTTCCTGCAAGGCTGAAAAGGCCAGCTTCTCCAGGGTCTTCCGCTCCCAGCTCTCAGGGTCAGCCATGATCATCCTTTCAATTTGAAGTAGTTATAACTTTAGCAGTTTCAGGCATGATCGCTCAGCCACCGGCTCAGCTCGCCGAAATCATCGGCGCAGACAAGCGGCGACAGCGCCAGCAGACCCTCCCGCGGATGCGCGCCGTAGCTCACGCCGACTGCGGACACGCCGGCATTGCTGGCCATTTGCAGGTCATGGCTGGTGTCACCGATCATCAGGGTCTTCGCCTGCGGTACGCCGAGTTCGTCCATGATTTCCAGCAGCATGCCGGGATGGGGCTTGGAAAAGCACTCATCGGCGCAGCGCGAAGTGTGGAAATATTGACCCAGGCCGGTTTGCTCAAAAACACGATCAAGTCCGCGCCGTCCCTTGCCGGTTGCCACTGCAAGCAGAAACCCCTCCTCATGCAATGCGGCCAGGGTTTCGGCTGCGCCGGCAAACAGAAGAATTTCAGTGTCCTGGGAAAGGTAATAATGGCGGTAACGCTCCACCAGCGCCCCGTAATCGGAGTGGGGCAATTCGGGGAACAGGGCGGCAATCGCCTCGTTCAGGCCCAGGCCGATAATGTGGCGGGCCTCGTTGTCACCGGGCACCGGCAAGCCGACATCGCGGCTGGCGGCCTGAATGGAAAAGGCAATGGCCCCGGCTGAATCCATCAGCGTGCCATCCCAGTCGAAAACCAGCAAATCGAATTGTTTCGGCATGGCCTTACCTACTCCGCATCCAAATGGCGGAGAAACCGCTCCAGATCTTCCGGCAGGGGCGCCTCCAGGGACAGCTTCTCGCCCGTCAGGGGATGTTTGAGCACCATCTTGCAGGCGTGCAAGAACATCCGCTTCAAACCGCGCTTTTGCAGTGCCTTGTTCAAGGGAAAATCGCCATATTTATCGTCCCCAGCAATCGGGAATCCCAGATGTGACAGATGGACACGGATTTGATGGGTACGACCTGTTTTGAGTTCCGCTTCAAGCAGACAGAATTCGGGCCAGGATTTTTTCAGGGTAAAGATCGTGTGAGCGCTCTGCCCTTCCTCGTTCACGCTTACCCGGCGTTCGCCGGAACCGGTCACGTACTTGAGCAGCGGCAACTTCACGCTTTGTTTGACGTTGCGCCATTGCCCCTTAACCAGGGTGAGATAGCGTTTTTCCGTCTCGCCTTCGCGCATTGCACGGTGCAGTTCGACCAGGGCGCTGCGCTTCTTCGCCAGCAGCAGGACGCCGGAGGTTTCCCGGTCCAGTCGGTGCACCAATTCAAGAAACTTGAATTCGGGATGCTCCAGGCGCATCTGCTCGATCACGCCGCGGCTGATGCCGCTGCCGCCGTGTACCGCCATGCCGGCCGGCTTGTTGAGTGCAATCAGAGCATCGTCCTGATACAGGATATGCCGGGAAAGCACCTGTGGTGCAGCAGCCTTGGGCTCCCCGTCATCAGCCGGCCTGGACGAACGTACCGGCGGAATGCGCAGTACATCACCCACGGCCAGGCGGCAGGTGGCATCGACGCGCTTGCTGTTGACGCGCACTTCGCCGCTACGCAGGATGCGGTAGACATGGCTTTTCGGCACGCCTTTGAGGTGCTTGAACAGGAAGTTATCGATGCGCTGGGATTCGCTGCTTTCGTCGATCGTTACCCAGGTCACGGATTCTTTGCTTAAATCATTCAATTTGCTTATACTTGTGCATTGCGCTGGAGGAAACGGACGCTAAATCCGCCGTTACCGAGACGATTCATGAACGCCAGGATGCGGAATCGGTCGCTACCAGCCTGAAAATCCTGTCGGTTAATTTCGCTCACCACAAGAAAAAGTAGCGATGGTAAACGAATTGCGCGCTCAAAGCACTCGCAGATTTTCAAGTCTCGTTTCAGTAACGGGACTTAAAGAACGACAAACTCGCACCTCAGGCTTAATTTTAATCGTAAACAGGTTAATGACTAAATAGTCAGTCACGTTGAATTCCGGGATGTAGGTCAGGCTTCAGCCTGACATGTCGGGTTAAAACCCGACCTACAATGGCGGCATTTCATGTTGGACCACTAGATAGTCCGTTAAATTTTACGCCAGCCAGTTAGCGCAGCGGTTTGTCTCCCCGTGTGAAAAGAGCGCGGGAGAATATAAAAAATGAAACGCATGTTGTTTAATGCAACGCAAGCCGAAGAGCTGCGCGTTGCTATTGTGGACGGTCAAAAGCTCGTTGACCTCGACATTGAATCAGCCGGAAAAGAGCAACGTAAAAGCAATATCTACAAGGGTGTCATCACCCGCATCGAGCCCAGTCTCGAAGCCGCCTTCGTGGATTACGGAGCCGAACGTCATGGCTTTCTGCCCTTCAAGGAAGTTTCCCGTGTTAATTTTCTGCTTCCGGAAGGCGCGGACATTTCCCGCGTCCGCATCCAGGATGTCCTGAAAGAAGGCCAGGAACTCATCGTTCAGGTGGAGAAGGACGAACGCGGCAACAAAGGGGCTGCGCTCACCACCTTCATCAGCCTCGCCGGCCGTTATCTGGTACTGATGCCAAACAACCCGCGCGGCGGCGGCGTATCACGCCGTATCGAGGGTGAAGAGCGCAACGAACTGCGCGACATCATGGCGCAGATGGATGTTCCCGCCGGCATGAGCATCATCGCGCGCACCGCAGGTATCGGACGCACCCAGGAAGAGCTGCAGTGGGATCTGAACTACCTGATGCAGCTCTGGCGTGCGATTGAAAGCGCCTCAAAACAGCAAAGCGGCGCCTTCCTGATTTACCAGGAAGGCAGCCTGGTCATTCGCGCCATCCGCGACCTGTTCCAGCCCGACATCGGCGAAATCCTGATCGACACCGAAGCGATCTACGACCAGGCCGTGCAGTTCATGAGCCACGTCATGCCCGGCAACGTGAACAAGGTCAAACTGTACCGGGATGACGTGCCCCTGTTCTCGCGTTTCCAGATCGAGCATCAGATCGAAACCGCGTTTGCCCGGGAAGTCCCCCTGCCCTCTGGCGGCGCCATCGTCATCGACCATACCGAAGCGCTGGTGTCGGTGGACGTCAACTCGGCCCGTGCCACCCGTGGCGCGGACATTGAGCAGACCGCATTCAATACCAATCTTGAAGCCGCCGAGGAAGTGGCGCGCCAGTTGCGCCTGCGCGACCTGGGCGGCCTGGTGGTGATCGATTTCATCGACATGGAAAGCACCCGCAACCAGCGTGAAGTTGAAAACCGCCTGCGTGACGGCCTGCATTACGACCGGGCACGCGTCCAGACGGGCAAGATTTCCCGCTTTGGCCTGCTGGAACTGTCTCGCCAGCGCCTGCAACCCTCCCTCGGTGAAACCAGCCACATCGGCTGTCCGCGCTGCAATGGCACCGGTCACATCCGCGGCACCGAGTCTTCCGCTTTGCATATCCTGAGGATCCTGCAGGAAGAAGCCATGAAGGACAGCACGGCCGCCGTTCATGCCCAGGTTCCTGTGGACGTAGCCACCTTCCTGCTGAATGAAAAACGTGCGGAAATTCACGAAATCGAATCGCGATTCAGGACCAGCATCATGCTGATCCCGAACATCCACATGGAAACACCGAATTATTCCGTGGTCAGGCTGCGCAGCGATGAAATTAGTGGCGAGGAAACACCCAGCTACCGCATGGTGGAAATGCCCGCTGAAACCGCCGCCGAGAAAACCTTGTCCGCGGAAGCCAAGCCGCAACGCCAGATCGCCGCGGTGCGCGGCATCACACCCGGGCAGCCTGCACCGATGGTGACCGAGGAAAAAACCAAGCAAACCTGGTTTGGCAAGATCAAGGCATGGCTGCAAGGTTTAGGTGGCGCTCAGCCTGAAGAAGAGGTCAAGCCCAAGGCGCGTCCCGCGCCAAGCCCCAAGCGCCGCGAACCGCGTGGAGAAGGCCGTGGTGAAGCTCGTGGCGAAGGTCGCGAAGGCAAGCGTGAGCGTGAGGCAGAGCGGGGTGAGCCGCGCCGCACCGAACGCGGAGAAGGTCGTGGCGGGCAAAAGCCGCGCGCGCCCGGTCAGCCGCAAGTAAAGAGGGAAAAGGAAGTGGCCGCCCCTCAGGCGACTGCCCCTGCAACAGCCGAGAAGACAGGTGAAACCGAAGCCCAGGAGCCCAGGAGCCGACGCGGGCGCCGCGGCGGTCGGCGTGAGCGCGGAGAACGCACGGAGCGCCCGGAAGCACCACGCAACCTTCCTGAAGGCGCCGAAGCTCCAAGCGAGAAAGCGCCCGAAGCTGCTGCTCCAGAGATGGCCGGCACGAGAGTCGAAAAAGTAGAAGCCGCACCTGAAAAGGCGTCCGAAGCGTTACTGCCTGTTGTCGTTCAGGAGCCTGCCGTTGTTTCAATAGCGCCTGCCGAGCCAACCAAACCGGTTGAAGCGGAACCCGCTGCTGCAGCCCCAGTTGAAGTCGCACCTGCCGTTGCCCCAGTTGAAGCTGCGCCTGCCGCTATCCCGGCCGACATCGCGCCAGCTGCTGCCCCGGCCGAAAGCAAGCCGCGTGCCCCACGTCGTCGCGCCCCGCAAGCCGTGCCGGATGCCAGCGAATTGGTCATGGTGGAAACCAGCCCCGATAAAATCAAGGCGGTTGTAGAAGAAGCCGCAGCCAGTGCACCGGAACGGGTACGACCACGCCGTGCACCACGCCCAAAAATCGTGGAAGAAAGTGCTCCGCTGGTCCAGGTCGAAACGCAGCACAAGTAGGTCGGGCTTCAGCCCGACATGTCGGGTTAAAACCCGACCTACATCTCGGGAAGCCGCCTATACGCAGCTTCCCGATGGATCGTGCAATCTCGCGTTACCCCTTTGCGATCTTTCTTGCCAGGATTTCTTCCAGCAAGCCGGACGCAGCATCCTCTACCATATTCAGAACGTTCTCAAATCCCCGTTTCCCTCCATAGTAAGGGTCGGGCACCTCGCGTTCGCTGAATCCCCTGCTGAATTCCATGAACAGCTTGAGTTTGTGCTGCTCCTGAGGCGGGCAGATCTGGAACAGATTGGCCAGGTTTTCCCTGTCCATCGCCAGAACATAATCGAATTCGTGAAAATCCTTGGCGCCAACCTGCCGCCCGCGCAGACTGCTCAGGTCATAACCCCGTTGCAGCGCGGCCTGCTGGGCTCTTCTGTCGGGCGACGAGCCGATGTGGTAATCATGGGTACCTGCCGAGTCAATGATGATATTGTCGGCGTGGCCCGCCTCAGAGACTTGGTGGCGAAACACCCCTTCAGCGGTCGGAGATCGGCAGATATTACCCATGCAGACAAATAGTATTTTAATTTTTTCCAATTCCATCTACCCCATACCAAAAATTAACATAAATACGCAATGGATTAGAATTATATGGAATTTGTGATGAATGGCGCGATACTTAATCGATTTTAATAGTTGACCAAATAACTAAACTATTATTACAATACGTGCACTTTTCTGAAATCGCCGTGGAGAATACTATGTCTGCCAACCTGTTCAATGCCGCCGCTACTGGCGACACCGTTCAAATTCGTGCCCTGCTGCAAGGTGGCGCGGACTGCAATATCCGCAACGATGACGGCACCTCATTGCTGATGCTGGTTGCTGCAGCGGGTCACCTCGAAATGGTGAAAGCACTGATCGAACTTGGTGCGGACGTCAATGCTACGGATCCACAAGGCTGGACCGCACTGATGAAAGCGCTGTACAACCACGAGCTTAATCGTGGCTTTCCCGAAATCGTTAGCGCATTGATCGACGCCGGAGCCGATATCGAAACCCGGATTGGCTATGGCACTCGTCCGTTGATGCTTGCTGCAGGCTATGGTGAAGCGGGTGTTGTTGACGCCCTGTTGGAGGCGGGTGCGGATGTCCGTGCCAAGAACGAAGGTGGTCGCACGGCGCTGATGATGGCGAAGGACAAGGATTACGTCGAAGTCATCAACCAGCTGCATGAAGCAGAGCTGGAGCTCGACGATGAAATGTCCTGCGGCTCGCGTACGCCGCCTGGCGTCAACGTGGTTACCTTCATGAAAAATCCGGGCCATTGATCTTTCACCCACCGCCAAAAGCTGTGGTAACGGTTAGGTTTTAAACATCAGGGCCTTGATCTGATTCAGTTTGTCGCGTAGCTGCGTGGCACGTTCGAACTCAAGATTCCGGGCACAGGCCAGCATTTCCTTTTCCAGCTGCTTGATTTCCTTGGTCAGTTTCTTCTCGTCCAGGTGCTTGTAGGCAGCAAGCTCCTGGGCGACTTTCAGTTCCTTCTGGGCGGTGTCGATATCGAACACGCCATCGATGATGTCCTTGATACGCTTGGTAACACCTTTCGGCGTGATGCCGTGAGCGGTGTTGTGGGCAACCTGCTTTGTCCGGCGGCGCTCAGTCTCATCGATTGCACGGCGCATGGAATGGGTGATTTTGTCGCCATAGAGAATCGCGGTGCCATTGATGTGGCGTGCCGCCCTTCCGATAGTCTGGATCAGGGCGCGCTCGGAACGGAGGAAGCCTTCCTTGTCAGCATCCAGAATTGCCACCAATGATACTTCTGGAATATCAAGACCTTCTCGCAACAAGTTAATGCCAATTAGCACATCGAACACTCCCAGCCGCAGGTCGCGGATGATCTCGACCCGTTCCACCGTATCAATGTCTGAGTGCACATAGCGCACCTTGATTCCATGGTCGGACAGATAGTCGGTCAGATCCTCGGCCATGCGCTTGGTCAGAGTGGTGACCAGCACGCGCTCGCCCAGCGCGATCCGGGTATTGAGCTCGGAGAGCAGATCTTCCACCTGGTTGGCAGCTGGACGCACCTCGATCTTCGGATCCACCAGGCCGGTGGGCCGTACTACCTGCTCCACCACTTGGCCGGCATGCTGCGCCTCGTAATCGGCGGGCGTGGCGGAAACGAAAATCGACTGCCGCATCACCTTCTCGAACTCGTCGAAGCGCAGGGGCCGGTTATCGAGTGCAGAGGGCAGGCGGAAGCCATATCCCACCAGATTTTCCTTGCGCGCCCGGTCCCCCTTGTACATGCCGCCGATCTGCGGGATGGTGACATGGCTTTCGTCGAGGAACATCAGCGCGTTGGGCGGCAGGTAGTCGATCAGCGTGGGCGGCGGATCGCCCGGATTCCTGCCGGAAAGGTGGCGCGAGTAGTTCTCGATGCCCTTGCAGAACCCCAGCTCGTTGAGCATCTCCAGGTCGAAGCGGGTGCGCTGCTCGATCCGCTGCGCTTCCACCAATTTATGCTCGCTCTGGAAAAACTCGATTCTGTCACGCAGCTCGGCCTTGATCGCCTCAATCGCCCGCAGGGTGGTGCTACGCGGGGTGACGTAATGGCTAGACGGATAAACCGTATAGCGCGGAACCTTGCGCTGGATATGGCCGGTCAGCGGGTCGAACAGGGATATGCTCTCGACCTCGTCATCGAACAGGCTGACCCGCACCGCAGTTTCCGCGCTTTCCGCCGGATAGATGTCGAGCACATCGCCGCGCACGCGGAAGGTGCCGCGGCGGAAATCAATCTCGTTGCGATCATATTGCATCTCGGTGAGGCGCTTGATGGCATCGCGCTGGGACATCGTCTCGCCCTGGCGCAGGTGCAGGATCATGCCGTGGTAGTCCACCGGGTCGCCGATACCGTAAATGCAGGAAACCGAGGCGACGATCACGCAGTCCTCGCGCTCCAGCAACGACTTGGTGGCGGATAGCCGCATCTGCTCGATGTGCTCGTTGATGCTGGAGTCTTTTTCGATGAACAGGTCGCGCGACGGCACATAGGCTTCCGGCTGGTAATAATCGTAATAGGAAACGAAATACTCCACCGCGTTTTCCGGAAAGAACTCGCGCATCTCGGAATACAATTGCGCCGCCAGGGTCTTGTTGTGCGCCATGACGATGGCCGGCCGCCCAAGACGGGCGATGACATTGGCCATGGTGAAGGTCTTACCGGAGCCGGTCACACCGAGCAGGGTCTGAAACGCAAGGCCGTCATTCAAGCCTTCAACCAATTTTTCAATAGCCTCGGGCTGATCCCCGGCGGGCTCGAACGGCTGGTGAAGTTTGTAGGGGCTATTGGGAAATGTGACGATCACGGGTAAAATTACGCGGTTTTGGCAACTTTAAATTATATCATGCGGGTATTAAGTAGTCCGTTCCACCAAACCACAGACATGAAACGGCGTCTTTTTCCGCCATGCGTCGTTGCATCCCCTTGCCGTATACCCCATACGGCTGCGGGTCTGCGCCTAGCCTGGCGAAAAAATCCATCCGTTTCATTTGTCCCCGTTTTGGTGGAACGGACTACTTAGCCCACATTGCCCTCACTTAAGGATAGAATCTTGGAACTGTCTCAGCGCGTTCAGGCCATCAAGGAATCCCCTACCCTCGCCGTAAGCGCACGCGCTGCCCGGCTCAAGGCTGAAGGCAAGGACATCATCGGCCTCGGTGTCGGCGAACCGGATTTCGACACCCCGCAACACATCAAGGATGCCGCCAAGAAGGCCATCGACGACGGATTCACCAAATACACCCCGGTCGGCGGCATACCCAGCCTGAAAAACGCCATCGTCGCCAAACTCAAGCGCGACAACGGCCTGGACTACGCCGCCAGGGAAGTCATCGTCGGCGTCGGCGGCAAGCAGTGCATCTTCAACCTGGCCTTGGCCGTCCTGAATCCGGGTGACGAAGTCGTCATCCCGGCCCCCTACTGGGTTTCCTATGCGGACATCGCCATGGTGGCCGAAGCCAAGCCGGTCATCGTCGAATGCGGCATCGAACAGGGCTTCAAGATCACCCCGGCACAGCTGGATGCGGCCATCACTGCCAAGACCAAGATATTCATGATCAACAGCCCGTCCAACCCGACCGGGGCTGTCTACACGCTGGACGAACTGAAGGCCCTGGGCGAAGTGCTGAAGCGCCACCCTCACGTGCTGGTGGCCACCGACGACATGTACGAGCATGTCAACCTGTCCGGCGTGAAGTTCGTCAACATCCTTAACGCCACCCCCGAGCTGAAAGACCGCTGCGTCGTGCTGAACGGCGTGTCGAAGGCCTATTCCATGACCGGCTGGCGCATCGGCTACGCTGCCGGCCCGGAAAAGATCATCAAGGCGATGGAAATCCTCCAGTCCCAGTCCACCTCCAACCCCACCTCGATCTCGCAGGTAGCCGCGCAGGCCGCCCTGGATGGCGACCAGTCGTGCATCGAGCCGATGGTGAAGGCATTCCGCGAGCGCCATACGTTCGTGGTGCGCCGCTTCAACGAGATGAAGGGAGTGAAGTGCATCCATGCCGGCGGCGCCTTCTACGCCTTCCCAGACGCACGAGAGGCCATTGCCGATCTGCATCGTCGCGGCACTCTCGCGGAAGCAACCGACATGGCCTTTTCCGAATACCTGCTGGAAAAGGCGGGAGTGGCCATCGTACCGGGCTCGGCCTTCGGCGCGGAGGGCTACTTCCGCATCTCCTTCGCCACTTCGATGAAAAATCTGGAGATGGCCCTGGAGCGTATCCAGAAGGCAATTGAATAGACCTGGATTACACCCGGAACCGAGTTATTGAAGGGCGCCTCGAACGGCGCCCTTCATTTTTTCTTGCTGCCAAACCAGCTGTCTATCGTGTCAGCCGCTTTCGTTCCCAGTGACGTCCCTACCCCGGGCCCAAGAATCGCAGTGCCCACTACAGCGCCGGTCAAAGCCGCCCCGGTGGGAAACAGCACCGGGTCCTGCAGCGTGCCGGAAACCTTGAGCGGGATACTTGCCAGGGAAACACCCTGCTTCACCTCGACATAAACCTTGCCACCCAGTTGTTTGGAAGGCGAAATTTCCACATCCCCGTTGGCATTCAGCACACCGGAAGAGATGTTCAGCTTGCGCAAGCGGATGTCCTTCCCGGCAATGCTGAAAATCCCGCTGAATTCCTCGAACTCTGTCTGCCCGCCGCGTATCTCTTTGCCCTTGAATGGTTGCGCCGCACTTGCCAGATCGAAACCGTGCAACACCCCATTGTGGATGGAAAAATCGCCATCAACATTCGGGCTATTCGCAAGCTGTGATGCCGTCCTGCCATTCATAACAAACCTGGCTTTGGCGTTGAGCCGGCCGCTCACACGGGCTTTGGAATTGAATAGCGGCAACAGGGATTCCACCGCCACTCGCTGGCCCTTCAGATCACCACTAAGCCTCCACCCAGATTTCCAGTTGAGTTCAGCCGCGCCCTTGAGCGTCCCCCCATAAAGCTTGCCATCGATATCCCTGAGCCGTAACGCATCACCATCGACGGCTCCGGCAATATTCAGCACATCGAACTGAAACGCCGGGCCCACGGGAATGCGCCACTGCCGAGCGGAGAGCTTCAAATCGAAGTTGCTGCCCGACACGGGCGTGGCATCCAGCTTGAACTTGCCGTCATCGCTCGCCAGCAGCACATTCTTCAGGTCACCCTCCGATTTCATGTTTACGACCAAACTGAACAGGGGCAACGTCATGCCTGGAGATTCCAGCGTGACGTGATTCAAACCGACTTTTTCTATTCTTACCGTTTGCGGGCCGCCATCCGATTTGAACCAGACCGGCATCTTTCCCAGCATGTCCATACGGATGGAAACCGTGTCCAGTTCGATATCGCGCAGAACCTTGCTCGGGCTAAACAACGAACTCAAATTCGGGCTGACCTTGATCGAATCAATTTTTACTTCCTGTTGAGCGCCGATAGTGATTCCATGCAGCGCCACATGAGGCAAGGGAACCAGCGAAAGTCGCAACGATCCGATCTTGACCGGCTCGTGCAGCTTTTCCCCCGCCTGCTTCTCAATTTCAGGAATATATGTATTCAACGGGATGAGAAACGGCAGACCGATTACAGCCAGAAAAACAACCAGAATAATAAACAGGCGCTTAGTCCACTTCACAGTATCCACCGTCAATATTGCGTCATTTACGACAACGTTACAGATAGGAATTGACCTTTTTACCACAGCAAAGTAAAATTCGCAGCTTGTTAATTCCCTGATAGCTCAGTCGGTAGAGCGACGGACTGTTAATCCGCAGGTCCCTGGTTCGAGTCCAGGTCGGGGAGCCAGATAAATAAAGGCTCGGCAAGTTTCCAAACTTTCCGAGCCTTTTGCTTTTGTGTAATTCCTGTGTAATTGCGTCAAAACATGCTTTGGTGGGCGCACGCGATGATGGAATCCTGCGGCGGGTATTCACTCTTATTCCCTCATCGCTGGCGCAGATAGGCGACCATTGAATCAACAGGGTTAACGCCATCCTCTGAATCGGTTCCCAAGTCTTTGGGCGTGACTTCAGGATTAGGGAAAACACCATTAATCGCCCAATCGAAGCAACAAAGATCACGGATCAAGATGGCCAAATCATCCATCTCACCGGCCTCCTGGCACTTTAAAAAATGGTTGATCGCGCCAGCGCACAAATCGGCGATTTGAATCTGGGGATGCTCTGCGGAATTTCCTTGTTCCAGCGAAATGGCACGTAAAGGAAATTTGAATTTCCGACGGTCGTATCCGATCAAGGCGGAGGTTTCGCCACTCATTGCCAACATGCTCTCGAAAAGCTCTTGTGAAGCCAAGACTGGTTTCGAGCTATCGTGAATCACACTGAAACGATCAAGTTTGCGTTTTCCCCATTCATTGATGTGCTGGAAAAGCGCCGGAATCGCAGGTTCAAGCGGCATCTGATCAATTCCACCGAACCAACTATCAAAAAGATTCGGTTCCGTAAATAGCCATAGGTCACGCTTAAAATCTTCACTGGTGGATGCAGCCACCATAGCCCGGCCCGCCTCAAAGAAGGTATCTACATGCGCATCAGACCTTTTGCGCAGGAGATCGACGAAGCTTTGAAGGAAACGGTTAGTTACATCTTCTCCGCAGAATGCTGGCATACAGTAATAAAGCATGTTTGACATGGCAATGTTCGCACCACGCTGATACAAGTCTTCACCTATCTCATGGAATAGGGTTTCGGCGATGAGGTCAACCATTTTGGTGACTACCATGAATCGCTTGTGATAGACGTCAACAACAACACGGTTGTTGTTCAAACGTGGGTCAGCGAACAGCCGAGTTAGCCTTCTGATACCCTCTGGCGTCTTCTTAAGCACCTTGAACTTTGGCTCTCCACCCTGATGCGAACGAACATGCTCCAGTAAGTTTAGTGCTTCTGATTGGCCATAATCGTTAGATGCAAGCACGAAGAAAGGCTGCTTCTTTTCGATGAGCCTCTCGCCAGAATTGCCCGATTCGTCACAATAAATGGTTGTCATAGCATTCAACTAGACTTGCGGTAGCGTTCCGCTAGCTTATCCATTGCGCTTTCAATATGCGTGCCGTTCTGGTGGCTGTAGCGTTCCACCATGCTCAGGTTCTTATGGCCTGAAATCCGTTTCACCGTTGGCAAATCCACCCCCGCTTGCACCAGATGCGTGATCGCTGTATGGCGCAGCGTATGCCGCACAACCTGCTTGGCATCCAGCCCGGCATTGGTCACCGCACGCCTGAAAGGCTTGTCCAGGTTGACCGTGTGACCATCCTTCGCGCCGGGTGACGGGAACAGCCACGGCGTGCCCGGTTGCAACACCTTCACGTATTCGGCCAGGAAATCGGCAAGGTGTGCGGTGATGGGTTGTTCCCGCGCGCCTGCCTTGGCTTTCGGAATGAAGATCGTGCGCCGTTCCAGGTCGATATGCTCGCGACTAATGCCGAAAATCTCACTGCGGCGCATGGAGGTTTCCAGGCCGATGAGGATGAACAGGTAAATCTGGATATTCTGGTCTTCCTGCGCTGCTTTCAGTAGTCGCTCGATCTGATCTATCGTCAAATAGGTAATGCGCCCGCTGCTCTCCTTCAAGCGCTTGATGGCTGCGGGCCGGTGATCCAGCCAAGTCCATTCCACGGCCTTGGTGAACAGGTGCGACAGTGCCGCCAGCTCGCGGTTGATGGTGCCCGACTTGGTCTTGCCTTCTTTATAGAGCGGCTGGCCGTCCTTGGTGACATTGTGCTGGGCATCTTCATCCAGGCGCTGCTTCTTGTAGCGCTCCACGTCGAAGGTGCTGATTTTCGATAATGGCAAAGTGCCAAAGAACGGCACGAGGTGCATGTTCAGGCGGTAACGCTTCATCTTGAGGTCTTTGCCGCCCTCCTGCTCCAGCTTGACCAGATATTTATCTGCGGCATCGGCAAAGCCCAGCGCGATCTTGCGCCCCTTGGGCAGATTGAGCCGCCCGGCTTTGGCATCCTGCCGCGCCTTCTCGATGAATTCTTCCGCTTGGGTGCGCGTGGTGCCGTCTGATTCGCGGCCAATCACGCGGTGGATGCGCTGCCCGTCCACCATGACGTTGACGGTAAACAAGCCATCGCCATTGGGCTGGCGCTCGAAGGTGATGCCGTGCTCGTTGACCTTCTCGCCGGGCGCGAGCTTGCGCATGGAGGGACGGGTGAGCTTGATATAGGTCTTGGCCATGACGCTCTCCTAAAACGGGATGTCTTCAAAAGGGTCTTCTTTATTCTTGACCCATGTCGGCAAGCTTGATTTTTCAGCCTCACCTTTTGCCACGGCGTTGAATGTCTCCCAGTGTTCCCGGAGCCGTTCAAAAATCAGGCTGCTCTCTTCAATGCGCCAAGTCCATTCCCCGCTTACCTTGTCATGCCGCCCCTTCCACAGCAGGCCATTTTCCCGGACAAGTTTCCAAAGGGTCTGTTCTTCATGCGTGAGCATGTCCGGGTAGCGGATAGCCAGCTTGGCAAAACGGTCGGGATCGTCAACGTCCCACAAGTTTGCCGCCTCATCGGCGATTGATTTGTCATTCTGGCCACCAAAGGTTTTGTCCTCGTCTATAAGCACACGATTCAGGCTTTCCTCGATGGCCCACTCGATATAGCTTGATACCGTGCGCCGCTGTTTCCTGGCCGCAAGTTCGGCCAGATACCGCAATTTTGGATCAAGCCGCACCGTCACCGTTTCCGAGCGTGAAAGCTTGCCGCCCCCGCTTTTCCGTTTTTCCTGTTCAGCCATTTTCGTGTCCTCCACGTCAAAGATTCCAATTCGTTCTAGTTAATTCTAATGGCACATGAGTTCTATTGCAACACATATTTATATGAGTTATTCTTGTGCTGTCTTTCAACACATATAAAGGTGGCGCAATGAATGATCTTATCCAAAGAAAAGAAGTGACGCTGTTCCCTGATGGCCGGATGGACACCAAGAACGCATCCACCTACACCGGACTTTCCGAAAAAACGCTGGCCATGATGCGCTGCAACGGCAACGGGCCGAAGTTCGTCAAACGGGGCCGGATTTTTTATTTCAGGGAGGATGTAGACACCTGGCTCAATGCTGGCGGACGTTGCACCAGCACGGCGCAGGCACAACAGGCAACGGCCTAACGGCGCGTGGCTCAGAAAAAGAAAAACTGGCTATCCCCGGAACGCCGCGAGTCTGGCGGGTTTGCCGCCCTGCCTCACTGCCTGCTGGAAAGCCAGGTTTACATCGGCCTATCCGCCCACGCCATCAAGCTGCTGAATGACCTGCTGACGCAGTTCAAGGGTTTCAACAACGGCGATTTATGCCTGGCATGGACGATCATGGAAAAGCGCGGCTGGAAATCGCGCGACACCCTCGACAAGGCCCGCAAGGAATTGCTGGAAGTGGAACTGATCACCATTACCCGCTACGGCGACCGCAAGCGCCCCAATCTTTACGCGCTCACCTTCTTCGCTATAGACGAATGCGGCGGCAAGCTCGACATCAAACCCACGGAAAAACCAACCAGCCGGTGGCGGCTGCATGAACCTTTGCCGCCCATCAAAACTAGAATCACTCCCCCGCCCGGCGGGTTAAATGAGGTCGATATAACACGCCCGGCGAGTGACCCGGATGCACCAAACGCCGGATATGTCCCGCCTGCCGTGTCAAATGAGCCAATTTCGGAAATGTTATGACACGCCTGCCGTGCACCTTTCTATATTGCCATACCATGGGGAATCTGTTTGCAGGGTTTAAGGTGAAGGCATGGGCGTAGGGCGGTTTACCAAGGAAAATCGGCACCCCAAACTGTCCGGCGATGCGTGCCTGACGGCAAGCTGCGTGGGGTAATGCTCCTTGTCATAAATGGCGCAAGGGTTCAGACTTGCAACACTGTTTGCTTGGGAACAGCCCAGCAACGCTACGGCACAGGCCGGAAAACCATACAGAACCACCAATAAATGACGATAAATATTGCGCTCATCACCAGTGAAGCCCTGGTGCTCGGCTGTGACAGCATTTCGAGCGTAACCCAGTATTTGCTTGACCCTTGGCCCTTCATTACACGTGATGAGAAGGGTGAAATCGTCGTCGATGAAGCAAACCGTGTCTCGGCCCAGTTTGACTATGGCGCTCTCGTACCAGTGGTAACAAATGCCTTCGGCGGCGTCACAAAAATGTTTCGCCTATCGACTGGCCATGTTGAAGTGGCGGCAACAACAGCCGGTCTTGCCAAACTCAACGAACAGACAATACGGGGCATTGCTGTTGAATTCTCTCATCAGCAGCGCAATGAGGTATCCGTCAAGGAAGTAGCAACAAATTTTCTGTCCTTCATAAAGGCAAAATTTGATGTTCACTGCGCGGAATCTCAAACGCCGCCTGAATTCCAAGGTGATATTGAATTTTTGCTCGGTGGATTCGGAGAAAACGACAGCTTTCCATCGCTTTACCGCATCAAGGTCAAAGAGAATTTCCTTGAATGTGTTTATGAAAATGGTAAGAGTGGGTTGGCTTGGGCTGGTCAATCAGATGGGGTCGAACGTCTGATTTTTGGCGTAGATAGCCAGCTGCGTTCACAAATCACCCTCGAAACAAACCGCCTGATTGATAGCGCGCATCAGGACATGAAAGAGGCTATGCTTAGAGTCATCGGTGACGTTCTTCAGGCTGCGGGAATAGCGAGCTTCCCGGAAAACATCAATACGGAACTGCCGCCAGTACCTGTTGCCGAATTACCATGGAGTCAGTTTAGGCTAGATGTAGATTTTGCCAATCTACCCCTACAAGATGCTGTTGATTTCGTGTCTTATCTGGTAAATTTGCAAAGTGGCCGGTCAAAATTTGTGCGTGGCGTAGCTACAGTGGGGGGAAGAACCCACATTGGCATCATCAACAAGGGCGATCCGTTAAAAATGCTGAATGAACCGGAAATCACACATAGGAATGTTGGATTTACAAATGATTACTAATTCACGCAGTGGTTCTCTTCCAAGCACAAGGCCAGGAGAGGTCAGGGTTGGCCCTTCCCCGTCGATTTCTGGCAGTACCGCTGGGAAAGACATGAACGTACCCAACAAACCCTTTGTTGCACGGGAACGCATTGTCATGGATCAGGGAAAGCTGCGGATAGTACAGGCCCGCTAGCCTCTGGATGAATTTGCCTTGAATAGCCGACACCCGCCCCTTTGGCGGGTGTTTTGTTTTTGGAGAACAATTATTCGGCGACATGAACAGGTGGTTGCGACGAAAAAAGAAACTTGCACCCATGAACAACTCCCGCTAGCCTAAATCCCTTTGGCAATGCCGGGTTTTTCTTAAAAAATCACCGTGGCCGCGTCACGGGCAAAATAAATACAGGGAAGCGCCGATATGGCAAAGCTGACAGAACAAGAACAACAGGAAATCATCCGCTTTCTGGAATCGGGCAAGCCGCTGCCGGACAAATACCGCTTTCTGCTATTCGATGACAAGCGCGAGGTCGAGCTGGTTTGGAACGGCAAGACCGGCGAGGTGTGCAACGTAGTGCTGCCGTTCCAGGTGATCGAGCAGGTGGACGAGCCGCGCTCTGAACAACCGGCCTCCCTGCAACTCGGCCTGTTCGACACCGATGCCCGTGGCCGCCAGCTCAAGGGCTGGACCAACAAGCTGATCTGGGGCGACAACAAGTTGATTCTCTCCAGCCTGAAAAACGGCCCGCTGCGCGAGGAAATCGAGAAACAGGGCGGCATCAAGCTGATCTACATCGACCCGCCCTTCGACGTGGGCGCGGATTTCTCCATGGACATCGAGATCGGTGACGACACTTTCACCAAACGCCCCAACGTGCTGGAAGAGCTGGCCTACCGCGATACTTGGGGCAGGGGCGCGGATTCCTTCATCGCCATGATCTACGAGCGGCTGGTGCTGATGCGCGATCTACTGGCGGAGGATGGGAGTATTTATGTGCATTGTGATCCCAGGGTGAACTCGTATATCCGCAGCTGTTGCGATGAAATCTTTGGACGAGACAACTTCGCGAATGAAATCGTGTGGAAACGGGCAGATGCACATGCTGATGCGTCCGGCTTCGGAAAAATCCACGACCTGATTTATTTCTACTCAAAAGGTGAAAAAAAGGCGTGGAATCAACAATTCGTTCCTTACACAGAGGAATACGTCAAAAAGCAGTATCGCTACGTTGATGAGAAAGGTCGAAGGTTTCTCTCGCGTAGCCTGACGGCCGACGGCCTTTCAGGTGGGGGTTATACATATGAATGGAATGGGCAAACACGCTTGTGGCGATGCCCGCAGAAAACAATGGAAAGATATGAAGCTGAAGAACGACTGACTTACACCGGCAAAGGTCTTGTGCGCTACAAGCAGTATCTCGAAGAGATGCCGGGGATGCCGGTTCAGTCGATTTGGGACACGTTCACGAAGATTCATCATCTTGCCAATGAACGTGTGGATTACCCTACACAGAAACCGGAACCATTGCTTGAGCGCATTATTGCTTCCAGCAGCAACGAAGGCGACTTGATCGCCGACTTCTTTGGTGGTTCCGGCACCACCGCCGCCGTCGCGGAAAAGCTTGGGCGCAAGTGGATCACCTCCGACCTGGGCAAGTTCGCCATCCACACCACGCGCAAGCGCCTGATCGGCGTGCAGCGGCAATTGAAGACCGAGGACAAGCCCTACCGTGCCTTTGAAATCCTCAACCTGGGCCGGTACGAGCGCCAGCACTACATCGGCGTGAACCCCAATCTGCGCGAAGTCGAAAAGCAGAAGCAACTGGAGGAAAAGGAAGCTGCCTTCCTCGATCTTATCCTGCGTGCCTATCGCGCCGAAAAGACCGATGGTTTCGCCACCTTCCACGGCAAGAAGGCCGGGCGGCTGGTGGTGATTGGCCCGGTCAACATGCCGGTGACGCGCTTGTTTGTCGAAGAGGTGATTCTGGAATGCCGCAAGAAGCACATCACCAAGGTGGACATCTTGGGCTTCGAGTTCGAGATGGGCTTGTTCCCCAACGTGCTGGATGAGGCCAAGGCCAAAGGCATCGACATTGCGCCCAAGTACATCCCGGCGGATGTGTTCGACAAGCGCGCGGTGGAAAAGAACCAGGTGGTGTTCCACGATGTATCGTTCATCGAGGTGAAGCCTCACGTAAAGAAAAACAGCGTGGCGGTGGAGCTGACGGATTTTTCGGTGTTCTATTCCCAAGGCTCCATCGCCGCCGCCGAGGCCAGCCTGAAAGACAAGGCCAGCAAGATCGTGGTGGAACGCGGCCAGATCGTGAAGGTGAGCAAGGACAAAGATGGCATTGTCACTCGTGAAGTGCTGACCAAGGCATGGACGGACTGGATTGATTACTGGTCGGTGGACTTCGACTTCGAGAGCAAGCGGGAAATTATCCGCATCAAGAAAATGCCTGCTGGGCAAGGCGCGATTAGCGGGCTTGAACCCCCGCAAATGCAGATCGACGAATATGAAGAAGTTTGGACAGGCGACTATGTGTTCGAGAATGAATGGCAGTCGTTCCGTACCAAGAAAGATCGCTCGCTGGAACTGGTGAGCGTGGCTCAGGAAGTCATGCCGGGGCGGCGCAAGATCGCAGTGAAGGTGGTGGATATTTTCGGCAACGACACGATGACGATTATTGAGGTTAATGTGGGAGGGAAAATCTGATGGCACTGCATCAAGATTTCCCCGATTCCCCCTACGTCATTCTTGACCCAGAGATTCGCTGGTTTCCGGCAGATGAGGCGTTACGGGAAACCAGCGCCGAGAAGCTAATGCCGCCGCTGGTGCCTGAACTGCGCAAGCAGGTGAAGGCATGGCGCGACAGCGGCTACGCCAAGGCCACGGAAACCAGCCGCAGCCTGCTCAACTGGTGGTTCAAGACGCCGCACCTGCTGCCGAAATCCGATGGCACCATGGCGGAGTTTCAATACTATTTCGCCCAGCGGGAGGCGCTGGAAACCATTGTCTATCTGGTTGATGTGGTGAGGGTCAAGGACAAGTACGACCTGATGCGATTTGCCGGTAATGCGCCTGTGACCCCCTCGATGTTTGACGAAACCTGGCGGCGCTTCGTGGTGAAGATGGCCACGGGGGCCGGTAAAACCAAGGTAATGAGCCTGGTGTTGGCGTGGAGTTATTTTCACAAGCTGTATGAGCCGGAATCCACACTTTCGCGCAACTTCCTGGTGATTACGCCCAACATTATCGTGCTGGATCGCATCTACAAGGATTTTCAGGGGCTGCGCATCTTTTTTGATGACCCGGTATTGCCTGATAACGGCGTGGACGGGCACAACTGGCGGGACGATTTTCAGCTTACCCTGCATGTGCAGGACGAGGTGCGCATCACCCACCCCGTCGGTAATATTTTTCTGACCAACATTCATCGCGTCTATTCCGGCGAAGACATCCCGCCATCGCCTGACGATGAAGACACGATGGATTATTTCCTGGGCAAGCGGCCCACTGGCGCGACCACGGATTCCAAGGTGGATTTGGGCATGATCGTGCGCGACATAGACGAGCTGATGGTGTTGAACGATGAGGCGCACCACATCCACGACAGCAGCCTGGCATGGTTCAAGTCCATCGAGGACATTCACAACCGCCTCAAGCAGAAAGGTGACGCCCTGAGCTTGCAGGTAGATGTAACGGCCACGCCCAAGCACAACAACGGTGCGATTTTCGTGCAGACCGTGGCCGATTACCCGCTGGTGGAGGCCATTTCGCAAAACGTGGTCAAGCATCCGGTGCTGCCGGATGCCGCCAGCCGCGCCAAGCTGGTGGAAAAGCAGAGCGCTAAATACACCGAAAAATACGCGGATTACGTCAACCTGGGCGTGGTGGAGTGGCGCAAGGCATATGCCGAGCACGAAAAGCTGGGCAAGAAGGCCATCCTGTTCATGATGACCGACGACACCAAGAATTGCGACGACGTGGCGGAATTCCTGGAAGGCAACTACCCAGACCTTAAAGGCGCAGTGCTGGTCATTCACACCAAGAACAACGGCGAGATTTCCGAAGCGGCAAGCGGCAAGAACAAGGAAGAACTGGAAAAGTTGCGCCAGCAGGCCAACGACATCGACAGCCTGGACAACCCCTACAAAGCTATTGTTTCCGTGCTGATGCTAAAAGAAGGCTGGGACGTGCGCAACGTGACCACCATCGTGGGCCTGCGCGCCTATGCTGCCCAGAGCAACATCCTGCCGGAACAGACCCTGGGACGCGGCTTGCGCAAGATGTATCCGGGTGGCGTGGAGGAATATGTGAGTGTCGTTGGCACGGATGCCTTCATGGAATTCGTGGAATCCATCCAGGCCGAGGGCGTGGTGCTGGAGCGCAAGCCCATGGGCGAAGGCACCGGGCCAAAAACGCCGCTGGTAGTGGAGATCGACAACGAAAATGAGAAAAAGGACATCGAGGCGCTGGACATCGAAATCCCGGTGATGACGCCGCGCGTTTACCGTGAATACAAGAATCTGGCCGATCTGGATGTGGGCACGCTGGGCACTGGTAAGGTGGCCTACCAATCGTTCAGCGAGGAAGAGCAGCGGGAAATCGTGTTCAAGGACATCACCACCGGCGAAGTGACCCACACCACCATTCTGGATACGGCGGGCATTGCCGACTACCGCAGCGTAATCGGCTATTTCGCGCAGACGGTCATGAAAGATTTGCGCCTGATTAGCGGCTATGACGTGCTCTACGGCAAGATCAAGGCGTTTGTGCGGGATGAACTGTTCGACAAGCAGGTGGAACTGGAAGACGCCAACACCCTGCGCAACCTCTCGGAACTGGCCGCCACCAAGACCCTGGTCGAGACTTTCAAAAAGGCCATCAACGCGCTGACCGTGCGGGACAAGGGCGATGCCGAGATTCGGGACACTATCAAGCTACGACAGACTCGCCCCTTTGTGACGAAGGATCAGGGTTACCTGGTGCCGAAAAAAAGCATCTTCAACAAGATCATTGGCGACAGCCATTTAGAGCTGCTGTTCGCCAGTTTTCTCGAAGGCTGCGACGATGTTATTTCCTACGCCAAGAATTACCTGGCGGTGCACTTCAAGCTGGACTACGTGAACGCGGACGGCGATATTTCCAATTACTACCCGGATTTTATGGTGAAGCTGTCGGCCAAGGAAATTTTCATTGTCGAAACCAAGGGGCAGGCTGATCTTGATGTGCCGCTAAAAATGGCGCGGCTCAAGCAATGGTGCGAAGACCTCAATCGGGTGCAGTCGGATGTGAAATATGGCTTTGTGTATGTGGATCAGGAGAGTTTTGAGAAGTACAAGCCGGGGTCATTTCGGAAGCTGGTCGCGGGGTTTACTGCGTATCAATAACCCTATTCATGTAAAATTTTAACTTGCCCTCTATCTAAAACTTACCATAATGGTAATATCTCGAAACTTATCAGCCTACGATGGTGTCCCACCCGCAGAGGGTGAAAATCGGAAAATCGCCGGCGGCCCGTTGTATGAGTTGGCAAAAATCCAAGCACTGACCGAGCAGCCAGACACGGTGAAGCTCTGGACAGAAAAGTGCCGAAGGGATGTAGCGAATCTTTTGCTTGACCCGTCCGGTGTGGGTGAGTTAATTCGGGAACTTACCGAAAACAACTACCGCAATTCGGAATGGTGCGACAACGGCAAGAACGCATGGGCAGCCTGCGATGATTACAAACTTGTGCGTAGTGAGTTTTTAGAACGCGCAGGCAAGTGGTTCCGCATGGAGTATTTCTTGAAGTTTGCAGAGAGCAAGACAGGTAAGCTGGTGCTGGTGGTTTCATGCCACACATCAAAATGAATATGGAGAAAATCATGGACGATAAGACGCTGTGCCCGCTGTGCGGTGAGGGACATGTAACCCCGCGCACTGAAAACACAGTGACAGAATATCGTAGCCAGAAAGGCAACGTGATGCTGCAATACGCCGAATGCGATGCCTGCGGTTCGGAAGTCGTGGGTGATGCGGATGGCCGTGCCAACAAGCGTGCTGTGCTGCGTTTTCGTAAAACAGTCGATGGATTGTTGACAGGTGAAGATATACGCGCCATTCGTGAAAAATACCGACTCACCCAAACCCAGGCAGCCAAACTGTTCGGGGGCGGCCCGGTGGCATTCAGCAAGTACGAGAATGACGACGTAGCCCATTCCGAAGCGATGGATAATCTTCTGCGCCTCGTGCGGCGTAGCGAGGAAGCCTTTTGGGAGTTAGCTGAAGAGAAGCAGTTTGAAGAACTTTTACACCGTCGCCCTGTGCGGGCAACCCATTACGCCGATCTGGATGCTTTGCACATTGTTTTCCCCGTGCGCATGGAAAAGCCCATGCCTGCGCAGCGCTCGAACCAATTGTCCTATATTGCTGAACGCCGCTTTACCCAGATGGAGATGCGACAATGGACGCAGTAGCATTACGGCCACGATTGGCTAGTTTTCGTGTTGTTGCGTTCTCCGGGAAATTTAACGCCATCACTGCCAGCAAGCCGGTAGAAATTGCCTTTGAAATGCAGCCTCGAATTGATTTGGAACTTCGGTCGCCCACGGAGGAAGAAAATCCGCTTGAGGCGCTTGTCCGTATTCAAATTACCGGAAAAGCCACCCCACGAGACGAACAAGAACAGCCAATCGGAAATTTTGAAGCCGAATACGAAGCTCGCTTTGTTTATCCGCTTGACGCCAAGGAACCGGACATCTCACCACGCTTTGAGCGCGAACCCTATCAATACAGCCTTGTTTCGCAAGCGTTCCCCCTTGCGTCCAGCCACTTTCGGCGCGAATTGTTAGCCATGGGGATTGACGCACGAACCCTGCCGCTGGGGCTTTAATCTCCATCAAGGCCGCTCAGTCACGGCGCTTGCAATAAACCCCGCAACCGCCCCGCCTTCGCTATCCCGTGCCCACCTGGCAAAGCGCCGAAGGCATAACCCCGCCATCGGCTTGCCGTTCTCGCTACGTTGGTTCCGCTCCGTTTCCGCCGCCGCTTCACCACTGCGCGCCTAGCGAAAAACCCCGCCAGGCGCTTGCGGCTTGCAGGCGGCTAGTGCTGTGCCCACCTGAAGGCACGGTACCGCCTGGTCATTGGGCTGCGGTCTTGTCGTGCGGCAAAGTAACATAATGCCGAAATTATGCGCAATGGCCCAAAAGCCACTGTCCGGCTCGCGCCCGCATAATTTGCATTATGCTAAATTGCCGCCCGGATATTGTTCTTCATTCCCCGCCCACCCAGCAGGTCAGGCTGCGCGGGGTCGCGCTGCGCTGCTCCTTTCCCGCTCGCCTGCCCCGCCCCCATCCGCCCCTTGGGGCTCCCTCAAAACCGCCGGTCAATCCTTGGGTGCATCTCGCCGCCCCAAAGCCACCACAATGCGCCTCACTGCCGCCCGGTCGGCATCGGGCAGGGTTTGCCACAAGATCGCCAGTTCAGCGGCGTCCGGGGTCATTCCTTGAGGCGGCAAGGCTGTTTCCGCTTGCTCCAGCAGCCAGGCAAGGCTTTTCCCGAGCGCCTTGCATAACCGCTCCAGCGCTTCCAGGCCGGGGTGTGATTTTCCGCTTTCCAGCTTGGAAAGGCGCGTCTGTTCAAAATCAGCGCGCGTCGAAAGATCACGCTGGGTAAGCCCCTGCGCTTCGCGTTCCGCCTTGATACGTTTGCCGAGGGATAAAAGATCGGTTGCCATTGCGGCATTGTATGCAGAATCGGCATAAACCTCTAGCTGGGCTTGCATCATGCACATTCGGCATTTAACATATGCACTTCATGAATCAACAAGCCAGGAGGCCGTACCATGAACAAATCCGAAACCATCGACCAGATTGCCCGTTCCGCCGATATTACAAAAGCCGCCGCCAAGCTGGCGCTGGATGCGCTGGAAACCCACATCAAGGCACACATCGACGCCGGGGAGCGCGTGCTGTTGCGTGGGCTGGGCAGTTTCTCCAGGGGCGCTCCAGCACAGAAAATCGGGCGCAATCCACGCACCGGCCAGCCGCTGACCTATACCGCTTATCATCGCGTCACTGGCGCGCCGTCATTCAGCGAAAGCAAGCTGTACAAGGAAATCAGTGCCGCCATCCAGCTTTCAGAAGGCGCAACCAAGCGAGCAATAGATGCTTTCAAAGGCATCATGAAAGTAGCTTTGAAAAAGGGCGACATGGCATCATTGTCCGGTTTCGGTTGTTTCTACGTGGGCATGCGCGCCGCGCGCAACGGGCGGAACCCGCAGACCAGCGCAACGATCAAGATTGCCGCCGCCCGTGTACCGCATTTCCGGGCATCCAAGACCGGCAACAAGGGCGGAAAATTCAGCCCGGCCAGCGCGTTGAAAGATGCGGTTAATTGACGGCAATAAATCCACACATGGAAACCACGCCGAAAGCCTTGCCCCAAGCGGTTTTCGGCATTTTCTCCGTCATAAAACCAAGTAAACTTTCCAAATGATTTCGGTAAAATATGGGCGGCATCGGCTCCGGTAATCGCTACCGTTACGGCACCAAGAACACCGTCGAAGGCCGCACCAGCCTGGACGTGAACCGCTGGGCGTGCGATGGTTATCTGTCGCCGGGAAGGTCGTTCAGTTGGCAATGGACATGGGGCGACGGGAGCAAATCTTCCATTAACGTGCGTGTGGAATCCGCTTGGTCGATACGCCTCATCTATCGCACCCGATCCGGTGGTGAGGTGGATTGGACGGATGTCGATTACAGTATCCAACTAGAGCGCACTCCATGCCGATTTGGTGGCGAACGAACTTGGTTCCGCTGCTCCGGTCGCGGATGTGGGCGGCGCGTAGCTAAACTCTATTGTGCAGGGCGCTATTACGTTTGCCGACATTGCGGTGATCTCGCCTATTCGAGCCAGCGCGAGGATGCCGCCACGCGCGCTCTGTCACGCGCCAACCGCCTGCGTCGCAAGATTAACCCGGCCAGCTACCTGGCCGACATCTTTCCAGATAAGCCCAAAGGGATGCACCGGCGCACCTATGCACGGCTGGCCCATGCGGCTCTTGCCGCTGACCATGAAACCACGATGGCTTGGAATAACCAAATGGCGTCTATAGAAGCGCGGCTATTGAAAATCAAGCTCAAGTAGTTACGCAATACCCATCATCTCCGGGTAGCGCCCCATAATTCAATGCAAGCATATATGGCTATATTGGATATGCTTGCACTTTCTATGGATTAATCTTAGAATGCAAGCATTACATAATTTCATTGGAGTGCTTGCAATGTCTGACGACACAAATTCAAAAAAAGCAAAAGGCGGCATAGCTCGTGCCAATGCATTGACCGGAAAGCAGAAGGAGGAAATAGCCAAAAAGGGTGCTGAAGCAAGATGGGACAAGAGCGTTGAAATAGCTAAACGCTCTGGAACAATCCAGATAGGAGACATTGCGATCCCTTGCGCTGTACTAGAAGATGGAACCCGCGTTCTTTCCGAGAGGGCCATTACAAAGGCTTTTGGCGGGAAGCGTGGTGGTTCTCACTGGAAAAGGATAAAGGAAAATCCTGATGGCGCCTATTTGCCGGTTTTCCTGTCCGCAAAAAACATTAAACCCTATATTGTCAATGAGTTGAGTGATTCTTTAGGTCGGCGCCGATTTTATCGAGAGAAAAAAGGCGCTGCAATGGCGTATGGCATTGAGGCTTCGCTTTTGCCAAAGATATGTAATGTTTATTTGAAGATGAGAGACGCTACAGCACTGACAGTATCGCAAGTGCCGCTCGCATTTCAGGCTGACATAATTACTCGCGGTTTAGCTGAGATTGGCATTATTGCTTTGGTTGACGAAGCAACAGGCCATATTGTAGAAAAGAGGAAGGACGAATACCGTGAATTGTTCCAGGCCTACATACGGGAGCAAGTAAAAGAATATGAAAAGGAGTTCCCAAAACAATTCACAGATTCTTTATATCGGATATACGGATTAGAGAAAGGGCAACCGGGAAAGCACCCTCAGTTTTTTGGTAAGTTCACTCGTAAATATGTTTATGAACCGCTAGCAGAAAGCAAAGGCGCCATATTAGAAATATTGGATGAAAAAAATCCAGTGGTTTACGCAAAAGGCGGAAGGAAGTACAAGATGTTCTCATTCTTGACCGATCAAATTGGCCTTCCATCTTTTCGTGCGCATTTGTGGCAAGTTGTAGGCATACTTGGAGCATCACGAAACAAAGCTGAATTTGATCGTGCGTTTGCTCGTGCTTTTCCGAAAGCTGGTTACCAGTTAGATTTACTGGACGGTGATAACTAATCGCCCCTTCGCGTCGGCGGCGCCTTCTTCGCAATCTCTGATCGCTGCACTGGTGTAATCTTTTCGGCCAACCAATCCGCCCAAATCCTGGGCGGCTTTATTTTTTTAGGTTTCCCTGGTTCAATAGGCGCATCACCAATCGCTTGATTGATCTACAATCGCGCAGCGACCACGCAGCAAAAAGCGAAGGGGCGGCGTCCCATCAGCCCCGTTTTGCTGCCTTTCCCCACCGGGGATAATGGGGCGATGGTTTTGCTTGGTGGTGATTTTTACCCAAAGGGCGCAAGACATAACGGCTTCTTATGCGAACCCGAAGGGCGGGAGATTTTACCGGCGCTGGCGCTTTGCATAAGACGCCGTTATGTTACAAACCGCCACAACTGCCAGCGCAGCGCGACAAGACCGCAAGCGTTGCGCGGGTGAGTGGGTACCCGGCACCACCGCACTAGCTGCCTGCGAACCGCAAGGGCTTGATGGCGTAGCCGTGATGTTGGGCGCAGCCATGAAGCCCGAAGTGGTGAAGCGGTAGCGGAAACGGAGCGTGCCCAACGTGGCGGGGGCGGGAAGCCGATGGCGGGTTTATGCCTTCGGCGCTCTGTCCGGTTGCCACGGTGTAGCGAAGGCGCGGGGCTTGCTGTTCTTCTTGCAAGCGCCGTGACTGAGCGGTCAGGGGAGCAATCAAAGCTAATGATGTCCGACGAAGCAGTTACATTTGCCACTGCATAATCAATGCGTTAGCGCATCATTCCTGTGTAATTCCTGTGTAATCGCGCCAGGATAATTACACAAAACCGGGGAACCCGGCAGATACTTGGCATTGCTTGAAGGCAACTAATAGCGATAAATAACAATAAGATGAGAATGTGCTAGAATAGGCCGGAACCGCTGGATCGAATACTGTTAATCCGCAGGTCCCTGGTTCGAGTCCAGGTCGGGGAGCCAGATATATATAAAGGGTTAGCGTTTAGGCGCTGGCCCTTTTTCTATTTCAGGGCTCGGTATCGAGCACTGAGGTTTATATAAGGTTGCCAGTACAGGAAACAGTCCATGACCACCATGCCCAAATGCCCGAAATGCAATTCGAAATTCACCTATGAAGACGGCGCCATGTTCGTCTGCCCGGAATGTGCGCACGAGTGGTCGAAGGAGGCTGCAGAGAGCGCCAATGACCGGCTTATCGTGTGCGATGCCAATGGGAACGTGCTCCAGAACGGCGACACCGTGGCGGTAATCAAGGATCTGAAGGTCAAAGGGTCATCCCTGGTGGTCAAGGTCGGGACGAAGGTGAAGAATATTCGTCTGGTGGAAGGCGATCACGACATCGACTGCAAGATCGACGGAATTGGCGCGATGCAACTGAAATCCGAATTCGTGAAGAAAGTGTAGCCCGGTTAGCGTTACATCAGGGAGCCGAAAACTTTTCAAGCACTATGGCCATCTTTCGGGGTGGCTTTTGCTTTTCTGGGGTTACTGTTGGACTATACCGAGGGCTATTGGCAATGATGGCCATAACGCGCTGGCGATGCTCAAACGGCGGAATGGCGAGACGCTGCAACAATTGCTGATTCGCTTGGATCAGGCAATCGCCAAGGTGGAGAATGATGGGGAATATACAAATGAGATCAACGCGTAATCTGCTGTTCCTCGAAGCCGATCCGGTCGAGTCAAGACGGTACTGACCGGACGTTTACACTAAGGCGGCCTTGACCCGAGCTAAGAGCTGGGGCGTCACCTTATCCTGGCGCTCGATCTTGCTGATATAGGCCTGGGTGACTTCCAGGCGCAGAGCCAATTCTTTTTGGGTAATATGCGCTTTCATGCGAGCCAGGGCGACCGGATTGTCTACGTAATCATCCAACACGAAAGGCGCATATTCTTCACCTTTCTCCGTTGCCGCTTCCAGTCCGGCCAGCTCGTCCTCGATTTCCTGTTTCAGGGCCTTGTAGACCATGACGGGCAGCAAAACGTATTCGTCTTTCCCGTCGATGGATTTAATGGTTTGCAGTGTCATTTGTAAGCGTCTCCACGTGGCTTGATCTTTTCAATTGCGATCACCTTAACCGCGTCCTGCCGGTCGAAGATCACAACGCCAGTTGCCTACCCGCATGCGGTAGTAGGGTTCGCCTTCGAGCTTTTTGATGTCCAGTTCAGCGTTGTCAGGATTGGCGCCGAGTAATTCTATTTTCTCGGCAAGCCTGAATCGTTCCGGTCTGGGTAGGCTTTGCAGCTTTTTCCGGGCCTGCTGCTTGATCATGAGCGTGTAAGGCATGGTTATATTATAGGTTGTATTTGGTTATATTCAAGCGAATTTAGTTATGCTGAACTTGATTGCCAATTGAAAAAGAACTCAAGAGGTGGTCGGTGATCTTTTGCATTGGCACCCATAGCCGTTCCGCATCCTTATGCCAAAACCCCACCATCCGAAGCAAGCGAACGACCGATCCTGGCACTTGGCTGGGTAGCGGCCCGCAAGCCAGTCAGCTCATCTCGATCACTCTCGCCACATCACCATGGCACTCTGAACATTTGCCGACTAGCAGCAAGTCCCCAGCTCTGACTGCCCCGGAGAAATTAGAGATAGTGACTTCATGGCGGCACTTCCCGCACCAGACATTGGAGAGCAGGATATGTCTGGTTTCGCTGGGGATAGTTTCCCACAGTTTAACTGCGGTGTCGGTAAACTTGGGAATGGATTCGATGGTCATTTGCAATTACAGGGCTTTGGGGGAAAGATGTCTCCAAGAAAGCCGGCGGTCAGTACTCCTGTGGCAGATTCTTCAGTTCCGCCCATGAATAGACCGGCCCCTTGACGCACACGTAGTCCTTGCCGACGTTGCAGCGGCCGCACTTGCCCACGCCGCATTTCATCTTGTTTTCAAGGGTCGTGAAGATCTGGTCGTCCGCGAACCCGAGTTGGCACAGGTTCTGGATTACGGACTTGATCATGGCTGGCGGTCCGCAGACGATTGCGACGGTGTTGTCGGGTGCAATCGTCTGGTTTACCGCGCCGGACGTCGCGGAAGCGTGGTAGGTTCTCCAGCCTTCCAGGTGGACGTCAGCCTGGCTGCGCAGCCTTTCGAGATCGGCCTGGTACATGATGCTGCCGGAGCGGGTGCTGTAGAACACGCTGATATTCTTGAAGTCGGCGCGCTGCGCCACCGCAGTGGTGATCAGCGGCCAGATCGGCGCCAGGCCGACGCCCCCGCCGATGAAAACCAGGTTCTTTCCGCGCCAGTCGTCAATCGGGAAACTGTTGCCGTAGGGGCCGCGAATGCCGATGACGTCGCCCACCGCCAATTCATGAAAGGCGACGCTTACCCGCCCCACCCGCATGATGCTGAATTGCTTGTATTCCTTGATCAGCGGCGAGGAGGCGATGGAGATCATCATTTCGCCGCGGCCGAAGATGGAGAGCATGGCGCACTGGCCGCACTCGTGTTCGAAGCCATCGCCGTCCACGGGCTCGACGTGGAAGGTCTTGATGGCGCGTTCGCCAACCACTTCGTCCTTGATGTAGGCGACCCGCGCCAGTTTCGGAAGATAGATGTTATCCGGCATGTTCGGACACCTTGTTGACGACAGTAACGATATCGATCCCGACCGGGCATTCGGTTATGCAGCGGCCGCAGCCCGTGCACTGGTGCATTCCGAAATTCTCGTGGAAGTACTGAAACTTGTGGCATACCCGCTGGCGCAGCCGGGCGCCGGAGCTCTCGCGCGGATTGTGGCCGGACGTGTGCATGGTGAAGTCGGGGAACTGGCAGTTGTCCCAGGTGCGTACCCGGCTGCCCTTCAGCGGCGCTGCGCCGGTCACTTCGTCGTTGATGTCGAAGCAATGGCAGGTCGGGCACAGAAAGGTGCAGATGCCGCAGCCGATGCAGGCCCGCGCCAGCTCTTCCCACAGCGGCGAGTCGAAGCTCGCTTTCAGCCTGGCCGGCGCCGCATCGGGGTCGTGGATTGCGCGTTGCGGCTGGGCGAGAGCCTCGGCGTGTGCGCGCTCAAGCTGCTCGCGGTCGGCGGCAGCGGGTTCGGCGAACAGGCTTTCGGCTGCCGCCATCAGCGCCTTGCCGGTGTCGGTGACCGCCACCGTGAAGTAGCGGTCACCCAGGTCGGTTAGCTGGACGTCGAGGCCGTCGGTGGAGACCGGCGAGCCGCCGACCGACAGGCAGAAGCAGTTGCTGCCGGGCGGCTTGTTGCAGGCCAGGCCGATGTAGGCCACCTGCTTGCGCCGCGCCCAGTAATAAGGGTCTTCGACGTGATCGGTGAACACTTTGTCCATGCGCGGCACGGCACGGCCATCGCAAGGGCGCACGCCGAAGACGACCTTTTGCGCCGCCTTCGGCAGGGTTTGCGTCAGCCGCGGAGCCTCGCCCTTGATCTGTTCGAAAGAGAAGAACACTTCCCGCTGGGGGAAGGCGAGCCCTTTGGGCGGCTGCACGGTATTGGGGTGATCGAGCCGGGCGGCACCGCTGACCGGGCGGTATGCCCAGACGCCGTCTTCCAGCGCCGGCGCAAGAACCTCCCAATCGCTTAGCGCCTGGACCCAGTCGTCCAGGCGCTCTTTATGTAATATTTTTTCCATGGCTTACCTGATAAAACTCCCGGGGTCGTCGTCGCGGAAGGATGCTACCAGCGACGCCCCCCCGATGCTCGCCCCCGGCTCGTAACCGAAGCGTTCGCGGGCTTCCCGCTCCATCTTGTTGTTGAGCAGCCGCAACGGGATGTTGACCGGGCAGACGCGCTCGCACTCGCCGCAGTCAACACAGCGACCGGCCAGATGCATGGCGCGTGTCATGTGATAGGTGATGTTTTCGGAGCGCACCGCCGAGCGTTCGATCCAGCGGACGCGGTTGGCTTTTTCCTCGGCGCTGGTTTCCGCCGTCACCGGGAAGGTGACGCTGTCCACCACGCACTCGTCGCAGTAACACATCGGGCACACCGAGCGGCACGCAAAGCAACGAATGCAGCGCTCGAAGTGGCGCTGCCAGAAGCCCCAGCGCTCGGCAGCGCCCAGCGCCTCGAAGCGCGCCAGCGCGGCGAACGGCGCCGCCAGTTCGCGCCCCGTCTTGTTCTCGCCGAGCACCACGTTGTGCTCCCTGGGGAAGGGCTCGCGGCATTCCAGGCAGCGCTCCGCCATCACCTCGCGGGCCGGCAAGCGCTTCTCGCCTTCCGGGGTGGCAAACACGAAATCGTCGCCGTCGAAGGCGGCGCTCGCTGCCCGGGCGCCGTTCAGATGGCCGGCCAGCTTGCGCTCGTCCAGCATCCCGGCGCCCTCGCAGGACACGCCGATGATGTAAACCTGTTCGCGCTTGAAGTAGTTCTCCTGCATCAGCACGACGATGGCGCGGGCATCGCAGCCCTTGGCGATAACGGCGATGGGCGCTGCCGGGGCAGCGCGAGTGTGTGCCAGGAACTTGCGATCCTCGACCAGGTAAAGCGCCAGGTTGTGGACGCAGGTGGGATCCCACACCAGTTCGTCGGCCTGTTCGGGGCGGGTAATGAAGGCAGGCTCGGCGGCCATGCCGCGGCTGCCGCGCCGGAAACCGATGACGGCGCGCACTTCGCCGTTGGCGAGGAGGTCTCGCGCGGTGTCGCGGATGTCTTCGAGGCTGATCATGTGCGATCCGCCTTCAGATGGTTCCTACTCAGTTTTTCTTGCGGCCCCAGCGGCTTGAGGTCCTCGACGAAGTCCTTGATCACCTGGGCATACTTGACGCCCTCGGCGGCCGACACCCAGGACATACGGAAACGGTTCGGCTCGACGCCGACAAATTCGAGCAGTTCCTTGACCAGCTGGATTTTGCGCCGCGCCAGGTAGTTGCCCTCCATGTAGTGGCAGTCGCCCAGGTGGCAGCCCGACACCAGCACGCCGTCCGCGCCCTTGTTGAAGGCCGACAGGATGTACATCGGCGAGATCGCGCCCGTGCACATCACGGTGATCGGCGTCGCGTTGGCCGGGTACTGGATGCGGGAAACCCCGGCCAGATCGCTGCCCGCCGACGAGCACCACTTGCACAGGAAGGCGATGATCCTGGGTTCGTAAGCCTGTTGTTCCGACATTGGTTTTCCTTCTTTCAAGCCAGGCACGCTTCGATCATTTCGAAGACCTGCAGCTGCGTGGCATTCTTGACCTCGATGGCGGCGCGCAGGCAGGTGGCCGTGCAGCTGCCGCAGCCCTCGCACAGCACCTCGTTCACCACCGCCTTGCCGTCCTCCAGACGGATCGCATTATAGGGGCAAGCGGTGACGCACATCGCGCAGCCGGTACAGTGCGAACGGCGCACCTGGGCGACGGTCGGCGCATGGCTGAGCGTCTCCTGCGAGAGCAGCGCGATCACCTTGGCCGCCGCCGCACCGGCCTGGGCGACGGTTTCGGGAATATCCTTCGGGGCCTGGGCGGCGCCCGCCAGGAAGATGCCGGCGGTGACGCTCTCGACCGGCTTCAGCTTGGGGTGGGCCTCGGCCAGGAAACCGTCCTTGTCGCGGCCGATCTTGAGCACCTTGGCGATCTCAGCAGTTCCCTTCGAGGGCTGCATGGCGAGCGCCAGCACCACCATGTCGGCGTCGATCTCGACATTCTGGCCGGACAGGGTGTCGGTGCCCTGCACCCGAATCTTGCCGTTCTTGCGGTAAAGCCTGGAAACGCGGCCGCGCAGGTAGATGGCCCCGTCGTCCTCCATGGTGCGCTGCACGAACTCCTCGTAGCCCTTGCCGCCGGCGCGGATGTCGATGTAGAACACGTAGGCGCGGCCATCCGGGACGTGGTGCTTGTAGAGGCTGGCGTGCTTGGCGGTGTACATGCAGCAGATCTTGGAGCAGTAGGCGCAGTGCTTGGCCGGGTCGCGCGAACCGGCGCACTGGATGAACACCACATCCTTGGGCTCCTTGTGGTCGGAGGGGCGAAGCACCCTGCCCTGGGTCGCGCCCGAAGCCGAGCACAGGCGCTCGAACTGCAGGCCGTCGAGCACGTCATCGACCTTGCCGTAGCCATACTCGCCCAGGTTCTCCTGGCCGTAGAGATCGAAGCCGGTGGCCACCACGACGGCGCCCACTTCCTCGATCACCGTCTCGGGCCGCATGTCGTAGTTGATGGCCTCGGCCTCGCAGGCGTCCTTGCACTTGCCGCAGACGATCGGATTCAGCCCCAGGCAGTTGCTTTCGTCTAGCGTATAGCTGGCGGGAATCGACTGGGCATAGGGGATGTAGATGGCTCGCCGGGCGGACAGGTTGAGTTCGTATTCATTCGGCACCACCACCGGGCACACCTTGGCGCAGTCGTCGCAGATCTTGCACTTGTCGGGGTCGACGAAAGTGGGCTTCTTGAGGATTTTGGCCTTGAAGTTGCCCACGGAACCGGAAACTTCCTGCACCTCACAGTAGGTCATCACCTTGATCTTCGGGTGGCGCGACACTTCCACCATCTTGGGCGACAGGATGCACTGCGAGCAGTCCATGGTGGGGAAAGTCTCGGAGAGCTGGAGCATGTGGCCGCCGAGGGTGGCCTGCTTTTCGACCAGGATCACCTCCAGACCGGCGTTGGCGATGTCGAGGGCGGCCGAGATGCCGGCGATGCCGCCGCCGATCACCATCACCCGCCGGGTGACGGGGACGGCAATCGGGTCCAGCGACTGGTTGCGGCCCGCCCGGCGCACGGCGCTGCGCGAAATCTTGATCGCTTTTTCGGTTCCTTTGGCGCGGTCCTTGTGGACCCAGCTGCACTGCTCGCGGATGTTGGCGATTTCGCAGGTGAAGCCGCTGATGCCGGCCAACTCGGCGTTGTCGCGGAAGGTCTTTTCATGCAGGGTCGGCGAGCAGCAGGAGACGACGACGCTGTCCAGCCTGTTGTCCTTGATCGCCTGGATCACCGCATTCTGGCCCGGCTCCGAGCACATGTAGACGTAATCCTGGGAATAGGCGACGGTCTCCTCGGCGGCCATCTCCCTGGCCACCTTCGCCACGTCGACGGTGGCGGCGATGTTGTTGCCGCAGTGGCAGACGAAAACGCCTGTCCGCTTCTTCGTCATGGCGCCGCCCCGCCCGCGCTCAGGGCATTGACGCCGTATTCATAGCCCTTCTCGAACGCCTTGAGGTTGATTTTCAGGAAACGGTCGGGAACCAGGCCGGGCAGGGCCTTCTTCATGGCCTCGGCGGACACCACCTTGGTCACCGCGGTAAAGAAGCCCAGCGCCACCAGGTTGGTGAACAGGCGGTTGCCCAGTTCCTCGGCGAAGCGTGTCGCCGGCACCCGCAATAGCACGAGGTCAGCATGGTCGGAGCGCAGCTTCACAAGATCCTGTTCGACGATCAGTATCCCCCCCTTGGGCAGCTCGCCGTAATACTTGTCGTAAGCCTCCTGGGATAGCGCCATGAGTATCCCTGGTTGGGTGATGTAGGGATACAGGACACGTTCGTCGGAAACCACCAGCTGCGCCGCGCAAGCGCTGCCCCGCGCCTCCGGGCCGAAACTCTGGGTCATGGTGGCGAACTTGTCGTCGTACAGGGACAGTGCCTTGCCCGTGATCAGGGCACAGCGAATGATGCCCTGGCCGCCGAATCCCGAAAACCGGATTTCCTGGGTGCTCATTCGTTCGCTTCCGTATCTTCTACCAGCGCCCCCGCTTCTGCCAGCGCGGCTTCCCGACGAGCGGCAATGCGCTCCTTCTCGGCCTTTTCTTCGGCTTCCCGTTCGGGAATGGTCTTGCCGTAGAGCTGGTAATCGTCGCCCACCAGCTTGACGCAGCACTTGTCGACGGCTTCGAGATACGTGGGCTTGTCCTTGTCGACGAACTTGCCGATAACGATCTTGCCCTGGAAGTCGATGGCCGTCTCGCGGGTGTCGCAGCCATGCTTGAGGATGGTATTTTCCTGATAGTTCTGCAGCATGTCGACGCCGTCACCGAGGCGGTTGCGGCGCAGGTACAGCGTGGTGCAGGGCGAGATGATCTCGATGAAGGAGAAACCCTTGCGCGCCAGCGCTTCCTCGATTGACTGGGTGAGGTTGCGCACATGCATCGACGTCCAGCGCGCGACGTAGGTGGCGCCGGCGGCATCCACCAGGAAGGGCAGGCTGAACGGGTATTCGTAGTTGCCGTAGGGTGTGGTCGAGGCAACGGCCGACTGCGGCGTGGTCGGCGTTACCTGGCCGCCGGTCATGCCGTAGGTGAAGTTGTTGTTGCAGATCACCACCAGGTCCATGTTGCGCCGGGCGGCATGGATCAGGTGGTTGCCGCCGATGCCGGTCAGGTCGCCCTCGCCGCTGAACACCACCACTGTCAGTTCGGGGTTGGCAAGCTTGATGCCGGTAGCCACGGGGATGGCGCGACCATGCGTGGTGTGGATCGAGTCGAAATCGACATAACCCGCCACGCGGCCGGTGCAGCCGATGCCCGACACCACGACCAGTTTCTTGGGGTCGATGCCGCTGCGCTTGACCGCCTCGGCAAAGGCGTTCACCTCGGAGCCGATGCCACAGCCGGGACACCAGATATGCGGCATCCGATCCATGCGCAGGGTGCCGGACATGGGGCTGTCCTTTTTGAATTTTCCGATATCCGCAATCATTGGCTTGCCTTTCTGATGGCGTCCAGGATGACTTCAGGGTCATGCACCGCGCCGCCGCAGTGATTGACGCTGATCACCTCGCACTTTCCGGCGGCACAACGCTCCACTTCGAGCACCATCTGGCCGTAGTTGATTTCAGGCACCACGAAAGCCTTCACCTTGGGGGCCAGTTCGCGGATGCGCTTCTCGCAGAACGGCCAGATGGTGATGAGCCGCAGGGAGCCGACCTTGATGCCTTCCCTGCGCGCATCCTGGATGGCCTTGACGACGATGCGGGAGGTGATGCCATAGGACACCACCACGACCTCGGCGCCGTCGATCTGATCCTCATCGAGGCGGATGATCTTGTCGGCATTGCCGTTGATCTTCTCCATCAGGTGAGTGACCACGATCTTGCCCTGCTCGGGGGTCATGACCGGATAGCCGCGCTCATCGTGGACCAGGCCGGTGATGTGGAAATTGTAGCCGTCGCCCGCGCGCGTCATGGGGTGCCCCCCCTGGCCGTCGAACTTGTAGGGGCGGAAGTCCTCCCTGGGGCCGCTGTAATTGTTGCGCGGCACCACCTTGATCTGATCCGCCGGCGGTATCACGACCTTCTCGTGCATGTGGCCGACGGTTTCGTCGGTCAGGATGATGACAGGCACCCGATAGAACTCCGACAGGTTGAAGGCCTCGACGGCGAGATCGAAGCATTCCTGCGGGCTGTCCGGCGACAGGGCGATGATGGCGTTGTCGCCATGCGGGCCATAGCGCGCCTGCATCATGTCCTGCTGGGCGGTCAGCGTGGGCAGGCCGGTCGACGGGCCGCCGCGCTGCACGTTGGCGATCACCAGCGGGGTCTCGGTCATGACGGCCAGGCCGATATTTTCCACCATCAGGGAGAAGCCCGGGCCGCAGGTCACGGTCATGCACTTCTGCCCCCCCCAGGCCGCGCCGATCAGGGCGGCGATGGAGGCAAGTTCGTCTTCCATCTGGATGAACAGCGCGCCGACTCCGGGCGCCCGCTCGGCAAAGCGCTCGGCGGCTTCGGTCGAGGGCGTGATCGGATAGCCGGCAAAGAACCGGCAGCCGGCGGCCAGCGCGCCCTCGGCGAGGGCATGGTCGCCGTCCATGAAATGCGGGCCGGTGTCGACGCCCTTGGGGTCCGCGGTAACTGTGTTCATTCTTTTGTTTCCCCTTTTTCGTCATCCCGGGTCACGAAGATCGAAAACTCCGGACAGATCAATTGGCAATACATGCAGTAGCGGCAGTCTTCCGGGTTCTTCACATAGGGCGGATGGTAGCCCTTGGCGTTGAACTCGGCGGAGGTGTCCAGTACGCCGGTGGGGCAGAACTGCACGCAGAAGCCGCATCCCTTGCACCAGGCATTGTTGATGTGGACCTTGCCGAGAACCGGTTTGAGATCGTTGAAAAACATGGCGTTCTCCTCAGGCCAGGCCGCGAGCCGCCAATGCCGGCAGCGGGTCGATGTGGTGAAGGTCGAAACGCAGCGATGTATCGTCGCAGCCCAACGCCAGCGCCATCAACTGGGTGAAATAGAGCACCGGCAGATGGTGAAAGTCCGGGTTGAGGCGGCGTGCGTCATCCTGGCGGAAATCCAGATTGAAGGCGCACAGCGGACAGCTCACCACCACCAGGTCCGCCTCTTCCTCGTGCGCCGAACCCATGATCTTGTCGGTGCGCTCGGCGATGATCTCCGGTTTGCCGACCGTATGGTGGGCGCCGCAGCATTCGGTCTTGAGCGGGAAGAACACGGGAGTACCGCCGAGGGCGGTGATCAGGTTCTCCATGATCATCGGGTTCTCGACATCGTCGAAGGCGACTTCCTTCGGGCGCACCAGCAGGCAACCGTAGTAACAGGCCACGCGCAGGCCCTTGAGCGGCTTTTTCACCTTCTCGGCCAGCTTGTCGAAGCCGACCCGGTCGCGCAGGTATTCAAGCAGATGAAGGACGTCGACATCGCCCTCGTATTTGGTTTCCTCAAGATAGAGGAACTCGTTGATGGTTTCGAGCGCGTCGGCGCGCTTCTTCACGTCGATGTTGGCGCGCTTGAGGGTGTTGTAACACATCGCGCAGGAGGTCATGAACTCGCTGGCCTGGGCCTCTTTGACGCGAATCAGGTTGGTCACCGGCGCCATCCGGTGCATGAGATCGTCGGATGCCAGTGCATGCACCGTGCCGCAGCAGTTCCAGCGCGCCAGTTCCTCGACTTCTACGTCCAGTTCGGCCATTGACGAAACGGTGGAAACGTCGAAGTTTCTGGCGTGGTTTTTCAGGGTGCATCCGGGATAGTAAATCAGTTTCATCGGTCTGTTTTCGCTTCCCGTCATCAGGAGGTCAGCTTGCGCATGGCGCTGATCATGGCGATCGGCGGCAACGCGCCGCGCGCCTCGGGGGACAGTTCCCGGATATCGAGATGGTCATCGCGGCTGCCGTTTCGCAACACCATCTCGCGCAAGGCCTCGAAGACCTCGGCGATGCGGATGCCCTTCGGGCAACGCGAATTGCAGGTCATGCAGGACACGCAGACCCAGATGGAGCGCGCTGCCAGCAACTGCTCCCGCATTCCCAGCTGGGCCAGGCGGATGATCTGGTTGGGCAGCACATCCATGTGGGGCGCCATCGGGCAACCGGCGGAACATTTTCCGCACTGGTAGCAGGCCAGCAAATTCTGGCCGCTGATCTTTTCCAGCTTGGCGAAGAAGGCGCTGCCGAGGCGGTCCGAGGAAATGCGCAGGGTCGTATTCATGCTCGCTCAGAACTTCCCGTCCATGCGGAACTCCGGTTGGTCGAGCCACAACCCGACGTTCAGCACGCTGTCCAGCTGAGCCTGGAAAAGGTCGTACTGGAGGCGCTCCTCGTCGGCCATCTTCCCGATCAGCTCGACGATAACCGGGTCATTGGTGTGAGTGGCAAGCTCCTCGAACAGGTGGATCGCCCGCCGTTCCAGCTCCATGGCCAGACGCAGCGCCTGGGTGTCGTCGGCGACCAGCGCGTGGCCGCGGTGGGCGACGGCGGCTTCCAGTTCGGCGACCACTTTCGAGGGATGGGCATACTTCGCTTCCTCGGCGACCAGATGTTTCCACTCGTCTTCGCCGATAATTGCGCCGAACAGCGTGTGGGTGTCATCCCGGCGCGCATTTTCTTCCTCCGCCAGACGGAGGAACATCGCCTTGCCGCTCGGGTTCCGGGTCATCTCGGCAGCATGGCGGTAGAAATGCTCGCCGCCGAATTCGAGGCTGAGGGCGGTGCGCGCCAGCTCGATCACCCTGTCGTCAATGTGGCTCATCAGGTGCCGGACCTTTCCTCGTGCAACCGGTTGTGCAACACCGAAGCGCCGGGCAGTACGTTGCCGCCGCGCACCAGGCGGCGTTTCTTGACATCCTTGGGAGCGTAGGACGGCAGCAGGATCGGCGTCACCAGGTCGGTTTGCACGCCGGACTCCGCCAGTTCCTTCTCGAAAGCGTCGAGATGGGCCAGGCTGAGCCTTCCGAGCTTGACGGTCTTGGCATACTCGCCGGCATACCGGCCGGCGCGCCGCCCGAACACGTTATAGTCGAGCACCGAGTTGCCCATCAGCCGGTTGCGGCCATGCAGGCCACCGGTGGCCTCGCCGGCCACGTAGAGGCCGGGGATGTCGGTCTCGCAGCGCTCGTTGATCTCGACGCCGCCGTTCTGGTAGTGCAGCGACGGATAGATCAGCATCGGCAGTTTGTTGATGTCGATGCCGTAGCGGATGTACTGGCGGTACATGGCCGGGAACTGGTGGGCCACATAGCCCTCGCCGTGCAGCATGTCGATCAGCGGCGAGTCCAGCCATACACCGAGGCGCCCCGATGGGGTTTCGACGCCGCCGCCGTTCTGCACGCACTCGCGGATGATGGCCGAGGCCTCGATGTCGCGCGGCTCGCGCGGGAAGACGAACAGCTCGCCATCCTTGTTGAGCGGCTGGCCGCCGGCGCCGCGGATTTTCTCGGTGATCAGGAAGCCGGCGATCTGTTCGGGGAAGGAGGCACCGGTCGGGTGGTACTGGACCGAGTCCATGTACATCAGCTTGGCGCCGGCGCGGTAGGCCATCACCAGCCCGTCGCCGGTGGCGCCGTAGTGGTTGGTGGTGTCATAGCCGCGGATGTGCAGGCGGCCGTAGCCGCCGGTGGCGATGAGGGTGGATTTCGCCTTGACGGTGAAGAATTCCTCGCTGTCCATGCTGTAAAGGATCGCGCCGGCGCAGCGGCCCGCGTCGTCCATGATCAATTCCACCGCCGGCATGAATTCCTTGACGGTGATCATGTCGGGGTGGTTGCGCACTTCGTCCATCAGGGTGCGCATGATCATGGCGCCGGTGTAGTCGCGGCACGACACCATGCGCTTGCGCGAGGTGCCGCCGCCGTGCAGCACCTGGATCGAGCCGTCTTCTTCCTTGTCCCACACCACGCCCAGGTCTTCCAGCCACTTGACCACGCCGGGGCCGTCCTCGGTGAGCGCCTTGACCAGCTCGGGCTTGTTCTCGAAGTGGCCGCCGCCCATGGCGTCCAGATAGTGTTTCGTCGGCGAGTCGGTGCGCGACACAGCGGCCTGCATGCCGCCCTGGGACATGATGGTATTGGAATCACCCATGCGCAGCTTGGTGGCGATCAGCGAGCGCATCCCGTGCTCCCGCATGGCAACCAGGGCGGCATTGCAGCCGGCGCCGCCGCCGCCGATGATCAGCAGATCGGTCTCGATGTCCGGGTGATCGAGGTCCACCTGCTCGCTGCGCAGCCAGGAATGGGACTCGAGCAGGTCGGCCACCTCGGTGGTCAGGGTCTCGCCCCGGTTGGGGCCGACGCGCACCGGGCGACGGGCGCTGGGTTCGTAATCGGGATGGAAGCCCTCCAGCACCGCGCGCCGTTCCTCTGCGTTCATGGGCGGATAGACGGGAGCGGGCTTTCTGGCCAGCTCCAAACGGCCGGGGCGAGTCTGGGCCACCTTGCGCAGCGATTCCGCCATGTATTCTGGATACATCTGAAGTCCTCTCTATTCGGTGTCCCGGGCGTAATAGCGTTCGGATAAGGCCTCGCGGCTCATCGCCATCATCTCGGCGTACTCCGCCTCGTAGACGCCCTCCTCCACGGCCTTGACCTGCGCCGCCAGCTCCGGGCTGTCCTTGCGCAGATAACGGCCATACAGGCGCTTCGCCAGGATGCCGACCAGGGGCTGCGTGATCTCGGCCGGGCAACGCAGCATGCATAGCCCGCACTCGACGCAGTCGAAGGACAAATCCATCACCGCCGCGATGTCGCCCCGTTTGGCGGCCTGGATGTAATCCATGACCTGGAGCCCCTGCGGGCAGGCTTTGGTGCAGGTGTTGCATGCGACGCAGCGGAAAACCGTCGGGTAAACCTGCTGGATGGCGCTGACGTTGGGCTTGAGTTTCTCGATGTCGTAGATCGCCTTTTCGGCGGGAACCGAGGGGATCTGGGCAAGCGTCATGCCGTCCTCGACCAAGGTCATGCAGGCCAGGCCGGTGCGTATCTTGTAGTCTCCGGGGAGCCGATAGATGGTGGCGCAGGCGCCGCAATAGCCCTCGCGGCAGCCGGCACCGCGGATGATCTGGTGGCCGGCGTACTCGATGGCGCCCATGATGGTCGCCTCGGCCGGCACTTCGTAGGCCTTGCCCATGATGTAGACCGTGATCCGGCGTTCTTCCGCCGCGTCGACCGGCGAAGTTGATGGATTTCCCGGTGCACTCATCGTATGAACACCATTATCTCGCCCTCCTGTCAGCCCCTTTGCCGCATTGCGACCGGAGCCAATATCTTGTGTATTTTGAGACCTTAAATTCCTCTTTGAGGGAGAATATTAATTGAATTGGAGAAATTTCTCCACAACGGGTTCATGAGCTCAGTGCAGCGTTCTTTCTTTGCCGCAGCACTGCTTGAATTTCAGCCCGCTCCCACACGGGCAAGCCTCATTGCGCCCGACTTTCGGCGTTTCCCGCTTGGCTGGCACAGGCTTCGTTCTGGAATGCCAATACTGGTATATCCCCGCAACAGCCTTGGGAAGCGTGTCAGCACATTCCTGCTGCAATTTCGCATATTCATCATCAGGCAGGTATTTCTTCCCCCTCCTTTCAGCTTCTTCCTTGAAAGCGCCGGACAAAAGCAAAATCGGGAAAGTCAGCTTCTTCAGAGGTTCGTTTCCCGGACTCAGCCATTCCTCCGCGGAAAGCCCCCACCCCAGAATGTAGCCCTCGCACCATGTCTGGTAATCAGGCCGCTGGTCAGTGGCCGAACAGGGTTTCAGGATAAATTTAACGGGCCGATTTTCGCCGAGTTCCGAGGCCACGCCATTATAGAAACGCATCATCAGCGTCATGAACTCCTGAGCCAGTTCCATCGATTCGTGTTCCGGCCCGCTCTTGAAAACTTCCGGCATCCATAGGCTCGGCGGGATGGTGTCCGGCGCGCTGATAACGGCACAAAGAAATCCCTGCAATTTATCCAGGCTCATGGCCTTGCCATTGAAAATGGGCGAGGCCAGCAATTCCTCCAGTCTCGCGAGTTCCTGCTCCGATAGTGTGTTTGTTGGCATGAATGACCTTAATATGTTCTGTTGGATAAGTTTTTGTGCGGTGCAATGTTAACCCGAAAAACCCTCTCAATATCAGGCAAAATCCACTATCCTGAGAAGGTGCTCATGGATTTGAGGCAATGGACTCCGCCTCAGGTACGAGATCATCGCCGTTGCAACTTGCGGGTTTCCGCCAGTCAGTCATCTCAAATTTGCTCATTTCAGGGTAAAATAGCCGTTTTTTCTCAAGTGCGGGTGCACGTACAAGGTAAAGCGCATTATGGACCTGAATCAATTTCTGGGGCTGGGCGACGGCTCTGAAGACCCACAAGAAACCCGCAAACGCCTTCAGCTATATATCAACCTGAAGTTGTCCTCGTCGGGGCAGCCACCCTGCCTGGATGGCGGAAGCGGCGATTTCCTGGCCGTTGCGCACGATCTTCTGAAAAGCTATCGGGAAAAATCCCGCTTGCTGAGCGGCTACCTCTGCCCGCCCGATCAGCGCATCCAGACTTTCCTTGACGATTATCTTGCCGATGCCGCAACTGGCGCCGTACCCCGGCTGCCGGAAAACACGCTGATACTCGACCGCCATGGCGTGGCCAGGGAGCTTTCCCTGCCGGTGAACAAGAATGAATTCAAGGGCGATTATGTCAGCAGTTATCGCATCCGCAACGGGGTGCTGCATAACCCGATAAGCGACCGTCGCACGACCAAGGGTTTGTTCCACGTAGCCGAGGGCGGCCTGCCTATCCCCGGCGACAAGAAGGCGGTTCCCAAGGCCGTTTTTGCACGCCTGCTGCGCGAGGCATTCAACCCGCCGGAGCATCTGCTGCACTTGCCGTTCACCGCCGGGCAGCCGCAGGAAGCGGCGATGTTCGTTTCGCTGCTGCTGCGCCCGGTAATCTGCCCCGAAATTCCGGGCCGCGAGCCGGAAAGGATCATGGAGATTCGTTTCTTCGCGCCCGGCAGCCTGGTGAGCAATCTGGATTTTGTGGAAAGCATCTTCGGCAATGGCGGCAACCCGGTCCTGGCGTCGAACGATGTCGGGCTGGACGTGGATCACTGGTCCGGGCACACCGGCTGCGTGATTCTGGCTCCCCACCTGACCGGATTCACCAAGAAAGCGCTGGGGCTGCCCCACCGGGACGCAGCAACGCCTCGCCAACAGGCTGATGGCATGTGCTGGGTCGATGAAAAAGAGCTGTATAACGACGGTTCCGCGTTCAAGATCACCGCGCGCGACGAACGAGGTGTGATCGTCACCATTCTGGCCGACAATTACTTCGGATACTGCAAGAAAGAGGTCAAGACCCAGATCAGCTATGCCGCCAACCTTTTCGGGCTGGCCGAGGAGGAACATGCGGGCGGCGCCCTGGCATTCCCACGGCACAACCACGGCGAAGAATTCGGCGTGGACAGCGTCACCCGCGTACCGGGTTACAGCTTCGAAGATGTCGTGAGCCACTACGGCGACTTGATGACCGTGCAGCCGGAAGGCTACGGCATCGACAAGCGGCATCCGGAAGTCATCTACGTGCCGCAGGATCTGCGCATGGATCTTCCCTCTCAAACCATCAGCTGGGTGAAGGATGGCGCAGCGCAGACCATCAAGCTGCGTCCGGGCCATATCTACGTGCAGCCCAACGGCTACAAGGTCGAGATGAAGAAGCATCCGGGTGCGCCATCATGGCGTTTGGTGGGCACGGACCCGGAAGGCACCTTCTGCCACAAGCCCTGCACCGTGTCGGGCGGGGGAAAGTCGGAGATTTCCAAGTCGCTGAACGACGCGGTGATCTACGGCCCGCTGTTCGTGGCCGATCTGGAGAAGGACCTCATCCAGGTCGAAAAAATCATCAAGAAGGGTTACTCCGGCCGCTTCAAGCCGGGATTCGAGCACGAGGACCGGGATCCGGCCCGCACCTTGCTCAGCGCCGAACGCAGCCTGGGGTCGGTGATCAAGGTGCTCACCCCCTCCCCCTCCCACACCGACGAATACAACGCCTGGCTGGAAGAAATTCCCGACCGCATTCTGGCGCTGGTGTTCATCATCAAGCGCATGTATCGCCCGGAATGGGGCGACAACTGGCGCAACCAGCTTTCGACGGATTTCGTCAATGGCCATCCCGGCCATGAGCTCAAGCTCGGCGATAGAAAGCTGGTCGGTTCCTATTTGCGGATAGGTTTTGCGGAAAACGGGGCATGGCGCGTGTTCAAGTTACGCCAGGATTTCATCGCCGCCGACAAGGTGCAGATGGAGGACGACATTAGCGCCTCGGTGGTCGTTCCCGCTGCATCCCTGCCCAATTTGTCGCCGAAAAGTGACGATCCTTCCGTCAAGCTCGTGCGTAACTGCGAGTACCGCCTGTTCCAGCGCCCTGATGAGGCGGTTCATCGCGGATTCGATAGCCAGACCGAGCAGGACATGGCTAAGCGCGACAATTTTCTGGCGAATTTCGAGCCGCTCCATGGCGAGGCCTTGTCGAAAATCATCGATGACGTGGTGGGGTTCGACTTGTACACCGAGCCCATGCGCAAGATTCTGCGCGAGGCCCATGAAGCCCATGAATACGTGGTGTCCTCTGCACATCCGCGCCTAGTGGACGGAAAACCGAGCAAGAATCCCCGTTACCTGCAACTGCGGCCCGATCTCTCCAACCCGGTAAGGCGCTACGTGGCGGAAATCGGCGCCAGATTCAGTCGCCGGGTTCCTTTGGGCACCCCCGTCATCGAACCGGTCAACGCAGTGCTGGTGGGCCGCCGCAACAACCCGCCGGAACCCGGCATCCGCCCCCTGGCAGTGTATAACCCGATTCACTATCAGGAACTGCCCGAGCTGTTCATGGACTTCATCTGCAGCCTCACCGGCAAGTCGCCGTCCACGACCGGCGCAGGCAGCGAAGGCGCGCTCACCAAAGGGCCGTTCAACGCCCTCCGGCCCACTGTGGACCTCAACAATACGCTGGTGTCCTTCATCCTTACGGGTTACGCCGGCTATTCCACCGCGGCGGGTTATATCGGCCCGAATCTCCGCGTCGACCACGACATCAGCCTGCTGGTGCCGGAAATCTGGTCGCGCCTGAAGCCGGAGGCACGGGATCCACGCTTCCTGATCGAAAATGGTTACATGGAAAAGGTGTCGGATTTCCAGTATCAGGACCGCCTGATCCAGGCAAGCCGCCTCGGCTATCGCATCACGGAACGCTTCGTGCACGGATTCATGGGCAAGATGTTCGATGCGCCCCGCGCGGTATTCGGTGAGCAAATCCTGCGCCCGGAAACCCAGGATATGGCAGTGTTCGTGGATGGCGTGGAAAACATCGTCGAAGCGCAGCAAAATGTGGCTGTCTGCTATCTGGAGGACGGTAGCGTGGAAGATGCCTGCCCGCCGCTCAAGGCCTTGCTCCACATCATGGCCAAGGGCCATTATGAGGGCAAGGACGTGCACGACCCGGCCATCCGGGCCTTGTTTACCCGTGAAACATTGCTCGCTTCGGATTGGTACCAGGAACGACTAAAGACGAAGCAGGTGCGGGACATCCGTCTTTGGGAGCGCCATATCGCCTACCTGGATATCTTCGCCCACCGCACCAGCCACCAGGACCTGGCCGAACGACTGGACATCCAGGAACGGCTCGAAGGCGCCAGGACCAAGCTGGAATGGGTAAAGAGCACGGCATACCTGCAAAGCCTGAGCGGCACTATCGGTGCCGACCCGTTGCGTCCGACGCAGTCAATAGTGTAGGTTCGTTGAAGAGAGGGTTCGCGGCGCTCCTACATGCATGAGCCTGGCCATGCTATTTGGGTTGGCACACATATTTGAGTACCGCTTCCTCGATGCTCTCTGGAGAAACAACGGTTTCTTCCGGGTTTTGAATGGCCTGCTTGCTGACCAGCGTCATGTTTTCATCGTAAGCATCCACCGTCAGCCTCGACGTGGTCTGGCGCCGGCAATCAGCCTTGCTCGATATCACCAGGTATTTAATGCCACGCTTGCCGATGCGGTATTCCAAATCCCCGAAAACGTGGCGAGTCGCATAAGCGAAAACCGGCGGCGTACCGACGATGCTGGAGGTATCGATCTCACGCACGTTGTCGCCGACCTGGATCACTGGCGCCCAGTCAGCCGCCTGCGCGGAAAAAATTACAGCAAGGCTGGAAATGGCAGTTGCCGCGTACTTAACCCAATACTTCCGCATTAATTTACTCCTTGGTCAATTCCAACTAGAATCGCGGCCATCATATCAAAAGCCCGCCGGGCAATATACCCAAGGAACCAAGATCAATGAAAAAGCCTTATAAATTCTGTCGGAACTGGTGCAGTCTCGCAGCTTTCCTGCTTTTAAGCATGACAGGAAGCGCCAATGCGGCCAGCGATATTTTTGACACAGCACGCTCCGGCACAGTTCAGGAAGCTGAAAAGATGATCTCCGCCAACAAGGGTCTCGTCAACGCTCGCACCGAACTCGGCTCCACACCACTACACCTGGCCGCCACCCGTTCCAATCCGGAAATGGCCAAACTGCTGGTGACCAAGGGGGCCGATATCAACGCCAAGGACCATAATGGTCAGACACCGCTGCATCTGGCCGCCTACACCGGGAAGAAGGAGCTGGTCGAATTTTTCCTGAGCAAGGGCGCCGACGCCTACGCCAAGGATTTCAAGAATGAAACTCCGCGCGACAAAGCCTACATTTCCCTGAGCCATGAAATCCAGGGAATTCTGGCAGTGTGGATGCTGAAAAACCCGCAACCAGCCAAGAAGAAATAAGCTCGGCCGGCGCCTTATCCTGCAGCTGCAAGGCCCACATTGAGCGTGTCAGGCCGAGGCAATCAGTCCCGCTATAAGCAGCAGCGCACCAGGCCGAAGCCGGCAAGGATGAGAAACTTCGAGTTGGGCTAGGAATCCTCGCCGAGGATGGGAACGTCGCTTGGAATTTCCAATACTGGCACGCCCGATTCATCCAGTTGCACATGCTCGATCTGGGCGAAACGGCGACTGATTTTCTGGCTGGTGACATGCACTTCCTCGGCATCCTCATGGGCCAGGCGGATATGATCCGCCAGCTTTTTCATGCGCGTGTCGAAGCGGGCAAACTCCTTGCCCAGCTTGCCCAGCGCATCCTTGATGATGTGCACCTGCTTGCGGGTTTCCACGTCCTTGATCACGGCCCGCGCGGTATTCAGAATCGCCATCATGGTGGTCGGCGAAACGATCCACACCCGCTTCTGCATTGCGTAATCCACCACGTCATCCTGATGGTGGCCGTGAATCTCGGCAAATACCGCTTCGGCAGGTACGAACATCACCGCGCCATCGCTGGTTTCGTTGGGAATGATGTACTTCTCGCTGATCGCATCCACGTGCTTTTTTACGTCCGACTTGAACTGCTTCAGCGCCTGGGCGCGGTCTCCCTCGGACAGCTCGGCAGCAAACATGCGGTGATAGTTTTCCAGCGGGAACTTCGAGTCCACGGCGACATTGCCGGTCGGCTCAGGCAGCATCAACAGGCAGTCCACGCGGTTGCCATTGCTCAGGGTTTGCTGGAAAGCGTAGGCCGAAGGCGGCAAGATGTTGCGTACCAGCGCCTCCAGTTGAACCTCGCCGAAAGCTCCGCGCGAACGCTTGTCGCCGAGCAGTTCCTGCAGGCTCACCATGTTGGTGGTGAGGCCGTCGATCTTCTTCTGAGCCTCGTCGATAGTCGCAAGGCGCGCCATGACGTTGGCGAAGGTCTCGTTGGTTTTCTTGAAACCCTCGTCCAGCCGCTCCGTGACCTTGCCGCTGATCTGCTCGAGGCGGCCATCCACCGATTTGGTCAGGGATTCAATGGCGGTAGTCAGCTGTTGGGTGGTGTTGCGCAGGGTGGACTGAATCAGTTCCTGGTTGGCGCGCACCTGCTCTGCGGATTGTGTCAGCATCGCTTCGCGAGTCAGGGCCAGACTCTCGCCCTGGGATAGCTGCAATTTTTCCAGCGCATCCCGGTTTAACTGAAGTTCCTGAGAGATCGATCCGCGCAGGCGCTCGGCATTTTCCGCTGCGGCCGAATTCATGCGGTCTCCCTGCCTGGCCAGCCCCTCGTGCAGATCGGACAGCATGGCACGGTGCTTTTCCTCCATGATTTGCGCCACCAGTGCCGGCAGTTCATCCTGTCGGCGGACCAGCCCGCCGAATCCGAATCCCAGCCACAAGGCAGCGGCCAGGATAAACAACAACAGAATGCCGATCAGGATTTCAGGCATGGTTTCCCTCTGAATAAATCAATGAAAGAGTATAACGCGCGGACTATGCTCCACAAATAGAAAAGCGCGCGGCAATGCCGCGCGCTTTATAGACTGACAGCTGACAGCTGACAGCTTCTTAAGACCGCGACGCCTTCTTGCGCTCATGCTCAAGCAGGAAGCGCTTGCGGATGCGGATCGACTTGGGAGTGATTTCCACCAGTTCGTCATCGTCGATAAATTCCACTGCGGACTCCAGCGTCATCTTGATCGGCGGGGTCAAACGTACTGCCTCGTCGGTGCCGGAGGAACGTACGTTGGTCAGCTGCTTGCCCTTGATCGGGTTCACCACCAAGTCATTATCGCGGCTGTGTATGCCGATGATCATGCCTTCGTACAGCTTGTCGCCGGGGCTCACGAACATCTTGCCGCGATCTTCCAGTTTCCACAGGGCGTAGGCGACGGCCTCGCCGTTATCCTGGCTGATCAGCACGCCATTGCGGCGACCGGGAATATCGGGCCTGACTTCGGCATACTCGTCGAACACGTGCGACATCACGCCGGTGCCGCGGGTCAGGGTCAGGAATTCGCCCTGGAAGCCGATCAGGCCACGCGCGGGAATACGGTACTCCAGACGCACCCGGCCATGACCGTCGGGTTGCATGTCCTGCAGATCGCCGCGGCGGCGGCCCAGTTCTTCCATCACCGCACCCTGGTTCACATCCTCCACGTCCAGCGTAAGCGCCTCATAGGGCTCGCACTTGACGCCGTTGATTTCCTTCATCACCACACGCGGTTTGCCCACAGCCAGTTCAAAACCTTCGCGGCGCATGTTTTCCAGCAGCACCGTCAGATGCAGCTCGCCGCGCCCGGAAACGATAAAGGAGTCGGCATCCTCGGTCTCTTCAACCTTCAATGCCACGTTGATCAACAGTTCCTTCTGCAAGCGGTCGCGCAGTTGGCGGCTGGTGACGAACTTGCCCTCGGTGCCGGCCAGCGGCGAAGTATTAACCCGGAAGTTCATGTTCAGCGTCGGCTCATCCACCAGCAGCAGCGGCAGCGCCTGAGGCTTTTCCTTGTCGCAGATGGTGACGCCGATGCCCACTTCTTCAATTCCGGTAATCAGGATGATATCCCCGGCCTGCGCTTCATCCAGCTGGACACGCTCCAGACCGTGGAATCCCATTACCTGGTTGATCTTGGCATTTTTCGGGGTGCTGTCCGGTCCGTTCATCACGACCACCTGTTGGCCCGGCTTGATGCGGCCGTTGGCGACGCGGCCGATGCCGATGCGACCGACGAAGCTGGAGTAGTCCAGCGCGGCAATCTGTAGCTGCAGCGGCGCATCCGGATCCCCCTTCGGCGGCTCCACGTGCTTGAGAACGGTATCGAACAGGGCGCGCATGTGGTCGCAAGTCTGGCCCAACTCCAACATGGCGTAGCCGTTGATCGCGGAAGCGTAGACCACCGGGAAATCCAGCTGATCTTCGGTTGCGCCCAGCTTGTCGAACAGTTCGAAGGTCTGGTTGACGACCCAGTCCGGGCGCGCGCCAGGACGATCGATCTTGTTCACCACGACTATCGGCTTGAGACCCAGCGCAAGCGCCTTCTTGGTCACGAACCGGGTTTGCGGCATCGGGCCTTCCACTGCATCCACCAGCAGCAACACGCCGTCGACCATGCCCAGCACCCGTTCCACCTCGCCGCCGAAGTCCGCGTGCCCGGGGGTATCCACGATATTGATGTGGACACCTTCATATTCCACAGACGTGTTCTTGGCGAGAATGGTGATGCCACGCTCCTTTTCCTGATCGTTGCTGTCCATCACCCGTTCGGCGATATGCTGATGCGAGGCGAAGGTGCCAGCCTGGTGCAGCAGCTTGTCCACCAGCGTGGTCTTGCCGTGGTCGACGTGGGCGATGATTGCAATATTGCGTTGGGCGCGTGACATGTATTGATTCCTGCTATGTAAAAAAGTCAGCGATTGTAGCATAAATATCTGGCTTTTCTGGAAAATCTCCGTATAATGCGCCGCTTGGCTGAAGCAATATCTTTATCAGCCAAGGTTCATCGCTCCTGACCCTTCCTTCTCAGAATTTCCTGAGTACGATTTCACCCCGGTTAGCGACGATGTTTTAGCGCCGCGTGGTGTTTGGTACTTGGCCCCCCTACTTAATGGGGCCACCCCTGCTTATTGCCTGCTGCGCGTTATTTTTACCTTAAACTTAAGGAAATACACGTGTCTTTTGAAAAACTGAATCTGAATCCCGCCATCCTGCAAGCGATCGCCGACAGTGGTTACACAGAACCCTCCCCGATCCAGGCTGCGGCCATCCCCGAAGTTCTCGCCGGTCATGACCTGATGGCTTCGGCGCAAACCGGAACCGGCAAAACTGCGGCCTTCATCCTGCCTGCGCTGCAATACCTGACCGAACCCTCCCAGAGCAAAAGCAAAGGCCCGCGCATACTGGTGTTGACCCCGACACGCGAACTGGCAAACCAGGTTAACGACGCCGCACGCAAGTACAGCAAGCACATGCGCGTCAAAACTGTCAGCATCCTCGGCGGCATGCCCTACCCGCTGCAAAACAAGCTGCTGTCGCAGCCTGTGGACATCCTCGTCGCCACGCCCGGCCGCCTGATCGACCATCTTGATCGTGGTCGCATCGATTTCTCGCGCCTGGAAATGCTAGTGCTGGACGAAGCCGACCGCATGCTGGACATGGGCTTCATCGACGACGTCGAGAAAATCGCCGCAGCCACCCCGGCCAGCCGCCAGACCCTGCTCTTCTCGGCCACGCTGGAAGGCACCATCGCAACCCTGGCAAAGCGCCTGCTGAAAGATCCCAAGCGCATCCAGATGACCGCGCAACAGGCCAAGCACGAGAATATCGAGCAGCGTCTGCACATCGTCGACGACATGGCGCACAAAAACCGCCTGTTGCAGCACCTGCTGACCGACATCGATGTCAAACAGGCGATCGTGTTCACCTCCACCAAACGCGATGCCGACATGCTGGCTGAAGACCTGTTCGCACAGGGCCATCAGGCGGCAGCACTGCACGGCGACATGAACCAGGGCGCGCGCAACCGCACCCTCACCCGCATGCGCAGCGGCGCCATCAAAGTGCTGGTCGCCACCGACGTGGCGGCGCGCGGACTTGACGTGGCCGGCATCAGCCACGTGATCAACTTCGACCTGCCCAAGTTCGCCGAGGACTACGTCCACCGCATCGGCCGTACCGGCCGTGCAGGCAGCCAGGGCATCGCGGTATCCTTCGCTTCCGGCAAGGACGTGATGAACCTGAAGAAGATCGAGCGCTTCACCGGCCACGCCATCACCCCGCACGTCGTTCCCGGCTTCGAGGCGAAACGGCCGATGCGTTCCGGCGCACCCAGCCCGGCCGGCAAGCGCCCGGGCTTCGGCAACAACGACCGTCGTGGCGGCTATGAAGGTCGCCCCAACGGCAATCGCGAAGGCTATGCAGGGCGCGGCGGCCCGAACAAGAGCGCTACCGGAACGGGACGTCCCGTCAGCCGCGGCCGGTAATCCTGACCGGTAACACCATGAAAAAAGGCGCTCGAAACTGAGCGCCTTTTTTTTGTCCTCTACCCCGACTTAATCGTGGCGGCCGTGCTTGTTTTTATTCTTGTATTGGCCGAGATGCCGGCCATTGTCGCGATGATCGTGGTCATCGATGTATACGACTTCCTTTCTCACTCTCACGGTTTCACGCTGGCGGTCAGACGTTGCCACCGCAACACCGGCCGCACCGCCAACAGCGCCGCCGATAATTGCGCCATCGCGCCCACCCATGGCCGAACCGATTGCGGCGCCCGCGCCACCGCCAAGTGCCCCACCCAGGATCGCGTCACCATCCATGGCTTTCGCTGTGGTGGCAGAAACCACCAGCACGCCCATTGCCAACAACATCAAGATTTTCATTTTTTTCTCTCTATCAAACATTACGCTTTGGATTATAGATTCTTGCCATAACACGATGGGTTACGGTTTTGTCATTTTCAGAGGGATCAACCCTCCTTGTTGCGCATGAAATCGGCCGTTTTCCAGAAGGCGTGCTTCAATTCTTCGCGCAGCCCCTCTTCCAGCCCAAGATCCTGCATCGCCTGGGTCATGCAGTTCATCCACTGGTCGCGCTCCGATTCGCCGATGGCGAATGCCACGTGGCGCTGGCGCAGGCGCGGATGGCCGTATTTCTCGACATACCGCTGCGGCCCGCCAAGCCAGCCGGACAGGAACATGAACAGCTTTTCGCGCGAGGCCTTCAGGCTCTTTGCATGCAGTTCGCGGATACCCTGAAAATCCTGCTGCTGCTCCATCAGGTCGTAGAAACGGTCGACCAGCTTGTGCACCCCTTCCTCGCCGCCAATACGTTCGTAATGTGTCATTCCAATTCTCGTTAAAAAAATGATTTTGTAGGAGCGCCGCCCCGGCGCGAATGCAGTCACAAATCGCGGCCAACCCCATCCCAACCTTCCCCCGCAAGCGGGGGAAGGGGCGATCGCCTCCCCTCCCGCTTGCGGGAGGGGATTGAGGGGAGGGCTGGCGCCGCTCCTACATAATGCAACGATTATTTGCGTTTTTATCGATAATTTGAATCAGCATGCTAGCCTCGCACCGGCCTGACCTTGCTCGCCACGAGCTTGGCCCGTTCCCGCGCCTCGTCCACATCCTTGCCGTTGGCGAGTGCCACGCCCATGCGGCGACGGGTAAAACTTTCCGGCTTGCCGAACAGGCGCAGGTCGCTCTGCGGCACTGCCAAGGCTTCTGCCACGCCTTCAAAGGCTATGCCGGAAGCCTCAATGCCCCCATAGATCACTGCGCTGGCACCGGGTGCGCGCAAGGAAACATTCACCGGCAGGCCGAGGATGGCGCGGGCATGAAGGTCGAATTCGCTCTGGATCTGGCTGCACATCGTCACCATGCCGGTATCATGCGGGCGCGGGCTGACTTCGGAAAACCACACCTGGTTGCCCCTGACGAACAGTTCCACGCCGAAAATGCCGCGCCCGCCCAGGTTGTCCGTCACCGCCCTGGCGATTTCGCGCGAACGGGACAGCGCCGCGTCGCTCATCGGCTGGGGCTGCCAGCTTTCGACGTAATCGCCCTTGACCTGGACGTGGCCGATCGGCTCGCAGAAGAAGGTTTCCACCTGGCCCGAAGCACCCACCGCGCGCACGGTGAGCAGCGTGATTTCGTACTCGAAGTCGATGAAGCCCTCGACGATCACCCGCCCCTGGTTCACCCGGCTGCCGCTGGCTGCGTAATCCCACGCCGCTTTGACATCGGCAGGGCCGTCCAGCCGGGACTGGCCCTTGCCGGAGGAGGACATCACCGGCTTGACGATGCAGGGATAGCCGATCCCGGCATCGATCGCCGCCTGAAGTTCTTTCAGGCTGTCGGCGAAGGCATACGGCGACACAGGCAGTTGCAGCGTTTCCGCAGCCAGGCGGCGGATGCCTTCGCGGTTCATGGTCAGCTGCGCGGCGCGCGCGGTGGGGATCACCTCGGCCAGTCCATCGCGCTCGATCTCGACCAGCATGTCGGTGGCGATGGCTTCGATCTCGGGCACGATCAGGTGCGGTTTTTCCTGCTCGACCAAGGCACGCAGCGCGGCGCCATCGGCCATGTTGATGACGTGAGCGCGATGCGCCACCTGATGGCCGGGCGCATTCGCATAGCGATCCACCGCGATCACTTCCACGCCAAGGCGCTGCAAGGCGATGATCACTTCCTTGCCGAGCTCGCCGCTGCCGAGCAGCATGACGCGCGTAGCGCCGGGGCTCAAGGGGGTACCGAATTTCATGATTACCTCAACGGCGATTACCACGAATTACACGAATTTTCACGAATGAACACGAATAAAAACCACCCATACAACGAATTATTCGTGAACATTCGTGTTTCATTCGTGCAAATTCGTGGTTAATCGCTTTTTTATAAACAAAATGAAAATGCGATTTTAACCGTTATCCCTGATCGTCTGCAAAGGGGGCTGATTCAGCACGCTGTAGCAGCCGGCGATACCGGCAACGCCGATAGCGACGGTTCCGGCCAGCATCCCCGCCGGCAGCAGCCAGAAGTTGAAAACATAGGGCAACGCCAAAATTCGAGTGCTCAGGATGTAGCTCGTTCCGCTCGCGCCGAGCGCGGCGACCAGCCCGGCCAGCATGCCGATCCCGGCAAACTCGGCAAACAGGCCGGCCAGCAACTGTCGCCTGCTCGCTCCCAGGGTGCGCAATATCGCGGTCTCGTATACCCGCTCGTCGCGGGTGGCGGCAATCGCGGCATACAGCACCGTGAAGCCCATCAGCCAGGTGAACAGGAAAACGAACTCGACCGCGCTGGCGACCCGATCCATGATGGTGCGCACTTCGTTCATCACAGCGGCCACATCGATCACCGTCAGGTTCGGAAATACCTTGACCATTTCGTCGAGCAGGCCACCCTGCGCATCGGGCAAATGGAGGCTGGTGATATAGCTGGCGGGAAATTTCTCCAGCACGCCGGGTGAGGCGATCACGAAGAAATTGACGCGAAACGAATCCCAGTTGACCTTGCGCAGGCTAGCTACCCGTGCGCTGAAAGTCGCGCCACCGACACCATAGGTCAGTTGATCGCCCAGCTTGATGCCGAGCGTCTTGGCGATGCCCTCTTCGACCGACAGTTGCGCCGCGCCATGGTCTTCCCTCGCCCACCATCTTCCGGCGACGATCTGGTTATCGCCGGGCAGCCGATCCGACCAGGAAAGGTTGAATTCGCGCTCAACCAGCCGTTGCGCGCGCTCATCGGGATAATCGCCGTTGGCTACCGGCTTGCCGTTGACCGCCAGCAGGCGACCGCGCACCATCGGGTAGAGCGCCGGCGGAGAGATGTGGCGGTCATGGAAAAAACCTTGCAGTGGTTGAACCTGGTCGGGCTGGATGTTGATCACGAAACGGTTGGGCGCCTCGGCAGGCAGGGTGGATTGCCAGCTTTGCATCAGGTCGCCGCGCACCACGGTCAGCAGCAGCAACATCAGCATTCCCAGGCTGAATGCGCTCACCTGCGCCACGCTGCCACCCGCCCGCCGGACAATGTTGGCCAGCCCGTAACGCCACGACGCGGAAGCCCGAAGACGCATCCCGGACAATGCCCTGATCAGCAGCAGCGCCAGCAGCGCAGCAGTCAAGGCGGCTGCAAACAAGCCCGCCAGCGCATAACTGCCCAGCCTGACATCCCCTGCCTGCCACAGCACCAGCCCGGAAATACCGGCCAGCCCCAAGGCAAAGCCGATCAAGCCGAAGCGTCCGGGTGGGCCGAGCTCGCGGCGCAGCACGCGCAGGGCGGGGACATGCTTCAACTGGTGCAGGAAAGGCAAGGAAAACCCCAACAGCGTCACCATCCCGGTCAGGATTCCCTGCACGGCCGGCAGCATCGACGGCAGGGGCAGCTCGACAGCAACCATGCTGCCCAGCCGCTGCGCCAGCACCATCTGCCCGATATAACCGAGCAGACATCCGATCAGGCTGGCCAGCATGCCGAGCAGGAGAAACTGGATCAGGTAAAGACGGAAAATCAGCCGCTGCTGGGCACCCAGGCAGCGCAGCACGGCGCAGTTGTCGAGATGGCGGGCCATGAATCTGCGTGTCGCCATGACCACCGCCACCGCTGCCAGAATAATGCTGGTGAGTGCAGCCAGGCCGAGGAAACGCTCTGCCCGCGCCAGCGCAGCGCGGATTTCCGGGCGCGCGTCCGATACGCCTTCCAGACGCTCGCCGCGCTTCAGCCGTGCGGCAGCCCAGGCGCGGAAAAGCTCGACCTTGCCGACCTCTCCGGCGACCAGCAGACGATAGCTGACGCGGCTGCCTTCCTGGATCAACCCGGTCGCCGGGATATCCTCAATATTCATCAGAAGGCGCGGCGCGATATTAAACAGGACACCCGCACGATCCGGCTCCTGGGTCAGCACAGCAGACACGGCCAGATGACTTGCCCCTGCTTCCAGGGCTGCGCCGGCACCCGCATCCAGCTGTTTAAACAGGCGCTCGTCCAGCCATGCCGTGCCCGCTTCCGGAATCCCGCTGCTGGCGCGATCCGGGGCGTAGGGCTGCTGCGCCACCCGCAGCTGCCCGCGCAGCGGATAGTTGCGGCTGACCGCCTTGATTTCCGCCAGTTGTGCGCGCTCCCCATGCAGCACCATGCTGGGAAAACTCAGGGTGCGGGCGGTTTGCAGGCCGCGCCGCAGCGCCTCACGCTCAAAACCCGCATCCAGCGGATGGTCGGAGATAACCGCCAGATCAGCCCCCAGCAGGATATTGGCCTGCCGCGCCAGCGCCCGTCCGACGCGGTCGGTAAAAAAACCGACCGAGGTGACGCTGGCTACTGCGATCACCAGTGCGGCAGCCAGCACGCGCAGTTCCCCGGCACGCCACTCGCGGCGCAGCATACGCAGGGATAGGGTAAAGCTGTTCATCCAGAAAACGGCAGTTGCTTAACCGCAGAGGCGCAGAGACGCAGAGAAATTAATGGGTTACAACAATTTTCTGCCCCTCCATATGTGTGAGGTCGTGCAATGCCATAACTCATTGTTTTTCCTCAGCGCCTCTGCGCCTCTGCGGTTCAACTGAGTTTTTTAGATTCATGCCAGCTCCTGAACGAGAACACCTCGATCAAGGTGCAAACGCCGCTGGCAGCGTTGCGCCAGTTGCTCGTCGTGGGTCACCAGGATCAGCGTGGTGCCGTGCTCCTCGTTCAGGCGAAAAAGCAGGTCGATGATGCGCGCACCCGTCGCGCTGTCGAGGTTGCCGGTCGGCTCGTCGGCCAGCAACAGGCGCGGTTTGACGGAAAAGGCGCGGGCAATCGCCACGCGCTGCTGCTCGCCGCCCGAGAGCTGGCGCGGATAGTGGGACGCCCTCCGCGCCAGCCCTACCCGCTCCAGCGCAGCACCCGCTTCGACGCGAGCGCCATTCACCCCGGCAAGCTCCAGCGGCAGCATCACGTTTTCCAGCGCAGTCAGCGCCGGCAGGAGTTGAAACGACTGGAACACGAAGCCGACCAGGCGCCCGCGCAAGGCCGCCCGCCCATCCTCATCGAGCGCAAACAGATCGATGCCATCAAGCAAAACCTTGCCGCCGGTCGGCACATCCAGACCGGCCAGCAAGCCGAGCAAGGTGGATTTTCCCGAACCGGAAGCGCCCAGCACGGCAACCGATTCGCCCGGCGACGCCGAGAAATCGAGCTGATCGAGGATGATCAGCGGCGCCCCCTCGCTGGTCACTTGCTTGGTTAGCGCAATTGCCTGCACAATAAAATTTTCAGGGGATGCATTCATGTTTAAGCGCCTGCTGCTGATGGTCTGTTTCCTGCTCTGGGGTGCCGCCGCCCAAGCCGCGCCGGTCGTTCTGGTATTCGGCGACAGCCTTTCCGCTTCCTATGGCATTCCTGCCAACGAGGGCTGGGTGTCCCTCCTCGAGCAGCGGATTCATCAGAAAAATCCCGGCTACCGGGTAGTCAACGCCAGCATCAGCGGCGAAACCACGAGCGGCGGCCGTTACAGAATCGAACGGATCTTGGCCGAGCACCGGCCGGCGGTGGTGATCCTGGAACTGGGAGTGAACGACGGTCTACGCGGACTGCCGCTTGATGCCGCCGCATCCAACCTTAACGCCATCATTACCGCATGCCGTAACCGCAAAGCCCGCGTACTGCTGATCGGGATGCGGCTTCCTCCCAATTATGGCACTGCCTACGCCACCAAGTTCCAGGCAATCTACCAACAGGCGGCGCAGCGGCACAAAATCCCATTTCTCCCCTTCCTGCTTGAAGGATTTGCCGACAATCCGGAATTGTTTCAGGCTGATGGCCTGCATCCCAATGCCGCTGCGCAGCCGCTGATCATGGAAAGGGTTTGGAAAATTCTGCAGCCGATACTGGCAACGTCAGGATAAATGCCGCCCCACCCAAACTGCTTTCCGCCACGCAAATCTCGCCCTGCAGCAGCTGCGCGAAAGTCTTGACCAGAGAAAGCCCCAAACCGGCTCCGCCGGACAGAGTTCGGCTGGGATCCAGTCGGGCGAAACGCTCGAAAATTTTATCGCGCATTTCCGCCGGAATGCCCGGGCCGTTATCCTCCACCCGAATTTCCACGCGCTTCCCTTTGGCGAAGGCCGTCAGCAGGATGGTACCGCCGGCGGGGACATACTTGAGCTCATTGTCGAACAGGTTGGCGAAAATCCGTGCCAGTAACTGGCGATCGGCTTCGATGCTAAGATTGGGCGCAATCCTGCCTTGCAGGGTGAGATGTCGCTCTTCGGCGGAAGGCACGTAAAGTTCCAGTAACTCTTCCAGCAGCCCGGACAGATCAACCGCCTTTTTTTTCACCCGCATGGCGCCCGCCTCGGCCTGCCCGAGCGTGAGCAGCGCATTGACAATGTTCTGCATGTTCTGGATTTCGCCGAGCACTCTTTCAAGCGCGGCGCGGTGCATCTCGCCATCGTCATGTCGCAATGCCGCTTCGACATCGGCGCGCAAGCGCGTCAGCGGCGTTCTTAAATCGTGAGCGATATTGTCACCCGTCTGTCGGGCGCTCTGGGTTACCACAACCAGCTGGCGACGCAGCAAGGCCTCTTTCCGCTGCTGCCGCCGGCGCTGTTGCCACCAGTAGCCGGCTAGCCCGCCAACCAGACCCAGCAGCAAAATTATTGATAGCAAGTTATCCATCAGAGCCAAAACACCGCTGCTGTAGGAGCGCCGCCAGCCCTCCCCTCAATCCCCTCCCGCAAGCGGGAGGGGAGACGATCGCCCCTTCCCCCGCTTGCGGGGGAAGGTTGGGATGGGGGTTGGGCGCGAATGCGGACGCAAATCGCGCCGAGGGCGGCGCTCCTACAAGTGCACGAACATTCCAATGGATAATCTGGGTTGATAGCAACATCTCTACCAACTAAGCTTCAGGACGCAGGATATAGCCGCTTCCCCGCACGGTGTGCAGCAGGGGCGTAGCAAAGGATTTGTCGATTTTCTGACGCAGTCGGCTGATGTGGACGTCCACCACATTGGTCTGAGGATCGAAAAAATATTCCCAGACATTTTCCAGCAGCATGGTGCGCGTCACCACCTGCCCGGCATGGCGCATCAGGTATTCCAGCAGGCGAAATTCGCGCGGCTGCAGATCGATTCCCTGGCCGCCGCGGGTCACGCTGCGGCTGAGCAGGTCCATTTTCAGATCAGCCAGTTCCAGCATGGTTTCCGGACCGCTGCCGAAGCTGCGCACACGCCGCAGCAGCGCCTCGATCCGCGCCAGCAATTCGGCAAAGGCGTAAGGCTTGACCACGTAATCGTCGCCGCCGGCACGCAAGCCTTCCACCCGGTCGTCCACCTTGCCGAGCGCGCTCAGGATCAGGGCTGGAGTGCGTCTACCCTGATCCCGCAGCGCCTTCAGAACCGACAGCCCATCGCGCCCGGGCAACATGATATCGATCACCCACAGGTCGTGATCCCCGGCCTGAGCCTGCTGCAAGCCATGCTCGCCGTCATGGGCCAGTTCGACGGCATAGCCGGCTTCCACCAGCCCGCGCTTCAGAGAACCCGCCGCCGCCTCATCATCCTCAATAATCAGCAATTTCACCATGATCCACCTGCCAGATTATCCATAATCGACTTTAACAATTATATATAATAATATGTTTAATAATCATTTTACGTATATACCAGGCTTTCCGGCAAGCAGTGAACCGATCACGCTCGCATAGCCGAAACCCTGCTGGTTGAATATCTCCAGCACGCTTTCCACATCTTCCTGGGCGCAGGCCACCAGCAAGCCGCCGCTGGTTTGCGGATCGCACAGCATATTTCTCTGCCACCCCGGCATGGTTGCCGGCAAAGTCACCTCGTGCCCATAACTCGCCCAGTTGCGCGCAGCTGCACCCGGCGCATAACCCTGTTTTGCCAGATTCAGCGCTACCGGGAGCAACGGCAAACGGTCGAATTCGACCTCGGCAGACAGCTTGGAGCCGTGGCAGATTTCCAGCAGATGGCCCAGCAATCCAAAGCCGGTGACGTCGGTCAGCCCGTGCACGCCCGGCATGGCAGCCAGCACCGACCCCGGCGTGTTGAGCTGGGTGGTGCTGTCTATCATCTGGCGATAGCCCTCCTCCGACAGCTCACCCTTTTTCAGCGCCGCGCTCATGATGCCGATGCCGAGCCCCTTGCCGAGAATCAGCGCATCGCCGGCCCGCGCCCTATCGTTGCGCTTGACCCGGTCGGGATGGACAATGCCCAGCGCCACCAGGCCATAGATCGGCTCGACGGAATCGATCGAATGGCCGCCCCCGATCGGAATGCCCGCTGCCGCACACACCGACTCACCGCCCTTGAGGATTTCACGGATCACCTCGACCGGCAGCTTGGCCGTAGGCATGCCGACGATAGCCAGCGCCAGGATCGGCTGGGCGCCCATGGCGTAGATATCCGAAATCGCGTTGGTGGCGGCAATGCGTCCGAAATCGAATGGATCGTCCACGATCGGCATGAAGAAATCGGTTGTCGCGACAATCGCCTGTGCCGCATTCAAGCGGTAAACCGCGGCATCGTCGCTGGATTCGATCCCGACCAGCAGATCGGGAAAAATTGCGCGCGTCGGCATGGTGGAGAGGATTTCGCTCAAAACCGCCGGGGAAATTTTGCAGCCGCAGCCCCCGCCATGCGAGAACTCTGTTAACTTGACATCCATACTATAATCTCTTGACCTTTAATTTTCTCTTGATACCAAATGATTTGCACAAGCAATGACCGCGGGCATAACACCGTTGCCGCCGAGGACTTAACCCTAGCACAGTTGGCCCGATTTGACGACATCATCGACGTGCGCTCGCCCTCCGAATTTCGCGACGACCATATCCCGGGAGCCGCAAATTTTCCGGTGCTGAATGACGAGGAGCGCGCACGGGTCGGCACCATCTACAAGCAGACCTCGGCCTTCGATGCCAAGAAAATCGGCGCGGCGCTGGTTGCGCGCAACATCGCCGACCATGTGGAACAGCATTTTTCCGACAAGCCGAAAAACTGGCGCCCCCTGATCTACTGCTGGCGCGGTGGCAGCCGTAGCGGCGCGATGACACACATTCTGAACCAGATCGGCTGGCGCGCCCAGCAGTTGAAAGGCGGCTACAAAGCCTACCGCACCATGGTACTGGCAACGCTGCAAACCCTGCCCGGCCGCTTCCGCTACCGGGTCATCTGCGGGCCTACCGGTTCCGGCAAAAGCCGCCTGCTGGCCGCGCTGGACGAATTGGGCGCACAGGTACTGGATCTGGAAGGACTCGCCGCCCACCGCGGCTCGATCCTGGGCAGCCTGCCAGACGCTGACCAGCCGCCGCAAAAGCTGTTCGAAAGCCGGCTCTGGGAAGCGTTGCAGAAACTCGACCCTGATCATCCGGTGTATGTGGAAGCGGAGAGCAAAAAAATCGGCAATATTCGGGCACCCGATGCCTTGCTGGAGGAAATGTGGCAGCACGGCCGGTGCGTCCGTGTCGAAGTGGCACAGGAACAACGCATCGCCCTGCTCAAGGAGGAATACGTCCATTTCCTCGAAAATCCGGAAGCGCTTTGCCAAAAACTGGATCACCTGACCGGGATACACGGCAAGGGCGTGATCCAGAAATGGCAGGCGCTCACCACCGGACGGGCCTGGGACGAACTGGTCGGGGAACTACTGGTAAAACACTACGACCCCGCCTACAATAAATCCACTGCGAAACATTATGCCCAGTTCAGCGAGGCACTCATTCTTCACCCCGCAGATATCAGCATGGAAGGCTTCCGCGAGGCCGCAAGGAAAGCAATGCTTGAGTAAGATCAAGGCCATGCCTTGACTCAATGCAATAAGGTAGTACGCTTGAATTGGGTCTTGTTCATCCACTCAAAGAGGGCAATATGACTACTACCTGGATACTCGTCGCAAACGCCAGTGAAGCAAAACTCTACGCCAACACGGGAATCAGCAAGGGGCTGGAAAAGGTCGCCGCCTTCGACCATCCCGACAGCAGGAAAAAGAACTCGGATCTGGTGACCGACCGCTCCGGCCACATGCAAAGTGCCGGCAATGGCCACGGCGCCCGCCAGCCAGCCACCGACCCGAAGCAGCACGAGCACGAAATTTTCGCCCGCGAAATCGCGCACCACATCGAGCATGGCCGCACCGGCAACCAGTATCAGCGCCTCATCGTGGCCGCCGAGCCCCACTTCCGCGGCCTGCTCAACAACACCTTCAGCACCCAGGTACACAGCCTGATCAGCGAAAGCCTGGACAAGGACTACACCAAAGCCACCCAAAAGGAACTGGCAGTCCACCTGGAAAAATTCATCTACCTATAACAACGGCCAACGGCCTACCACCTCGTAGGCCGACCCGCTCTCGCCCGGCACCGACCTGACCAAGACAAAATCCTCGACACGCCATTCGACCTCCCCGGCCGGGAGCGGTTTTTTCCTGCAATCGGCCTTACGCAGCAGAGTGATGTGAGGCACGAAGGGCTTGGTATCAAAACGGAACCCCGCGCCAAGCAAACTTTCCCGCAACGCATCGACCAGCAGCATCAATTCAGCTGGCGTCTCATCGGGCGCCGCCCAGACGATCCGGTTATGGGGCCACCAGCCGAATCGCGTCAGATTGAAGCCAAATGCAGAAGCCCGAATTTCTCCGGCCAGTGCGAGCAGATCGTCGATCCGCTCAGGCTCGACATCGCCGAGGAACGCCAGGGTAAGATGGATCGTTTCAGCGCGCGTACGCCGTCCGCCGCAAACCCCGTGCAGGCGTTCCCCCGCCTCGGCCAGCCCGGCAGAGGCCGCCGCACCGGGCCAGAGGGCGAAAAACAGGCGCGTCGAAGTAGGCAAGACGGCAGCATCAGTCATTTTCAGGATGCCCTAAAAAAAGGAACAAAATGATTCTAAAATATTTTATGAGTTTAGTGCAGGATGTATCATTAAAAATGACGCTTTATAAAGCCCGTCATTTTAGGATGCACACTTAAGGAAGCGCTGATTATTTCGTCGCACCGGCGAAAGCCGGTGTCTAGCTTGTTGATTATTCTGGATTCCGGCCTTCGCCGGAATGAAGGAATTTGATTTATTCAGCGTCTCCCTAACATGCCGTTCCAGCGAAAGCGCCGCGATGCGGCGCTCCGCTGAACTCCACATTAGGTGCGCCGGGATCGGAGCGAACATGACAGTCCGGCTTTCGCGTTTCACCCATGCCCTGGTTCTTCTCACGCTAGGCATTTTCGGGCTGGCCCTCTCCCCCGCCGCCGCCGGAGCCGCCGGGGGCGACGACGTCTGCAGCAAAGTGCGTGGGCTGGTCATACTGGTGGAGTTTCCGGGCACACCGCACAAGGTGGACAGGGCCTTCGTCGAGGAGCGCTTCTTCGGGAAGCTGAATCGGTACGTGCAGGAGATGTCCTACGACCGAGTCTGCATCGGCGGCGAAGTGACGCCACGCTGGTACAGGCTGCCCCACCCCCTCGCCCACTACCGCATCTCGCCCCGCAATCTCGAGGTAGACAAGACACGGCTCAAGAGCTTGATCAACGACGTATTCAATGCGGTCGAGCCCGATGTCGATGTCTCGGCCTACGATTTCATCGCCTTCATGCTCGGGGCGCAGCAGCAGGAGTATGGCATGATCGGCCTGTGCGCCTATCCCGGCATGCTGGGCTGGCAGGCGGATAGGCCGCTGCGCACCAGAGACGGCAAGCCCGTGCGGGGGGTGGCCATCTTCAGCTACCAAGCCCACCTGGGCACCCTCTTTCACGACGTCGCCCACGTCATCGGCGGCGTCATGGCGGACGGCAAGCGGGCGGTGCCGTGCCTGTACGACCACGACCTGCAGGCCCGTCCCGGCCCGCTGCGGGAAACCTTCGTCGATGCCGTCATCAACATGGGCTTCTGGGATCCCATGTCCTGCCACTACTACAAGCGGGATGCACCGCCGCCGGGGATCTCCTCCTGGACCAAGCTCAGGCTCGGTTGGCTGCCCGATGACAAGGTCGCCGTGGTGCGCCCAGGCGAGACACGGGAGATCTTGCTCGGACCGCTTGAGGACGGCCGATCCGGAACCCTCGCCATCCGCATCCCGCTCTCGGCGACCACCTACTACCTCGTCGAAAACCGCCAGCCCATCGGCTTTGACCGCGTACTGCCGGGCAGCGGGGTGCTAATCATGCGCGCCGACGACAACGTTGCGGAGTGCCGCCACGGCCGCGCGCCGGTAAAGCTAATGGACGCGGACCCCTCCGTGCCCCACCTGGAAGGCGCGGCCTTCGACCTCGGCAAGCGGGATCGATTCACCGACACGGCATCCGGCATCACAATCGAGCTATTGGAGAAGGTGGGCCAATCCTATCGAATCCGCGTCGGAGCGCAGCCCTGATGACCCACCAGGCCTTGTGCCTGAGGGCTCGGCGTTCGCACCGCAATAAAAGGGACAAAGCACGGGGTTTTCTGTCCTGACTTTTCGTTCGATAGGGACTGGCCGATAAGCATTCTCTTCACGGCCTGTGGATTTTTGAACCTCCGGGGCTTCGGCATGGCTTTGTAGTCGGCCAGCCCCTCAAACGTTAGGCATTGAAAGGAACTTGCGTGCGCATATTGCTTGCAGGCCCCAAGCGTGAACAATCGCACGCGGAAGAAATTGCGAACAGCATTAGCCACGGTATAGGGCTGGTCGCCACACTCGTCGGAACTCCGTTTCTCATCATGCATGCAGCACGGCACGGAGACGCTGGATTCATTGTCGGCACGAGTATCTTCTCCGCGACCATGATATTTCTTTACCTTGCCTCTACGCTCTACCACGCGTTACCAATGGGCAAGGCCAAGGGCGTTTTTCGGGTCATCGAGCATTCCGCGATCTTTCTTCTTATCGCTGGTACGTACACGCCGTTCACGCTTGGGGTACTTCGTGGCGCATGGGGCTGGACGTTTTTCGGGATTGTTTGGGGGCTTGCCGTAGCCGGGGTGGCGCTGAAGGCATTCGATAAGGCCTCCCATCCGATACTCTTCACCGGCCTTTATCTGTTGATGGGGTGGGTTATCGTGATCGCGGTCGATCCGTTGCTTGCCAGAGTGCCGACAGCGGGCTTGCTCTGGTTGCTTGCGGGAGGCTTGTCTTACACAGCCGGTGTAGCCTTTTTCGCAACCGATTCGCGGCTGCAGTATGGCCACCTAATCTGGCATCTGTTTGTTATAGCCGGTACCGCATGCCATTACTTCGCAGTGCTTTGGTATGCGGCCTGACATTCCGGTCAACGGCGCCGGTCACCTCCACGTTAGATCCTGCAAAAAAATGGATTGAACCGGGATTGTCCATTTGGAATGCTCGTGCATGTAGGAGCGCCGCCCCGGCGCGAATGCGGAAGTAAATCGCGGCGAGGGCGCCGCTCCTACATAGGGATATTGTAGGAGGCCCGCCCCCGGGCCGATGCGGTGGCTGATTCGCGACGAACGGCTGATCGCGGCGAGGGCGCCGCTCCTACAACGGTGTTTTGGCCCTAGTTGAACGAGGTAAAGCTTCAAGCCATTCATCACATCGCTTCATTCTAACGCTAAAGCACCATGGCAAATCACGGCAAACAAGAACACAATATATATTAAAAGATGCTAATATTATAATGGCTCATCGCGTAATCGTGTGGGTAAAAAATGGAGTTATGCATGAACGCAAGGC
>JASJPA010000019.1:0-171700 GCA_031426955.1 Sulfuricella sp.
GCCATCAGAGGTCGGTAGCCGAAGGCGCCAGGGGGAAATTCAACAACCTGTTAACGACAGGCTATGCCGCTGATGGTTATTTTGTTGCCAAGGCCGGACGCGGGGTCAGGACTGCCAATACAGCCGCCACGGCAATCAAGGCCGCGACGTCCCCAAAGAGATGCCCGATGTGGTGGGGATTGGCGACAGACTGAATACCCATAATCCCGCCGTGCACGATGCTCGACCAGACCGTAAACCAGATCAGGCTTCTGTGCGCCATCGGATCGCGCGAGGCGATCATCAGGAACACACCGAGCGTGGCATAGATGCCCAGGATCATCTCAAGATATTCCGAGCGACCCCCTTCATGCCACACCCATCCCGACGGCCAGACGATGCCAAGTGGCCAGATGCCGAATGTGAAAGTCAGTCCCACGAGAAACAGGGCAATGCGTAGATATTTGATGCGATCAGCTTCAGTCATTTTTTTCTCCTTCAGATTATTCAGATATCGCGCACTTCAGGTATTTCCTCTCGTGTGCACTGGAAGACGAGAGTCCTTGAGGCATAACACGTCACTCAACTTGACTCGCTACGTCGGCGCTCCGCAGGGGCAGGGTAATCTGCGCAGGGTTTCTTCCTAAAATATTATTTCAAATCAGCGGATGACGCCGCGCAGGCTTTCGGGTGTTACGCGCTCATCCTTGCGGATCAGTTCCCGCGCCGCATCCAGCCTGTCCCACACATTGCACATCATCACCCCTCTCACGCGTTCATCGCGCAGGTAGTAGATCACGCCGGTATGGTTTTCCTTCTGCCAGTCGGCAAAGATCTCAAGGCTGGTGTCCACTTCACCGGTGGCCTCGTAGCCGAACTCGAACAGATCGGAGAAGAAATAGGGCTGATAGGTGAAAGCCTCATGGGCGCCGGCCATGTTGCGCCCAGCCAGCTTTCCCTGGCTCAGGGCGTTATCCCAGTGTTCGATGCGCATGCCTTGGCCCAGCGCCTGGTAGGGGAAAAAAGCATTGTCGCCGGCGGCATGGATGTCCGGGTGGGAAGATGCGAGATATTCGTTGACCACGATGCCGTTGCCCACTTCCAGCCCGGCCTCTTGGGCCAGGCCGATGGATGGATCAACGCCGATACCAATGATCACCAGGTCTGACTCCAGGCTTTTTCCGCTGGCGGTTTCAGTGCGGAACCTGTTTCCGCTTTTGCTGATGGACGTCGGAAAGTCCGAAGGAATCACCCGGATTCCCCGCTCCTGAAAATGCTGCTGCACCGCCAGCCCGAGTTTTTCAGGGAACACCCGGCGACAGAGGGTGGCGGAGGGAAATATCATGGTGACTTCCAGACTGCTGTTCAGTGCGGCGGCGAGTTCCGAGCCAATAAAGCCGCCGCCGACGATCAGCACGGACTGCCTGGATTTTGCCTCGCTCTGCATCCGCAGGTAATCGTCCAGCGTACGGTAGTAGCAGATGCCTTCGAGTTCTCCGCCAGGGATGGCGATTCGCCGAGGTTTCGTGCCCGTTGCCAGGAGCAGCTTGCCGAAGCCGTAGCGCTCGCCGTTCGCGACGGTGATGGATTTCTCCTGCGCGCCGAGCTTCTCAACCCTGGCCCCCAGCACCATGGATACGCCATGCTCGTCGTAAAAGCGCTGATCGTGAATAAAGATGTCTTCCACTCTGGCCTTGCCGAACCATAGCTTCTTGGACAGCGGCGGGCGGTCATAGGGCAGGTGCGTTTCCTCGCCGACCAGCAGTATGCTTCCCTGGTTGTCGCGCTCCCGGATACCCTGGATGGCCGACGCACCCGCCAGGCCGCCACCCACAATCACGTAATCAAATTCAGTCATGGCATACCCCTTTCATGGTGCCCACAGTCAGATGCGGCGCAGCGGCCTCGCCTTTTCCCGTCACCTCGCCGGCATCCTTGCCGGTCGCCTTTTTTTCCGCCTGGGTAATGTCGACCTGGCTGAACAGATAGGTGCCCAGAATTTCGTCCAGCCGGGGTGTGCAACGGCGCAGCCATTCCAGGATCATGGCCGCGTGCTCCATTTCCTCGTGCATGTTGTGCAGCAGGATGGCGCGTAACTCCTCATCGTTGCAGGCATCGGCCCGCTGGTGGTACCAGTCCACCGCCTCGAATTCCTCCATCAGGGAAAGGATGGCGCGGTGCGCATCCATCGTTGCCGGGGCAAGTTTTTCTTCACTTTCATGCAGGCCTTCGTGTGCCATGATTTCGCCTCCTTAGGATTACATTCAAATATTTGTCTATTTGCGCACAGAACGATATACGGTTTCGGCTGTATCTCAGGGGGGAAAAATAGGTAGCGTCACTGCACGGGCTCCATCTTCCCGAATTTGAGGAGTAGTATCAGGTTGCATTCCCAGCCCGGAACCTTCAGGGGCTTTTTTCAATGGGGAGAAATTCATGACCACGACCAGAACCGAGCGCGACTCGTTCGGCGCCATCGAGATCCCGGCCGAGCGGCTTTGGGGCGCACAGACGCAACGTTCGCTCGAGCATTTTCATATTTCCTCGGAACACATGCCGCAAGAACTCATCCTTGCACTCGCTGCGGTCAAGCGCGCCTGCGCGCTCGTCAACCGCGACCTGGGCCTGCTGAATCCGGACAAGGCGGCAGCCATCGTGGAGGCGGCCGAAGAGGTGCTGGCAGGACGCCACGCGGATGAGTTCCCTTTGTCCGTCTGGCAGACTGGCTCCGGCACCCAGACCAACATGAACCTGAACGAGATGCTCGCCAATCGTGCATCTGAATTGCTCGGTGGCGGACGCGGCGATGCCCGGAAGGTGCACCCCAACGACGACGTGAATCTCGGCCAGTCCTCCAACGACATTTTCCCCACCGCAATGCATGTGGCGGCCAGCCTGGGCATACAGCAGAAACTGCTGCCGGCGTTGGGCATGCTGCGTGCAACGCTGGAAAACAAGTCGCTGGAGTTCGCCGATATCGTCAAGATCGGCCGCACCCATTTGCAGGATGCCGTTCCCCTGACGCTGGGACAGGAGTTTTCAGGTTACGTGGCCCAACTCGATCAGGCGCAGCGGATCATCACCGCCGCCCTCTCCCCGCTACAGGAACTGGCAGTCGGCGGCACCGCGGTAGGCACCGGTCTCAACACCCATGCCGAATTCGGCGACCGCGTCGCGGCGGAACTGACGCGCGGCAGCGGCCTCCCTTTCAGAAGCGCCGCCAACAAGTTTGCAGCGCTGGCTGCCCACGATGGACTGGTGGCCGCCCACGGTGCGCTCAAAACCCTCTCCGTGGCGCTCATGAAAATCGCCAATGACATCCGCTGGCTGGCCTCTGGGCCGCGTGCCGGCCTGGGGGAAATCAGCATTCCGGAGAACGAGCCCGGCAGCTCGATCATGCCGGGCAAGGCGAATCCGACCCAGTGCGAAGCGCTCACCATGCTGTGCTGCCAGGTCTTCGGCAACGACGTTGCCATCACCATCGGCGGAGCATCGGGCAATTTCGAGCTGAATGTGTTCAAGCCGCTCATCGCCCACAATTTCCTGCAAAGCGTGCGGCTGCTCGCGGACGGAATGACGAGCTTCGAAAAGCATTGCGCACGCGGCATCGAAGCCAATCGCGAACGCATTGCGGAGCTGATGGAGCGCTCCTTGATGCTGGTCACCGCCCTCACCCCGCACATCGGCTACGACAAGGCTGCCGAAATCGCCCGGCAGGCGCACCGGGATGGCGGCACGCTAAGGCAGGCGGCGCTGGCGCTGGGCTATGTGACGGAAGAAGAGTTCGACCGCTGGGTGCAGCTGGGGGCGATGGTTCACCCTTTTGTCCCAGCTCGCTGACGCATGATTTCATGAACTGGCATGATGACGGATTAAACTCCTGTCCGCTGCGCCGCCTTTACCAGCTCGGCGGCTTCCTTCGCCGTGAGCGACTTCCAGGGCAGGGGAATCAGGCCGGGCACCCGTTCCATATAGCGCCGGTAGACATCTCCGTGATAGACCACCAGCTTCTCTTCCTCCAGCCGCGAACCGATGATGAAATAAACCGTCATCATCACGCCGGACAACAGCATTGCGGCATTCATGTCGCGTGTCCAGATCAGCACCAGCCCGAAGGAATACCACGGATGACGCACATAACGATGGAATGGCGAAAGATGGAAGCCCTCCTGGTCCTCCACCCGCCGAGTGTGTGATTTCCACTGGCGCAAGCCGAGGAATTCCTGAGTATCGTAATAATTCAGCGATTTCATGAAACCGAACAGCGCCGCCAGCGCCAATCCGTTCGCCAACCAGGCGCCAAGACCCTGCCAGGCCCATAGCGTCGGACCGGGATTGAGAACCATCAGCCAGAGTATCGGCAGCAGCATGAGCACCGCAAGAATATTGAAGCTCAGCCGATAAAGCGGCATCCGCTCCGGATAATGCAAGGCGACCCAACTTTTCACCCGGAGCGAAGCCAGCGCCGAATGCAGGGCGAAATATCCCAGCCAGAAAAGCGCCAGCAAAGCCATGTCCCGCCAATCCGATTCAGCCATGTCCTGTCATCCTAAAAAAAGCAGTTCAAGCCACAGAGTTCACAGAGAACACAGAGAGTGCAAGGGTTTCCGGTCGATTGTCGCCGCACCTGCAGGGTGGCCAGAAACAAACCGACAACCTATTGTTTTTACTCTGTGATCTCTGTGAACTCTGTGGCTAACTGAGGTTTTAAGGGTCATGCCATTATTTGTCATCCACATGGCTTTTTACATGGACGCCGAGCCAATCAGGCACCGCTTTCAAGCGCCCGCCACAGGCAGGCGCCCTTGCTGGCCTTGTCGATCTCGCTCAGGTAGGCACGGTGCGCCTCCATCTCATCCGGTGTCGCCGCCAGCACCATCAGGTCATGCGGCACGATATCCCCACCCAGGTCGACGTGGTGATCTCCCGCTTCAGCGGATTCGATCATCAGGCTGTTCTGTCCGCGCGTCATGGCGAGATAAACCTCGGCCAGCAGCTCGGTATCCAGCAGGGCCCCGTGCAGGGTGCGGCTGGCATTGTCCACAAAATAGCGGCGGCACAACGCATCCAGATTGTTTTTCTGCCCCGGATGCAGATCCTTGGCCATTTTCAGAGTGTCGATCACGTCCGGGCTATATTTCCCGACCGGCTCCAGCCCGATCAGCTTCAACTCGCTGTTGAGGAATCCGAGATCGAACGGTGCATTGTGGATAATCAGCTCCGCGCCGCTGATGAACTCGATAAAATCCTGGGCGATATCCCGAAAAAACGGCTTGTCCTGCAGAAATTCCAGGCTGATGCCGTGCACTTGTTGCGCACCCGGGTCGATCTCGCGTTGCGGGTTGAGGTAATGATGGAAGTGATTGCCAGTCAGACGCCGGTTGATCATTTCAACCGCGGCCACCTCGATGATGCGGTGCCCCAGATTGGCGTCCAGGCCAGTGGTTTCGGTATCCAGAATGACTTGCCGCATATTTATCCTTTTAACTCTTCTACGCCCCGGTTGGCCAGCCTGTCGGCCCGTTCGTTGCCTTCGTGCCCGGCATGGCCCTTGATCCACAGCCACTCGATCTCGTGCTGCGCGGCCAGCTCGTCAAGCCGCTTCCACAAGTCATCGTTCTTCACCGGTTTCTTGTCGGCAGTGCGCCAGCCGCGCAGCTTCCAGGCATGAATCCACTCGCTGATCCCTTTCTGCACGTACTTCGAGTCGGTATGCAGCCGGACGATGCAGGGGCGCGACAAGGCTTCCAGCGCCCGGATCACCGCAGTCAGCTCCATGCGGTTGTTGGTGGTCAGCTTCTCGCCGCCGCAGAGCTCCTTTTCATGCCCGGAGTAGCGCAGCCATGCGCCCCAGCCTCCGACGCCGGGATTGCCCTTGCAGGCGCCATCGGTGTAGATCTCCACGATGTTGCGCCGCAGCTCTGGAATTTCCTTGTTTTCTACCATTTTCACTGTTCAGATATTTTATTGTTGATCATTTTTTGCGGCACCGGGGCGAGCCCCTTCTTTGCCACTGAATTTCTGTTCCAGCTCGGCATGATCAAATGCATGCCGGCCACCTTCTTCTTCGCCTGCAGGAAATACACGCCACCCGCCAGCGCCCACCAGCGGTCGCCCGCGGCTTCCATGAAGTGGAAGCGCCGCAGCCATTGTTCGCTGCGCAACGGCGGCTCATAGCAGCACATCCGACCGGCCACCACATCAAAGCCCAGCAGGGCCAGCCAATCCTTGATGCGCAGCAGGGAAATAAAATTCCCATGCCAGGGGTAATTCTGCTTGTGACTGGGCAGGAACCGGGGCAGCCCCCACAGACTGAATGGGTTGAAGCCGCTGATGATCACCTGCCCCTCCGGCATCAGCACCCGCTCCGCCTCGCGCAGAATCTGGTGGGGGTGCGCGCTGAATTCCAGCACGTGGGGCAGCAGCAGCAAATCGATGCTCTGGCTGGCAATCGGCAAACTCCCCGGCTCGGCCAGTAATTTAATCTCAGCTTTCCCGTTTTCCGAAAATTGCGGCGCGGCGGCGAACCGCTTCGGCATGCGATTCGCACGCAACAGGTCGGACTGGGGGAAGCCGATTTGCAGCGCATTGAAGCCGAAAATATCCGCCACCGCCTGATCGAAATAGGCCTGTTCGCGCTCGATCAGGTAGCGCCCGAGCGGAGTGGCTATCCATTCATCCATTGACATCATGCGAGCTTAATTCGAACATATTGCCATGAAGATCATTCCTGTTCTTGCTTTCGAGGATAACTACATCTGGCTGATTGGCGACGGGCGCTACGCCGCAGTCGTGGATCCCGGCGACGCCGAGCCGGTATTGGACTATCTCGGACACCACGGGTTGCGCCTTGCCGCCATCCTGGTCACCCACCACCACGGCGATCATACCGGCGGCATTGAGGCGCTGCTGAGACACGCCGCCGTGCCGGTTTACGGCCCCCGCAAGGAAAACATTCCGGGCATCACCGACCCGGTAGGCACAGGCGATACGGTGCGATTGCCGGAGCTGGGCGTGGAATTCGCAGTCCTCGACGTACCCGGCCATACCCCCGGACACGTTGCCTATTATGGCGCAAATTCCCTGTTTTGTGGCGACACGCTGTTCACCTGCGGTTGCGGCAAGCTATTCGAGGGCACCCCTGAGCAGATGCATGCCTCGCTGCAAAAACTGGCCGCCCTGCCCGACGATACCCAGGTCTATTGCGCCCATGAATACACCCTGGAGAACATCCGCTTTGCCAAGAAAGTCGAGCCTGCCAACCGCCAACTCCTTGAGCGCGAAGCGCGCGACCGCCAGACCCGGGAACAGGGCCGCCCCACCCTGCCTTCCACTATCGGCCTGGAAAAAGCCACCAACCCTTTCCTGCGCTGCGAACAACCGGCCGTAATTGAAGCGGCCGGTCATTTTTCCGGCAGCCCGCTGGATGAGGCCGCCAAGGTCTTCGCCGCCGTCAGGAAGTGGAGAAACGGATTGTAATTCAAGGCATTATCCGCTGCCGCCAGGGCGTGGCAGGCGAAGATATTCCTTGACGCCGCAAGGGTTTCTTGGCTACCATCGGCGGAGTTTCAATCACGCTGAACAATCAACAACAAGCATGCGTCTTATCCCCCCCATAATTCTGGCACTGGCCAGCGTTTTCGCGCTGCTTCTGCCGACGGCAAGCGCAGCTGACTTGCTTGGCCCCGATTTCTCCGAACAACCCGTCAAACAAGCACTGGCCGAAACGACCGAAGCAGAGACGCCTCTGCTGCTTCAGCCCAGCACCGAAATTCTTGGCTCCCCATCAAAAAAACCCCTCGATGTCGCTTCTTCGGAAGAGCCCGTCGACTTGTGGGAACGCATCCGCGATGGTTTCGCCCTGCAGGAACTGGATTCGCCCCTGGTGCAGAACCATGTTGCCTGGTATGCCAACCGTCCTGAATACGTGAGACGCATGGTGGAGCGCAGCCAGCTCTACCTGTACCACATCGTCGAGGAAGTCGAGAAACGCGGCATGCCGACCGAAGTCGCCCTGCTGCCGATGATAGAAAGCGCCTTCAATCCCAAAGCCTATTCCACCAGCCACGCCTCCGGCATCTGGCAATTCATCCCTTCCACCGGCAAGTACTTCGGCCTGGAGCAAAACTGGTGGTACGACGGCCGCCGCGATGTCACCGCCGCGACGGATGCGGCGCTGGACTACCTGCAAAAGCTCCACGACATGTTCGGCAGCTGGGAGCTGGCACTCGCCGCCTATAACTGGGGCGAGGGCTCGGTACAACGCGCCATCGCCAAAAACAGGAAGAAGGGTCTGCCCACCGACTACCTCAGCCTGACCATGCCGGCAGAGACTCGCAACTACCTGCCCAAGCTGATGGCGGTCAAACAGATCATCATGAATCCGGAGGCAGCGGGGCTCGAACTGGCTTCCATCCCCAACCTCCCCTATTTCGCCAGCGTCACCACCACCCAGCACATCGACCTTGCCGTAGCCGCGCGCCTGGCCGAAATGCCGCTGCACGACTTTGTCTCGCTCAACCCCGCCTACAACCGGCCTGTCATCAACGCCAAGGGTTCGCGTACCTTGCTGCTGCCGGTGGGCAAGGCCGACACCTTTACCAGCAACCTGGAAAGCTATGACAAGCCGCTGGTTTCCTGGCAATCCTACAAGCCGACACGCGGCGAAAAAATTGATAGCGTTGCGCGCCGCTTCAGCATCAGCGTCGCCCGGCTGAAAGAGATCAACAGCATCACCAAGCGCAACAAACTGTCTGCCGGCCAGACTCTGCTGGTGCCGCTCAGCCGCAACGAAGCAGCGATTCCCGTCTTCGACGAAGCACAACAGGCCATCGAACCCGAAGAAACCGGGCCGTTTTCAGTCTCATCCCGTCTGATTTATGCCGTGAAGAAGGGCGACACCCTGACCAGTGTCGCCAAACGCCACAAAGTCTCTGCGACCCAAATCAAGGCCCTGAACAATCTCAGGTCCAACCACCTCAGCAGCGGACAGAAACTGGTAATCCGCCAGGAAACCCTCGCCAAGCGCAAGCTTGCAGCGGTCAAGACCAAGCCTGTGAAACTTGCCGTGGCGAGCAAGGCTAAGCCTGTGAAAACAGCTGCGGCGAATAGTGCGAAACACAGCCAGCACTATTACACCGTGCGCCGCGGCGACACCGTGGCCAGCATCGCCAAGCGGTTTAATGTCGCGACCAACGACATCCAGCGCTGGAACAATATTTCCGGCAAGCGTGGCCTCACCCCCGGCAACAAAGTTGCCCTGATGCTGCCCGGCAAGGGCTGATTCATCTGCCGGCGCCCAGCCGGATTGCTACTTTTCCGAATACAAATAACAACTGGCACTGTGCGTTGCGCTGAAGCCACTCACAGCCGGGTAGCTTTGCCGGCATGAATCCATGGCCTGCGGGCAGCGCGGGTGAAAGTGACAGCCTTGCGGCGGGTTCGCCGGCGAGGGCAAATCCCCGGCCAGACGGATGATTTCCCGGCGCGCAGCGGCATCCACCACCGGCACGGCCGAAAGTAGCGCCCGGGTATAGGGATGGCGCGGCGCCCGCATCACCTCTTCCACCGTACCCCGTTCGACGATCCGCCCCAGGTACATCACCGCCACCTCGTGGGCAAAATACTCGACCACCGCCAGATTGTGGGTGATGAACAGATAGGCCAGGCCCAGCTCGTCCTGCAGTCCCTTGAGCAAGTTGAGGATTTGCGCCTGCACCGAGACATCCAGCGCGCTGGTCGGTTCGTCGCACACGATCAGCCGCGGCTTCACCGCCAGTGCGCGCGCAATGGCGATGCGCTGGCGCTGCCCGCCGGAAAATTCGTGGGGGTAGCGGTACTTGCTGTCGGGGGAGAGCCCGACTTGCTGCAGCAAGCTGTCCATGCTCTTCTGGCGCTCCCCCGGGCTCGTGGCCGCCCCCAGCGCCACCATACCCTCCTCGATGATGTCCGCAACCCGCATGCGCGGATCGAGCGAGGAATAAGGGTCCTGGAATACGATCTGGAAATCGGCGCGCCGGGCGCGCAGCGCGGCGCCCTTCAGCCGCGTCAGTTCATCGCCGGCGAAGCGCACGCTGCCGGCAGTGGGACGGATCAACTGCAATATGCCCTTGCCCACCGTGGTCTTGCCGCAGCCGGACTCGCCCACCAGCGCCAGGGTACAGCCGGAACGGATCACCAGCGACACGCCGTCCACCGCCCGGACATGGCCTGCCACCCGCTTGAACAAGCCCTTGTGGATGGGGAAATGAACTTTAAGGCCGGACACCTCCAGCAAGCTATCCCCTCCCCCTACCAGGGGGAGGGTTAGGGTGGGGGTTGAACTGTCCAAAACCGCACCCCCATCCCAACCTTCCCCCTGAGAGGTGGAAGGAGCTGAAGCTTTGGCTTGCTGTAGATGGCAGCGCACACCATGCCCCGGCTCAACCTCGCTCCACGCCGGAATTTCATTGTTGCAGCGCTCCCAGGCTAAATCGCAGCGGCCGGCGAATCGGCAACCGGAAAACTCCCGATCCAGCGGCGGCACGCTGCCGCGGATGATCTCCAGCTGCTGTCCGCGCCGCGCCGCGCCCGGCAGCGAGGCAAACAGCTTGCGGGTATAGGGGTGCTGCGGGTTGGCGAAGAATGCCTCGCGCCCGGCCATTTCCACGATTTCCCCTGCATACATCACCGCCACCCGCTGCGCCATTTCCGCCACCACGCCGAGATCGTGGCTGATCAGCATCACCGCCATGCCGCGCTCGCGTTGCAGTCGGCGCAGCAGCTCCAGCACCTGCGCCTGGATGGTCACATCCAGCGCAGTGGTCGGTTCGTCGGCGATCAGCAGGTCGGGCTCGCACGCCAGGGCGATGGCGATCATCACGCGCTGCTTCATGCCGCCGGAGAACTGGAACGGATAGTCATGGTAGCGCGCTTGTGGATCGGGGATACCCACCGCATCGAGCAGTTCCAGCACCCGCGCCTGCGCCGCCTCGCCCCGCAGGTCGGTGTGGCGGTGCAGGGTCTCGGCGATCTGCCGGCCGATGGTCATGACCGGATTGAGGCTGGTCATCGGTTCCTGGAAGATCATCGCGATGCGCTTGCCGCGCACCGCGCGCATGGCAATTTCCGGCAAGCCCAGCAAATCCTGGCCGTCGAGCAGAACCCTGCCGGACTCGATGCGCCCTGCCTCGGGCAGCAGACGCATCAGGGACAGCGCCGTCATCGACTTGCCGCAGCCCGATTCGCCAAGCAGCGCGAAGGTCTCGTGGGGATCGATGGAAAAGCTCACGCCGTCCACTGCCCGCACCTGGGTCTTGCCGGCATCCAGCCGGACTTTGAGGTTCTCCACCTGCAACAAGGGGCCGCTCATCTCACCCTCGGATCGAACGCATCGCGCACGCGGTCGGAAAACAGATTGGCCGACAGGACCAGTACGAACATGAAGAAAAAGGCCGCCAGCAGCGACCACCACACCATCGGCTCGCGCGCCATTTCCAGCCGCGCGCCGTTGATCATGTTGCCCCAGCTCTGCATGGCCGGATCGACGCCGACGCCGACATAGGACAGCACCGCCTCGGCCAGCACCAGGGCGCTGAAATCCAGCACGATAGAAATCAGCACGATGTGCATCACGTTAGGCAGGATGTGACGAGCGATGATGCGGAAATGGCCGACGCCAAACGCCGTCGCCGCCTGAATGAACTCCATTTCCCGGACTTTCAGGGTCTCGCCGCGCAACAGCCGGCACAGCCCGGTCCAGCTGGTAATACCGAGGATCACGCAGAGAAACAGCAGGCGGATGTCGGCACGTGCCGCGACGGTGTCGAACAACTCCTGGTTGCTGTCCATGTAGACCTGCAGGATCAGCACCGCCGCCGCGATCAGCAACACGCCGGGAATCGAACTGAGGGTGGTATAGGTGTACTGGATCACGTCGTCCACCCAGCCACGGAAATAGCCCGCCATGATGCCGAGCAGCAGCGCAAAGGGGAGCATCACCAGGGTGGTGAGTGTGCCTATCATCAGGCCGGTGCGGATGCTTTTCAACGAGAGATAAAACACGTCCTGGCCGACCTTGTCGGTGCCGAAAATATGATACTTGGCGGAAAACACCGTAGCCAGGCAGGCGCACAGTACCAGCACCCCGATGGTAGCCAGAAAGGTGCGCCAGGGAATTTCGTCGCGCCCCTGCCGAATCATCATCCAGGCCGCGCCGGGCGAGATGCCGCGCCGCCGTGCCAGCCACGGCACCAGCACAACCGCCAGCCCCCCGCACAGGGCAAGTGCGTAGACACTGCCCCGCAATGCCGTAACGGCGACATCACCCGCCTGCTCCCGCTCCGGTTCGCGCAGATGCGCCCCGCCGAACTTCAGGCGCGGATAGTCGCGCACCTGCTTGCCTCCGGGCAGCTCGATGGTTTCCTTGGTATAGAGCTGGACGGCGAAAGGCGCCGAATAGGTTTTTTCCACCTGCTTCCTGAGCGGGCCGACCATCAGGTCGAACACGGAGAGCACCTCGGGCGAGTAGTGCGTCTCCGCGCCATTGCCCTGCTTCTCCAGCGGCATGCGGAAATGCAGCGAATCGAGCACGCCGACGGCGACGAACGCCAGCAGCACCACTGCGGAAGCCACCCCGCTGCGGCTGCGCAGCAACCGCCGCCAGGGCTGAAGCAAATGCTCGCGCTGCCGCACCCGCCAGGCGTAAAACGCCACCCCGGCCAGCAGCAGCCAGAGCAACATGTCGGTCCACAGGAAAACGGACTTAAATAACATTTGCGGCCATTTCAAATTCAAAATCACTCACCGCAAAGGACGCGAAGGGGCGCAAAGGAAAGCCTTGTTTTACCTCGCGGTCCTTTGCGTCCTTTGCGGTAAAAAAATTCAAACTCATTCCAGCCTGATCCTCGGGTCAACCAGCGTATAGGAAATATCCGTCAGGATCAGACCGACGATGTACAGCACTGAACCGAGGAATACCATGGCACGGACGACGGCGAAATCCTGGGCGTTGATGGCGTCGATGGTATAGCTGCCGAGGCCGGGGATGCCAAAAAAGGATTCCGAGATCAGGCTGCCCATGAACAGGAGCGGGATCACCACCACCGCGCCGGTGAGGATGGGGATCATGGCATTTTTCAGCACGTGGCCGAACAGCACGGAGAGCTCCGACAGCCCCTTGGCACGCGCGGTGCGGATATAATCCCTTCCAGTTTCCTCAAGGAAGATGGTGCGATACCAGCGTGCTCCCGATCCGATGCCGCCGATGACGCCGATCACCACCGGCAGGATGATGAACTTGAGCGCATTGCTGCCTGCGTCGAAGCCGGAAATCGGCGTCAGGTGCAGCAGCTTGCTCACCAGGTATTGCCCGCCGATGATGTAGAACAGGCCGGAAATCGACATCATCGCCACGCACAGAACCACTCCGGACAAGTCGATGTAGGTAGCGCGGAAGAACGCCATCAGCATGGCGAAGGTGATGTTGATCGCCAGCCCGACCAGGAACACCGGCAGCGCGATCGCCAGACTCGGCCACATCCGTGTTTTGATGTCGTGGGCAATGTCGCGCCCCTCGTCGGAACGGCCGAAATCGAAGGCGAACATGCCCACCGACTTCTCGAAAAAGATGGTGTCGCTGGCCTGCCTGGCGCCCTGTGCTGAGCTGTTCCACATCAGCGGCTTGTCGTAGCCGCGCTCGTGCTTCCACTTCGCGATCGCCTCCGGCGTGACGTGCTTCACGCCCAAGTGGATGCGCGCCATATTGTCCGGCGTGTTGACCACGAAGAACAGGGCAAAGGTAAGCAGGTTCACCCCGATCAGGATGGGGATGGCATAGAGAATGCGGCGGATGATGTAGTTAATCATCGCACCCCAGCCCCAAATCGGCACACCCTTCTCCTTCCCCCTTCAAGGGGGAAGGCTGGGATGGGAGTTCGGTGCCAACCTTCCCCAATGCATTCCAAATTACCTGTTTCACGCTTTCAATATCTTTCAGCACGTCATTATTCCAAAATCGCAACACACGTAGCTCCTGTTGCTCCAACCATTCAGTCCTGCCCAAATCCCGCTCAACACTTTCCGCATGCTGCCCTCCATCCACTTCAACAACCAGAGCGGCTTCAAGGCAAACAAAATCCAGAATATACCGCCCCAACGGATGCTGGCGGCGGAATTTGTAGCCGCCCATTTGTCGCATCCTCAAGTGGCGCCAGAGTAGTTGCTCCGCATCCGTCAATTCCCGGCGCAGGTTGCGGGAGTTTTTCTTGGCTGTCTGATTTATTCTGGTCATTCCAACTCCGCACCCCCATCCCAACCTTCCCAAATCAAAACAATCGCCTCTTACCATTGCTCCTTCCCCCTCGTAGGGGGAAGGTTGGGATGGGGCGAATCAAAACAAGCGCCTCTTACCATCGCCCCTTCCCCTTTTAGGGGGAAGGTTGGGATGGGGGTTAAGATGCTGATTCTCACGCGAAACTTCCCACCCCCACCCTAGCCCTCCCCCTAAAAGAGGGAGGGAATGTACGTTGAGAAAAAGTGTGCATAAATTATCCCTTTTAGGGGGCTACTGCCGTCAGCCATGGGTCTGATCCGGCCTGGCCGCCTGCCTTTCCTTGCGCCGATAGGCCGCCACGGCCGGCACCAGTCCGGCCACCAGCACGGCGGCCAGCAGGCCCAGCGGCCACAGCACCGGCTTGTTCCACTCGCGCTGTTTTTTGGCGCGCAAACCGGCATCGATGCGGACGTATTTCAAGCCGTTATTGGCCATCAGGTTAGGCTTGACGTTCCGGTACCAAGCGTGAAACAGGCTGTATTGCTTGGGATGAAAACCCCATATCCAGGGTGCATCGTGGCGCGCGATCACGAGCATTTCGTCGATGATCTTCTGCCGCTCCGGACCGTTATCCATGTTCTTCATGCGCTCGAACAGGCGGTCGAATTCCGGGTTCTCGTAGTTGGCCGAGTTCTCCCCTTCCCCCTTCACCCGCGCATTGGGCCCGTAGAGCAGGAACAGGAAATTCTCCGGGTCGGGGTAGTCGGCGTTCCAGCCCCAGTGGAAAATCTGCGCGTTGCCCTTGCGGATCTTGTCCTGGAAGCGGTTGTAGTCGGTATTGCGCACCACCAGTTGCAGGTCGACCGCCTGGAACTGCTTGCGTATCCAGTCAAGCCGCGCCTTGTCGTCCGGCCCGCTGGCGGTGATGTCGAGGTACAGCATCAGCGGCTTACCGGTCTTCTCGTCGCGCCCGCCGGGGTATCCGGCCTCGGCCAGCAGCTTTTTGGCATATTCGATGGACTTGCGCTTCGGCTTGCCATCAACCCAGTCGTAAATATCGGGATTGATGCCCTGCTCGCCCTCATGCGCGCCGAAAATTCCCGGCGGCAGGGGCCCCTGCGCGGGAATGCCGCGACCGTTAGCGAAGATCGAGATAAATTCCTCGTAGTCGATGGCGATGGAAATCGCCTGCCTGAGCTTCTTCGCCTGCTCCGAATACCCGCCCACCACCGGGTCGAGCATATTGAAGCCGTAGTAATAGCTGGTGGCGGTCACCGTGGTCTGCAGGCGGATGCCCTTCTGCTTCATCATATCGGTCACGTCCGCCTCGCCCTGGGTGGCGACGCGCACGGCCTGGTCGAAGCTGTCGGAGCTGATGCCGGAGGCATCGTAATAACCCTGCAAGAACTTGTTCCAGTAAGGAATGCTTTCCTTTTCCAGGCTGAACACGGCCTTGTCGATAAACGGCAGCGGCTTGCCGGCGTCATTCAGCAGCCCGGCCGCGGCGTCATTCGGCTCGCCTTCGGCAGGGTAAGTCTCGCCGTGGAAATTCGGATTGCGCTCCAGCACCATGCGCCGGTTCGGGTCATTCACCGTCAGCATGTAGGGACCGGTGCCGACCGGGTACCAGTCCAGGGTGAGATTTTTCTCGGCCATGCCGGGCTGGCCGTAGAAACGGTCCGCCTCCGGCGGCACCGGCGCGAAGAACGGCATCGCCAGCCAGTAGAGGAATTGCGGATATTTGCCTTTGAGTTTCACCCGATAGGTATGGCGATCCACCACTTCCACCCCGGCCAGCGGGTAGAGCGTCAGATCCAGCCGAGCGCCGGGCGGCAATGCCTTCTGCGCGCTACCCAGCACTTTTGCATAATCCTTCAGGCCGACGATGTACTCGCCCATCATGCCGAAGATCGGCGAATTCAGCCGGGGATGAGCCAGCCGCTTGATCTGGTGGACGTAATCCGCCGCCTCCAGCTCGCGCGTGCCGGTCTGCGGAAAATCCGCCAGCTTGTAGACCTTGGCCAGATCTTCCGGCTTCAGATCGTGATACCGATAGCGCCCCTCTGCATCGCGGGCGAAAGCCGGGTGCGGCTGGTAGCGCATACCCGGCTTGATGCGGATTTCATACACGCTGAAAGCGATTTTTTCCGGCGCGCTGTCGGCCGACAAGGGCTTGCCCTGCGCATCGAGGAACTGCGGTTTGGGTAGCTCCGCGGCGGCGAGCGGAATCAGGGTATAGGGGCGCTTCAGGTAATGGTATTGCAGCGGCGGCTCGTAAATCTGGCCGGTGAAGGTGATCTCGTTGGAGCTGTAGGACTGCGCCGGGTCCAGATGCTTGGGCCGTTCGGCAAACGACGAATAGGAAATGTTTCCGTCCTCGTCGGCGGCCGGATAGGGGCTGTTCCAGGGCGGGGCGCCACAGGCCGCCAGAAATACGGGCAACAAGGCAGATATCAGGAAGAATCTCATCGGGTTTCAGTGTAGCGCAAGCAGCGGCCGGGTGCCAGGCAACGATAGCCATACGGAAAATTGGGTTATAATGCGCCGTTCGCATCGATCTCCAGACACACCGCAATCAAAGGAAAAACAATGGGCTTTCTGGCAAACAAACGTATCCTGATTACCGGGATGATCAGCAACCGCTCCATCGCCTACGGCATCGCAATAGCCATGAAGCGCGAGGGCGCCGAACTCGCCTTCACCTACCAGGGTGAAAAAGTCAAAGACCGCGTAACCGGCCTGGCAAATGAATTCGGCTCCAGCCTGGTTTTCCCCTGCGACGTCGCCAGCGACGAAGAAATCGACCAGCTGTTCATCGACCTCGGGAAACACTGGGACGGGCTGGATGGCATCATCCACTCCATCGCCTTCGTGCCGAAACAGGCTCTGGCCGGCGATTACATCGACTCCGTCACGCGCGAATATTTCCAGATCGCCCACGACATCAGCTCCTACAGCTTCACCGCGCTGGCCAAGGCCGGGCTGCCGATGATGCTGGGCCGCAATGCTGCCCTGCTGACCCTGTGCTACCTCGGTGCCGAACGCACCGTTCCCCACTACAACGTGATGGGCCTCGCCAAGGCCAGCCTCGAAGCCAACGTGCGCTACATGGCGGCAAGCCTGGGGCCGAAAGGCATCCGCGTCAACGGCCTCTCAGCCGGCCCGATCAAGACCCTGGCGGCAAGCGGCATATCCGACTTCGGCAAACTGCTTTCCTACAACGAGAAACACGCCCCGATGCGGCGTAATGTCACCATCGAGGAAGTCGGCAACGTTGCCGCCTTCATGTGCAGCGACCTCGCCAGCGGCATGACCGGCGAGATCACCTACGTCGACGGCGGCTTCAACATCACCGCGCTGGGCAACGCCGAAGAAGCCGTGGCGGGGAATTGATTAAACCCAAACAATCAGCCACGGATTAACACGGATGTACACGGATTCTCTTTGTCCTTTGCCTTATCCGTGTAAATCAGTGTTAATCCGTGGATAAAATATCCTTAGATTCAAAGACAACTCAGCAAAATCTCCCTGACCTCCCCATCGGACAACACGATGGGGTTGGTCTTCATGCTGCTGCCGCGACTGTTCGCCACGATCAGGTCCAGATCGGCTTCGCGGATACCGTAGGCACCTAATGACGGAACATTCATCCTTGCCGTCCACTCCTTGAGAATCCGCACCAGAAACGCCCTTGCTGCGGCGTCATCGACCTGGTTTTTGCCTTGGAACAGGCGGCCAATTCGCGCGTATTTTGCCAAGGCAGCGTTATTCGGCTCTCTTTCTTCCAGGGCACGGATGTTGATCTCCGTCGCCTCCGCCACGGTGGCACCACATGCCACGCCATGCGGCACCGGAAAGAGCGCCCCCAGCGGCGCAGCCAGGCCATGCACTGACCCCAGCCCCACCTGCGCCAGGGAAATGCCCGACAGCAGCGCGGCATAAGCCATTCCCGCCCTACCCTCGGCCGCCTTCTCGCCTCCCTCGTACCAATCCAGCAGACCATCGCGCACATAGCCCAAGCCGCTCAGCGCTAGGGCATCGACAAAGGGATTGGCCCGGGTTGAAACGAAGGATTCCAGCAACTGGGTCAGCGCGTCCATGCCGTTGGCGGCAATCAGGTCGGGCGGGCAGGAGGCGAGCAACGCCGGGTCCACCACCGCATATCTCGCCACCAGCAGATCGTGGCGGAAGGATTTCTTGAAACCGTCCGGCCCGTGCATGCTGAGGACGGCATTCTTGGTGGCCTCCGAACCGGTACCCGCGGTAGTCGGCACCGCAATGAAGGGCAGCGACGGCCCATGATAAGGCAACTCCGGCCCCACCCCTTCGAGGTGGTCCATCACCGAATTGCCGTGGGGCAGCAACCCGGCAATCGCCTTGGCAGCATCCAGCACGCTGCCGCCGCCGATGCCCAGCACGACCTCGATGCCGGCATGGCGGTACACCCTGACGGCCTGGTCCACCAAACCAGGCGAGGGCTCCTGCTCCACCACCATATCTTCCCAGGACAGCCCCCGCCCCTTCAGAGCGTCGATCAGTCCCTGCCAGTGCAGAGAGGCACGGAACGACCTGCCGCCGGTAACGATCAGCACGCGTTTGCCCAGCGACCGGAGCAACTCGGGTACATCGCTCAGGCGACCCTCACCAAAAATAATTTTCGGCAGGCCTGAAATAGAAAATGGAGATATCATGTCAGCGACAATTCAATCAAACAGAAAGCTTGATTCTACTGGATTTACACTGTGCCGGAACAATAGGGAATTCAAGATGTAGATATCTTGTATTATTGGCATATTAGAATATACTTAAAGTACAAAGCATGAGTTTAGTATAATGTTGTTTAAAACAAAATTTTAATATCAGTCTAAATTCGGAGGGCAACTAAAATGTTAAAAGTCATCGGTGGTTTTATTGCGGGGTTGGCCTTTATCGGATTCATGGCCTACAACTTCATGAGCAGCTTGATGTTCTGGGAAATGCCCAGCCCGTTCGGCGTAGAAGAAACCGCCGCGCGCATCCAGCAGAATATCCAGAATGCCGGTAACGGCTGGACCTTGGCTGGCCTGCGCAATCCGGCCAAGGCCGTTGAAGCGGATGGCGGCAACGCCTTGCCGGTGATAATGGTCGAGGCCTGCAGCACCAAATACTCCGGCCCCATCCTCAGGGACGACACGGTCCGTTTCCTCTCCATCCTGATGCCCTGCAAGATTTCCATATACAAGAAAAATGACGGCAAGACCTATATTGCCGGAATGAATGCCGGACTGATGGGCAGGATGTTCGGCCCCATGGTCGGCGAAGTCATGTCTCACGTCGCGGAAGATCAGGCCAAGTTCGTCATCTTCGATGCCAGCAAACCTGCCCCCCCGTTGATCAAAGGCACGCCTGGCGCAGCCGGTGGCGCCGCTGCGGGTGGCGGTGGCGGCTGCTAGGCGACCTGGCACCAGAAATGCCTAAAGCGGACTATTCGCAAAAAAGATCGCATCAGGAGGGAGTATTATGTTTTCAAAATTAAAAATCGCCCTGTCCACGCTGGTGGCAGGGGCCACGGTGGCAGCGCTGACCGCTTTCGCCTCGCCTTCCCCCGCGCAGACAACGACAGCAGCGCCGGCTCCGGCAGCCATGGTCAAAAAGGAAGGCAACTCAACCGCAGACCACAGCAAGTTCAAGGAACTGCAAAAGACCTTCAAAACTGCGCCGGAAGTCACCAAGGCCTGCCTGACCTGCCACACCGAGGCCGCCAAGCAGATTCAAAAAACCAAACACTGGACTTTTGAATTCATCAATCCGGAAACCAAGCAGAAGCTGGGCAAAAAACACGTCATCAACAACTTCTGTACCGCTGTGGAATCGAATCAGAAATTCTGCAACGCCTGCCACGTTGGCTACGGCTGGGAGAACGACAAGTTCGACTTCACCGCTGAAGAGAACGTCGACTGCGTTGTGTGCCACGAATCCACCGGCACCTATCGGAAAGTGCCGGGGTTGGCGGGACATCCTACCTATAAGGATATGGAGTTCCCTCCGCATTCCGGCAAGATCGTCAAAGCCCCTGATCTCAGCAAAGTCGCTCAGAGCGTCGGCAAAACCAGTCGTGCCAACTGCGGTGCCTGCCACTTCAATGGCGGCGGCGGCGATGCAGTGAAGCACGGTGACCTCGACAGCACATTGACGAACCCGCCCAAATACCTCGATATTCACATGGAGAAAAAAGGGCTGAACTTCAGCTGCGGCACCTGCCACATGACATCCGCCCACCAGGTTCCGGGCAGCCGCTACGCACCGACCGCAGCCGACACCAAGGATGTCGCTCCGCACATGCGCGGCAAGGCAGACACCAGCAACCCCTCTACCTGCCAGTCCTGCCACGGAAACAAGCCGCATCCGGCAAAAATGGCCAAGCTGAACGAGCATACCGACAAGATAGCTTGCCAGACCTGCCATATTCCGGAATTCGCGCGCGGCCAGGCCACCAAGATGACCTGGGACTGGTCGACGGCCGGCAAGCTCACACCTGAAGGCAAGCCGATCACAGCCAAGGACAGCGCCGGGCGCAACGCCTACGACAGCAAGAAGGGCGATTTCACCTGGGAAGACCACGTTATTCCGGAATACATCTGGTTCAACGGCAAGGTGAATTATACCCTGCGCGAAACCATGCTGGATCCCAGCAAGGTCGTCAAGATCAACAGCTTCGAGGGCAGCCCCAGCGATGGCAAGTCATTGATCTGGCCGGTCAAGGTGTTCCGCGGCCAGCAACCTTACGACTCCGTCAGCAACACCCTGCTGGTGCCGCACGTCTTCGGTGCCGACGGCGATTCGTACTGGTCGAACTTCAACTGGGACAAAGCCCTGGAAGCCGGCATGAAAGCCGCCAACGCCCCCTACAGCGGCAAATATGGCTTCGTCAAAACCGAAATGAGCTGGCCGATCACCCACATGGTCGCTCCCAAGGCCGATGCGCTCACCTGCGCCCAGTGCCATAGCAAGGAAGGCCGCCTGAAAAACGTCGAAGGCATCTACATGCCGGGGCGGGGCGACAACAACCCGCTGCTCGACATGGCAGGCTGGGCACTCGCCCTGCTGACCCTGATCGGCGTGCTGGTCCACGGCGCCGGCCGCATCTATGCCCACAGGAAAGGATAAGATCATGACCGTCGAAAGAATCTACGTTTTCAAACGCTTCGAGCGCTTCTGGCACTGGTCTCAGGCCACGCTCATCATCTTCATGCTGATCACCGGCTTCGAGGTGCATGGCTCCTATCACCTCTTCGGCTTCGGCAAGGCGGTGGAACTGCACACCCTCTCCGCCTGGACGCTGATCGGCCTGTGGGTGTTCGCCATCTTCTGGCACTTCACCACCGGCGAGTGGAAGCAATACATCCCGACCACGGACAAGGTGGTTGCCATGATCAAGTTCTATTCGGTCGGCATCTTCACCAATGCGCCGCACCCGTTCAAGGCGACCACGCTGAAGAAGCACAACCCCCTGCAGCGCCTAGCCTATCTCGGGGTGTTGCTGTTCATCGGGCCGCTGCTCTGGTTCTCGGGCTGGTTCTACCTGTTCTTCAGCGACTGGGGCGCGTGGGGCGTGGACAAATACGTGTCCCTGGAGTGGGTGGCGTTCTTCCACACCGCCGGCGCGTTCATGATGCTGCTGTTCCTGATCGCCCACGTCTATCTGACCACCGCCGGCCACACGCCGACCTCGCATATCAAGGCGATGATTACCGGCTGGGAAGAGGTGGAATAAAGCTTGTTGCCACAAAAATGGCCGCTACGCGTAGCGGCCATTTTTCATTGGTGCGGCGCCCTGCTTACCAGAACTTCCAGAAGCTCTTCTTGGTGGAACCGCGCTCCACCCCTTTGGAAAGGAAGTAAGGCACGTAGGCCTTGTCGGTCTCCAGAATATGATGCGACAACCAGCCGCGCAGAAAATGAAGCAACTCGAAGCTGATGTTGGCCTTGCCGCTTTTGAGCTTCTGCTGGAGCTCAACCACCTGCGTGATCAGCTTGTCATGTTCCTCATGGTGATCCTCATATTCCGGATAGCCCAGGATGCGCATCAGGCTCTCTTCGACCGTGAAATGCACCCGGGTATATTCGACCAGTTTGTCGAGAATCTCCATGCACGCCGCGGTGCCATGCTTCTCATGGATCGCGGTATGGAGCTGATTCAACAACCCTACCAGCGCCTTGTGCTGATCGTCGATTTCCTCGATACCCACACTCAGTTTGTCATTCCATTCCATTAGTTCATTCATTCTGTATACACCTATAAGAAGATAACGGGATATGAATGTATTATTTTAGGGCAAGAAGGAATCAGGAACATTGAGCGAGGTCAACCTTCGATCGATATTATTTTCCCGATTTCGCCGCCACGTCGCGCAAGAAGGGCAGATACTGCAACCAGCCTTCGATCGGCCCGACGTGGGAAAATACCACGATGCCATGCTTGTCGAGGACATAGGTAGTGGGGAAAGCGACCGCCATTCTGCGATCTGGAATGGTCTTACCGTTGGCCAGAGTCAGAGACTCGGTGCCCATCTCTTTAACCCCGGAGTCATGCAAAGGCAGGGTTAAACGCTGTTGCTGCGCCCACTGGCGTGCGGTGGCAAAATCCTCCCGCATCTGCAGCAGGACCAGCTGCACGCCGGAGGAGGCGCCCAGTTCCTGATGGAGCTTCTGCAATTCCGGCATTTCACGCCGGCAGGGCGGGCACCATGTGCCCCAGAAATGCAGCACGGTCACCTTGCCGCGCAGGTCTGACACCTTCATCGACTTGCCGGCGGTGCTCCTGATGGCGAGATCGAAGAACCTGTCGCCGCGCTCCTTGCCGATGTGCGCTCTGGCCGCTTCCGCGCGGCTCAGATACGGCCCCCACAATGTGGCCCACCGCTTGGCATCGAACACCACCTTGTCATCGATAGCATAAGGCACACAGGGCTGTTCAGTCCCGTGCTGACACTCCTGAATCGCCCCTTCGAGAGCCGAATCAGCTGTCGGCTCATCGCCTTTCCAGGCCCATGCGCCACCCGGCGCGATCACGAAGGCGCGATGCTTCCCCGCTGCAAGAAACTCCCGGTACCCCTCTTTGCCCCGGCTGTCGACGTGAGGGATGGCCTCGGCATCGCTTGGTTTTGCGGCAAACGCAGGCATGCAGGCCAGGTATGCCGCCACGACCGCCAAACGTAGCAGTGTCTGGATTACCATATTCATTCGCCGAGCAGGTGCAAAATCACCCTGCGGCTCTGTGATTCGTAACGGTGCTCGTAGAGGAAGACGCCCTGCCAGGTACCCAGCACCGGAGCGCCGCCGACCACCGGGATGGACAGGTGGATCTGGGTCAGCGCGGTGCGAACATGGGCAGCCATATCGTCCTTCCCTTCCTGGCGGTGCTGGAAAATCGGATCGCCGTCCGGCACCAGCCGCGCGAGAAACCGTTCCAGATCGGCCTGCACGGTCGGATCGGCATTCTCCTGAATGAGCAGGCTGGCCGAAGTGTGCTGGATGAACACCGTCAGCAGCCCGGCCTGGATGCCCGTCGAGCTCACCCAGTCGCGCAGCTCGTGGGTGAATTCATACAGGCCGCGGCCCTGGGAGGAGGAAACCGTCAGTTGATGGTGTGCTTGTCGCATGGAAATCAATAAACCTGGTAAAAGCAGTTAAACCCGGATTGTCTATTAGAGCCAACACACCGCTGTAGGAGCGGCGCCAGCCCTCCCCTCAATCCCCTCCCGCGAGCGGGAGGGGAGACGATCGCCCCTTCCCCCGCAAGCGGGGGAAGGTTGGGATGGGGGTTGGCCGCGATTTGTGGCCGCATTCGCGCCGGGGGCGGCGCTCCTACATACGAGCATTCCAATGGACTATCTGGGTTAATCACAGAGAGCACAGAGAAATCATTGCCTTGTTCCCATTCGGCGGGATCACCCACCAGGTGAGCTGCAGATGGTCGAACCCTCTGGTTTCTCTCTGTGAGCTCTGTGGTCTCTGTGGCTAATTGCCGTTTTTAGCCATAAAAAAGCCGGCAAGTCGGTATTTTACCTCCTTGCCGACCGATGCAGCCATGAAAAATCAGGCTTTGACGAACGTGAATCTTCCGTCCTTGAAGTCCGCCCTGATGGTGTCCTTGGCTGCGAAGTGTCCGGCCAGAATTTCCCGCGCCAGGGCATTTTCCAGATGCGCCTGGATCGCCCGCTTCAGAGGCCGCGCACCGAACACCGGATCGAAGCCGGCCGCGGCCAGTTCGGTCAGCGCCGCGTCCGACACTTCCAGCTTCATCTCCATGGCTGCCAGACGCTTGGTCAGATACTGCAACTGGATGCCGGCGATGGACTTGATGTGCTCCTCGTCCAAGGCATGGAACACCACCACTTCGTCGATGCGGTTGATGAATTCCGGCCGAAAATAGCTTTTCACCTCGGCCATCACCGCCAGCTTCACCACCTGGTAGTCGTCCCCCGCCATCTGCTGGATCATCTGGCTGCCGAGGTTGGAGGTCATCACGATCACGGTGTTCTTGAAGTCCACGGTGCGGCCCTGGCCATCGGTCATGCGGCCGTCGTCGAGCACCTGCAGCAGGACGTTGAACACGTCCGGATGGGCCTTTTCCACCTCGTCGAGCAGGATCACGCTGTAGGGCTTGCGCCGCACCGCCTCGGTCAGGTAGCCGCCCTCCTCGTAGCCCACGTAGCCGGGCGGCGCGCCGATCAGGCGCGCGACGGAATGCCGCTCCATGAACTCCGACATGTCGATGCGGATCAAATGATCCTCCGAATCAAACAGGAATCCGGCCAGCGCCTTGCACAGCTCGGTCTTGCCGACACCGGTGGGGCCGAGGAACAGGAACGAGCCGTACGGCCGGTTAGGATCGCCCAGCCCGGCGCGCGAACGCCGGATGGCATCCGACACCAGACGCACCGCCTCGTCCTGGCCGACCACGCGCTGGTGCAGCTTGTCTTCCATTTGCAGCAGCTTGTCGCGCTCGCCTTCCATCATCTTGGAAACGGGTATCCCGGTAGCGCGCGACACCACCTCGGCGATTTCCTCCGCACCCACCTGGGTGCGCAGCAGCTGGTGCGCCGGCATGGCTTCCCCGGCCGTATCGGCGTGCTTCAGCTGCGCCTCCAGCTGCGGAATTTTGCCATACTGGATTTCGGAAACCTTCTGCCACTCGCCCTTGCGGGTGGCCGCCTCCATTTCCACCTTGAGGCGGTCGATCTCTTCCTTGATATGCTGGCTGCCCTGCACTTGGGCCTTCTCGGCCTTCCAGATCTCTTCCAGGTCGTTGTACTCGCGCTGCAATTTGACGATCTCTTCATCCAGCAGAACCAGGCGTTTTTTCGAGGCTTCGTCCTTCTCCTTCTTCACCGCCTCGCGCTCGATCTTGAGCTGGATCAGACGGCGGTCGAGCTTATCCATGACTTCCGGCTTGGAGTCGATTTCCATCCTGATCCGTGACGCCGCCTCGTCGATCAGGTCGATCGCCTTGTCAGGCAGAAAACGGTCGGTGATATAGCGGTGCGACAATTCGGCCGCCGCGATGATGGCCGGATCGGTGATGTCCACGCCGTGGTGCAGCTCGTATTTCTCCTGCAGGCCGCGCAGGATGGCGATGGTGTCTTCCACCGAGGGCTCGTCCACCAGCACCTTCTGGAAGCGGCGTTCCAGGGCGGCGTCCTTCTCGACATACTTGCGGTACTCGTCCAGCGTGGTTGCGCCGATGCAGTGCAGCTCGCCGCGCGCCAGCGCCGGCTTGAGCATGTTCCCGGCATCCATCGCGCCTTCCGCCTTGCCCGCACCGACCATGGTATGCAGCTCGTCGATGAACAGAATGATGCGGCCCTCCTCCTGACCCACTTCCTTGAGCACCGATTTCAGGCGCTCCTCGAATTCGCCGCGGTATTTGGCGCCGGCCAGTAACCCGGCCATGTCCAGCACCAGCACGCGTTTGCCCTTCAGGGTTTCCGGCACCTCACCGTTGATAATGCGCTGCGCCAGGCCTTCGACGATGGCGGTCTTGCCCACGCCGGGCTCGCCGATCAGCACCGGGTTGTTCTTGGTGCGTCGCTGCAAAACCTGAATCGTGCGTCTGATCTCGTCGTCGCGGCCGATCACCGGATCGAGCTTGCCGAGCCGGGCACGCTCGGTGAGATCCAGGGTGTATTTTTTCAGGGCCTCGCGCTGCCCTTCCGCTTCGGCGTTGTTCACGGCTTCCCCTCCTCTGACGGCGTTGATGGCCTGTTCCAGCGCTTCCCGTGCAACCCCGCTCTCCTTCAGCAGGCGTCCGGTCTCGCCCTTGTCCTGGGCGGCGACCAGCAGGAAAATCTCCGAAGCGATGAACTGGTCGCCGCGCTTTTGCGCCTCCTTGTCGGTGAGATTGAGGAGATTGTTCAGGTCGCGGGAAAGGTTCACCTCGCCGCCATGCCCCTCGACCTTGGGCAGCCGCTCGATCGCCTTGTGCAGGGCGGGTTTCAGCCCGCCGACATTGCCCCCGGCGCGCTGCAGGATCGAAGCAGTGCCGCCGTCGTCCTGGTCAAGCAGGGCCAGCAGCAGGTGCTGTGGCTCGATAAACTGGTTGTCCTGGCCGACCGCGAGGCTCTGCGCGTCGCTCAAGGCCTGCTGGAACTTGGTGGTGAGCTTGTCGAAACGCATCGTCAATCCCTCTCAAGAATAAATAGATATCAGGCTCCTATATATGGAATCATCGGGAAATTTCAAGACCCGATCCGGACATTCCTCAAAAAACCGAACCGATAGACCCTCACGGAACAACGAGTTTGCGCTACACTTGGCACTATGCAATCCGGGTGTATTCCATGATGATTTTCCGACTTTTCACTCTCTTATTATTTTTTTGCATCTCCGGCGCATGGGCCGCACCCGCTTCCCTGCGCACGTCCACGGGCTCCGAGATTTCCCTGCGCACCTTTCCCGGCGAAGGCAACACCCTGATGCTGGGCTTTCCCTGCGACGAGGGCCTCGGCACCCAGGAAGCACGGGCATCCCAGTCGCTGGCCCGGCTCGGGATCGAAGCCTGGCTGCCGGACATGCTGGGCGCCCACGCCTTGCCGGTGGCGGCCAGCAGCATGGATCAGCTCCCCCCCCTGGAAATCGCCGAGGTCATCGACCAAACCATCAAGCTGTCCGGCAAAAAGATAGTGCTGGTCACCACCGGACGCGGCGCCCTGCCTGCCCTCCAGGGTGCGAACATGTGGCTGAGCCAGGCCACACCTCAAGAACGGGCCGCCCTGATCGGCATCATCCTGTTCAGCCCGGAACTCTATGCCGTCAAACCCGCACCAGGCGTGGAAGCCCGTTATCACAGTATCGTATCGAGAACCTCCCTGCCGGTGTTCATCTATCAGGGCCAGCGCTCCCCCGGACGGTGGTGGCTGGAACATCTCAAGGTCGAATTCGCCCGTGGCGGCAGCAAAGTCGCCAGCAAGGTACTGCCCAACGTGCGCGGGGTTTTCTACGCGGTGCAGGACCCCACGGATGAAGAAAGGGCTATGACCGACAGGCTGCCCGAACTGATCCTGGATGCGATCAAACAACTGGAGTCTGCCCGATGAAAAAACTGATTCTTTTCATTTCCTGCCTGTTCCTGCTTACCTCCGCGCAGGCGCAGGATCTGAAACCCTGGAAAGGCGGACCCACCCCGCCGCTGGCGCTGAACGGCATCAACGGCAAACCGGCCAAGCTGGAGGATTATCGCGGCAAGGTGGTGATGGTGCAGTTCTGGGCCACCTGGTGTCCGCCCTGCCGTAAGGAAATGCCCTCCATGATGCGGCTCCAGACCAAGCTGGCCGGCAAGCCCTTCGTCATCCTCGCCGTCAACATGGGCGAAACGGAAAGAGATGTGAAGGATTTTCTCGCCAAGGTGAATGCCGATTTCACCATCCTGATGGACAGCGACGGCAAGGCGATCTCTGCGTGGAAAGTATTCGTCGCCCCCTCCACCTTTCTGGTCGACCCCAAGGGCAACATCCGCTATGTCCTGCAGGGCGGGGCTGAATGGGACGCGCCGGAGTACGTGCAGAAGATTTCTGAAATGTTGCCCGCCAAATGAGCGCTTCCAGCGCCCTGTTCACTGAGGCTATCCAGCGCAACGTCGAAGCCGCACTGGCCGAGGATATCGGCAGCGGCGACCTGACCGCACAGCTCATCCCGGCGGTGCAGACCGCCCGCGCTTCTATCATCAGCCGCGAAGCAGCGGTACTCTGCGGCACAGCCTGGTTCGAAGCCTGCTTCCGCAGGCTGGACGCCCAGGTGGAAATCAAATGGTTCGCCCATGACGGCGAGGCAGTTGCCGCAGGGCAGACCCTGGCGGAAATCAGCGGCAATGCCCGCGCCCTGCTCAGCGCCGAGCGCCCGGCCCTGAACTTCCTGCAAACCCTGTCCGCCACGGCCACCGCCACGCGGCAGTATGTCGAAGCGGTCAAGAGCACCCACGCCAGCATCATGGACACCCGCAAAACCCTGCCCGGCCTGCGTGTTGCGCAGAAATACGCGGTCCAATGCGGCGGCGGGAAAAACCAGCGGGTGGGACTTTACGACGGCATCCTGATCAAGGAAAACCACATCATGGCAGCAGGCAGCATCCACGAGGTGCTGGCGCAGGCCGCGAAGATTGCGCCGCCGGGCGTATCGATTCAGATCGAGGTGGAAAGCCTGGACGAACTGGAACAGGCATTGGCAGCAGGCGCGGAACTGATCCTGCTCGACAATTTCGACCTGGAAACCATGCGCACAGCGGTAAAGCTGGCTGGATCAAGAGCCGAACTGGAGGCTTCCGGCGGCATTACCCTGGAAGCAGTGCGCGCCGTGGCCGAAACCGGCGTGCACCGCATCTCCGTCGGCAGCCTGACCAAGGACATCAAGGCGGTGGATTTGTCGATGCGCTTTGCCACACTGCCCGCTGATCCTCCCGCCTAACGGGCAGCGCTTCTCGCCGTGCCCGTTCCCTCTCTCCTACCTCCCCCCCAGCGGGCTGCCCTCATCCCAACCTTCTCCCAGGGGGAGAAGGGGCAATGGAGAAAGGCACTTGTTTTGATCTGAGTGATGTGGTGTCGCTTTGCGATGTTCACGTTAAGCGGCGGGCCACAAGGTTTATCCGCGGTAGCCCAAGACCCGGGAGATTTCGTCGGCGGTTTCCTTGACCTTGTCGGCCCACTTGAAATTCACGCGATCAGCCGGCGCCGACACGGACAAACCGGCCACCACCTTAGCGGCAGAATCGAAGATGCCGGCACCGATGCAGCAGACGCCTTTTTCCGCCTCCTCGTCGTCGATGGCAAACCCGTCCCGGCTCGCTCCCTTGACCGCCTCTGCAAGCTTCTGCGCCGAGGTAATGGTGTTCTTGGTGAATGCCGGCATGCCGGTTCGCTCGGCATATTCCTCGCAGCCATGCGGGCCATCCTGGGAGAGGAATATTTTGCCGACGGCCGTGATATGGAGCGGCGCCCGTGCTCCGACCACCTGCACGACACGCATCATGGACTTGCCTCCCGACACGCGCTCAACATACACGATCTCGTCCCCCTGGCGCAGCGTCAGGTTTACAGTCTCATCAAGTTCGTCGCGTAGTTTTTGCATGAAAGGCAAAGCAACCTGCCGGACATTGAGGCGATCCTTGACCAGATTACCCAGTTCCAACAGCTTGATACCCAGCTGATAGCTGCTGGGTTCCACTCGCTCCACAAATCCTTTTTCCACCATTACGCCAAGAATGCGGTGGGCACTGGATGGATGCAAACCGGTCCGTATCGCCATCTGTTTCAGGCCGATGGGCTCGGCGTGGGCCGCCAATACGTTCAGCAGCTTCATCATTCGGTCGATAACCTGTATCGACGATTTGGATTCAATTTCGCTCACAATTTCTTATCCTCTCAAACCGGATTCACCCAGATTTCTGTTGTACTGTCGTTGCATCATATGAAACATTAGATCATTATGCAAAATATTTACCAATCGTTAAGACACTGTTGTCCCAAGGAGATAATACAATGCGCGTGGGCTTATTTGTCACCTGCCTTGTCGACGCGATGCGCCCCGGCATCGGCTTCGCTGCAATCAGACTGCTTGAAGCTGCCGGCTGCGAAGTAGTCGTACCCAAGAATCAAACCTGCTGCGGCCAGCCCGCCTACAATTCCGGCGAGAGGGAGGCGACCAAAGCGCTGGCCCTGAAATTCCTCGGCGAATTCGAAGGGTGCGATTACGTCGTGGCACCTTCCGGCTCCTGTGCCGGCATGATCCGGGTACATTATCCCGAACTGTTCCGCGACGATCCCGCTGTTTTGGCCAGGATCTCCCCACTCAGCCAGCGCACCTACGAACTGACGGATTTCCTGGTCAACGTAGCCAGGCCGGAGGAGGTTCCCGGACGCTTCCAGGGAACCCTGACCTACCATGATTCCTGCTCCGGCCTGCGCGAACTGGGCGTGCAAAGCCAGCCCCGCACCCTGCTGGCCAAAATGCCCGGCGTCACCCTGACGGAAATGGTCGAATCCACCACCTGCTGCGGCTTCGGCGGAACGTTCTCGGTCAAGTTCGGCGACCTGTCCACGCGCATGGCGGACAACAAATGCAGCCACATCGAGGCGGCTGGCACCGACGCCATCGCCGGCGGCGACCTTGGCTGCCTGCTCAACATCGAGGGCCGGCTGCGCCGCCGCGGCAACCATACGACCAGGGTACTGCACGTGGCCGAGGTGCTGGCCGGCACCGAAGGGGAGGAATAATGCAAGTCGCCTCCATCAACTTCAAGCGTTATGTCAGCGAAAAGCTGAACGACGAAAATCTCCAGCAGGCCCTGTCGCGCCTGCAAACCCGTTTCGTCGGCGGGCGCGCCGCGGTGATCGGCGAAATTGCCGATCTCGAGGCAAGCCGCACGGCGGCAGCGGCGATCCGCGACCGCGTGCTGCACAACCTGGACCAGTGGCTGCTGCATTTCGAGCGACAAGCCACCGCGCGCGGAGCCACAGTCCACTGGGCGGAGACCGGCGCGGACGTCAACCGTATCGTCGCTGAAATCGCCGCCCTGCACGGCGTGCGCAAGGCGACCAAATCCAAGTCCATGGTAAGCGAGGAATGCGGCCTGAACGAGGCGCTGGAAAGCCAGGGCATCGAGGTGGTCGAAACCGACCTGGGCGAATACATCCTGCAGCTCGCCCACGAACCGCCTTCCCACATCGTTGCGCCGGTGGTGCACAAGAGCAAGGAGGAGGTTGCCGACCTGTTCGCGGAAAAACACCAGCGGCCGCGCAAAACCGACATTGCCGAGCTGTGCCGCGAGGCGCGGGAGATACTCCGCCCGGCGTTTCTATCCGCCGACATGGGCATTTCCGGCGCGAATTTCCTGATTGCGGAAACCGGTTCGGCCCTGATCGTCACCAACGAAGGCAACGGCCGCCTGGTGACCACGCTGCCGCGGGTGCATGTCGCCATCACCGGCATCGAGAAAGTGGTGCCGACGCTGGAAGACGTTACCACCCTGCTGCGTTTGCTGCCCCGTTCCGCCACCGGGCAGTCGATCACCAATTACGTGTCGGTACTGACCGGCAACAAAGGCGCCGCCGACCATGACGGCCCCGAACATTTTCATATCATCCTGGTGGACAACGGCCGCAGCAGCCTGCTGGGCGGTGAATTGCAGCCCATGCTGCGCTGCATCCGCTGCGGCGCCTGCATGAACCATTGCCCGGTTTATCAGAACATCGGCGGCCACGCCTATGGCTGGGTCTATCCGGGGCCGATGGGCTCGATCCTGACGCCGACTTTCGTCGGCCTGGAAAATGCGCCCGACCTGCCCAACGCCTCCACCCTGTGCGGCGCCTGCGGCGAGGTCTGCCCGGTAAAAATCCCCCTGCCTGACCTGTTGCGCCAGTTGCGCGAAAAGCTGGCGGAGCGGGGCTTGAAACCGTGGCAGGAGCGGGTCGCTCTCAGGCTCTGGTCATGGATGGCGCGACACCCGGCCGTCTATGCCCTGGCGACGAAAATCGCAGTCCGCGCACTGAAATATGCCGGCGGCGCAGATGGACTGTTGCATCGCCTGCCCGGCGCAAGCGGCTGGACCGATGGCCGCGACATGCCGGCCCCGGTGGGTAAAACCTTTCGCGAACTCTACCATCAAGGAAAACGACCATGAGCGACCGAGACAGAATTCTGGCGCGGATCGGCAAGGCCCTCGGCAGCAGTGAAGCAGCGCAAATAGACGCTCACCTTGCCACGCATGCGCGCGGGCCGACACCGCCCCGGCTGGATAACCCGGTGGCGCACTTCAAGGAGCGCGCCCTCATGCTCTCCAGCGATGTGATGGAAGCCGCCAGCATGGCGGACGTTCCGGCGGTGCTCGCGCACCATCTCGCTGAACGCGGTTTGCCCAGCCAGGGCGTATGCTGGCCGGCTCTGGCAGATTTGCCGTGGCATGGCGCGGGGCTGGACATCGAGGCACGACCAGCGAATGACCGCGACCTGCTTGGCATTACCGGCACCTTTTGCGCCATTGCCGAAACCGGCACACTGATGCTGCTGTCCGGGCCGGAAACGCCGGCCAGCGCCAGCCTGCTGCCGGAAACCCATGTTGCGGTAGTTGAAACCGGCCGCATCGTCGCCTCGATGGAAGATGCCTGGGACTTACTGCGCAGCGAATGCGAACGCCCGCCGCGCGCCGTCAATTTCATTTCCGGCCCCTCGCGCACAGCGGATATCGAGCAAACGGTCACGCTCGGAGCGCATGGCCCTTATCGAGTTGTGCTGATCCTGGTCGACAGCACAAAAATTGGTTGATATATAAGACATATAATTAGCCCGTAAATTAGAAAACAATAATATTCATGGTGTTGGCAGTTCTTGCGGCTTAAATATATTCTTGAAACCGGTAAATTTATCGGGTACAGTATTCCACACTGCAGCACGGTTTTTCATAATATGAAAAATCCGCCGTAAGCAGGGTAGAATGAAAGGCGCGGTCGATCTGCATTTAGCTGTTTTGGCATCTCAATCAACATTCAAGGAGCTCACCTTATGAATATCAGGATTAAGGCATTGGCAGCAGCGCTGGCGCTGTGCGCCTCCACCGCGACGATTGCGGCAGAACCGATCAAGATCGGCCTTTCCGGTCCGTTCACCGGCGGTTCCTCGCCGATGGGCGCCAGCATGCGCGACGGCGTGAAGCTCGCGGCCGACGAAATCAACAAGAAAGGCGGCGTTCTCGGGCGCAAGATCCAGCTGATCGAACGCGACGACGAAGCCAAAAATGAGCGCGGCGTGCAGGTCGCCCAGGAACTCATCAACAAGGAGCACGTCATCGCCACCCTGGGCTACATCAACACCGGCGTTTCCCTGGCCTCGCAGCGTTTCTACCAGGAAGCCAAGATACCTGTGCTCAACAACGTGGCCACCGGCTCCATCGTCACCAAGCAGTTCCTGCCGCCCCAATATCCCGACAACTACGTCTTCCGCACTTCGGCCAACGACGCCATCCAGTCCGCGCTGATCGTCAAGGAAGCGATCGACACGCAAAAATTCACCAAAGTGGCGATCCTGGCCGATTCCACCAACTACGGCCAGCTTGGCCGCGAGGACTTGGAAAAGGCGCTGGCCGCCAAGAACGTCAAGCCGGTCGCGGTGGAGAAATTCAACGTCAAGGACGTGGACATGACCGCCCAGTTGCTGAAGGCCAAGGAAGCCGGCGCTCAGGCGATTCTGACCTACGCCATCGGGCCTGAGCTGGCGCAGATCGCCAACGGCATGGAAAAACTGGGCTGGAAAGTGCCGATGATCGGCAGCTGGACGCTGTCGATGGGCAACTTCATCGACAATGCCGGCAAGAACAGCGATGGCGCGCGCATGCCGCAAACCTTCATCCAGGAGCCCAACACGCCCAAGCGCAAGGCTTTCATCGAAGCCTACCAGAAGACTTACAAGATCGATCGCATCGCTTCCCCGGTTTCCGCCGCGCAGGGCTATGACTCGATGTACATCCTGGCAGCCGCGATCAAGCAGGCCGGCGGCACCGATGGCGTGAAGATCCGCGAAGCGCTGGAGAACCTGAACGAGAAAGTGGATGGCGTGATCACCACCTATGACCACCCTTATACTCATGACGACCATGAGGCCATCACCATCAACATGCCGGTGATGGGCGAAGTCAGGAACGGTCGCGTGGTTTACGCCTACGAGTCGGACAAGGGCCAGGTAGTGCGTGAAAAGGTGAAGGGCAAGGCAGCCCCCGCCAAGAAGTCGTAAGCGCGCAGCCCTTTAGCACTAGCACATGAGCCGGGGGCAGCCCCGGCTCATACTCGACGGAACGGTTCCCATGGAAATCCTCTCGCAACTCATTGTAAGCGGCATATCGCTCGGCATGATTTACGCCGTGATTGCCTTCGGCTACCAACTGACTTTCGCCACCTCGCGCACCCTGAATTTCGGCCAGGGCGAGGCATTGATGCTGGGCGCCCTGGTTGGCCTCACTCTGGTCGGCCACATGAGCTACTGGCTGATGATCCCGATCGTCCTGATTTTCGGCGCGCTGCAAGGTATCGTGGTCGAACGTGTCGGCGTGCTGCCCGCGTTGAAGACCAAGTCCGAATTCGGCTGGATCATGACCACCATTTCTTTGGCCATCATTTTCAAGAACGTTGCGGAAAATATCTGGGGCCGCGACGACCTGAAGTTTCCCTCCCCGCTCCCATCGTCTCCGCTCAATTTCCTCGGTGTAAGAGTGCTGCCGATGGAAATACTGGTCGTCGTCGGCGCAATCGCCATCATGCTGGCCGTGGAGTTCTTCAACCGCAAATCCATCTATGGCAAGGCGGTGGTGGCCACCTCCAACGACCGCGACGCCGCCGGCCTGATGGGCATCAACACCGGCATGGTGATCACCTTTTCCTATGCCTTGAGTTCCATGACGGCGGCGTTTGCCGGGGTGCTGGTAGCCCCGCTGACACTCACTGGCGCCACCATGGGCGTGGTGTTGGGCTTGAAAGCTTTCGCTGTAGCCATCATCGGCGGCCTCAACAGCGGCATGGGCGTGATTGCCGGCGGCCTGCTGCTGGGCATTGCGGAAACCACGACCGGGTACTACATCTCCACCGGTTACAAGGACGTACCGGGTCTGGTGCTGCTGCTGCTGGTGCTGGCAGTCAAACCGGCCGGCCTGTTCGGCAAATCGGAAATCAAGAAGGTATAGCATGGGCGCAATCAAGAAAATCTCCATTATTCTGGCTCTGGCCGCAGTTGCGGCACTGCCCTACATCTGGCCGAACCCTTATTACATCCATCTGATGGTGATCATCGGGATCTTCGCCATCCTGCTGCTCGGACTCGACATCGTGGTGGGTTATGTGGGCGAGGTTTCGCTCGGCCATGCCGCGCTGTTCGGGATCGGCTCCTACACCGCCGGGGTGCTCAATTTCCAGCTCGGCGTGCCGTTCCTGCTCGCGGTACCGGCGAGCATCGCCGTCACCGCCGTGTTCGGCGCCATCCTGGCGCTGCCGGCGCTGCGCGTAAGCGGCCCCTACCTGGCCATGGTGACCCTGGCTTTCGGCACCATCATCCAGATCATGATCAACGAAATGACCTTCCTCACCAACGGGCCGCTCGGACTTTCGCTGCGCAAGCCGGTGTTCTTCGGCCACCAGGTTACCGGCACCGACTACTACTACATCGTGCTGGTGGTGCTGGTGCTGACCGTCATCGTGGTGCAGCGCATCCTCAAATCCCATCTTGGGCGGGCATTCGAGGCCTTGCGCGACAGCCCGGTGGCATCCGACTGCATGGCGGTGAGCGTGTATGCCTACAAGGTTTATGCATTTGTAATCAGCGCCGCGCTGGCGGGCCTTGCCGGCAGCCTGTTCACTTACTCCGAGGAATACATTTCACCCAACACCTACAACTTCGAGCTGACCATCCTGTTCCTGCTCGCGGTCATCATGGGCGGGCGCAAAACACGAAGCGGCCCGATCCTGGGGGCGATCATCATCGTCATGCTGCCCAATGTCCTGTCCGATATCGAACTGTTCCGCACCATCGCGATCGGCATCGCCGCGTTCACAGTGGCCTATTCGGCTTTTGCCGTAAGCACCGGCCAGCGCAACCTGAAACAGGTCGCACTGCCCCTGGTCGTCACCATCGGTCTGGCCGTATTCGGCCACTTCATGGAAAACATTACCGAGCACCGCCTGACGATTTTCGGCGTGATGATCCTGTTCGTCGTCTACTATCTGCCCGACGGCATCATGGGCTTCCTGCGCGGCATCGTGCAGAAATACCGGCCGCAGTGGATACAGCGCCACGAAATCATCACCGAGCACGGCGACAGCCAGCATGTCTGGTCGGTGCCGGACCACCCGGTCACCGTCAAGGGCAACTTGCTCGAAGCGCGCGACATCCTGATGCAATTCGGCGGCCTGAAGGCGCTCAACGCAGTCAACCTGGAAATCGCCAAGGGCACCGTGCATGGCCTGATCGGCCCGAACGGCTCGGGCAAGAGCACGATGATGAACGTGCTCACCGGCATCTACAGCCCTACCGCAGGCGAAATCGAATTCAACGGCAAAGCCATTGCCGGCACCTCGCCCTCCTCCATCGCCGGCGAAGGCATCGCGCGCACCTTCCAGAACGTCCAACTGTTCGGCGAAATGACCGCGATCGAAAACGTGCTGGTCGGCCTGCATCATACCTATCACAGCAACATCCTCGATGTCATTCTGCACACCCCGCGCTGCCGCAAGGAAAAACGCGCAGCGCGCGTGCGTGCCGCCAGCCTGCTCAAGTTCGTCGGCCTGGCCGACCTCGCCAACGAGGAAGCGCGCAACCTGCCTTACGGCAAGCAGCGCCTGCTGGAAATCGCCCGTGCGCTGGCGCTGAACCCCAGCCTGCTGCTGCTCGATGAGCCGGCCGCCGGTCTGACCGCTCCGGACATCAAGGAGCTGATCGGGATGATCCAGAAAATCCGCGACCACGGCATCACCGTGATCCTCATCGAGCATCACATGGACGTGGTAATGAGCATATGTGACACCGTGTCGGTGCTGGATTTCGGCCAGAAAATCGCAGAAGGCACTCCGGCCGAAGTGCAGTCCAACGAGAAGGTGATCGAAGCCTACCTTGGCGGCAGCGCCGAGGCAGCATAAGGGGCCCATAATGTTACAGATCAAAAATTTACACGCCGCCTATGGCAAGGTAGAAGTGCTGCACGGCATTTCCATCGACGTGCCACAGGGCAAGGTTGTCACCCTCATCGGCTCCAACGGCGCAGGCAAAACCACCACCATGCGCGCCGTTTCCGGCATGATCAAGCCGACCGGCGGGGATATCCGTCTCGGCGCCAGGGACGTGACCGGCATGGCCTCGCACAAAATCGCCCGCACCGGCCTGGCGCACTCGCCCGAGGGTCGGCGCGTATTTTCCACCCTGTCGGTAACCGACAACCTCCTGCTCGGCGCATTTCCGCGCCTCACCTTCGGCCGCGAGCGCGGCGACGTACAGGGCGACCTGAACCGGATATTCGACTTGTTCCCGCGCCTCCAGGAAAGACGCGAGCAGTTGGCGGGAACGCTGTCCGGCGGCGAACAGCAAATGCTGGCGATGGGCCGCGCGCTGATGCTCAACCCCGACGTCTTGCTGCTGGACGAACCGTCGATGGGTCTGGCCCCCCTGCTGGTGGAAGAAGTCTTCCGCATCATCCGGGAATTGAAGGGGCGCGGCATCACCATGCTGCTGGTCGAACAGTTCGCGGCGGCGGCGCTGAATGTCGCCGATTACGGTTATGTGCTGGAAAACGGCCGTATTTCCTGCCACGGTCCGGCGGAGCAGTTGAAGAACGACCCGGCGGTAAAAGCGGCCTACCTGGGTGCGGCGCATTAACCAGCCTCCTCCCTGCCGGCTGAACGCGGCCCGGACATTTCCGGGCCGCTGACTGAATCTGCGCATAGCAGCTAATGCGCCCAGGTGGAATTCCAGCCATGACCACACACATACACGCCCGCATACGCCGCCTGCGCTGGACCAGCTACACCCTGGTGGTGCTGGGCTACATGCTGGCGTTCTTCCACCGCATGGCGCCCGCCGCGATCGCCGGCGACCTGCAGCAATCCTTCCAGGCCAGCGGCGCCGCGCTGGGCGCCCTGGCCGCCGCCTATTTTTACACCTATACCGTGATGCAGATCCCGATCGGGGTCATGGCCGATACGATGGGGGTGCGCAAGATCGTCGCCATCGGCGCCCTGGTCGCCGGCCTGGGTTCGCTCCTGTTCGGCCTGGCCGACACGCTCGCAGCCGCCTCGATGGGGCGGGTGCTGGTGGGCCTGGGCGTATCCGCCATGTTCATTTCACTGATGAAACTGAACTCGGTCTGGTTCCACGACCGCCATTTCGGCACCGTTGGCGGCATGTCGATCCTGCTCGGCAACCTCGGCTCGGTGCTTGCCGCCGCGCCGCTGGTGTGGGTGGTGACGCAGACCTCCTGGCGCAACGTATTCGTTGCGGTCGGCCTGTTTTCCCTGCTGCTGGGCGTGCTGGTCTGGTTTCTCGTCCACAGCCATCCCGGCGAGGCCGGCCTGCCGACCATGCGCGAACTGGAAGGCAAGGAGTCCCATCCGCGCCATCACGGGCACTGGTACGACGGTCTGCTCAAGGTCATGAAAAACCGCGCCACCTGGCCCGGCTTCTGGCCCAACCTCGGCATCGGCGGCAGCCTGTTCGCCTTTGCCGGCCTGTGGGCCATTCCCTATTTGCGCGATGTGCATGGCATGGAGCGCGCCGTCGCCGCCAACCACACCACCCTGCTGCTGTTCTCCTTCGCCGTCGGCGCGATGCTGTCCGGCATGCTGTCGGACAGGCTCGGCAAGCGCATGCCGGTGATCCTCGGCGGCATAGCGCTCTATGTCCTGTGCTGGTTGCCGTTCGTGTTCGCCTGGCACCTGCCGCCCGGCCTGAGCTATCCGCTGTTTGCCGTGATGGGGCTGAGCGCCTCCGGCTTCACCCTGACCTGGGCCAGCGTCAAGGAAGTAAACCCGCCCGCCCTGTCCGGCATGGCGACCAGCGTCATCAACACCGGCTCCTTCCTCGGTGCGGCAGTGCTGCAGCCCCTAGTCGGCTGGGCCATGGATCAGGGCTGGGACGGCAAGCTGCTGGCGGGGGCGCGGGTCTACTCGGAACACAACTACCAGATCGGCCTGGGCATCATGCTAGCCTTTGCCGTGGTCGGCCTGCTCGGCGCGCTGGCGATCCGCGAGACCCATTGCCGCTACACCACGGTTTCCGGAGATAAATAACACTAAGTAAAAAGTAGTTCAGCCACGGATTAACACAGATGTACACAGATTATCAGTGAGTCACCTGTTTCATCTCAAGCCCCTTCCGGATGAATGGCGAACATCACGCAACACATTGTTTTATCTGTGTTAATCCGTGTTAATCTGTGGACAACAGCCGTTTTTTAGATAATCAAGACCTTATGGAGAGAAAGATGTCGAAGCCTACCTTAACCCTATGGATCAACGGCCAGCGCACCGAGAGCCGCAGCAGCCGTCTGGCAGACGTGACCAACCCGGCCAGCGGCGAGGCGATACGCCAGGTGCCACTGGCCAGCCGCGAGGATGTGGAAAGCGCAGTTGCCGCCGCCAAGGCTGCATTCCCAGCCTGGCGCGATACCACCCCCCTGCGCCGCAGCCGCATCCTGAACAAGTTCCGCGACCTGCTCGAAACCCACCGCGCCGAACTGGCGCAACTGGCCAGCGAAGAGCACGGCAAGACCCTGGAGGACGCCGCCGGCTCGGTGCAGCGCGGCATCGAAGTGGTGGAATTCGCCGTCGGCGCGCCGCACCTGCTCAAGGGCGAGCATGCCGAGAACGTCGGCCGCGGCGTCGATTGCCACTCCATGCTGCAGCCGGTGGGGGTGTGCGCCGGCATCACCCCGTTCAACTTCCCGGCGATGGTGCCGATGTGGATGTTCCCCATCGCCATCGCCTGCGGCAACACCTTCGTCCTCAAGCCATCCGAGAAGGTGCCCTCGTGCAGCCTGCGCATGGCCGAGCTGTTCAAGGAAGCGGGCCTGCCCGACGGCGTCCTCAACGTCGTGCCGGGCGACAAGGAAGCGGTGGACACCCTGCTCATCCACCCCGACGTGCGCGCCGTTTCCTTCGTCGGCTCGACGCCGGTGGCCAAATACATCTACGAGACCGCCGCCCGCCACGGCAAGCGCGTGCAGGCCCTGGGCGGCGCCAAGAACCACGCCGTGGTGCTGCCCGACGCCGAGCTGGATTTCACCGCCGACGCCATCATGGGCGCCGCCTACGGCTCCGCCGGCGAGCGCTGCATGGCGATCTCCACCGTGGTCGCGGTGGGCGACGTGGCCGATGCGCTGGTGGCCAAGCTGAAGGAAAGGGCCGAGAAGCTGGTGGTCGGCCCCGGCGACAAAAAAGGCGTCGAGATGGGCCCGGTGATCTCGGCCCAGCATCGCGACAAGATCGTCGGCTACATCGACAGCGGCGTGGCGCAGGGCGCCAAGCTGTTGACGGACGGGCGCGGCATCAAGGTGCCCGGCCACGAGAACGGTTTTTTCGTCGGGCCGACCCTGTTCGACCATGTCTCCACCGAGATGACCATCTACCGCGAGGAAATCTTCGGCCCGGTGCTGATCGTGCTGCGCACCGCCAGCTTCGACGAGGCGATCAACCTGGTCAACAACAACCCCTACGCCAACGGCACCGCCATCTTCACCAGTTCCGGCGCGGCGGCGCGGCGCTTCCAGAATGAGATCGAAGTCGGCATGGTCGGCATCAACGTGCCGATCCCAGTACCGATGGCCTTCTTCTCCTTCGGCGGCTGGAAGTCCTCCCTGTTCGGCGACCTGCACATGCACGGCATGGAGGGCGTGTACTTCTACACTCGCACCAAGGCGATCACCAGCCGCTGGCCGGAAGTGTCTGAGCGCAGCGCCTCCACGCTGGTGATGCCGACGCTCGGCTAAACGTCATCACGGCAGCCGCCTCGCTCAGGAAAAAATATGGACCTGAACCATCTGGTCAAACTCATGATCGAGGTCATGCTGCCGGCCGCCATTCTGGTCGGCGTGGGCGCAGTCTGGCCGAACTATTACCGGGAAATCTCCAGCAAGACCTTGCGCATCCAGCTCAACCGGCTGGTGCTCAACCTGTTCTTCCCGGCCATTCTGTTCTCCATTGCGGTTGCCACGCCGATCACCCCCGGACTGCTGTCGGTGCCCCTTCTGGTCGGCATCGGCGGCCTGACTTCCGGCGCGGTGCTCTATCTGCTGCTCTACCGCACCCGGTTCGGGCGCGACCTGCACAACGGGACGCGCGCCGCCTTGCTGGTGGGTGGCATGTTCGGCAACACCTTCTACATCGGCGTGCCGGTGCTGGTCTTCCTCTATGGCAGCGAAGCACCCCGCTATGCGGCCTTCAACGACATGCTGATGACCATGCCGCTGTTCTGGGGCCTGGGCATCTGGGTCTGCACCCACCTCGGACCGCCCGAATCCGCCGGACTGCATCCGCCGGTGTGGCGCCAACTGGCCGGCATCCCGCCGATCTGGGCGTTTTTTGCGGGGGCCGGCCTGCAGATGAGCGGACTGGCTTTCGAGCCGCTGGTCCATGCGGCCAGGATGATCGGCCAGGCCACCATCCCGGTCATGATGTTTGTGCTGGGGCTGTCCATCCCCTGGCGCAACCTCAAGCCGAATCGGGTAATTCTTGGCGTGGCCGCGGTGAAAATCGCGCTGATGCCGCTGGTGGTGGCGCTTACCGCGTCGCTGCTGTTCGCCCCGGTGGGCGAGGCGCAGAAAGCCGCCATCGTCGAAGCGGGCATGCCGACCATCATGTCGGTGCTGATCCTGACCGACCGCTTTCATCTCGACACCGAGGCCGCCGCCCTGCTGATCGGCTGGACCACAGTACTGTTCTGGCTGACGCTGCCGGTAACGGTGTGGCTAATGCATTAACGAATTGAAACTCAAACCCTAGCAAGCAGGAGAACACTTATGTCGATCAACATCGGATTTATCGGCCCCGGCATCATGGGCCGCCCCATGGCCCTCAACCTGATGAAGGGCGGACACAAGCTGTGGGCCTATGCACGCCGCCCGGAAGCCCTGCAGCCGCTGACGGCGGCGGGAGCCACCGCCTGCGCCACGCCCAGGGAAGTGGCAGCCCATGCCGACGTGATCTTCACCATCGTGTCCGACACCCCGGATGTGGAAGGCGTGATCTTCGGCGACCAAGGCATCGCCAGCAACGCGCGGCCCGGCACGGTGATCGTGGATATGAGCACCATTTCCCCCACTGCCACCAAGTCTTTTGCCGAACGGCTCGCGGGGCTAGGCATCGAGATGCTGGACGCTCCGGTTTCCGGCGGCGAAACCGGAGCGATCAACGCCACCCTGTCGATCATGGCGGGCGGCAAGGCGGAGGTGTTCGAGCGCGTCAGGCCGCTGTTCGAGTGCATGGGCAAGAATATCGTCCACGTCGGCGGCAACGGCGCCGGCCAAGTGGCCAAGGCGTGCAACCAGATCGTGGTGGCGGTGACCATCGAAGCGGTGGCGGAAGCGCTGACCTTCGCCCGCAAGAACGGCGCCGACCCGGCCAAGGTGCGCGAGGCCCTGCTCGGCGGCTTTGCCGGCAGCAAGATCCTGGAAGTGCACGGCAAGCGCATGCTGGACAATGATTTCAGGCCCGGCTTCAAGGTCGGCCTGCACCAGAAGGACATGCGCATCGTCATGGAAACCGCCCACCAGCTCGGACTGGCGCTGCCCGCCGCCGCATTGGTCATCCAGCACCTCAACGCCCTGATGGGCACCGGCGACGCTGATCTGGATTCCGCGGCGGTGGTCAAGGTGCTGGAACGGATGTCCGGCATGGGCGGCGACTAGCTTGGATTTTTCACCGCAGAGGCGCCGAGACGCAGAGGAAAAGCACAATAAACCCCTAATTTCTTCGGGCTATTATTTGCTAAGCCTGTAGTAATTCTGGGTGCTACGTTCTCCGCGCCTCCGCGCCTCTGCGGTAAGTTTATGAAATATCAAAGCCAGGACAAATCTCATGGAAAAGATCGTCTTTCTCGATTCCGCCAGCATCATCGCCGACATCCGCCACCCGGCCTTTCCCCACCAGTGGGAGGAATATCCGGCCACGCCGGCTGACCAGATCGTGGCGCGGCTGACGGATACCACCGTCGCCATCACCAACAAGGTGCCGCTGCGCCGGGAAACGCTGGAGCAATTGCCCAAGCTGAAGATGGTGGCCGTCGCCGCCACCGGCACCGACAACGTGGATATCGCCTGCTGCCGCGAACGCGGCATCGGGGTATCCAACATCCGCAACTACTCGGTGCACACCGTGCCGGAGCACGTGTTCATGCTGATGCTGGCGCTGCGCCGCAACCTGCTGGCGTTCCGCGCCGACTTGCGCAACGGCGCATGGCAGCGGGCCGACCAGTTCTGCCTCTTTACCCATCCGGTGCGCGACCTGCACGGCAGCACCCTGGGACTGATCGGCCACGGCGCCATCGGCCAGGCGGTGGAACAGATCGCGCTGGCGTTCGGCATGCAGGTGCTGATCGCCGAGCACAAGGGTGCCGCCGAGGTGCGCCCGGGCTACACCGCCTTCGACACGGTGCTGCAGGAAAGCGACGTGATCAGTTTACATCTGCCCCTCAGCGAGCAAACCCGCCACCTGATCGGTGCGGCCGAATTCGCCCGGATGAAACCCCACGCCCTGCTGATCAACACCGCCCGCGGCGGTCTGGTGGACGAAGCGGCGCTGCTCGATGTCCTGCGCTCGGGCAGGATAGCCGGCGCCGGATTCGACGTGCTGGGCAAGGAACCGCCCAGGGAAGGCAACCCCCTGCTCGACCTCGACCTGCCCAACTTCATCCTCACGCCGCACATCGCCTGGTCGGGCCGGGAAGCGATGCAGACCCTGGCCGACCAGTTGATCGACAACATCGAGGCGTTCATGCGCGGCGAAGCGCAGAACCGCGTCGCCTGACACCCATTGGAAAGGAAACGATCATGACTCATCCCGCAGGCATAGCAATCTCCGCCCCGGTCACCCCGGAGCAATCCAGCATCCTCACTCCCGAGGCACTGACGTTCATCGCCGAACTGGCGCGCAAGTTCGAGCCCGTGCGTCTATCCCTGCTGGAGCGGCGCGTGGCCCGCCAGGCCGAACTGGACAGCGGCAAGCTGCCCGACTTCCTGCCCGAAACCGCCGCCGTGCGCAGCGGCGACTGGAGCGTTGCCCCGGTGCCTGCCGAGTTGCAGGACCGGCGCGTCGAGATCACCGGCCCGGCGGAGCGCAAGATGCTGATCAACGGCCTCAACGCCGGGGCAAAAGTGTACATGGCGGACCTGGAGGATTCCATGACCCCGACCTGGCCCAACGTGGTCGAGGCGCAGATCAACCTGCGCGACGCGGTCGCCCGCACCATCAAGCACGTCAACCCGGATGGCAAGACCTACCGGTTGAACGAAAAAACCGCAGTGCTGTTCGTTCGCCCGCGCGGCTGGCACATGGTGGAGAAGCACGTGACAGTGGACGGAAAGCAGGTGTCCGGCAGCCTGTTCGACTTCGGCCTGTACTTTTTCCACAACGCAAAAGCCCTGCTGGCCCGGGGCAGCGCGCCCTACTTCTACCTGCCCAAGATGGAAAGCCATCTCGAAGCCCGGTTGTGGAACGACGTCTTCGTCTACGCCCAGGAGCGCCTCGGCATCCCGCGCGGCACCGTCAAGGCGACGGCGTTGATCGAGACCCTCCCTGCCGCCTTCGAGATGGACGAATTCCTTTACGAGCTGCGCGAGCACTCGGCCGGCCTCAACTGCGGGCGCTGGGATTACATCTTCAGCTGCATCAAGAAGTTCAGCCGCAACCCGAACTTCATCCTGGCCGACCGCGGCCTGGTAACCATGACCTCGCCCTTCATGCGCGCCTATTCGCTGCTTTCGATCAAGACCTGCCATCGCCGCAACGCCCATGCCATGGGCGGAATGGCGGCACAGATCCCGATCAAGTCCGATCCCGAGGCAAATGCCGTGGCACTCGCCAAGGTACGCGCCGACAAGGAGCGAGAAGCGAGCGACGGCCACGACGGCACCTGGGTGGCCCATCCCGGCCTGGTGCCGCTGGCGATGGAGGTGTTCGACCGGCTGATGCCCACCCCCAACCAGTTGAACAAGAAGCGCGAAGACATCCAGGCTAGCGCCGCCGACCTGCTGGCCTTCGCCCCGGAAGGCCCGATCACCGAGGCGGGGCTGCGCGCCAACATCGAAGTGGCGATCGCCTACCTCGGCGCCTGGCTGGCTGGCACCGGCTGCGTGCCGATACACAACCTGATGGAGGACGCGGCCACCGCCGAAATTTCCCGCTCCCAGGTATGGCAGTGGATACACAGCGCCCGCGGCGTGCTGGACGACGGCCGCAAGGTTACCGTCGAGATGGTGCGCGCGATGATTCCGGCAACTGTTTCCGGAATCACCGCGGGCGTGAGCGAAAAACGCTTCATTCCCGGGGATTACCAGCAAGGGGCGAAGGTATTCGATCAACTGATCGCCAGCGAGGCGATCGTGGAATTCCTTACCAACCACTGCTACACCGTCATGGAATAGCCTTCCCGCTGCAACTATCTCATTGCTGAAACAAGGATTTGCCAGTTGCATTTATCCGGGGGCTTTGCTACTATTTTCATAACATGAATGTTAATTTCATATAGTGAAATTTAAGAGCGGCAGACAAGTTCTGCCATGCCTAACAATTTTCTGATTACTGGAGAAGAAGATGAGCGCGGAAAAAAAGCTGATAGCACCGCAGGCGACGCCGGCGTTTTGCCAGGGTATTCAATATTTCGCGGAATCCATGCCGGATTTCGATCGTCACGGCGCAGCCCCCTGCCTGTCGGAAAAGGTTCACGGCGTTGCCGACGCCAACGATGAAAAGGCGGCCTACCAGACCCTGCTGGTTGCCGATGCCCTGCGCTATCTGACCCTGCAGGTAACCGGCGCCAAATCTTCCGGCCATCCCGGCGGCTTCGCCAGCAGCGCGGAAGCCTATGCCTCCATGGTGATGCTGGGCCACACCAACATCGTGACCGAAGTGGGCCACCATGCGCCGGGCTTCTACAGCGCGATGTTCCTCGACACCTCGCTGGAAGAAATGGGCATCTCCACGGTGCAGCAGATGCGCGAGCGCTTCCGCGAAACCCACGGCCTGTTGGGACACCTGTCCGGCGCCATTCCCGGCCTGCTGGCTCCCGCCGGCCCCTTGGGCCAGGGCCAGCATTTCGCCATGGCCGGCGCCCTGCTCCATCCCGGCAAGCTGTTCCCGGTGACCATCGGCGACGGCGGCCTGGGCGAGCCCTACATCATGAGCGCCATGACGCATTTCAACACCGCCTATCCCAAGGCCACCAACTTCCTGCCGATCCTGGTCTGGAACGGCTATTCCCAGGAACATCACAGCATGGTCTCGACCTGGGATAACGCCAGGATGACGGCCTACTGGAAGGCCCACGGCTTCAAGCACGTGTATCTGGTGGACGCCAAGGAATTCGACGACCAGAATCAGGATGGCGCCTACGTCGACAGCTCGCTGTTCTCGTGGCAGCAGCGCGTGGCCTTTGCCGGCGCGGTGCTGAAAGCCAGCCATGCGGCCGCACAAAACGGCCTCAACGGCGAGCTGTCGGTGCTGATCCTGAAACAGCTGAAGGGCACCGGGGTGCATGCCACCGGTTCCAAGTCGCACAACCTGTACGCCTACCACACCCTGGAAAGCGACGACGTCAAGGCCGGCCTGCAGCGCCGCGCCCTGTCGACTGCAGCCTGGGAATTGGTGCGCGAGAATTTCCGTCATGCCGGCGGCGGACCCGCCGTGAAGACCGTGGTGACCGAATTCGAGCTGGAGTTGGCCAGCCTCGACGGCCTGCCACTGATGACCGAATACGACGTGGATGGAGGGGCCAAGGTGCCGACCACCGCTTTCGGCGAAGTCGTGGCCGAGGTCGGCAGGCGCGACCCACGTTTCATCGTCACCAATGCCGATGGCAACGAAGCCTCGGCCATGGCCAACATCAACAAGGCGCTCACGATCCGCCATCCCACGGTGGACGAGCTGTATTTCCAGGGCCCCAACGGCCAGGTCTACGAGCCGCTCAACGAGGACGCCTGTGCCGGTCTGGCGGCCGCCGTGGCGCTGTTCGGCGGGCGCAGCCTGTGGTGCTCATACGAATCCTTCGTCATCAACGGCCTGCCGATCTGGCAGACGGTGATCCAGGCGATGGCCGAGCTGCGCCGCAAAACCCCCAGCACCGTGACGCTGTTCACCGCCGGGGCGCTGGAGCAGGGCCGCAACGGCTGGACCCACCAGCGTCCTGAAGTCGAAGCCTACTTCGCCGCCATGATGCGCAACGGCAACGTGTTCCCGCTGTTCCCGACCGATGCAAACTCCATCCAGGTGGCCTACGAATGGGCGCTGCAAACCCACAACAAAGGTATCGTCATCACAGCCTCGAAAAGCCCGCTGCCGGTACGCGCCACTCTGGCGCAGAGTCGCAAGGCGGTGGAGGATGGCGCAATCACCCTGCTCGATACCGACGGCAAGGGCAAGGTGGTGTTCGCGGTAACGGGCGACATGGTGCTCCTGCCGGTATTCGAGGCTGCCGAAGCGCTGACCAAGCAGGGCATCGGCGTGCGCATCGTTTCCGTGGTCAACCCGCGCCGCCTGTACCGCCCCACCGACGTGTCGTGGAATACCGTGTCCCAGCCGGACGGCCAGTTCATGAGCGACGCGGAGTTCGACGCCCTGTTCCACGGCGACGCGCTGATCGCCGTCACCGGCGGTCCGTCCGCCATGCTCGAGCCGGTACTGCTGAGAACCCGCGCGGCACGCCGCGAAACCTTCTGCTGGCAGCGTGGCGAAACCACCGCCAGCGTAGGCCAGTTGTTCGACCTCAACGGCATGAACGCCAAGGCGATGGAGCAGCGGGCGCTGGCTTTGCTGGGTTAATCCTTAAAAAACTCAGTTGAACCGCAGAGACGCAGAGGCGCAGAGATAGGACTATCCGTTGAGTTGAGTTTAGTTTTTCTCTGCGTCTCCGCGCCTCTGCGGTGAAAAAGGAATTTTGATGCAACCCAAAATCATAGTCCTAGACGACGACCCCACCGGCTCGCAGACGGTGCATGGCAGTCTGCTGCTCACCCGCTGGGATGTCGAAACGCTGAAGCAGGGGCTGTACGACGCCTCCCCCCTGATGTTCGTGCTGACCAATACCCGCGGCATGGGCGCCGCCGAGGCCAGCCAGGTGACGCGCGAGGCATGCCGCAACCTGAAGCTGGCGATGGAAGGCTTCGGCCGGCCGGCACTGTTCGTCAGCCGCTCTGACTCGACCCTGCGCGGCCACTACCCGGTGGAAACCGACGTCATGGCCGAGGAACTGGGGCCGTTCGACGCCCATTTCCTGACACCGGCCTTTTTCGAGGGCGGCCGCTACACCGTGGACAGCGTGCACTATCTCAAGGTCGGCGACAAAAACGTGCCGGTGCACGAGACCGAGTTCGCGCGTGATTCCGTCTTCGGCTACCGCCACAGCTACCTGCCCGACTACGTGGAAGAGAAAACCCGCGGCCGCATCAAGGCCGATCAGGTGGTGCGCTTCACCCTCAACGACATCCGCGCCGGCAGCCTCGACCGGCTGCTGGCGCTGCAAAACAACGCCTGCTGCGTGGTGGATGCCGAAACCCAGGCCGATCTCGACCGCTTCGCCGACGACCTGGAACAGGCCGCCAGCCAAGGCAAGCGGTTCCTGTTCCGCAGCGCCGCCAGCCTGCTCACCGCCTTGGCCAAATTGCCGTCCCAGCCGATTGCGGCGGAGGACATGCACCGCTATGTCAATAATAACCGGCCCGGCGTGGTGGTGGTGGGCTCGCACGTCAAGAAGACCACCGACCAGCTTCAGGTATTGCTGCAGCAGGAAGGCATCGCAGCGGTCGAAGTGGATGTAAGCCGCATGCCGGAAGAGAGTCCGGCCCTGCTGCAAGAGGTGCTGGCGAAAGTTGCTCAGACCCACCAGCAAGGCCTGACGCCGGTGGTGTTCACCAGCCGGGTGGAGCGCCAGTTTCCCGACCAGGCCGCCCGTCTGGCGTTCGGCGACCATGTGTCCGGCTTCCTGATGGACGTGGTGCACGGCCTGCCCGCCACCATCGGCTTCATCATCAGCAAGGGCGGCATCACCTCCAACGACATGCTGAGCAAGGGGCTCGCCCTGCCGACGGCACGCCTGGCCGGCCAGATCCTGGCCGGCTGCAGCGTGGTGCTGACCCCCTCCGACCATGCCCTCCCTGAAATTCCGGTGGTGATTTTCCCCGGCAACGTCGGCGACGAGAAGGCGCTGGCCGAGGTGTATCATAGGCTTCGTGGTACGAAGGAATAATCCTAGCAAAAGCAATTGAACCGCAGAGGACGCGGAGGACGCAGAGGTTTTCAAAGCAATCGAAGTGAAATCACGCTCACCGGACGGTTTGGCGTTTGGCGGAAAACCACCAGAAATGCTTTTCCTCTGCGTCCTCCGCGTCCTCTGCGGTGAATGAACTGCAGATTTTAAGATAATGCGGTAATGATAAGGAACGCGATTTCGGCGCAGAGACCATGGACAAGCATGAACTGGTGAAACAGCTGCAGGGAATTCTTCCCTCCGACGCGGTGCTGCATGAGGAGGAAGACCTCAAGCCCTTCGAATGCGACGGCCTGTCGGCCTACCGCCAGGTACCGCTGGCGGTAGTGCTGCCGGAAACCGAGGAGCAGGTGCGCGAAATCCTGCTGCTGTGCCGCCGCGAAAACGTGCCGGTGGTGGCGCGTGGCGCCGGCACCGGGCTGTCGGGCGGGGCGCTGCCGCTCGCTGACGGCGTGCTGCTCAGCCTGTCGAAGTTCAACCGCATCCTGGCGCTCGACCCCCTCGCCCGCATCGCCCGCGTCCAACCCGGCGTGCGCAACCTGGCCATCTCCGAGGCGGCCGCGCCGCACGGCCTGTATTACGCCCCCGACCCATCCAGCCAGATCGCCTGCTCCATCGGCGGCAACGTGGCGGAAAACGCCGGCGGGGTGCATTGCCTGAAATACGGCCTCACCGTCCACAACGTGCTCAAGCTGCGCGCCTACACCATGGATGGCGAGTTGCTGGAGATCGGCTCGGAGGCCATGGACGCCGCCGGCTACGATCTTCTGGCGCTGTTTACCGGCAGCGAAGGCATGCTCGGCGTAATCACCGAGGTGACGGTAAAGTTGCTGCCCAGGCCCGAGCTCGCCCAGGTAGTGATGGCGGCGTTCGACACGGTGGCAGAGGCCGGCGCCGCAGTGGGCGAAATCATCGCCGCCGGCATCATCCCGGCCGGTCTGGAAATGATGGACCGGCTTTCGATCCAGGCGGCGGAGGACTTCGTCCACGCCGGTTACCCCCTTGACGCCGAAGCCATCCTGCTGTGCGAGTCGGACGGCACGCCGGAAGAAGTCGCCGAGGAAATCGCCAAAATGCAGGCGATTCTCTCCCGCTGCGGCGCAACCTCGCTGCGCACCTCTGAGAACGAGATGGATCGCCTCAGGCTGTGGGCCGGGCGCAAGGCCGCCTTCCCTGCGGTGGGACGCCTCTCCCCGGATTACTACTGCATGGACGGCACCATCCCGCGCCGCGAGCTGACCCACGTGCTGCGACGCATCGACGAGCTGGCCCGGGAATACGGCCTGCGCGTGGCCAACGTATTCCACGCCGGCGACGGCAACCTCCACCCCCTGATCCTGTACGATGCCAACCAGCCGGGCGAATGGCATCGCGCCGAGGAACTCGGCGGCAAGATCCTGGAACTGTGCGTGGAAGTGGGCGGCACCATCACCGGCGAGCACGGCGTCGGGATCGAGAAAATCAACCAGATGTGCGCGCAGTTCAAGCCCGAGGAACTGCAGATGTTCCGCGAGGTGAAGCTGGCGTTCGACCGGTCCGGCCTGCTCAACCCCGGCAAGGTGATCCCCACCGCCCACCGCTGCTCGGAATTCGGTGGCATGCACGTGCACCACGGGCAGGTGCCGTTCCCCGATATTCCCCGTTTTTGAGAAGATAGATAAAGCGATGCAGGACACCATCAAACAATTCAGCCAGACCGTGCGCGAAGCCGGCCGTGATCGCCGCCCGTTGCGCATCCTCGGCTCGGGCAGCAAGTCGTTCTACGGCCGCCCTATACTTGGCGAAGCGCTGGACGCGACCGTTTGTCGCGGCATCGTTTCCTATGAGCCCACCGAGCTGGTGCTCACCGCCCGAGCCGGCACGCCGCTGGCCGAGATCGAGGCGGCGCTGGCGGCCAACCGGCAAATGCTGCCGTTCGAGCCGCCCCATTTCGGGCCGGGCGCGACGCTGGGCGGCTGCATCGCCGCCGGGCTGTCCGGACCGCGCCGCCCCTATGCAGGCGCGGTACGCGACTACGTACTGGGCGTGCGCATGATCGACGGCAAGGGCGAGGTGCTGCGCTTCGGCGGCCAAGTCATGAAAAATGTCGCCGGCTACGACGTGTCGCGCCTGATGGCCGGATCGCTCGGCACGCTGGGGCTGCTGCTGGAAGTGTCGCTGAAGATCCTGCCGCTGCCGGCCGAAGAACTGACCCTGCGCTTCGGCATGGCGGAGCGGGAGGCCCTCGAGGTGATGAATCGCTGGGCGGCGAAGCCGCTGTCGCTGTCCGCCACCTGCCACCACGAAGGCACACTGACTGTGCGCCTGTCCGGCGCCTCAGCCGCTGTGCGCTCGGTGCGACAAAAACTCGGCGGCGAAATCGTGGAAGATGCCGACAGTTTCTGGCACAGCGTGCGCGAGCAGCGCCATTCATTTTTTCAGGCCGGAGAATTGCTGTGGCGGCTGTCGTTGCCTTCCACTGCACCGGCTGTCGCCGTGCCAGGACGGCAACTGGTCGAGTGGGGCGGTGCCCTGCGCTGGCTGGCGAGCGACGCCGATGCGGCGACCATCCGCCAGGCGGCGGCTGCGCTCGGCGGCCAGGCGACCCTGTTCCGCAGCCCGGAACCCAGCGCCGAGCCGTTCCATCCCCTGTCGGCGCCGCTGCTGGAACTGCACCAGCGCCTGAAGCAGACCTTCGATCCGCACGGCATCCTCAACCCGGGCCGCATGCACCCGGCGTTTTAACCTAGAAAAAGCTTTTAACCACGAATTTACACGAATGAAACACGAATGTTCACTAATAATCAGTTGGTTAGCATGGATAGCCTGATTCACCTGTTTGGCGACAAGATGATTGTCTCTAACTATATCGTGTCGCCTAGAGGCGCCTACTTTTGGTTATTCGTGAACATTCGTGTCATTCGTGGTTAATCGCCGTTTTTAGGATTAAGCGACATGCAAACCAATCTGATCGATTCCATCAAGAACACCGCCGCCGGCCAAGAGGCGGAGGCCATCCTGCGCGCCTGCGTGCATTGCGGATTTTGCACCGCCACCTGCCCCACCTACCAACTGCTCGGCAACGAGCTGGACAGCCCGCGCGGACGCATCTACCTGATCAAGCAGATGCTCGAAGGCGCGGCGGTGACGGAAAAAACTCTGCTCCACCTGGATCGCTGCCTCACCTGCCGCTCCTGCGAAACCACTTGCCCGTCCGGCGTGCGCTACGGCCGCCTGGTGGACATCGGCCGCGCCATCGCCGAGGAAAAAATCGGCCGCAGCCCGTGGCAGGCCACGCGGCGCAGGCTGCTGCGCGCGGTGCTGCCCCGTCCGGCGATCTTCAATTCCCTGCTCGCCCTCGGCCGCCTGTTTCGCCCGTTGCTGCCGGGCGCGCTGGCAAAGGAAGTGCCCATCGCCCGGCCGGCAAAACCCTGGCCAACCGCGCAGCGGCATGCTCGCACCATGCTGGTGCTGGAAGGCTGCGTGCAGCCCGGCTTGGCGCCCAACACCAATGCCGCCGCCGCGCGAGTGCTGGATCGGCTCGGCATTACGCTGTTCAGCGCCGAGAAGGCCGGCTGCTGCGGCGCGGTCAGCTATCACCTGAACGCCCATGCGGACGGGCTGGACTACATGCGCCGCAATATTGACGCCTGGTGGCCCTACGTGGAACAAGGCACGGAGGCGGTGGTGATGACCGCCAGCGGCTGCGGCTCGATGGTCAAGGAATACGGCCACCTGCTGCGCCACGACCCGGCCTACGCCGTGAAGGCGGCACGGATTTCCGGCCTCACCAAAGACTTAAGTGAAATTCTCGCTGCCGAGAAAAAAGAGCTGCTGCGCCTAATCTCCCCTGCCCCGCGCGGCAAGGTGGCATTCCACTCCCCCTGCTCCCTGCAGCACGGGCAAAAAATCGTCGGCGTGATCGAGGAATTGCTCACCAAGGCCGGCTACGAGCTTACGCCAGTGGCGGACAAACACCTGTGCTGCGGCTCGGCGGGAACCTATTCGATACTGCAGAAGGAGTTGTCGCAGCAACTGCTGCGCAACAAGCTGGATGCGCTGCAAAGCGGGAGCCCGGCGCAGATCGCCAGCGCCAACATCGGCTGCCAGGCCCACCTGCAAAGCGGCACCGACCTGCCGGTGCGCCACTGGATCGAACTGCTGGATGAGGCGCTAGTAGTCAACGACGGTGCGTAGGAGCGACCTCCAGGTCGCGAATTCGGTGGTTCGCGACCTGGAGGTCGCTCCTACATCACGCAAATTCAACGTGACTGGCTGCTAGCCTAGTGTTTGGTAACTAACGGAGTCTTCTCATGACCACATCGATCGGCTCGTACGACTACATCATCATCGGCGGCGGAACAGCCGGCTGCGTACTGGCCAACCGCCTGTCCAGCGACCCCGACATCAAGGTCCTGTTGCTCGAAGCGGGCGGCAAGGATAACTACTTGTGGATTCATATTCCGGTCGGGTATCTGTATTGCGTCGGCAACCCTCGTACCGACTGGTGCTTCAAAACCGAGCCCGAAGCCGGCTTGAACGGGCGCGCCATTGGCTACCCCCGCGGCCGGGTGCTCGGCGGCAGCTCGTCGATCAACGGCATGATCTACATGCGCGGCCAGGTACGCGATTTCGAGCAATGGCAGGCGCAGGGCAATCCCGGCTGGGGATGGAACGAGGTCCTGCCCTACTACAAACGCTCTGAAGACTACGCGCGCGGCGCGGACGAGATGCACAACACCGGCGGCGAATGGCGGGTTGAACAGCAGCGCTTGTCGTGGGAAATCCTCGACGCCTTTCGCGACGCAGCCGCCGAGGTCGGCATTCCCAGGGTCGTCGACTTCAATCGCGGCAATAATGAGGGCTGTGGCTATTTCGAAGTCAATCAGAAACGCGGCGTGCGCTGGAATGCCGCAAAAGGTTTCCTGCGCCCCGCCCTCAGCCGCCCCAACCTCAAGGTCATCACCAACGCGGTCGTGCGGCGCCTGCGCTTCGCAGGCAAGCGTGTCATTGGCGTTGAATTCTGGCAGGACAATCAAGTCTTCCAGGCCAATTCCACTCTTGAAACCCTGCTCGCGGCGGGAGCAGTGAGTTCGCCGCAGATTCTGCAATGTTCCGGTATCGGCCCGGCTGCATTGCTGCAACAGCACGGCATCCCGGTCATTCACGCACTGCCCGGGGTCGGCGAAAACCTCCAGGATCACCTGCAACTGCGCATGGCGTTCAAGGTTAAAAACACCCGCACCCTGAATGAAACTGCCGGAAGCCTGCTGGGGCGGCTCGGCATGGGGCTGGAATATCTGTTCTTCCGGAGCGGCCCGCTCTCCATGTCCCCCAGCCAGCTTGGCGCTTTTGTCCGCTCGGATGAAAGCCAGGCCACGCCGAATCTGGAATACCACGTGCAACCCTTGTCGCTCGACAAGTTCGGCGATCCGCTGCATGACTTTCCGGCCTTTACTGCCTCGGTGTGCAACCTGCATCCGGAAAGCCGCGGCCATATCCGCATCAACAGCGCCGACAGCCGCGAAGCACCGCTTATTCAGCCGAATTACCTGTCCACCGAGGGTGACCGCAAAGTGGCGGCAGATTCGCTGCGCCTGACGCGCCGCATTGTCGCCGCCCCGGCCATGCAACGCTACACGCCGGAAGAGTTCAAGCCTGGCCTCGCCTGCCAAAGCGATGAAGAATTGGCCAAAGCAGCCGGCGACATCGGCACGACCATTTTCCACCCGTCCGGCACCTGCAAAATGGGTAATGACCTCAACGCCGACCCCATGGCAGTGGTCGACGCGCGGTTGCGCGTGCATGGTATCGCCGGCCTGCGCGTGGTGGATGCATCGATCATGCCGACCATCCTCTCGGGCAACACCAGTTCGCCGGTGGTCATGTTCGCCGAGAAAGCCAGCGACATGATCCGGGAAGACCGAAAGCTGGGCAGGCATGCTTAAGCGGGCCTTTCACGCCAACATTCCGCTGCTGTTCGTGCTGCTGTGGAGCACCGGCTTCATCGGCGCAAAATACGGCTTGCCCTACGCGGAGCCCTACACGCTCCTGTTCCTGCGCTTCGTGCTGACGCTGGTTCTGCTCGTGGCGTTGATTGCGCACTTCAAGCCTGCTCCCCCGGCAAACTGGCGCCAGCGTCTCCATTTGATGGTCAGCGGCAGCCTGATCCACGGCGCCTATCTGGGAGGCGTGTTCACCGCGATCAAGGCCGGCATGCCCGCCGGCCTGTGCGCGTTGATTGTCGGGTTGCAGCCGTTGCTGACCACGATGTCCGCTCCACTGCTGCTGGGTGAGCGAGTCACTCGCATACAGTGGCTGGGCGTGGTGCTCGGGCTGTTCGGGCTAACCCTGATTTTCGCCACCGGCAGCAACCATGCTGCAGCGTTCAATCAGCACGCGGCATGGGCTGCCGTAATCGCCCTGCTTGGCATCACGGCGGGGACGCTCTACCAGAAGAAATTCTGCGCCCACAATGAAATCCTCAGCAGCGCCTTCTTCCAGTACCTTTCCACCGTGGTAATTTTCGGGCTCGGCACCTATCTGTTCGAAAGCCGTGAAATCCAGTTCACCCATCAGCTGATCTTCGCCATCTTCTGGCTGGCTATCGTGCTGTCAATCGGCGCCATCCTGCTGCTCAACTATCTCATCAAGCACGGCGAGATCCACAAAGTTTCCAGCCTGTTTTATCTGGTGCCCGCCGTCACCGCACTTGAGGCCGCATGGCTGTTTGACGAAAGACTCGGCATCGAAAAGGTCGCCGGCATGGCCATCGTGACCTTTTCTGTGTTCATCGTCGTGCGCCGTGGCCGATAAGGCCGAATTCCCGCAAAAGTGGGAATGACACTCCAGGGCGATCAGGAGTGCGCCACGATGAAGCGCTTTACCGCTTCCGCATCCGCCGCCATCACCTCAAAACGCTGCGGCAGGTTTTCGATACCCACCAGGTCAGCCGGGCGCTCAGGCTCGCAGCCCAAGGCTTCGCGGATGGTTTCCTCGAATTTGGCGGGCAACGCGGTTTCCAGGCAGACCATGGGCACGCCGGCCTCGCGGTGTTCCAGCCCGACTTTCATGCCGTCGGCGGTATGGGTGTCGATCATCACGCCGTATTGCCGATGCATGCGGCGGATGGTTTCCAGCCGGTTGGCATGGTTACTTACGCCAGATTCGAAGCCGAATTCCCTGACCCTGGCGAAATACGGCGTTTTGGAAAGATCGAAACTGCCGCCCGCGTCCACTTGCTTCCATAGCTCGCTCACCACTGCCGGATCGCGTCCGACCAGATCGTAAACAAAGCGCTCGAAGTTGGACGCCTTGGAGATGTCCATCGACGGGCTGCTGGTGTGCTTGGTTTCCGGCCGCGGGCGGTAGACGCCGGTGCGAAAGAATTCGTCGAGCACGTCGTTCTCGTTGGTGGCGACGATCAGCTTGTGGATCGGCAGGCCCATCTGGCGGGCGATGTGGCCGGCGCAGACGTTGCCAAAGTTGCCGGAAGGCACGGAGAAGGAAACTTCCTCGTCGTTGCTTTTTGTCACCGCGAAATAGGCCTTGAAGTAGTACACCACCTGGGCAGTGACGCGCGCCCAGTTGATCGAGTTGACCGCGCCGATCTTGTGCTTGGCCTTGAATTCGAGGTCGTTGGAGACCGCCTTGACGATGTCCTGGCAATCGTCGAACACGCCCTTGACGGCGATGTTGAAAATGTTCGGGTCCTGCAGGGAGAACATCTGGGCGGTCTGGAACGGGCTCATTTTCCCCTGCGGCGAGAGCATGAACACTCTGATTCCTCTTTTTCCGCGCATGGCGTATTCCGCCGCGCTGCCGGTATCGCCCGAAGTCGCGCCGAGGATGTTGATCTCGGTGTTTTCCTTGGCCAGCACATACTCGAACAAGTTGCCGAGCAACTGCATCGCCACATCCTTGAAAGCCAGCGTCGGCCCATAGGACAGCCCGAGGATGTGCAGCCCCGGCTCCAGTGTCTTAACCGGGGTGATCTCGTCGCTGCGGAAAATTGCCGCGGTGTAGGTCTTGTCGACGATGGTCCTGAGGTCGGCGGCGGGAATGTCGGCGGCGAAGCGGCGAATCACCTCGAATGCCAGCTCGCGGTAGCTCATGCCGCGCATGGCGGCAAGCTCTTCCTTGCTGAACCTGGGGTAAGCTTCGGGGATGGTCAAGCCGCCATCGGTAGCGAGGCCGCCGAGCAGGATTTCGGTGAAGGTCTTGGGCGGCATGCCGCCGCGGGTGCTGAGATATTTCATTTCTTCATGTCCCTGTGCCCTCTGTGGGAGCGGCGCCCTCGCCGCGACAATCGGCCCGGGGGCGGGCCTCCTACCAAATTCATGTCACTTTGAAAGCAACCTGGAGTTATGCGCTGAGTTCTTCCATACGTATCCGCGTCACCTTGCCGGAAATCGAAGACAGCGCCTCGATTTTGGCGATCGCCTGGTTGATGTGTTTCTCCACGGTTTCGTGCGTCAGCAGGATCACGTCCGCCTGCTTCTCGCCTTCAGCCGGCTCTTTCTGGATCATGGCGTCAATCGAGATACCCAGATCGGCCAGGATACGCGTCACATCGGCCAGCACGCCGGGCTTGTCGAACACGCGCAGGCGCAGGTAGTAGGAGGTGCGAACTTCATCGATCGGCAGCACCGGCACATCGGACAAGGCGTCCGGCTGGAAGGCCAGGTGCGGCACGCGGTTCTCCGGATCGGAGGTGAGCATCCGGGTCACGTCCACCAGGTCCGCCACTACCGCACTGGCGGTCGGCTCGGCACCGGCACCGCGTCCGTAATACATGGTCGCGCCGACGGCGTCGCCTTTCACCAGCACCGCGTTCATTACGCCTTCCACATTGGCAATCAGGCGCTTGGTCGGGATCAGCGTCGGGTGAACGCGGAGCTCGATGCCCTGGTCGGTGCGCTTGGTGATGCCGAGCAGCTTGATGCGGTAGCCCAGTTCCTCGGCGTAGGAAATGTCTTCCTTGGTGAGCTTGGAAATGCCCTCGGTGTAGGCCTTGTCGAACTGCATCGGAATGCCGAAGCCGATCGCCGCCATGATGGTGAGCTTGTGCGCGGCATCGATGCCCTCGATGTCGAAGGTCGGATCCGCCTCTGCGTAGCCGAGTTCCTGCGCCTGTTTAAGCACGGTATCGAAAGCCAGGCCCTTGTCGCGCATCTCGGTCAGGATGAAGTTGGTGGTGCCGTTGATGATGCCGACGATCCACTCGATGCGGTTGGCGGTGAGGCCCTCGCGCAACGCCTTGATGATCGGGATGCCGCCCGCCACCGCCGCCTCGAAGGCAACCATCACGCCCTTGGCCTGCGCCGCCTTGAAGATTTCGTTGCCGTGCAGCGCCAGCAGCGCCTTGTTCGCCGTGACCACGTGCTTGCCGTTGGCGATCGCCTTCAGGATCAGTTCCTTGGCGAGCGTAGTACCGCCGATCAACTCGACGACGATATCGATGTCCGGGTTGTTCACCACCTCCATCGGGTCGGCGGTGATTTCCAGCTCTGGACCGGCGAGTTTCCGCGCCATTTCCAGGTTGCGATCCGCCGCCATCTTGATGCGAATCTCGCGCCCGGCACGGCGGGTGATTTCTCCGGCATTGCGCCGCAATACCGTGAGGGTGCCGCCGCCGACGGTGCCCAGGCCTAACAAACCTACGTTGATGGGTTTCATAATCACTCTATAAACAATTCAAAAAATCGTTAAACAAGCCGCCCAAGGCAGCTAATTTTCTCTCCTTCCCCCTCGCAGGGGGAAGGTTGGGATGGGGGTTAAAATGTCTCCGCTGGCGAAACTTTCAACCCCCACCCTAGCCCTCCCCCTGCCAGGGGGAGGGAATGCACGGGAAATTTGTTAATCACGACCCATGCCGCTTGCGGTAATGCTCGAGAAAGCGCGCAATGCGGCCGATGGCCTCGGTGAGGTCGTCCACGTTGGGCAGGAACACCACCCGGAAATGGTCGGTATGGGGCCAGTTGAAGCCGGTGCCCTGGACCAGCAGGACCTTCTCCTCGAGCAGCAGTTCGAGGATGAATTCCTGATCATCGTCTATCGGGTACATCTTCGGGTCGAGCCGGGGGAACAGGTACATTGCGCCCTGCGGCTTGACGCAGGAAACACCGGGAATATCCGTCAGCAGTTTCCAGGCTATGTCGCGCTGCCTGGCGAGACGGCCGCCGGGCGCGACCAGGTCGTTGATGCTCTGGTAACCGCCGAGCGCGGTCTGGATGCCGTACTGCGCCGGCACGTTGGAACACAACCGCATCGAGGCGAGCATGGTCAGCCCCTCGACATAATCCTGGGCATGACGCTTCTCGCCCGAGACCACCAGCCAGCCCGCGCGGTAGCCGGCGGCGCGGTAGTTCTTCGACAGCCCGTTGAAGGTGATGAACAGCACATCGTCAGCCAGCGAGGCGATCGAGGTGTGGGTCGCGCCATCGTACAAGACCTTGTCGTAGATCTCGTCGGAATAGATGATGAGCTGGTGCTGGCGGGCGATCTCGACGATCTCCTGCAGCAGTTCCACCGGATACAGAGCCCCAGTTGGATTATTGGGATTAATCAGAACAATCGCGCGGGTATTCGGGCCGATCTTGCCGCGGATATCGTCCAGGTCGGGCAGCCAGCCCGCCTGCTCGTCGCAGATGTAGTGGCGCGGCACGCCCCCCGCCAGGGTTACCGCCGCAGTCCACAGCGGGTAGTCAGGAGTCGGCAGCAGCACTTCATCTTCGGTATTCAACAGCGCCTGCATCGCCATCACGATCAGCTCGGACACGCCGTTGCCGATGTAGATATCCTCCATCTGCACATCGCGGATCTTCTTTTCCTGGGTGTAGTGCATGATCGCCTTGCGCGCGGCGAACAGCCCCTTGGAGTCGGAATAGCCGGAGGCATTGGGCAGGTTGTGGATCACGTCCTGGAGGATTTCCTCCGGGGCTTCGAAGCCGAACGGCGCCGGATTGCCGATGTTGAGCTTGATGATGCGGTGACCGTCCTCCTCCATCTGCCGGGCGCGCGCCATCACCGGGCCACGGATGTCGTAGCAGACGTTGGCGAGCTTGCTGGATTTGAGTACGGGTTGCATGGCTTCGAGCCCCTATTTGCGCTGGCAATCTGGTAGGCAATCACGTTGAATTTGCGGGATGTAGGAGCGACCTCCAGGTCGCGAACCACCGAATTCGCGACCTGGAGGTCGCTCCTACGCACACCGTCGTTTCATGTTGACTGACTAGCTAGTCGCTCCACGGAATGCGCTTAAAAGGTATAATCTTACCCGACCGTCCCTTGTCCCGCAAATGGAGGCCCACCTTGAAGTTCCACCTGGCCGACGCTGCCGGCTTGAATCTTTTCACCGGCTACGACACCGATTATGTCGCGGTCAACCATCAGCACTATCAGGCCAGCCTGATCGTGCTGCCGGATCGGATCGTCGAAAACTGGCCGCCGCAAAGCTTCACAGCGCTGGAGGCCGCCCATTTCGAGGCCATCCTGGAATTCAGGCCGGAGATCGTGCTGCTCGGCACCGGCAGCACCCTGCGCTTTCCTCACCCCCGCCTGACGGAGGCACTGATCCGGGCGCATATCGGCGTGGAGGTGATGGACACCCCGGCGGCCTGCCGCACCTACAACATCCTTGCGTCCGAGGGCAGGAAAGTGGCCGCTGCGTTGCTACTAGGCTAGGGGCAAAATATCCAGGAAGCTGCCGATGGCGTCGAACTCCGCCACATCCTTGGCCGGCAGCCGCGTGTCCGGCCGATGTACCGCGAGCAGATGGGCGATGCCGTAACCCCGCGCCGAGCGCAGCACCGGCAGACTGTCGTCCACCAGCAGCGTGGTGATGGGGTCATAGCGCTCGACGGCCTGGAGCCTGCCCCAGAACTCGGGATGCTCCTTGGGCACACCGATGTCGTGGGCACAGATTACCGCGTCGAAATAGCCGTCGAGACGGGTTTTGCGCATCTTCAAGGCCAGGCTTTTATGGTGGGCATTGGTCACCAGCACGGTGCGGCGGCTGCCGCGCAGCGCCGCAAGAAAATCGGTGACATGCGGATGCACGGCGATGAGATGCTCCACTTCCTCCTTGAGCCGGGCGATGTCCAGCCCCAGCTCGCGCGTCCAGTAATCCACGCAATACCATTCCATGGTGCCCACCACCTTGTGGTAGCGCGGCGCCAACGCATCCTGCGCCGCCTCATGGCTCAGGCCGTGCTTCTCGGCGTAGCGCAGCGGCACGTGCTCGAGCCAGAAATGGTTGTCGAAATGCAGGTCGAGCAGGGTGCCGTCCATGTCGAGCAGGACGGTGTCGATTTGATTCCATTTCAGCATTTTTAAGTCCTGAATATCATTGCGGCCCGAGCACGCGCAACACTTCTTCCAGCGTGGTCAACCCGGCGTTCACCTTCCCCCTGGCATCTTCGATCATCGGCGTGGCACCGATCTGTCGAGCCAATTTTGTCATTTCAAGGATGCTGGCGCCACTGGCGATGAGGTCGCGCATTTTTTCATCCGGTTCCAGAACCTCGTACACACCCAGCCGCCCATGATAGCCCGTGCCGTTACATTTGGCGCAACCCTTGCCGCGAAAGGCGGTGATCTTCGACGCTTCAAACAGCGGGCCGAGCCGTGCCAGCAATTCCGGTGCGGGAGCGACCGGCTCGCGGCAGTCGTTGCAGATGCACCGCACCAGACGCTGGGCGATGATGCCTTCGAGCGCGGTGGCCAGCACATAAGGCTTGAGGCCGAGATCGAACAGGCGGGCGATAGTCGCCACGGCGGAATTGGTATGCAGGGTCGAGTACACCAGATGGCCAGTGAGCGCGGCGTGAAGCGCCACCTCGGCGGTTTCAAAATCGCGGATCTCGCCGATCAGGATCACGTCCGGATCCTGGCGCAGGATCGAGCGCAGCACAACGGGAAAAGACATGCCAATTTTTTCCTTGATCAGCACCTGCCCGGCCATGTCGAGATAATATTCCACCGGGTCTTCGATGGTGACGTAGTTCTTTCCGGGATCGGCCTTGTGCTGCAGCAGGCCGTACAGGGTGGTGGTCTTGCCGCTGCCGGTCGGCCCCGTGGTGAGGATGAGGCCCTGCGGCTTGTCCACCATGTTGAGCACTTTTTTCAGGTCGGCCGGCGAGAAGCCCAGCCCCTCGATGCTCTTCACCGCGGAATTGCGGTCGAGGATGCGCATCACCACTTTTTCGCCGTTGATGGTGGGCAGGGTGGAGATGCGCAAATCGACGACACGCAGCGGCGTCTTCACCGTGATGCGGCCGTCCTGGGGGCGGCGGCGCTCGCTGATGTCGAGCTCGGACATCACCTTCAGGCGGGACACCAGCGAGGCGTGAATCTGGTGCGGGATGTGGATCTTGTCGGCGAGCACCCCGTCGATCCTGAGCCGCACCACCACGCTCTTGGTGCGCGGATGGATGTGGATGTCGGAAGCGCCGAGGCGGATGGCTTCGAGAAGGATGGCGTTGACCAGACGGATGGCGGGGGGCTCCTCGGTGCCGCGCAGCAGTTCTTCGAGGGAGCGAGGGTCTTCCTCCTCGTCGATCACGATCTCGATGCCCTCGTAAGGGTCGACGGTGGAGACCAGGGTTTCCAGATCCTCGAACGAGGGCTGCCCCTCGCTGCCATAAATCTCGGCGATCTTGGCCTTTATCGCCGCCACGTCCGCCATCACCGCCTGAATTTCCAGGCCGGAAACAAAACGCAGGTCGTCCACCAAGCCGGAATCCATCGGGTCGGCCACGGCCAGCATCAGGCGCCGGCCTTCCTGCTTGAGCGGCACCACCCACTGCCGCTCGCAGAAGCTCTGCGGAATCAGGGAGGCTATCGCCGGATCGACGTGGAACTCGCCGAGAGCAACTTCTTCCACCAGGAAATCCTTGCGCAGGATGTCACGTATGGTTTTTTCCGGCACCCAGTCGCGCTCCAGCAGCAGCTTGATGATCGGTTCCTTGTGCATCTGCTGCAGGCGGTGCAGCTCCTGCACCTGCTGGCCGTTGAGCAGGTCGCGCTTGTGGAGCATGATCGCGAGCTGGCTGCGGTTGGTCACCGCCATCTTCGCCAGCGCGCTGATCTCGTAGGTTTTCTTCGCATTTTCTTTCTGCAGCGCGCGATTCTTCTGGATCAGGTCGAACTGCTCCAGAGCAATCGCCACTGTCACGCGCAGATCGTCATCGTTCCATGGCTTGAGGATAAACTTGTAGACCGCGCCCTCGTTGATCGCCCCCATCACCGCACCGGTGTCGGCATGGCCGGTGAGCATGATGCGGATCATGTCGGGCTGGATCGCCTTGGCCTGTTTCAGCACCTGGGCACCCGTCATCCCCGGCATCAAGTAGTCGGAAATCATCAGGTGGAAAGTCTCATTGCGCAGCAGGTCGATGGCCTCCGGGCCATTGCTGGCGAGCACGATCTCGTAGTTTTCCTGGCGGAACACGCGCTGCAGCGCCTTGAGCACATTCGGCTCGTCGTCCACCAGCAGGATGCGGTAAACGGCCGGTTGGGCCGCTTCCGGCGCACCGGCTGGTGGCGTGGCGCCGGTAAAGAATGATGAGTAATTAGCCATATTTCATCCTACAAAAAACCATTGAACCACGGAGGACGCAGAGGAATTCAAATACTTGCCATATTACCCCCTCACCCAGCGGCCAACTCGGCATAGCTGGCCAATTCCTTGTTTTTTTCCTCTGCTTCCTCTGCGGTTAAACGGTACTACTTGGGTTCATCCCACCGGCAAATACACCGTAAACGTCGTTCCCACCCCCACCTCGCTTTCCACCTCGATCCGTCCGCCGTGGGCCTGGACAATGTCGTGGCACACCGCGAGGCCCAGGCCGGTGCCGCTGCCCACCGGGCGGGTGGTGAAGAACGGGTCGAAAATACGACCCAGGCTTCCTTCCGGGATACCGCAGCCGTTGTCGTGGATGCGGATACGGATTTCATTCCCGGCCATTTCGCTGCAAACCTCGATGCGGCCCCGGTCGGTAATCGCCTGGGCCGCATTGAGCAGCAGATTGAGAAATACCTGGTTCAGGTGTCCCGGCAAACACAGGGTTTTAGGCAACACCCCCAGTTCCAGAACCAGTTCCGCCTTGTCCTTGATCTGCCCGGCAAGCACATTACAGGCGAAGCGGAGATTGTCGTTAAGGTCGACGACCTCCTCCTCCGCCTGATCGACATTGGAAAAGCCCTTAAGGTCGGACACGATCTTCGTCACACGGTCCGCCCCCTCCATGCTCTCGCCCAGCAAGGCGGTGAAGTCTTCCAGCAGGAATCCCATATCCGCCTCTTTCCATGCGGACTGGAACTGCGCAATATCCCCCGTCTTCATCAGCGCAACCAGGCGCGACAGGTCGCGCACGTACTGCTGCGCAGTGCCCAGGTTGCTGCGGATGAAGCCGATCGGGTTGTTGATTTCGTGCGCCACGCCCGCCGCAAGCTGGCCGATGGAGGCAAGCTTTTCCGCCTGGTAGAGCTGGCGCTGCGTCGCTTCGATGATTTTGACCTGCTCCTTGACGCGCACCTCAAGCTCCTCGGACAGGGCTTTGTAGCGCGCTTCCGATTCCTTCAGCGAGGCATAATCTTCCTGCACGGTTTCGATGTGCAAATCGGCCGCCATGTGATAGCGCGCCGACAGGCGCAGCATCAGTTCAATCATGGCGGCCGCGGCGGAAAGACGGGATTCGTCCGCACTCGCCGATTCAAGCTGGCCAAGCAGTTCGAGGTCATGGTGTATCTCGGCGCGGCGCGGCTGCGCGAACGGCTCTGCGCTGCCCAGCAAACCCCTGCCGTCGGCTCCGACCAGACGGAAATCGCCGCCCAGAAGCACCTTGAGTATCCCGCCCAGCCGCTCCAGCGAAACCCCGGAGAGCAACTCCTGAATATCCAGTTCACGGTCAAAGTGGCGCGGGGTGATTTCCAACTCACCCCCCCATCACGGCGGCGATAAAAGCCTGCTGGCCGACACCGTGATTCTCCTGCAGCCCGAACAACCGGTCCAGCGCCGGGTATACCTGCTCGAGCAGTTTGATGAACGTCTCCCTGACGCCCTCGCCCACCAGTGCCGATGAAAACACCAGCGGCCAGGGTGCCTGGGACCAGCGTTGCCTGATCTCGTCTTCGGACAGGATCTGCGCCTCGGGCAAGTCGCGCTTGTTGAACTGCACCACCAGTGGCACACGGGAAAAATCCAGGCCGACGCGTTGCACGTTCTCCTCCAGGTTCTGAAAGGCCTCTGCATTGTTGACCGACTGCGAACGCTGCGAGTCGGCCACGAACACCACGCCGTCGGCGCGCGACAGCACCGCCTTGCGGGTCGCATCGTGCGCCACCTGGCCCGGCACGGTAAAAAGCTTGAGCTTTACCAGCCAGCCTGAAGGTGTTCTGAAGCCAAGCGGCAGGAGGTCAAAAAACAAGGTGCGGTCGTTCTGCGTTTCCAGGGTCATGATCTCCCCCTTCATGCCGGGCGTGAGAAGATCATGCAGCCGCATCAGATTGGTGGTCTTGCCGCTTTGCGCCGGGCCGTAATAGACCAGCTTCACCGTGATCTTGCGGTTTACTTCGTCGATTTCAGCCACTTCTCGGCTTCCTGTGCGGCAGCGTCCGTCAATTCGTGCTCATCGAGGATCACCGAGCCATCCAGCCCCCAATGCACCTTGGTGATTCCCGGCGACTCTTCTTCCAGTCGGCGCAACGCTATTTCCTGCCTGGAGATCACGCCACGCTGCAGTCGCAACTGGTCGGCGAGGCGCTGGTTTTCCAGCAACAGGCCACGGTGAGCAAGGGCCTGTGCTACAGCCGACTTCAACTCGTCATCGTGCCAGGGTTTGGCGATGAAACGGAAAATCTGCGCCTCGTTGATCGCCCCGACCAATGCCTCCAGATCGGCGTATCCTGAAAGGATCAGCCGCTCGGCGTTGGGCTGGATGTCCTTGAACGCCTTGAGGAAAGCCACACCGTCCATTTCCGGCATGCGGTAATCCGAAATCACCAGATCGAATATGACCCCTTCCCCGGCTCGCTGCAGTGCCTGTCTCGGGGAAGCAAAGGTCTCCACCTGAAATTTGGAATTCTCCGTATCCTGGAACGACGGCGAAGCGAACAGCCGACCCAAGGCATTGAGAATATTCTGTTCGTCATCCACCAAGATAATACGGTACATATCATCCCTTTCCGGGCCGCACGTAAATTGCCAGCGGCTTGCCTTCGGTCTGTTCAAACTCGCGTATTTGTCCAATGCGCCACCTCGAGGTTGGCATTGAGATCCTTCAACTCCTCGTTTCGTTCTGCTGCAGGGTGGTTTTTTCCAGGCGCTGCTTTTCCAGCTCCAGCTTCTTGCGCTCCAGCGCGTGTTTCACTGTCATCGTGATGTCGTTATCGTCCCACGGCTTGGCAATGTAACGGTATATCTCGCCTTTGTTTATCGCATCGATGGTCGAAGTGACATCGGCGTAGCCGGTGAGCAGGATGCGCACCGCATCCGGCCATTTCCGCCGGACCTGCTCGAGAAACTGGGCTCCATTCATTTCCGGCATGCGCATGTCGGAAATCACCAGGTCGATCGTATTCTGCTCGAAAACCTGCAAGCCTGCCGCGCCGCTTTCGGCAGTAAAGATGCGGTAACCCAGCGGCCGGAACAGGCGCTTCAGTGCGCTCAGGATGTTGGCCTCGTCATCGACGAACAGCAGCGCCGGCGGCTCGATGGCTGCTTGTTGCGTCTGGCTGGCTGGTTCGCTGACGGTCTCGCTCACAACGTTATGCTTTCTTTTCCGGTTGCTTGATCGGCAACCAGATGCGGAAGGTAGTGCCCTTGCCCGCCTCGCTGCTGACGTCAATTCTGCCATGGTGCTTTTGTACGATGCTATAGGACAGGGACAGGCCCAGTCCAGTGCCTTTTCCCACCGGTTTGGTGGTGAAAAAAGGGTCGAAGATGCGGTTCAGGTTCTCCGGAGGGATGCCCTTGCCGGTATCGCTGAACTCTACCCAGACTTCCTCGCCCTGGGCACCGCTGCGCAGGGTGATGGTGCCGCGCTCCTCGATGGCGTGGGCGGCATTGACCAGCATATTCATGAACACCTGGTTGAGCTGCGAGGGCAGGCATTCCACGTCGGGCAGGCTGCCGTATTCCTTGACGACTTCCGCCTTGTACTTGATCTCGTTCCAGACGATATTGAGCGTGCTGTCCAGCCCGTTATGAATGTTTGCCCACTGCCACTCGGCCTCGTCGATATGGGAAAAATCCTTGAGCTCCTGCACGATCTTCTTCACCCGGGCGATACCCTCCCGGGATTCGCTCATCAGCGCCGACACGTCTTCCTTGAGGAAGGCAATGTCGAACTTGTCGCGAAGGGTGCGGATGTTGGCCAGGGTCTCCGGATTGGCGGCAAGGAGGGGCTCGGCCTGCTCGTAGGCGTCGAGCATGGTGAATACATCCTTGAGGTATTTCTGCAGCGTGCCCAGATTGGAGTTGATATAACCCACCGGGTTGTTGATCTCGTGCGCGACGCCTGCCGCGAGCTGGCCGATCGAGGCCATTTTTCCCGACTGCAGCAGCTGGTTCTGGGTATCTTCCAGGTGCTTGTTGACGCGGCGGATCTCATCGTTCATTTTCGACAGCATGGCGATGCGCTTTTCCTGGTCGCGGTGCAGCCGGGTATTCTCGATCACGACCGTGATCAGGTTTACCACCACCGCGCCATTTTCCAGGTCGACATCCGTGTAGGGCTCACTGGCATCCTTGCGGTTGATGCTGAGTGCGCCGATCACCCGGCCTTCGATCTTCAGCGGCCAGCACATCGCCGAGCGCGGCCGCGTCGACTGGTCGCGCACCACGGTGACCTTGAAGCGCGCATCGTTAGAAATATCACCATTGAGCAGCAGCGCCTGGCCGGTTTCCGCCACCAGGCCGAGGATGCCGCTGCCCCGCTCGATCTTGCTGCCGATGACATAATCCGGAATGTCGATGCCGGCAACGATGGTGAGCGGCTGGTTGTCTTCCTCGATCAGGGCGAGCGTGCCGCTGTTGGCCCCGAAGCCCTCGACGATGTGTTCCAGGATCGCATGCCGCACCTGCTCCGGCCGGTCGCGCGGAACAGAGGTCTGGCCCAGCCGATAAAGCTGGTAGACCCAGGAAAGCTTGGTGACTTTATCGGACAGCATCGAGATTCACCGTTATTCGCCGCTCGACAGGCTGAGGCCGGACGTGAGCTGATCGAACGCAAATCTTTTTGATGTTTTCATGGTTTTTAATCCCCGTCTTGCTCGTTTGGCACAATCACCGGCACCCGCCCCGCCGAAACCGAAACGGCACTCATCGAATGGCACCAGAATATCACAAGACATTCGATCATAGCGCGGGGAGCCTTCCAGCGGCTAAATATCCGACCGGGGGCAGTCTGTCGGCACCGGAAATTTCGTTTCGCCGGTTTTCTACTCGATGCGTGCTTCCAACCGATGCTTGGCACGATTCAATTCCTCGTTGATCGCGGCCATTTCGTCAGCGAGACGCTGGTTGTCCCGGGCCAGTTCATAGTGCTGGAAGGCTTCCTGGATGTTGGCGCGCAGCAGGTCGTTGTCCCACGGTTTGGTGAGGAACTTGTAGACCGCTCCTTCGTTGATGGCATCGGTCACGCTCTTCGTGTCGGTATGGCCGGACAGCACCATGCGCACGGTGTCGGGGTAGAGCAGTTTGGCCCGGCGCAGAAATTCGACGCCGGTCATTTCCGGCATGCGCTGGTCGGCAATAATCACGCCGACCGGGTTTTGTGCCAGCAGGTCCAATGCTGCCACGGCATGGGTCGCCTTGAGGATCTTGTAGCCGTCGCGGCGCAGCAGGTGGGTGAGGGAGTTCAGGATGTTTTCCTCGTCGTCGAGCAGGAGCAGGGTGCGCTCGGTCGACACCAGGCCGGCATTGTCGATTTCCAGGCGGCGATCCTCCCTGAGGAGGTTTTCAAATTCCGCCGCCGGGACCGGCCTGCTGAAGAAATAGCCTTGCATCTCGTCGCAGCGGCGCAGGCGCAGGAAGGATTTCTGCTCCTCGGTTTCCACGCCTTCGGCGATCACCGTGAGCCCCAATTCGTGGGCCATGGCGATGATGGTCTTGGCAATCGCCGCATCACTCGGGTCGGTGGTAACGTCGCGCACGAAAGACTGGTCGATCTTGAGCGTATGGATCGGGAAGCGTTTCAGATAATTCAGGCTGGAATAGCCGGTACCGAAATCGTCGATCGACAGCTTGACCCCCATCGCTTTGAGGCGGCCCAGCGTGGCGATGGTCGCCTCAACGTTCTGCATGACCAGGCTTTCGGTCACCTCCAGATCGAGGTGGGCGGGATCAAGCTCGGTTTCCCTGAGGATGCCGGCCACCATTTCGACCAGATTCGGCTGCCTGAACTGGCGTGCCGAGAGATTGACCGCAACACTGATGGGCTTCAGCCCGGCGTTCTGCCATGCCTTGTTCTGGGCGCAGGCGGTGCGCAGCACCCACTCGCCGAGCGGCACAATCAGGCCGGATTCTTCCGCCACCGGGATGAACCTGGCCGGAGAAACCAGCCCCAGTTCGGGATGACGCCAGCGCACCAGCGCCTCCATGCCGACGATCTCGCCGGTGCGCAGGTCCACTTGTGGTTGGTAATGGAGCAGGAATTCGTTGCGTTCCAGCGCATGGTACAGGCTGTTTTCCAGCATCAGCCGTTCCATCGCCTTGACGTTCATCTCCGCGGCGTAATACTGGGCATTGTTGCGCCCCATCTCCTTGGCGCGATACATGGCGGCATCGGCATTTTTCAGCAGCGTCTGGTTATCCTCGCCGTCCTTGGGGTAGGAGGCGATGCCAATGCTGCACGTGATATGCAGCTCGCGGCCGTCGATGTCGAAAGGCGCCGACATCGCCTTGACAAGTTTCTGCGTAATCTCGGGGACATCGTCTTCCGCCCTGATTTCCGGCAGGAGCAAGACAAATTCGTCTCCCCCCTGGCGCGCCACGGTGTCGCCCTCGCGCACGTTGCCGGTAAGACGGGATGCAACCTGGGTCAGCAGCGCGTCGCCGGCATCGTGGCCGAGGCTGTCGTTGATATTCTTGAAATGGTCCAGATCGATGAACAATACGGCCAGCCCGCAGTCATGGCGGTGCGAGAAGGCCAGCGCCTGGTTGAGACGGTCCTGCAACAGGTTGCGGTTGGCAAGCCCGGTCAGCTCATCGTAGTTGGCCTGGCGCTCAAGCTGGCTTTCATAGCGCTTGCGCTCGGTGATGTCATTCAGGGCGCCGACATAATGCGTGACGCAGCCAGCCTCGTCGCGCACCGGCGAAAAGAACAGCTCAAACCAGAACAAACTGCCGTCCTTGCGATAGCTTCTCAACACTGCGCTGCCGTCATGTTGCTCGCGGATGGCCTGGTAGATATTCCCGATTTGCGGCTGGTTCAGCTCTCCGCTGTCGAGCAGGCGGCAACTCTTGCCGACCACTTCCTTGCTGGAGTAGCCGGTGGTGCGTTCAAATGCGGAATTGACATAAAAGACGGGGAAATTTTCCTGTCTGGCGTCGACAATGAAAATGGCATTAACGCTGGACTCCATTGCACGCCCCCACAGCCGCAGGTTTTGCTCCGCCGCCTTGAGCTCGCTGATGTCGCTGTAAATGGCAACGTAATGGGCGATTTCGCCCTGCTCGTTGCGTACCGTGCTGATTGCCATCCAGACCGGGTAGATTTCGCCGTTCTTGCGCTTGTTCCAGATTTCGCCCTTCCAGTGACCGCTTTGGCGGATGGAGTTCATCATGCTGCGGAAAAATTCCGCATCATGGCGCCCCGATTTCAGCAGGCTCGGGCTCTGGCCAAGCACCTCGGCCCGGCCATAGCCGGTAATGTCGAGAAACGCCTGGTTGACCGAAACGATATGGTTTTGTGCATCGGTGATGAAAATGGCTTCATGGCTGCCTTCAAACACCAGGGCGGCGAGACCGAGTTGCTGCTCGGCCTGCTTACGCTCGGTGATGTCCAGGAAGGTGATGACCGCACCTTCGACCTGCCCTGCCTGGCGGATCGGATGGGACCAGTACTCCACGGGAAAAGCGCTGCCATCCTTGCGCCAGAACACTTCGTCGTCCACATGGACACCATGGTCGCTCAAATAGGCTTCATAAGCACGGCACTTCTCCGCCGGGTAGGGGGAGCCGTCTGCGTGGCTGTGATGGAACAGCTCGTGAGCGTGCTGGCCAAGCAGTTCCTCTTCACGCTCGTAACCCAGCATGTGCAAACAGGCCGGGTTGGCAAAGGTGATCAACCCCTCCATGTTCACCCCGTAGATAGCCTCGGCGGTTGACTCGAGAAGCAGGCGTGTTTGCCGTTCGCTGCGCTGCATCAGCGCCTGGTGCCTGAGTTTGTCCTCGTAATGCCTGGCCAGAAACTGCGCGTGCTGCTGCCGCCACCACAGTCCGGTAGCCACCCCTGCCCCGCTGATCAAGAAGAAAGTCAGAACCGCCACGATCCAGGCGGTCCTGTGGATCGGGGCGTAGAGTTCTGCCTTGTCCATTTTGGCGATCAGGAACCAGGGCGAATCCGGGACTTTTTTCGCGGCGCCGATCACCGGGATGCCCCGGTAATCGACGCCTTCTATCAGCCCTCCTTTACCTCGCGCCATCATGGCAGCCAGCAATTGCTTTTCGGCTACCGGAAACCGCAGCTGCAACGCCGTGTTGTCGCGATGGCGCAGGTTGTTCAGAACCACCACCTTGTCGCCTTCGCGCCGGACCAGCATGGCTTCGGCGCTCGGGCTGGGCGTCGGCCAGGATTGCAGCAGGGGGAAAAGGTATTGTTGTGGGTCGATGCGGAAATAAATCCCCGCGATGGCCCGGTTGCGCGCATCACCGTGGGCGAAGAACGGCACCACCAGATCAAGCCGGACGCGCGGGGCCTCGGCGCCCGGATGCAGGTCGGTGAGGATGGCTTGCCGGGTGCGCATGGCTTCCATGACCAGCTCTACCCCGTAGGCTGTGGGTGGCTTGGCATCCGGCGTGACCGGCAAGTCACGCACGACCCCGCGCTCGTCGAGGATGAACACGCCCTGAAAATCATAGGCCTGCTGCACCGCTTTCAGGCGCTGCGCGATCCGTTGCGCGCCTGGGTCAAACGGCGATCCGCGCTGCAGCCAGCGCTCGATTTCCATCGCCAGCTGAGGGTCGCGGGCCATCACCTCGGCGTTTTTCTTGTATGCCTCGCGCCAGTCGGCCACCTGATTCACCCTCAGGTCGGCGATGGCGCCCAGGGTGTCATGCGCTTCCTTTTTGACGCCTTCCTGGTACCGATTGAAAACAAAATACCCGGTAGCGCCGATGGCGCAAGCCAGGAGTGTGAACACCAGCAAGGGAGCCCAGGCAAACAACTTTGAGGGCGAGTGCGGGTTGGCCGGAGACAACTCGTTTGTCATGCATTTTTCCTGTCAGAGCGCGTGTGAGGCAGATCGCCAACCAGATTAATATAATAGCAACAGAAAATTCCGGCATCCGTATAAATACGGATAAGCGCATAAAAGGGTCAAATTATCCTGTCTGTTGGCCTTGAAATCCAGCATCATTCTCACCGGATCGGACAGGGACTCAGCCTGCATTTTGGCCATGTGAGCCACACAATCGTTTTATCCTTAAAACGGCAATTGCTTAACCGCAGAGGCGCGGAGGCGCAGAGAAATGAATGGGTTACAACGATCTTCTGTTTCTCCAAATGGGTGAGGTCGTGCAATACCATAACTCATTGTTTTTCCTCAGCGCCTCTGCGTCTCTGCGGTTCAACTAAGTTTTTTAGGTTTATTCCCGTTGGGTTGAATCGGCCTGGATATGTTTGAAGTCGTTACCCCGGCGAAAGCCGGGGTCCAGGAAGGACGATGCCGTCGGAGCTGGATACCGGCTTTCGCCGGTATGACGGGAACTTCAAACTTCATCTGGCCGTATCAATAGCCCGCGTTCCTCGTCTACCTCGCTGTCCATGGCTGTGACGAAATGACCCGGAATCTCACAGGTGGGGGATGGTGTCTGTCATGGCGTGCGCTATCGAACGAAACGGCTCACCATCCATACTCGCGGATTTCCTTGGCCAGGCGCTCGTTCTCCAGCACAAGCTCGCGGGCGGCCAGCGCCTCCATGACGGACGATTGCATGCGATGGATATGCCAGATCCTGCGCCTGATATCCGCCTTCATTTCGTGGGGTTCCCAATCGAAATCGAGGCAGCAATATACCTGGTCGTCGTTGATGGCTTGCGACAGCAGTGTCACGTCCGCCAGGCTGCCCATGAGTATGCGCGCCGCACCGGGCTGCGCCTGCATCCATTTGCCGAGGAACTGGATGCCGCTCATGTCCGGCAAGGTTTGTGCGGCCATCACCAGGTCGTAATTGGCGAACCGCGTATGATCCAGCGCCTCCTTGCCGGAGGCGAAGGTATCGATCTGGAACTCGATCCTGGCGGGCGCGGCGGGGTGATCGCGCGAAATCTCGCGCCATAAGGCGTCTTTCTCCGCTTCGTGGCCTGGGCCCGGAGCGAGTCCGTTCCGAATCAAACCCAAGGCGGTTTCGTCGCCATTGACCACCGCGATGCGGTACGGATGCCTGCGCTCGGACCGGCTTGACTCGGGCGCGAGCGAGCTTGCCCGATAGGTTTCGGCGAGACGGCGGTTTTCCTGGAGGATGCGGCGATAGTTCAGCGCTTGCGCGATCGCCGATTTCAGCTCGGCTTCTTCCCAGGGTTTGGCGATAAAGTGGTGAATATGCATTTCGTTGATGGCGCCGAGCAGCCCTTGAATATCCGCATTCCCACTCAATATCAGGCGCGCCGCGTCGGGCTGGATTTCGCTGAACTGTTTGAGAAACTGCACGCCGTTCATGCCCGGCATGAGGTAATCGGCGATCACAAGATCGAACACGGTTTCGCAGCAGCGTGTCAGCGCATCCTTCGGCGAGACGAATGCCTCGACTTCATATTCGTCCTGCAATTCCCGCCGCAGGGCATCAAGAACATTCTGTTCGTCGTCCACCAAAAGTATGCGGTTCATGCTGGCTCCTCGGTTTATCCTGAAATCCTCAGATGACGCGGATGTACGCAGATAAAACCCGCTTGAATCAAGCTATTGACGGACACTTCCGGCTCACCGTCAGGGTGATGTGGGCAATGAAGTCAATTCGTTGAAACATCTGTGTAAATCTGTGTGCATCTGTGGATAAATGCTTTATTCGCCGCAGTCAGTTTATGGGAGGGCTTCCACCTCCAAGATCGCGCCCATGATGGGCGCACAGCACCTTCACGAAAGTATCTTGCCCTTCTTTGCCTGCGCAGCCGAGGGCTGAGGCTGCTGCAACGCCTCCTCCAAGCGCGCGATGCGCGCACTCAGATCCTCAGCCTGGGGATTCCCCGGTGCGACCTTGGAGCTGAGGTATGGATTCGTTGTCCACCAGTCAATGCCCATTTCGCGGGCCTTGTCCACGGAGCAGACCAGCAGGCGAATCTGGATGGTCAGAAGCTCGATATCCACGATCTTGATCTTGATGTCGCCGGCGATCACCAAGCCCTTGTCCAGGATGCGTTCCAGAACATCCGCCAGGGTCGCGGATTCCACTGCATGCGACATGCTTCGTTGCGTTTTTTGAGGGGCGTTCATGTGTTTTCATCCTGTTGAGCCATCAGCTTTCAGCGCGCGATATCCGGCTGATGGCGTTGTTTATCCTAAAAAACTTAGTTGAACCGCAGAGACGCAGAGGCGCTGAGGAAAAACAATGAGTTATGGTATTGCACGACCTCACCCATTTGGAGAAACAGAAGATCGTTGTAACCCATTCATTTCTCTGCGCCTCCGCGCCTCTGCGGTTAAGCAATTGCCGTTTTTAGGTTTATAGCAGCTTGCCGAGCGGGCCGAGATCCAGATTCAGATCCTCATCCGTCAGGTCGAACTCTTTTTTTAGCCACTTCATTTGCTTATCCAATTCGAGGAAGGTCAAGCCCAGGCGTTCAACCTCATCCTCTGTCAGCGAGCCGCCCTCGATGCGACGAAGCGCCTGCTTCTCCAGAAGCTGACGGATCAATTCCACCAGGGTCAGGACCAGTTGCCCCAACCCCTTCTTGACGCTCTCCGGATCCAGCGCAATTCGCGGGGATGGGGTCGCATTTCCAGCTTTTTCCTCTTCGTCGGGGAAAAGGAAGGGAAAGGATGTGTTCATGCGCTCTTCTGCAGCAACTCAGTCTGCGCCCGCGCAGTTTCAACCGAGGTCAGGAGCAGGTTCAAATTCAAATAGATCAGATCCACACCGGCCACCGAGATCACTATTTCGCCTATGGCCACCACCCCCGTGTTCAGCACCCGGTCAAGGAGTTCACACAAGGAAGAGCTCTTCTCATCAGGGAATCCCATCACGCACCTCTCGCGTCCATGAGTCAGCCTTCCAGGTCCAGCAGCCGCTCGTACATACTGCGAGCCATGCGCTGGGCACCGGCACGCCCATAGTCTTCGGCCAGCTCCAGCAACTCCGCCTTGGCCGCGTCTGCCTGAGGGGTCTCCGAATGTTCTTCCGCGAGCGTCCAGAACAGCTCTGTAGCCTGCCGGTAGTTCCCCTCTTTCCGGTATCGTTGAGCCATGGCGAGAAGCCGTCCGAGCATCGCCTGGCTCGCAACAGCACTTGCTTCGGTTTCCGCCGCGCCGCCAGCCTCGAGGCGGGGTGAATCGGTAGTCTCAGGTGCGGTAGCAACTAATTCCGCCGTCGGTTCGTTCTTATCAGATTCCATTACCTTCTTCATTACAGCCCCCTCCATTATTATGTTTGTAGCGCGTTGGGTGAACCTGATGCCACATAGAGGGCACGGCCAAGTACGCGCAGCCGTTCGAGCCCTCGTGGCTCTTTCTGTCGAAATACCAGCGCCATGTGCCGACCGGCGCACGCCGCATCGTACCGATCCAGCACCTGCGCCTCCGCGCGGCGCAACACGGAACAGGTGGGGCAGGAAGAGGGTGGCGTGACCATGTTCACGAACAGGATCGGCACCGCCATCCCGAGCCGTTCACAGGCGGCGACCAGGTCTCCCGTCTCCGCATACGCCATCTCCGTGGGAATCGTCACCGCCACCAGCGCCGCCTGCTTGGCGTCGATCAACATTCGCCGAAACACTTTCACCCGCTTGGAGAGCTCGACCATCGTCTGCGAGATCTTCGGCAACCAGAAGACCTCCCGGTACTTCAAGAACAGACCGAAGAAAGTCTTGAGCCATTTCTCGATCAGCTCCGGCATTTCCAGGAAACGGAGCAGGTGGCCGGTGGGTGCCGTGTCCAGGACAAAGAGGTCATACCGGCTGCGGTCCATCAGGTCCACGATACGGGTGAGCGCCAACATTTCATCCAGGCCCGGTGGGGCTACGTCCAGCATCCGCTCCATGACCTCCCGGTCGAACGCGAGATCAATCCCAGCTTGTCCGGTGGCACGCTCAAAGACCCCGGTCAACTCATCCGCATAGTCCTGTTTCAAGCGCTCATACTCAGCCTGAGCGTCCAGCTCGATCGCGGTCAGTCCCGGCGCCACCCGGATTTCCTGTGGACCGATCTCGCAGCCCAGACAGGCAGCAAGCGAATGCGCCGGGTCAATAGAAAAGAGCAGTATCTCCTTACCGCGCCGCTCCTCCGCTAGACGCAGCGCCGAGGCGCAGGCCAGGGTGGTCTTACCTACTCCGCCCTTTCCCGCGAACAAGAGGAGCTTCATCGAGGAAACTGGCAGGGGAGCCGGATTGCTGACTGGTGAATGCTGAATGATGGAGCCTTTCAGTTCATCGCTCAGCGTTACGCGTTCATCATGCCATTTTGCTTGCGCCAACGGCCTGGCCTGCTCCCATACGGTCAACAACCGCTCTGTTCCCCGCATCTCCTCAAGGAACAGCGGAAGCCCCCAGAAGGCGTATCTTGAAAACACCCGCGTGAGCTCCTCGCTCGCAACCGTCTGCCTCGATGCCCATTCAGCGCAGGCCGGACAGCAGGATTGCGCAGGAATCAAGCGGTTGACGACCACCTCCCGCACAGGGAGGCCGAGCCGTTCCAACTCGCTGAGCATCACCCGTGTCACATGGATGCTCAACGCCTCGGCGAGCATGACCGGCACGAAGCGGCACCGTTTGGGCGACCGCAGCAGCGTCCACAGGTTCGTCAGGTCGGCCACGGTCTCTTCCAGATAGAGGTCAACAGCATCCTTGCGATAAGCGCCCCGATACAGCCGCGCCATATACCGATACTTGGCCAGCATCGCGTCCAGCGCTTCCACCCACTGGCGCATGAGCGCCGGAAGCCCAAGGAGCCGAAGCGTATGCCCTGCCGGCGCCGTGTCCACGACGATGCAGGCATACCGCTCCTCCTTCACCCATTCCACGATCTCCAGCAGGGCCATCATCTCATCAAGGCCCGGTATGGACAGGTCCAGAAGCTGGGCGACATCGGCCTGGTCCAGAAAGGTCCCGCGCAGGGCAATGGTGCGAAGATGCTCATCGTGTCGCGCCTTGAAGCGGGCCAGGCTCTCCTGTGGGTCAATCTCACGGAGGGCCAGATTCTCAAGCGGTGGGCAGCCGGCAAAACAATCGGCAAGTGAATGGGCCGGGTCGGTCGAGACCAACAGGAAGGGGCGAGCAGGATGCTTCCGGGCCAAGTACAGGGCGGCGGCGGCGGCACAGGTCGTCTTGCCCACCCCACCTTTACCACCGAAGAGCAGCAGGCGGAGCCCCTCTTCCTGCAAAAACCCCGGCACCGGCTCTTCTTCCACGCTCACCCCCACTTGCAGCATTCAGTAATCAGTTGTCGGCGTCTTCTTCGTCAGATTCATCCTCTTCAGCAAGCCCTTCGTCCCGCTCCCGGATGGCGTCCAGCCGGTCGAGAAGCTGCGTCTCTGCAGCCACAAACTCTTCTTCCGTAATCGCCCCCGTATCGAGTTTCATGTAAAGCTCGCTGAGCGACCGGGTCACGGCTTCGGCTTCCCCGGCCTTTTCCTGCTGAACCGCTTCGTTAATTTCCCTAAATATCCACAGCAGAGGCGAGAGCAACAGATCATCCAGGATGAACATGGAAGACCCTCATGCCTGCAAGGCGACGTTGACAAAATGATGCGGTGCCCAAGGCCCGTTGAAATCAAAGGCAAAGTTGTTGTCGAACCGCTTGGCCGCCTCAAAAACACCGTCCTCGAAATCCTTCTGGGCATCCCGGTCAACCAGGCAGGCCAGATGCATCACCTCTTTCTCTTCTCGTGGCGGATTCTGCTTGATGTCCGCACAGTGCGAACCGAGCACCCTCATGACTGCTTCCGTGTGCTGCTCTCGATCCTGCGTCAAAAGGTGATCGAAGAGGCGTCCCATTTCGATTTTGTCCGTCTGCGAAGGGCCATGCTGTTTTCCGATCACCTCGTCCCGCAAGTCCGCGAGCTCCTGGTGATGGTTCACCATGTATTCAAAGATATTCGGAACATCCAGGTTGACACGCAGCCCCATCTCGACTTTCCCGCGCACCCGGTCCAGCTGTTCGGCAAAGGTACGGCGGTTCACCTTCAGGATGTTCAGAAGCGCCTTTGTACTGTCGGAAATGGTTCCGAACGCCACCGGCAGGACAGTAGTCTCGTCCATCAGTCGTTTGACGACGATATTGTGTGCCGCCAGGTTTTTTCGTTCGGGCCGGATCCGTTTTTCCGTAATGTCGCTCACCACCGCAGCAACCGACCCTTGGGAGACAAGATAGACTGCCGCGCCGTTAATCCCTATATTCCCGTAGGCAGGAAGCTCGACAGCATCGGTAATCGCGTACAGGTAGTGGCCTGATTCAGGCTTGGCTTTGATCTTCATGTGCGCACCTTCCCATTTGCCCCCCTAGAGGTCATGGTCCTGACGTCCCGGCTTATCCGGATGCGGCCGCGAGGGGCGAAAGCCAGCGCCGCTGGGAAAGGGTCTTCCCGGAGCCGCCGCAAGGTCATGACCTCCCGACGGAACCGATACACCAACCCACGGCCGTCACGGGCCAAGACTGTCCGGAAGGCTGCGGCATTCAAGGAAGAGGCCACACACGAGGATGTTCGGATATTCATTGCACCACACTCCTTAAAAGACGAGCAGTAAAATGGCTTCGGGACTGCCAGCCATTCGGTGCTGGCTATTTTCAATAGAACAACTGCCTGCGTTTCAGCCTGTCGGTCGGCGCCGAGTGGATCGGAAGCGGCGAGGCGGCCGGGAGCGCCTGGTTCGTTTGCGCTTCCCCGTTCGGTTTCTCCACAAACCGTTGGAGCCGATGTTGCTTGGCCTCAATTTCAGTCATCCGCCCTCGAATTTCGGCACACCGCTGCTCCGATCGCCGCATTTCCTTCATAAGCCGCTGTTTTTCCATTTCAAGCATGGACAATTCGAGGAGGGCGCCGGAAGAAGTTCGGGTGCGGCGGCCATCCACCAGCCCGGCCATCGTTTTAATATGCTGCACACCACGCTTATCAGTTGCCATGACTTTATCCTTTCTCTGTCGCAAGATTCCGAGCGCGGCGGGATGCCGACGCCGTTTTTCTCTCTCCTGCGGCCGGAACGAGCACGGGTGCGGGCGGGCAGCACCGTTCTATGATCTCATCCAGCCGTTCAAGTCCCGCCACCTGCCCATCGTGCGTTACCTTGAGGCAATCGGCGTTCAGCACGTCATGGCACAGTTCCCGAAACGTCGGGTCGCTGGTAGCCACGGCGCCCTTGCGATTCGCCACGATGCGGCCGAGCATGATGCAGGCCCGGATCGTGGGTCGCGCATTGTTGACCCCGAGTTCGCGGAACTCGCGGACGATGTCCACAATCGACTTGGACTGCCTCCACGGAAGACCGGATTTGGCCTGGGTGATCGCCACTTCCGTCTCATAGTCGTGATGCCCCACTTTGAGCGTAATCATGCGATCCATCAGCGCATCCTGGGTCTTGTGCACACCCGCGTATTCCTCCGGGTTGCTGGTGAAAATGGCGCTGAAGTTCGGGTGCACCTGGAGATATCCATCACCGCTGCGCGCGTCCGGGAGTTCGAGCAGCCGCTCCTCCAGAATGGACAGCAGCACGTTGTTGGCCTCGGGACGTGACCTCGTGAACTCGTCATAGATGAGGGTAAACCCATACTTGCATGCCGTGGTCAGGCGGTTATCCCCCCACTGTTTGGAAACGCTCTCCTCCTGTTTCAGTACCGAGTGAATGTAATTATCGACCACCTTGGTGGAGCGATAACCCGTCTGCCCCCCGATGAGATCGGAACTCCCAAACTCGTCATCGCCATGGATCAAGATGACCTGCCGGCCAAGCTTGGCTGCCACGTGCATTGCCAAGGCTGTCTTCCCGGTACCGGCAGGTCCGCTGAAATGGATCGGATAGCCGGCCATGATATAGTCAAGCGCCCGCTCGGTGACGCCCTGAATGTAAGGCGTCTCAACAAAGTTAGGTTTCTTCTCCAACGTCAGTACCGTCAACTCTTCAGCTTGGCTCATCGCACCCACTCCTTATCTTCATTAGGAACCACTCCTCTACCCCGACACTTCAAACACGGCAGACCACTTGAGATTTCATAGGCCCGCCCCTCGCAACCAGGGCAGCGTTTCGTCGGGCCCGGGATCAGGGGCGCCACTCCCACCCCGCGACATACCGGGCAACTGAACGTCTTGTGGCTGCCGCTCCCCCCGCAATACCGGCAGGGCACATGCGGACCCATGACCGTCACAGTTCCCTTCCCATGACAGACATAGCAAGTTGATTTCCACGACAGGATTCCGTACGGGTCAGCCCCTGTTCCCTTACAAAACGCGCACACCACTTCCGTTGTTCCCATTACACCAATCTCCTCACAGCGTATTTCGCCTCTCTACTAATCTGGGGCATGCCATGGGCAACGGCTGATGCGCGAAGCCCCACTCAACTCATCCCTCACTTTTTCTTCGGCTTCCCCGGCTTTCCGACGATGTGGCGGGCCGCTTCACCGATAGCTGTCTTTTCCTGGCGCTCCTCTACTTCTTCCTTCTCTGGCTCGTGAGCAGAAGCCGAAATCGGTTCCAGGAGCTCCTCAACGGGTTGCTCCGCCAACAGGCTAGCCGGGAGATTAACGGCCTGGCTGGTTTTCAGATGCGGGACCCAAGACCCGCTTAAGCCAGACACCTGGTCTTTTATATCTTGCATAGATTTCGCCAGACTTGCGGCCAGTTCCTGTGCCATCTTTCCACGTGACACGTGAAAATCCTGCATCAGTTCGGCCACTGTATGTGACCGATCACGGCGCTCTTTGGTCAACTCTGCATGCTGCGCCTTAGCCATATGATGATGCGCTTTGGCAAAACCTTTCATCAGTGCGGCCACTGCATTAGAACGATCGCGACGATCTTTGGTCAAATCTGCGTGCTGCGCCTTGACCATATGACGATACGATTTGGCAAACGCGACACGTTCTTTGTCAAAATCGACACGCAGAGAGGCCACAGCGCTCACCACGGCTTCTCTTGACTGGTCAAGACCCTGCCGGAGGCTGCGCCGCATGCGAACATGATCCTGGCGAAAGCCATCGCACATCGTGCTCGTGTTGTCGCATATCGCAAGCACGTCAGCAGATCGACTCATGCGATCGGCAGCCAGACTGGTTTTAAGGGCCGAGGCCATCGCCGTGCGCTCACGGCCGAACGCTCGCAGCATATTGGCAGTCTGTCCCTTAATTTCACCGATGACCCTCTCGCGCTCGCGTGCCGAGGTCGCGATGCCCTGCACCAAGGCTGCCATTTGGTTTCTCAAGTTGTCCATGTTAATTCTCTCCTTTTAGGCTGGGCATGCAGCCCATCCTGCCACTGACTGGTTGCCGATTCGATCTGCTTATCACTCCGGCCGCTCGAATCCTGCGATCGTTTTCTCTGCCGAGAAGGATCACCTCTCGGCAAAGAAACCAACATCGCCCGGTTCTTTACGCCGGGGCCGCAGCGCTCGATGTGAGACCGATTGCCTCTGCGTACTTGAGGTAGGTCTCGACCGATGCGATCACGACGCGCGCCTCGATCGACAGCAACTCGATCCCGACCAGCGACACCTTTACCCAGGCATCAATGACGATCCCCTTGTCCAGGATGCGATCCACAACTTCGGCCAAACTCGATGAATCCGTTGATTTTTGTACCTTTGCCATTTCGTTCTCCTAACGTTTATCACCCCTGGTTACCGTTTTTTGGATACGAAGTGCGGGGTTAAGCCCTTCGTCACATTACATGTTAGCAATGACCATGCCAGGCTCGCTTCGCCACAGCAAAACAAGTTATTAGGATTTATAAACAAATAGTTAATGAAACAGCTAGCGCTAAAGGAAACTCGGGATCGCTGAACAAGAGGAATATCAACTAGGGAGAGGACGCTACAGGTATGGCGTTTAATCCTGTGGATAAAACAGTCGTGATTTTACGCCTATGATTCGCCCAGCCTGTATCCCTTCTCCCGGAACAGTCGCAGGCAGGCATCCACCACATTGGGATCATAGAGTTGCCCGCGCTTGGCCTCGATCTCGGCGAGCGCCACGTCGAAGCCGAGGGCCGGGCGGTAAGGCCGGTGCGCGGTGATCGCCTCCACCACGTCGGCCACGGCGAGAATGCGCGCCTCCAGAATAATCTCCTCGCCCTTGAGGCCCTTGGGGTAGCCGGAGCCGTCCATGCGCTCATGGTGCTGCAGCACCATGAGCGCCACCGGCCAGGGGAATTTCACGTCCTTGATGATGTCGTAGCCCACTTCGGGATGGGTTTTGATCATGCCGAATTCGTGCTCTGACAGTCGCCCCGGCCGGTTGAGTATCTCGGCCGGCACATAGATCTTGCCGATGTCGTGGATCATGGCGCCGAGCTTCATCCCCTCGATGTGGTCTGCATCCAGGCCGAGCTCCCCGGCGATGGCTGCGGCCAGGTCCGCCACCCGACTTTGATGGCCGGCGGTGTAGGGGTCACGCTTTTCCACCGTGAGTGCGATGGCGCGGATGGTGCCGATCAGGGCCTCTTTGAGCCGCTCCGCGCTTTTCAGATGCTCCAGTTGGTAGTGGTCGCGCTCCTTCCGCATACGCAGGGTGCTGATGCCGAAAGAGGTGTCGGCAGCCAGTTCCGTAAGCAAGTCCAGCTCGTCCCTCGAAAAGGTTGCCGCTTCGGCCGCGTAGAGGGTCAGGCTGCCGAGCACCTGGCTGTCCTGGAGCAGGGGCAGCGCAAGGCAAGAGAACACGCCAAGCCGGAGTACTTCCTCCCGCCAGTGGGGGAAGGCGGAGTCGGCCGAGATGTCTTCGACGATTTGCACCGTTCCCGTGCGCACCGCCCGGATGGTCGGGCACCAATCCCCCTCGCCCTTCACCTGGGCCAGGTGGGTATCGAGAAAACCGGCAATGCAGCCGGCCTGGGCCGCCCGCCGAATCCGATGTTCCCCATCGCATTCCACGAGCCCGACCCATGCCATCCTGTATCCGCCAGCCTCCACGATCTGTTTGCACATCTCGTTCAGGAGCTGGGTTTCGTCGGTGGCGCGCACCAGCACCTCGTTGCAGGCGCTCAGGGTCTTGAGCGCACGGTTAAACCGTCGCAGCGCACGTTCGGCCCGCTTGCGCTCGGTGATGTCGCGGTCTATGCCGCGGTAGCCGCGGAAGTCCCCGCTCCGGTCGAACACCGGCACCCCGCTCGATTCCAGGATGACCTCGCGCCCGTCCCTGTGCAGGTTGGCGTTTTCCAATAGTTCGAAGGGTTGCCGGTTGCGGACGATTTCCCCGAACAGCTTTTCCACCCGCTGCGCCTCTTCGGCCGGCATCAGATCGAAGGGCGTCCTGCCGACCACTTCTTCCGGCGCATACCCCAGCAGATCCTGGACCTTGGGGCTCGCGTAAGTATAGACGCCGTTCTCGTCCACTTCCCAGATCCAGTCGCTGGTGGTTTCCACCATGGCGCGGAAACGCGCCTCGGAGGCGCGCAACTCGTCCACCGTATGCTTGAAGTCGCGCGCGTAGGCCGCCAGTTGCGACTGCGCCATGTCAAGCTGGCGCCGCAGCTCCTGCATCGGCGGCGAATTTTCGGCCTCGGTGCTCATCCCAGCATTTCTTGCACCATGGCCATCAGTTCCAGCGGGCTGAATGGCTTGACCAGGTAAGTACGAGCCCCGACCGAAAGCCCCAGCTCCCGTTCCTTCTGCTGGGCCTTGGCGGTCAGCATGATGACCGGGATGTCTGCCGTTTGGCGATCCTGGTGCAGGATTTTCAACACATCGATGCCGCTGATTCCGGGCATCATCCAGTCCAGCAGGATCAGGTCGGGATGTTCGGCGCGGGCAATCCGGATCGTCTCGTTGCCATCCCCGGCCTCGAGAATCACGCAGGCCGGATCGTCCAGCGTGGTGCGCACCAGGATGCGCAGGTTCTCCTCGTCATCGGCAATCAGTATCTTTTTCTTGTTCATTTTGGCTATACCTCCTTGACAGTTTCATCGCTTATTGATGGATGGAGCGAAGCGCAACCCATCATCCGGCACAAAAGGATCGCGCTGAAAATTGTTCATGGACATGGAACCCTTGGCCCTCCGCCACCGGCAGGGTGAAATAGAACGTGCTGCCCAGCCCGGGGATGCTTTCCACCCAGATACGGCCGCCGTGGGCCGCCACGATGGCCTTGGCCAGGGGCAGGCCCAGGCCGGCACCGGCAAAGCGGCGAGTGTCGGGGGGCTCCTCCTGGTAAAGCCCGCCAAGAATCCTGGGGATGGCCTCGGGCGCGATGCCGATCCCCTGATCGGCCACCCGGATCGTGATTTCAGAGCCGCTCGCCTGAGCGCCGACAGTGATGTCACCACCCTGCTGTGAGAATTTGATGGCGTTCGACAGCAGGCTGGCGAGCACCCGCCGGACGCTTTCGATGTCGGCCCGGGCCGGCGGCAGGGATGCGTCGGCCTCGACCCGGAAGCGGTGGGCCGTGTCGCCGCGGGAGGCCTCCGCCACCGCCTGCTCCAGCAAGGGCGCCACCTCCACCGCCTGGAACCGGTAATCCTCTGGTCCGGCGCCGAGGGCGCTGTGGAGGTCGACGAAATTGCCGACCAGTTGCGCCAGGCGCTTGGTGTCCTGTTCGATCAGCCTGAGCAGCCCTTTCCGTTTCTCCGGCGGCAAGCCGCGGCGGAGCAGGAGTTCCGCGGCCCCCTGCAGTCCGGCCAGCGGGGTGCGCAGCTCATGGCTGACGCGGGCGATCATGTCATCCTTCATGCGATCCATCTCCCGGAGCCGCGCTTCGTTCTCCCGCAGCAACCGGTTCGATTCCGCCAGCTCCGCGGTGCGGCTCTGCACCAGTTCCTCGAGGTGCTCGCTGTGGCGTTGCAGCTCGGCCTCAATGCGCTTGCGCTCCGAGATGTCCCGGACGATGCCGATCGCGTGCCACTTGCCGCCTACCCTGACCGCAGAGATCGAGTGCTGTGATGAGAACTCGCTTCCGTCCTTGCGCAGGGCGGCCAGCTCAAGAGCCTTGCCGATTACCGGCCCCTCGCCGCTTTCCCTGAAGCGCTCGAAGCCCCGCATGGCATCGGCGCGAAAGCGCTGCGGCACGATCAGCTCGTGTATCGGCTGACCGAGTGCTTGCTCCGCAGCATAGCCGAACAGTCTTTCCGCTGCCGGGTTCCAGGACAGGATCCGGCCATCCTCGTCAATCGTCATCACTGCATCGCACGTGCCGGAAACGATCGCGCGGAATTTCTCCTCGCTCTCCGCCAGCGCCTTCTCCGCCTGCGTCCGCGCGATGAAAACCTTGCGCATGTGGTAAACGCCGGCCAGGATCAGCACCGAAACCGCCAGGCCGGTGACGTCGCTCCAGGCGTGGTAGGCAGTCATGCTCAAGAAGCCATGTGCGACGAGATAGTCCAGCCCCCGACGCATCGCCTGCAGGAGGAAGGCAACGGACAGCAGAATCCATGCGGGCGCCCCGCCGGAAAGGCGGATGGTGTAGAGCGCCAGCGCCGCCGCCAGCAGCTGGAGCGCGATCGAAAACCCATGGAGGTGTAGGTCCAGCCCGCCTAGTCCGCTAATAATAGCCCGCTCGATCTCAATGGGCGGAAATAGCGCCATCACTTTTTCTCCTCGCCGCTGTCTGCCCGCATCACCGCTTCTCCTCAACCGGGAGGGTGAAATGGAAGGTGCTGCCCCGGCCAGGCTCGCTCTCGGCCCAAACCCGCCCGCCGTGCTTCTGCACGATCTCCCTGACCATGGCAAGCCCCAGGCCGGTGCCCGGAAAACGCGGCATGCCGGGACGTTCGACGCGGTAGAACTTCTGGAAAATCCTGGGGATTTCCTCGGCGGGAATGCCGATGCCGGGGTCGGTCACGCTGATTTCGATTTCGTTCCCCTCTGCGCCGGCGCGCAACAGGATTTCCCCGCCGGCAGGGGAGAATTTCAGGGCATTGGAGATCAGGTTTTCCAGCACCTGGCGGATGCGTTCGCCGTCCATCTGGACAAGCGGCAGCCCGGCGGGCGCATCGACACGTATCGTGTGTTTATGGTCCGACTTCTGGAACAGTTCGGCCATGTCGCGCAGCAGGGCCAGAACGTCCAGGCTCTCGAAACGGTATTCCTGGCGCCCCGACTCGATGCGCTGGATGTCGAGGAAGTCGTCGATCAGGCGGGTGAGCCGCATCGTTTCCTGGTCGACGATGCCCAGGAATTGCCGCTCCTTCTCCGGCGGGAAATCGCGCGCCAGCAGCAGTTCCACGAAGCCGCGCAGGGTGGTGAGGGGGGTACGCAATTCGTGGCTGACGGTGGAAATCAGCTCGTCCTTGAGGCGCTCGACCTCCTTGCGCGCCGTGATATCGGACAGGTAGCCCACCGCCTCCAGCGTCCGGCCATTGGCATCATAGGTCAGCTTCAGCTCGTCGTGCAGCCAGCGGTAGCTGCCGTCCTTCAGGCGGAAGCGGTAATCGTGGCTGTGTTGCCCTTTTTCGGCCAGGTGCCCCAATCCCTCAAGCATCAACGGCGCATCCTCGGGGTGGATGTGGCTGGACCAGAATCCCGGGTCTTCGGTGAAGTCGCGCGGCTCGTATCCCATCAGGTTCTCGACATTGGCACTGACGAAGGTGGCGTGGCAATCCCCATCCACCTTGCGGCTGTAGATCACCGTCGGGCTGGAGGCGACTAGGTATTCCAGGCGCTGCGCGGTCCGCAACAGCCGCTCCCGGGCCCGGCGACGTTTCTCCACCTCCTTCTCCAGACGCTGGTTGGTCTCTCTGAGCTCGGTAGTGCGGCTTTGCACCAGTTCTTCGAGATGCTCTTGGCGCCGTTTCAGCTTGACGCGGTTGCGCAGCGCATCGATGCCGAAGGCAAGATCGGCGGCAAGCTCCTCCAGCAGCCCCACTTCTTCGTCGGTAAAGGCATGGGTCTGGGATGCGAAAATGGCCAGGACGCCGAATACGCCTGACTCATTCTTGAGGGGCACGGCAATGCCTGACGCGTAGCCGCGTTTTGACACCTCATGACGCCACCAGGGCGCCATTCTGGAATCGGTGACGAGGTCTTGGGCAATTTGCACAGCACCCGTCCTGATGGCTGTGCCGGCAAGGGACTGGCCTTGTTCGCCGTCCGCCCAGCTGATCCTTGCGTTTTTCAGATATCCGGCTTCGTAACCACGATGCGCCAGCGGGCGCACGGTTTTACCGGCGTCATGTTCCGCAAGGCCGACCCAGGCCATGCGGTAGCATCCCGTTGCCACGAGCATCCGGCAGACATCGTTGAACAGGTTCTGCTCTTTCTCGGTATGGATCAGCAGTGCGTTGCATTCACTCAAGGCCCTGAGCGTGCGGTTGACTTTTTGCAGCGCCTGTTCCGCCTGCCGCACCGCCTTCTCCGCCGCCTTGCGGGCGCGGATGCCCTGCTCCTCCGAAAGCGCCCGCTGGACGGCGGGGGCCAGTTGCGCCAAATTGCTCTTCAGGACATAGTCCTTGGCGCCTGCCTTGAGCAGCTCGATTGCCGGCTCCTCCCCCAGCATGCCGGTCACGATGATCACCGGCACTTCCGGGTGCATCCGCCGCACGATTTTTAGCGCGGTCAGGCCGCCAGAATTGGGCCGCTTGTAATCCGCAAGGACCACATCGGGCCGGAACTCCTCGAGCGCCTGGATAAAGGCGTCCTTGGTGTCCACGCGCTGCGATACGAAAGCGATGCCGGCCTTGCGCAGCTCTCGCTCCATCAGCTCGGCATCAGTGGGCTTGTCTTCCAGGATTAGTATGCGCAGCTCGCTGACCATGCGAGAATCCGTTTCGATTTGGCGCTGTCCATTTCCATTAGCTATACCTCCGGGGCAAAGTTGAATCTCTACGTACCGGAGTATGGTTGCCGATTCGATCTGCTTATCACTCCGGCGGCTCGAATCCTGTGATCGTTTTCTCTGCCGAGAAGGATCACCTCTCGGCAAAGAAACCAACATCGCCCGGTTCTTTACGCCGGGGCCGCAGCGCTCGATGTGAGACCGATTGCCTCTGCGTACTTGAGGTAGGTCTCGACCGATGCGATCACGACGCGCGCCTCGATCGACAGCAACTCGATCCCGACCAGCGACACCTTTACCCAGGCATCAATGACGATCCCCTTGTCCAGGATGCGATCCACAACTTCGGCCAAACTCGATGAATCCGTTGATTTTTGTACCTTTGCCATTTCGTTCTCCTAACGTTTATCACCCCTGGTTACCGTTTTTTGGATACGAAGTGCGGGGTTAAGCCCTTCGTCACATTACATGTTAGCAATGACCATGCCAGGCGCGCTTCGCCACAGCAAAACAAGTTATCAGGGTTTATAAACAAATAGTTAATGAAACAGCTAGCGCTAAAGGAAACTCGGGATCGCCGAATAAGATGAGTAACGGCTAGGGAGAGGACACCGCAGGTGTGGCGCTTAATCCTGTAGATAAAACAGTATGGACTGAGTTCAGGATCTCATTATGGCGGAACGGCTTGGTGATAAAGTCGGAGATAAGGCCAGTTATCAGGCTGTGCTGCACGAGGCTATCGTCCTTATAAAAATAGCCGGAGACGAGAATCACCGGTGCGATGCAGGATGTTTCGGTCCGAATCCGTCTGGCGAGCTCCACCCCTTCGATATCCGACAGCTTGGCATCAAGCAGGATGAGGTGACACGCCAACTCCGTTTCCCTGAGCCACCGCAGCGCCTCAGCCCCGCTCCCTGCCGTCGCTACCGCGAACCCGTTTCTGCGCAATATCATCTCCAACACCCAACGCACGTCGGGTTCATCGTCCACGACCAGCACAGTTAGACATTCAGCCATCAGGCATCAACCGCCAGAGGCAGGCGAACGGTAAACGTGCTGCCCTGCCCCTCCACGCAGCTTTCCACAATGATAGTGCCCCCGTGCTGCTTCACGATTGTGTGGCAGATGGATAGCCCCAACCCGGTGCCTTTGCCGACTGGCCGGGTCGTGAAGAAGGGGTCGAATATTCTGCCCAGGTGAGAGAGCGAAATCCCGCTGCCCGTATCGCGCACGCGCACTATTGCCTCGCCAGCCTCTCGCCGGACTGAAACCCTGACCTCACCGCCGGTGGGCATCGCCTGATACGCGTTCATGATCAGATTCATGACCACTTGCTGCAGGAGGTTCGCGTTTCCCGAAATCGGCACGAATGGTTCTTCATAGTCTTCAATCACATTGATCTTCTGAAGCTTCGCCTGGGGAGTCAGCACGCTGAGCGTCTCGTGTATCATTGTGACAAGATTCAACGATTCCGCTTGATTGCCGGACGAGGGCCGGGCGAACCGCAACAGGTTCTCGATAATCATCGACGACCGCTGGATGCCCTCGATGATCTTCTGGATGCACTCCTGCTGAAACGCCGGATCGTCAGGCGATTCCTGAAGAAACTGCGCGGCGGAGAAACTGACCGACAGCGGATTGCGCAACTCATGCGCGATACCCCCAGCCATCACCCCCAAGGCGGCAAGTTTCTCGCTCTGGTAGAGATGTTGCTCGAGCGCCCGCCGCTCGGACAGATCCCGTCCGACCGCAACTACGCCGCTCACCTTGCCGGAATCGTCACGGATCGTGGAGAAGGACCAATCAACCGGGATCAGACTGCCGGAACGAGCCGCGAGGTTCAGCTCCTGAACCTGCGCTGCGTTGCCGTTGGCCAAATGCCGAATGATCGCCGTCATGTTATCCCGCTGAGCGGTCTCGCACAGTTTGGCCAGCAACTGCCCCCGCGCCTCGTCTGTCCGGTAGCCCGAGATGCGTTCGGCGGCCGCGTTCCAACTGCTGATGCGCCCCTCGGCGTCGGTGGAGATCACCAGATCGTTGGCGTTTTCGACCACGCTCGCCAGGTGGCGTTCGGCCATTCGGGCTTTCACGCTCAACTGCATCTTCTCGGTGATATCATCCATCACGAGCATGGCATGCTCCACCACACTCCCCGACTTGATCGGGATCACGGTGTAGTAATAGATGCGGATGGGAATACCCGGTGCCCGGTAGGTCATTTGGGCGCCGGGCAATGCCAGGCCTGTGTCGAAGACGCTGCGGATCTTGGCTTCCAATTGCGTAAACTCCAGGATCGCGTCGGGGAATACCTCGCAGATGGGCGCCCCAATCGTATTCCCCTCAGTCCGTCGCGCCTTATCGATGAAGTTCCGGTTCGCCGACGCCACCCGCAACGACGGATCAATTAGAAGGAGGGAAAACGGGACGTTCCTCAGGAGCATGTGGTACAGCTTTTCGTACCAGCCTTCCGAAGACATGGTCGGAGGAGGCGTCAAGCGCTTGTTCGTCGAAGAGGAGGGGTCGGCGGCTGACTTTTTCATGGCTCAGCTTCAGAGAGCTTGGGGCAAAAATTGTACGGCGGCCAGGGGCCCCGCAATTCGAGGGTCAGGCCGATTCCCTTGTAGGTGTACTGTTGGTCTGAGAGAGCGGCGCGAAAATCGGGGAGAGTCTCGGGAGTCAACAGAAAGCTGCCATTGAAGACCATGCGTTCGGGGCGTCCGGTCACCGCGCTGGCGTGGCGCCGCAATGCGGTTGAGGCCACGGCGTGAAGAGCCAGGGCCTGATGGATGTCATGGGTCACCCGTGCCACTCCGGCTTCCAGCGCCGCCTCAATCATGACATCCAGTTGCTTCTGCTGCAGGTACCGTGCCCCCGGCGAGGGCGACAGCGCTGCAAGCCGGGACCGAATCTCGGGGTCTGCATCAGCCATGACCCTGCGGGCATCTTCTTCGACGAGATAGCCCTTGACGCTCCACTCGGTCTTGTTGCGCAGCTTATCCAGTGCCCGCACGATGTCCTCCCGATGCTGGCCAAGGAATTCCTTGAGGCTAGCCCGGGAATGAAAGATCGTGCCGAATTTGACCGGCAAAACCGGCGACGCGCCCATGATCCGTTCCACCACCGCCTCATGCCGGCCAGCCCGTGAACCCACCCAGGACAAAGTCTGAAGGTTCTGCTCGGAAAATTCGGCAATGACCATCTCCCCGATCACCGCCACCACCCCAGCATCTTCCAGCGCCGCCACCGGATAGCGTTCGTCCACGCCGCGCAGGTCCTGCTCAGCCAGCCCCTTCACGGCCGAAAGACATTCCGGCCGGGCCAGGCAGTAGAGGTAGATGCCGAGGATTGAGGCATCATCATGATGCAAATCGGTCATGGTTGGATCTCGTTCAGTGCTGCCTCGAAATGCCGTGCCTGAATGAGCAAGGGGGAAGAGGCTGAAGGTTCTTCCTTACCCCCTTTCGCCGCCTCGATTCTCTCCCGAATGGCATTCAAGGCCGCGCGCTGACAGATGGCGCCAAGATCGGCACCGGTCAGGCCGGCCGTGTTGGCCGCCATGGCCTCCAGGCCCACATCCTTGCCCACGGGCTTGCCGCGCACCTGCACCTGCAGAATCGCCAGACGTTCCTGCTCATCGGGAAGCGGAATCTCCACCACCACATCGAAGCGGCCCGGACGCAGCAAGGCCGGATCCACCATGTCCAGCCGATTGGTGGCGGCCAAGACCAGCACCCCGGTCAGTTTCTCGACCCCGTCCAGTTCCGCCAGGAACTGGCCCACCACCCGTTCGCTGACCCCCGCGTCTGAGGCCCCGCTTCCGCGGCGTGGAACCAGCGCATCAATCTCGTCGAAAAACACCAGGCACGGGGCCGCTTGCTTGGCCTTGCGAAAGACTTCCCGGACGGCTCGTTCCGACTCGCCGATGTACTTCGTCAGCAGGGCAGGCCCCTTGACCGAGATAAAATTGACCTGGGTCGCGCTGGCCGCCGCCTGGGCGAGCAGCGTCTTGCCGCAGCCGGGAGGCCCGGAGAGGAGAACCCCCTTGAGCGGCTTGACACCGGCCGCCTCAAACAGATCGCCATACTGCAGAGGCCATTCCAGCAGCTCGCGCAGCAGGCGCTTCGACTGCTCGAGTCCGCCCACATCCTCCCAAGTGGTGGTGGGTACCTCGACAAACACCTCGCGCAGGGCGGAGGGCTCGACTTCGCGCAGGGCGGCCAGAAAATCGTCCTTGCACAGTTCGAGCTTCTGCAGGGATTCGTATGGAAGCGTGGCTTGGGCAAAGTCAATCTCCGGAAAAATTCGCCGCACGCAAATCATCGCCGCTTCGCGACAGAGCGCTTCCAGGTCGGCCCCCACGAACCCATGCGTGATGTCGGCCAGCCGGGGCAGATCGACATCCTTGGCCACGGGCATGCCGCGGGTATAAATCTCGAGGATCGCAAGGCGGCCGTGACGGTCCGGAATCGGGATGGCGATCTCGCGATCGAACCGCCCCGGTCGGCGCAGGGCCGGATCAAGCGCGTTCGGAATATTGGTGGCGGCGATGACGATGACTTGCCCGCGCGCCTTGAGGCCATCCATGAGGCTGAGGAGCTGGGCCACCACTCGTCGTTCGACCTGATGTTCGCCACCCAGCTCTTCCCGCTTCGGGGCAATCGAATCGATCTCGTCAATAAAAATGATGCTCGGAGCTTGTTTCGTCGCCTCCTCGAAGAGCTTGCGCAAGTGGCCCTCCGACTCGCCGTAAAACTTCTGCATGATCTCGGGGCCACTGATTGAAAAGAAGCGCACGTCGGTTTCATGCGCGACTGCCCGCGCAATGAGAGTCTTGCCGCAGCCGGGGGGACCATAGAGCAGGACCCCCTTGGGCGCATCAATGCCGAGCCGGACAAACACCTCCGGATAGCGCAACGGCAGTTCGATGATCTCGCGGACGCGCTGGACTTCCCGCCGAAGCCCGCCAATATCCTCGTAGGAGAAGGTGGGTCGTCCGGCCAGATGTGTCTTGGGCTCCGTGTGCGCGGGGCCTACCGTCAGCAATGTTTGCGACGCGATCAGGACTGGCCCCTTGGGCGACGTCTCCCGCACCAGAAAGTCCAGTGAGCGGCTCCCGAACAGGGTGCCACGTATCCGGTCACCTTCCACCACCGGCAGGCCGTCCAACCGGGTGCCGATGTACTGGAGATCGCGGTCGGAGAGGCCGGTGGCGGTGGGCGATAGAACGATCCGCTGAGCGGGTTGGGCAACCACCTTTTGCACCGACACGACATCATCCAGAGCCATCCCCGCATTGCCCCGCGAGAGCCCATCCAGTTGAATCCTGGCTCCACCACGAACATCCTTGTACGCCGGCATCACCTTGCAGACCGTGCGGCGCTTTCCGACAATCTCCACGATGTCGCCGATCTCGGCCCCCAGGGCCTGAATATCAGCCGGATCCATCCTCGCCAGCGCCCGTCCCACATCCTTGCCCAACGCCTCGGTCACTTTCAGGCGCAACGCCCCGTCTGCCGATTTTTCCATTTTCAGCCCCCCGCCCCTTCCTTGATGAGCTGAATCTCCAGGATGCCGTTCCGGCAGGAAAAACTCATCTTGTCGGATGAAAAGCTGGCCGGCAGCAGCACCTCTTTCCTATATTTATGCTCTCCTTTCACGGTAGAGATGGCCAGGATGTCGTCATGAACTTCAAGCCGCACATTTTCTTCCTCTATCCCCGGAACCTCGGCGACGACCAGCAGGCGGCCCGGTTCGTCAAAAACATCCACCATCGGCTCCCGGATCTCGTGCACCTCCACCAGCTTGCCCTCTTCATCCCTTCGAATGTTCCCGAACGGTTCAACCTTGACTCCTTTCTCACCCAGGCCGGATTTGACCGAGAATCCGTAGACCCCCTTAACCCGTTTGTCCGAGCTCACGCTGAACTCGCCGGTCTTGGTCACCTCGCCGCCCGCCTGTTCCGCTTGCTCCGCCAGTTTCCCCAACTGTTCGATCAGGGTGCCGAGTCCCGCGAAAAAGCCGCCGCCTGAAGGCTCGGGCTTCGGCTTCCCGAACAGCGCGCCCAGCCTGCGCCCGATTTCATCGAGGCGCTCTTTCCCCTCCGCAAATTCATCCGAGCGTTTTTTGGTGACCATGTCTTTCTCTCCTCTGTGATGTGAATGGCAAAATGCCGCGCTTCAGCGTTCATCGTCCCTCGTGTTTGTATGCATCCCTCATGAATTGGGTCGAGGAAATCTCATACGCCTTCAGTTTGTTATGGATCGTTTTGTAATCAATGTGAAGTATTCGGGCGGCCTGCGCCTTGTTGCCGTCGGTCAGAGTCAAAACCCGCAGGAGAATCGCACGCTCCAATTGAGCGGTCATCCGTCCGGACAACTCCTTGAGCGACAAGCCATCCCCAGATGCCAAGAGCGCCGCTGTGTCACGGAGCGGACAAGCTCGGGGACCGCCGCCTTCGGACCAACACTGCTCAGGTTGATCGGGCCAGAGAAGTTCCGACGGGCTGCCGCGTCCGTCGAGCATCCCCAGGCACTCGGGCTTAACCATGCCCTCGGGGTCATCGCACAGCAACACCGCCCGCCGCAACTGGTTGCGCAATTCGCGAGCGTTGCCGGGCCAGTCATACCTCTGGATGAGCACCCAGGCAGAGGCCGACATATCTTGCACCTGCTTACCCAACTCCTTGTTCGCCTGGATCAGGAACCGATTAACCAGAAACACAAGGTCCTCTTTTCGCTCATGCAAGGCCGGTAGGCAGATCGTGAACTCCGCGAGCCTGTGATAGAGATCCCCGCGAAACGTCTGCTGATCCACCATGACCCGAAGGTCCGCATTGGTCGCCGCCACCACCCGGAAATCCACTTCCTGTTCCTTGATGCTCCCGATTCGATGAATTCGCCGCGTCTCGAGAACCCTGAGCAGCTTCCCCTGCATCGCCAGAGGAAGGTTGCCTATTTCATCCAGAAAAATGGTTCCGCCGTCGGCCAACTCGAAAGCCCCTGCTTTGGCCTGATGCGCCCCGGTGAAAGCCCCTTTCTCGTGCCCGAACAGCTCGCTCTCAATCAGCGACTCCGAAATGGCGCCGCAGTCCATTGCCACGAATGGCTTGGCGGCCCGCAGGCTCCGGGCATGGATCGCCTGCGATACCAGTTCTTTCCCCGTCCCGGACTCGCCTGTCACCAGGACCGATAAATTCGTCCCGGCCACTCGCTCCACCTCCGTCTGGATGCGCTGAACGGCCGCGCTCTTCCCCATACAGTCCAAGAGGGAACCGGCCTGTCCCGGCGGCTGACTGAGAAGCTGCCGGCGCTGCCTTCTCAATGCCTTTTCCTCGATGGCGCGGCGCACGGTGAGGACGATATCCTCATTGTTGAAGGGCTTGGCCACATAATCGTAGGCCCCCGCCCGGATCGCGCGAACGGCATCATGGGTCTTGCCGTTCGCGGTGACCATAATCACGGACACCGTTTTATCGTGCGCCTTGGCCCGTGCAAGCACCTCGAAGCCGTCCATGTCCGGCAGACCGACATCAAGGAGCACCACCTCAGGCGCCTCTTGCCGGATGCAAGCCAGCGCCTCCTCCCCGCTCGCCGCCACTAGCGGCGTGAACCCCGCCCGCCGGATGAGATTGGACAGAACCCAGCGCGCATCCTCCAGGTCATCCACAATAAGCACCTTGGCCAGGACGGATGGCGTGGAGTCCGGGGGAGCATCCCCTTGTTGTCGTTCATCATTCAGTTTCCCATTCATCATTCCGACTTTCCCTGCCTTTCTCTGAGTGCTGGGAGCAGGTGCCTTACCAGAATATCCGCGTGCAGAAGCGGCTCCACAGAATGGGCCAGGCCCATAAACAGCAACCCGATCTCACCGGCCGAGAGCGTGGCATTGATCCGCTCTGCGATGAACCGATCCCTCTCGGAGAGCAGCCTCCGGCTTTGGTCCTCCCGCTGGCTCTCATGGCCCGGGCTCCCGCCGCCTAATGCGCCTTGGTGGAACTGGTACTCCTGAAGAAGCAGACGGGGATCTTCTGTACCCATCAGTCGGGCACCTTGCTCCATGAGTTCAATGAGGAGCTGATGATTCTTGCTCCCTTGAGCTGCGACATCCTTGACGATGTCCGCTTCCTTCCCGCACAGGGGCAAACCGTCCTGATACAGGCGGACGGATGCATAGGGCAGCTCCAGCGCGGCAATCATTTGGCGAATTCCGATCCAGACCTCGTCAATCGATTTGAGATGTTCGGTCCACTTCTCGTAGCCGTACCGGGTAACGTACTCCTGCTTGATCTGCTCAAGCAGCGATCCCATATCCTGTTCGGTATGAATAATCGGAATCACAATGAGCGTGCGCATAAGTCAGGCTGGGCTACGAAATGTGACCGACGCGGCAGACGTCAGCATTTTTGTTTGCGCAAGACTTCTTCCATAACGCAATAGCTGTGCCATGGATGCTGCGCTGGAATCCCAGCAGTTCTTAGCTGGAATAAACAATGGGTTAATGAGAAGCTTGCTGCTGAGGGGAAGTGCAAGATGGATGACGGAAGGTATCACTGCCAGGGAGCGTGCACCATATGTATGGAGCATTCTCCTGTGTACGGATTGCACAGCGGCGGCGCGTCGGTTTCGCCAACGCTTGAGTATCGCAAAGGCCTTGCACCCGGCCCGATCGTCGCCCCGTTGACCCCCGATATCTCGGGCAAGCGCGGCGGCAGCCTTAAAAGAACGCGTCATGGCCCACACCTGAAGCCGTCTACGCAGACGTAAGACGCGGTAGCGGCTTGCTGGCTTGCGCAAAATGGTTTCCATCCCAACTCCTTGCTGGCCGGAATCCCGGCCTTCAGACTGAAGAAAGCGCCCACCCTACCTTAACGCGTTGCCGCTGCTATCGCGCAGGTGATCGCCCAGACGCTTGCGCAAATCCCCGGCCGATCCTGTTTGATATTTATCCCAGATTGTCCATTGGGAGCGCGAGTCCATTAAAATCAATGGGGTTTCTAATGGTATCCATTAGGAATTTTCCTTTTTCAATGCGGTGCTGTTCTAATGGACAATCTATGTTTATAGCATACCTTCCACAAAATAATATCGGCAGGCCAATCGTGGCCACGACGAAAATTAGCAGGGGCAGAAGCCGGCTTGGCGGCTTGACGTGGCTGCCTGTCATGCTGTGGCTTCCTCATCGGCAAACCTCCGGGAGATGCGCTCGAAATCATCCTGCGCGCACAGGAAGGCATCCGCGAGCGCCATGAGGCGGGCAGGCAGGGGAATTGCCGGCTCCGCCAGGCCATCGGGATAGCCCTTGCCGCCCCAGCGTTCATAGTGCTCTCGGCGATGACGCGCGCCATGCCGAGAAATGCCAGGGCCTTCGGCGCGATATCGCCTGCGTGCTGGTTGGCTGGAGATAACTCGTTTGCCATACGTTTTTCCTGTCAGAGCGCGTGTGAGGTAGATCGCCAACCAGATTATGCATTAATAGAAAATTCTAGCATCCGTATAAATACGGATGAGTGGATAAACGAGTCTAGTTATCCCGAATTTCGCCCTTGAAATCCAGCATCATTCTCACCAGATCGGACAGGGACTCGGCCTGCATTTTGGCCATGTGAGCCACACAATCGTTTTATTCTTAAAAACTCAATTGAACCGCCAAGACGCCAATAACGCCTTTGTTGGAAACAATATGGCATTAACCGATAGGGTGAACGATTTGGGTTTTCTATTGAGCCGGCCATTGAATGTTTTGTAGGCTGGCGGTGAGCAACGCGAACTCCAGCATGTTCGAGGTCACCAAACGCTGGGGTTCGCGGGGGATGGTGTCTGTCTTGGCGTGCGCTATCGAACGAAACGGCTCACCTGTCACTACTTAATGGCACTAGCAGCCTGTCGGACTTAAAGGAAATCGGCTGCAAAATGACCTGGCCGGTGCATATTTCCCCGCTTTCCTGCGCCAATATGAATAACTATTGGCTTGAAAATCGGTAAAATCTGCCCTCGACCAGCTCATTTTTCGCTTCGATTCTTTAACAGGGTGTTGAAAAACTCGGGAAAGTAACAAAAGCGACCCGTCACACCGGCGAAAGCCGGTGTCCAGGATAGGGTGCCAACGAATAGACAGTGTGTTACTGGATTCCGGCTTTCGCCGGAATGACGAAATGGGCGCGTGGCGGTTTGTTTTTCAACACCCTGTTAAGTCCGACAGGCTGCTAGAGCCAATGCTCTTTTAAAGGTTCATGTGTTCTCGTTTCAGAACGAAAAAGTGGCAACCTCGGTCTTCCCTGCAGCAGGGAAGACCTTATTCAAGCTAGCACATGGCACTAAATTTTTAGCCGGGGATTCCAATGGAGGCCGGTTCGGCTTGGCCGGCGGAATGTTGCTTATCCATCTCCTTGCTCATTGTGCACCTCCATTGTTTTCAAGCGTGTAGCCTTTTTCGCGGAACAGTCGCAGGCAGGCATCCACCACATTGGGATCATAGAGTTGCCCGCGCTTGGCCTCGATCTCGGCGAGCGCCACGTCGAAGCCGAGGGCCGGGCGGTAAGGCCGGTGCGCGGTGATCGCCTCCACCACGTCGGCCACGGCGAGAATGCGCGCCTCCAGAATAATCTCCTCGCCCTTGAGGCCCTTGGGGTAGCCGGAGCCGTCCATGCGCTCATGGTGCTGCAGCACCATGAGCGCCACCGGCCAGGGGAATTTCACGTCCTTGATGATGTCGTAGCCCACTTCGGGATGGGTTTTGATCATGCCGAATTCGTGCTCTGACAGTCGCCCCGGCCGGTTGAGTATCTCGGCCGGCACATAGATCTTGCCGATGTCGTGGATCATGGCGCCGAGCTTCATCCCCTCGATGTGGTCTGCATCCAGGCCCATCTCCCGGGCGATGGCTGCGGCCAGGTCGGCCACCCGGCTTTGATGGCCGGCGGTGTAAGGGTCGCGCTTTTCCACCGTGAGTGCGATGGCGCGGATGGTGCCGATCAGGGCCTCCTTGAGCAGGTCGGCACTTTTCAGGTGCTCAAGCTGGTAGTGGTCGCGTTCCCGCCGCGTGCGCAGGGTGAGCACTCCGAAAGCGAGATCGTCGGCCAGTTCCTGCAGCAGGTGGATCTCGGCCGCGTCGAAGGCCTGGGCCTCGGCGGCATAGATGTTGAGCACGCCGAACACCTCGCCGGCCTCCTTCTTGAGCGGCAGAGCGATGCTCGACGCATAGCCGCGCTGCAGCGCCTGCTCGCGCCAGGGGCCATAGGCCGGGTTCTGCGCGATATCGTGCGCAATCTCCACTTTGCCACTGCGCACCGCGCAGCCAGTCGGACCCTGGCCGCGCTCGCTGTCGGCCCAGGTGATCTGGAGCGATTCAAGGTAGCCCGCCTCGTAACCCGCGCTGGCCACCGACCGCACGCTTTTCGCCGCGTCATGCTCGACAAAGCCGATCCAGGCGAGGCGGTAGCCGCCCTCCTCGACGATGTTCCGGCACATGTCGGCCAGCAGCTGCTGTTCCTGTGTGGCGTGGATCAGGGTCGCATTGCAGGCGCTCAGGGCATGCTGAGCACGCAGGGCGCGTTGCAACGCCATCTCGGATCGCTTTCGCCCGCTGATGTCGCGCACCACGGCGATGATGTATGCCTGATCCTCGACGCTGACGCCCCGGATACTGACTTCGACCGGGAACCGGCTGCCATCCTTGCGCAGGGCCTCGAATTCCAGGAGGGTCCGGCCTTGGGTGCGAAGTTCCTGCACGTGCGCCTGCCAGGCGGCAATGTCACGCAGGTCGGTCTGGATGTCCACCACGCCGCGCTGCAACAGTTCCTCGCGCGTGTAGTGCAGGTCGCGGCAGGCCGCCTCGTTCACGTCCAAAAAGCGGCTGGTGGCCGGGTCGACGATATAGATGCCATCGTTGGACTGGTCAAGCAAATCGCGGAAGAGCCGAAGCTGATTCGCGCTCCGGCGCAGATCTTCACTGGCCGCGCCAAGTTGCGCGGTACGCTCCTTGACCCGCAGCTCCAGGGTGTCGTTGAGCCGGCGCAATTCCGCTTCGGCGGCGAGCCGGCGCCGCTCGGCCACTTCCTGCCGCAGGGCCTCGGCCCCCGCCGCCAGCTCGGCACCCTGCTGCTCGATCTGCCGGTTGGTCTCCATGAGGCACACTCTCCAGCCCCGGATGGACCGGAGGGCGTAATACCACAACAAGGCCAACAGGGGGATGGCAACCAGCGCGGAGCCGATGGCCGTCTCGAAGTACAGGCGCTCGGATTTGCGGGCGTCCTGTTCGACCTTGCCCAGCTGGCCATCCAGCTGCGCCATCCCTTCGGCATAGAGGGCCTTTTGCGCGCCGTATTCCGCGGAAAACAGGATCTTGCGGGCCGCCTCCCGCTGCCCCTGCGCCAGCAGGTCGAAGGCGCGGTGTTCCATCTCCAGCAGGCGCTTGTTGGCGGCATCGGTCTTGGCGGCCGCTGCCGTCATGCCTGGCAGCGCTCCCGTATGGGTGGAGACCTTGGCGAGGACGGCATCCAGCCGCGATTCGAGTTTCCGGTAGCGCCGCTGCCATTCCGGCTCGCCCGTAAGCACCGCCAGGCGGGCCGACATGGTCAGCGCCTCATCCAGATAAACGATCTCGCCGCGCAGTTCCTGCACATCCAGACTGCGCTGCATGACGTCTTCCGTCAGGTCCGAAACTGGACCAGCCGCCACAAAAAGAAGGCGAGCACCGACAGCGTGACGAGCGCCGTCAGCGCCAGCAGCAGAAATGGTTTCTTGTCTTGGCCTGGCTGAATCAGACGCATGAATGCGATCGCCTCCTCTCACCGGCTGTCTTGCGTTTTTTTGCTAGGGAACCGCTGATTTATTCGTCGCACCGGCGAAAGCCGGTGTCCAGCGCTTTGAATTTTCTAGATTCCGGCCTTCGCCGGAATGACGATTTGCCATTTAATCAGCGCTTCCCTAATGTTTAATGTAATAGCACCAGAAAATTCCGGCATCCGTATAAATACGGATAAGGGGGGGCATATAAGGAGTCTAGTTATCCCGAATTTCGCCCTTGAAATCCAGCATCATTCTCACCAGATCGGACAGGGACTCGGCCTGCATCTTGGCCATGATGTTGGCCCGGTGCGTTTCCACCGTCCTCACGCTCACTCCGAGCAGGTCGGCAATGGCTTTGTTGGGCTTGCCGGCAACCAGCATGTCCGTGGTTTCACGCTCGCGCGGGGTAAGCCGTGCAAGACCGTGGCCGATCCTGGTCTGGCGATGGCGGTTAAGGCGGGCAGTTGCATCCATCTGGATGGCCTTTTGCAGGCGGTCGAGCAATGCCTCGTTGTCGAATGGCTTTTCGAGAAAATCCAGCGCACCCAGCTTCATCGCGCTGACTGCCGCCGGCACGTTGCCGTAGCCGGTAAGGAAAACAATGGGGATGTTGATTTGCTCAAGTTTGAGGCGCTGCTGTAATTCCAGCCCGCTCATGCGAGGCATTTGCACATCGAGCAGCAAACAGCCCGGGGGGTCTGAATGATAGGCACTGAGAAATTCCAGCGCGCTGGCGAAAGATTCCGCTCTCATTCCCGCCGATCGTACCAGCCGGTAGAGCGCACTGCGCATCTCGGCGTCGTCATCCACGATGTAAACTGTCGGCTCAAGTTTCATTTTGTCTTAATCCGGATTTATCGCAAGGGTGAAAAGTTGAGAGGCGAAATTAAGTGACCCCCGGCAAAGCCGGGGGTTTATTGGGTGAGCGCCTCAAAGGCGCCGATAAAACCGTGAGCCGCCCAAGGCGGCTGGTTTTCCGCTCCTTCCCCCTCGCAGGGGGAAGGTTGGGATGGGGGTTAAAATGCTCCAATCTCACGCGAGGCTTTCCACCCCCACCCTAGCCCTCCCCCTGCCCGGGGGAGGGAATGTTGGCACAAATTTTTAACTTTCCACACGACTGCCGCAAAGGTCAAACCTATTGCAGTCCCCCGGCAAAGCCGGGGGTTTACCTTATTAAATTAACCTGCAATATCTGCGGTAATCCGCAAAATCCGTGAAAACTGATTTTCCCGGGACACTCAGTTTCTCAGAGGGTATCGTCTCGCGATATCCCCTTGCGCTTCAAGCTGCGGCGCAAGAGTTTCAATGCCTCCACCTGAATCTGGCGCACCCGCTCTCGGGTGATATCAAGGGTGTCAGCCACTTTCTCCAGGGTGTGAATGGCGTGTCCGTTCAAGCCAAAGCGCCGCTCTATCACGCAGCGCTGTTTGTCTCCCAGCTCCTCCAGCCACTGACGCACAAGCGCCTCAAGCTCGGCGTGCTGCAGTTGCAGTTCGGGCGAGAGGGTATGCTCATCAGGGAGCGCATCACTCAGGGAGAGGGTAGGATCGATATCCAGCGGCGTATCCAGGGAGGCCATGCGTTCATTCAGGTTCAGCACGTAGCGCACATCGGCCACCGGCTTGCCCAGCAAGTGCGCCACCTCTTCCACGCTGGGTTCGTTGCCCTTGTGGGCTTCAAGGTGACGAAACGCCTGCAGGCAGATGTTCATCTCCCGGATCACATGCACCGGAATGCGGATGGTGCGCGACTGGTTCATGATGGCGCGTTCGATATTCTGCCGAATCCACCAGGTGGCGTAGGTGGAAAAGCGGAACCCCCGCTCCGGATCGAATTTTTCGAGGGCGTGGATGAGCCCCAGGTTGCCTTCCTCGATCAGATCCAGCAGTGCCATGCCACGACTCACGTAGTGCTTGGCGATATTCACGACCAAGCGGAGATTGCACTCGATCATCCGCTGGCGCGCATCGAAATCTCCCTGCTTCACCCGGCATGCAAGGGTGTACTCCTCGGCAGCGCTCAGCAGCTCATTCTGACCTATTTCATTGAAGTAGATCAGCGTGGGATCGAATTGATGCTCGCTCGGGCTCTCTTTCAGCTCCGGCGCCACATCGCTCTTCTCCTCTCCACGAGCAGCCTTCTCTACACCCGGAAATTCCTCTTCTTCACCAAAGATATCATCGCTCATGAGGGTCTGTCATTCCCTGAAGGACTCCGACTTTCTACGGGCTGAGGACCGTGAAAGGCCGTTTGCGGCAGATATTTTATCGGGTCGACCGGCTTGCCAAACCGCCGTATCTCGAAATGCAGCTTGACCTGATCGGCATCGGAATCGCCCATTTCGGCAATTTTCTGGCCCCTGGTCACGTTCTGCCCTTCCTTGACCAGAATCTGGTGATTGTGCGCGTAGGCGCTCAAATAAGTCTTGTTGTGCTTGATGATCACCAGTTTTCCATAGCCGCGCAGTCCGTTGCCGCTATAAACCACCTTGCCCGGTCCCGCAGCGAGAACCGGCTGGCCGCTCTTCCCGCCGATATCCAGACCCTTGCCGGAACCGGATGCCTCATTGAACGACGTGATCACCTTGCCCGCTGCGGGCCAGTTCCATTCGACCCGCTCATCATCCTCGGCCTGAATGGCCTCTTTTTTCTCTGCCGGCAATTCGATCGGTGCCGGCTTGTCCTGGGGCTCCGCCCTGGCCGTGAGGCCCTTTTCCGCCTGCTCTGAGTAAGCAAGCTTGGCCGCCTTGGGCTGGGTCTTCATCAACGGATCCTCGCCGGCTTGCCGGGTTTCCACCACCGGCACGGCTTTGAACGGAGTGACCACTACCGTCTGTGGAGAGGCATTAAGCTTCACAGACTGGCCGATGCGGATGGTGTAGGGCGGCGCGATGCCGTTCCACTCCGCCACTTCCTTGTAGTCGAAGCCATGCTCCAGCGCGATGCCATACAAGGTGTCGCCCTTCTGCACGGTATAAGCCTGGGGACGCTCGTCCCCGTCCTTCCGGATTTTGGCGGGTGCTTTGGGAGCCACGGAAGCACGCTCGACTACAGGCGCACTCGACTTAGTCGATGCGCAGCCGCTTATCAGCAGGGCAAAGGCACAAGCTGCCAGAACAGCACCAGAAATCATCCTAGATTGTCCATTGGAAGCTCGTGCATGTAGGAGCGCCGCCCTCGGCGCGAATGCGGACGAAAATCGCGGCGAGGGCGCCGCTCCCACAGCGGTGTTTTGGCTCTAATGAATAATCCGAAGTCATGCCAACCCCGGCAATAGCGGCACGAATTTCACCGCTTCCAGCGTCGTCTGACGATATTCTTCTGCAGTGTGTTCTATCAGACAAAGGCGCTGCTCGCCGGTTCCGATCGGGAACACCATCCGTCCGCCCACGGCCAATTGCTGCAGCAGCGCCTCCGGCACGTGGGTGGCAGCCGCAGTCATGATGATGCCGTCGAACGGCCCCAGCTCCTCCAGCCCGAGGGAACCGTCTGCATGCTTGACCTTGATGTTGGCGGCACGAAGTTCGCGCAGATGCCCCCGCGCCTTCATCAGCAGCGGCGCGATCCGTTCAACGGAATACACTTCCTGCGCCAGGCGAGCCAGCACGGCAGTCTGGTAGCCGCAGCCGGTGCCGATTTCCAGCACTTTTCCCAGTGGTCTGCCGCCGCGCAGCAGCTCAGTCATGCGCGCAACGGTTTGGGGGTTGGAAATGGTCTGGCCGAAACCGATCGGCAGCGAGCAGTCTTCATAGGCGCGGGTGGCCAGTGCCTCGTCCACGAAAATATGGCGCGGCACGGAAGCCATCGCATCGAGCACCACCTCGTCCTTGATGCCCTGGCTGCGCAAGCGCTCCACCATGCGCACCCGGGTACGCTGCGAAGTCATGCCGATGCCGCTGAGTTTCGCGCTCATAACCACCCTTTGATCACGTCCATCTGCCCATAATGAGTCAAGTCGATCTGCAACGGCGTCACGGAAACCATGCCGCGCGCCACGGCGCCGAAATCCGTACCGGCCCCGGCATCCTGCGCAGCGCCGGCCGCGCCCACCCAGTATACCGTTTCGCCGCGCGGATTCTCCGATTTCACCACCGGTTCCGCCTTGTGGCGCCGGCCCAGCCGCGTGATCTCCCGGCCCTGAATCTGCTCGTAGGGAACATCCGGCACATTGACGTTCAACAGCACCGGGCTGGTGAAGGGATGATCCTGGTGGCGCTTGACAAGCTCGGCGACCACGCGCGCCGCGGCGGGATAGTTGCCGGCCCCCTTGCTCACCAGGGACACCGCAATTGAGGGGACACCCAGCAGGTAACCTTCGGTTGCCGCCGCCACCGTACCCGAATAAACCGTGTCGTCGCCCATGTTGGCGCCGTGATTGATGCCGGAAATCACCATGTCCGGCAGATGATCCAGCATGCCGGTCACGGCAAGGTGGACGCAGTCGGTGGGCGTGCCGTTAACGTAATAGAAACCGCTGTGCGCTCTGCGCAGGCTTAGCGGGCGGTCGAGGGTGAGCGAGTTGCTGGCGCCGCTGCGGTCGCGCTCTGGGGCGACTACAGTGATATCGGCAAGGGAGGAAAGCGTTTCGGCAAGGCAGGCCAGGCCAGGAGCGAAATAACCATCATCGTTACTCAATAGAATCCGCATCGTTGATTTTTACGGTTGGCCGGCAGGCACCTTGAAGCGGGGGCGCTTGCGCCGTGCTTTGAAATTGATAATCTGGCGGGATTATAACATGCTTATTTCGATGTTCACTGCACCGCCAACCCTGACAAAACGCAACTGCCGCAGACTTTCTTGCTCGAGAGCAAGAAAGTCTGGAATAATGTTTGCTTAACTGCAAACCACAGAGAATCCCCTTTCAGGAAATGCTGCGTGAAACCGCGACCTCCCGTTTCCCCCATCCCGCCAGGCCGACAAATTTCCTCCATGGATCTGGACTTGGCCTCATTGCGGCCAATGGGCGCCGGCGGCCCGGACGCGGGGTGACAAAATGAAAAAATGGTCCATTGAAAGCAAGGTGCTCGGGGGATTCGGCGTTGCGCTGGCGATCCTGGCCCTGGTCGGCGGGCTGGTGTACCAGTCCAGCCTTCATTATGTCGAAGCCTCCCGACGAGTGACGCAGACCCACGAAGCCTTGGCCACCCTGGAGGAAATCTTTTCCCTCATGAACCAGGCCGAAACCGGCCAGCGCGGCTACATCATCACCGGCGAAGAATTCTACCTGCCGCGGCGCGATGCCGCCATCGCCCGGATCGCGGAACTGCTGTCGCAGCTGAGCCGGCTGACCGCCGGCGAGCCCGCCCAGCAGCAGCGGATGCCCGAGCTTGCCCGCCAGATCGCGGCCAGGCTCACCCTCCTGAACCGGGTCCTGATTGTGCGCCAGACCGAGGGCTTCGAGGCGGCGCGGCAACGGCTGATGGTGGGCTCTGGCAAGACAGAGATGGATGCGCTCCGCAGCCTGGTCACGGCGATGCAGGGTTACGAAAGGACGCTGCTCAAGCAGCGCATGGACGCCGAGCGGGAAAACGCCCACAAAACACTGGTCATGTTTTCCCTGGCACTGCTTTTTGCCATGGTTTTCTTGTCCCTCCTGTTTCTGCGCATCAGGCGGGAGATCGGCGAGCGCAAACACGCCGAAGAGGCGCTGGCGGTCCAGGCCGATCATCTGCGCGAAAGCGAGGCGCGCGTGCGCGCCATTGTGGAGACGGCGGCGGAAGGCATCATCGTCATTGGCGAACAGGGGATGATCGACCGCTTCAATCCGGCAGCCGAGCGCATGTTCGGCTACACAGAGGCCGAGGTTGCGGGAAAGAACATCTCCATGCTCATGCCCTCACCCCACCGCGAGGAGCACGACGGGTACCTCGCCCGCTACCTGAAAACCGGCGAAAAAAGGATCGTCGGCATCGGCCGTGAAGTAATGGGGATGCGCAAGGATGGGGTAATATTCCCCATGGACCTTGCCGTCAGCGAGGTGCGTCTGGCCGATCACCGCATGTTCACCGGCATCGTGCGCGACGTTACCGAACGCAAGCAGGTGGAGGAGCGGCAGACGCGACTGGTGCACGAGCTGGAAAGCGCCAACGAGGAGCTCAGGAACTTCGCCTATGTGGTGTCCCACGACCTGAAGGCGCCGCTGCGCGCCATCAGCTCGCTGGCCGACTGGGTGGTGACCGACTACGCGGACAAGCTCGACGACGAGGGCAAAGATCACATGAGGCTGCTGCTGAGCCGGGTGCGCCGCATGGATGGCCTGATCGACGGTATCTTGCAGTATTCCCGGGTCGGCCGGGTGAAGGAGGCCGGCGTCGCGGTGGATCTCGATCAGCTGGTGCATGAAGTCATCGACCTGCTTTCCCCGCCCCCGAACATTGCCATCACCATCGACAACCCGCTGCCCACCGTGGTGGCGGAGCGGACCCGTTTGCAGCAGGTATTCCAGAATCTTTTGAGCAACGCCATCAAATACATGGACAAGGCCGAGGGCAATATTCGCATCGGCTGCGTAGCCGCGGGGAACAAGTGGAAACTGAGCGTGTCCGACAACGGTCCGGGGATCGAGGAACGGTATTTCGAGAAAATATTCCAGCTGTTCCAGACTCTGGCCCCGAGAGACCGGGTGGAAAGCACCGGCGTCGGCCTCGCCCTGGTAAAAAAGATCGTCGAAATGTACGACGGAGAAATATGGGTCGAATCGAAGGTGGGCGAGGGCAGCACCTTCTTCTTCACCCTGCCCCGCAGTGCTTGATGATTTACGGACAAGCCCTTAACCCATGGAGAAACCTGATTGAAGATAACCAGCAAGCCTATTTTATTGGTGGAAGACGACCAGATTGATGCGATGACGGTGAAGCGCGCCCTCAAGGAGCTGCATGTCACCAATCCCCTGGTGCACCTGGAAAACGGCGAGGCGGCCCTGGCCCACCTGCACGACCCGAAAAGCGAAAGGCCCTGCATCATCCTGCTCGACCTCAACATGCCGCTCATGAACGGCATCGAGTTCCTGCAGGTGGTCAAGCACGAAGAGGTCTTGAGGCGCATCCCGGTGGTGGTGCTGACCACCTCGGAGGAGCAGCAGGACAAGGTAAACAGCTTCGACCTCGGTGTCGCCGGCTACATGGCCAAACCGGTGGACTACCGACAGTTCGTCGAGGTCATGCGATCCATCAACAGCTACTGGACCATCAGCGAAATGCCGGAATAACGGCGTTCCGGTGCGACATTTCAACCTGGATAAAAATTTTTCTATGACGAAACCCCAAATTCGCATACTGATCATCGATGACGACATCGTCGACCGCATGGCCTGCCAGCGGGCCTTGAAACTGAACCCCGACTACGATTTCATCCTTTCCGAGGCCGAAACCGGCCGGGAAGGCTTGCGGCTTGTCCATGCGGAAAGGCCGGACTGCATCCTGCTCGATTACCGGCTGCCCGACCTGGACGGACTGGAATTTTTGGCGGAACTGCGCGATGAAACGGGTGAAATTCCGATTCCGGTCATGATGTTGACCGGCGCAGACAACGCCCTGGTCGCCGTGGAGGCGATGAAGCGCGGCGCACGCGATTACCTGGTCAAGGACGTGGAGCGGCAATACCTCGAACTGCTGCCGGCCGTGATCGGGCGCCTGATGAAGGAGCGCCAGCTGCAGGCGGAAAAGAAGGTGGCGGAGGCCAAGTATCGCACGCTGGTGGAGCAGACCCCGGCGATTACCTATATCGCCGCCCTCGACGGCAAGGACAGCACACTCTACGTCAGCCCGCAGATCATGGGCCTGGGTTTTACTCCGGAGGAATGGCTGGCCGACCCCGAAATCCACTTGAAGCAGGTCCACCCCGACGACCGCCTGCGCGTGGAGGAACAGCTTTCCCAAAGTCGCGCCACCGGCAGGCCCTTGTGCTGCGAATACCGGCTGCGCGCCCACAACGGAAGCATTTTCTGGTTCCGCGATCAGGCCACCGTGGTGCGGGACGAGTCGGGGCAGCCCCTGATGCTGCAGGGCATCATGGTGGATGTCACCAAGAGCAAACAGATGGAACAGGAACTCAGGGAGCACCGCCACCGCCTCGAGGAACTGGTGATGAAGCGTACCAATATGCTGACCAAGGCCAACGAGCAGTTGCGCCAGGACATTATCGCGCGCAAACAGGGGGAGGAGGCGCTGTATGAAGAAAAGGAGCGCGCCCGGGTGACTCTGGCCTCGATCGGCGATGCCGTCATCAGCACCGATGCCGTGGGCTGCATCAAGCACATGAACCCGGCGGCGGAACGGCTCACCGGCTGGAGCGGGGCGGAAGCGTTATCCCAGCCGCTGGAGCGGGTCATCCACCTCGCCGACGAAGCCGCCCACAGCACCCTGATCCGCCGCGACGGCAGCGAACTCGCCATCACCCAGTCCAAGGCGTCGATCCATGACCGAAACGGCAAGGTGGCGGGCGGCGTGATCGTGTTTCACGCTGTCGGCTAGCGAAGAGCTGCGGTGTTGAGCGCCGGCTCCTGGCGCGTGAAATGACCCGTATGGCGAAAGCGTCACACGCCTGCCGAAAAAGCAAAAAGGCCAATCCGAAGATTGGCCTAACTGTTTAAATCAATTGGTCGGGGCGAGAGGATTTGAACCTCCGACCACTTGCACCCCATGCAAGTACGCTACCAGGCTGCGCTACGCCCCGAGAAACGGCATTATAGCCGAAACCGCCGGGCTCGGCTATAGACGGAGCAGTTCCAGCACGCTTTTGATTTCCCGCCTTAGCAGTGCCAGATCCATCGTATGGCCGGTTTCAGGCATGACGTCTGCGACCACTGCCGGCGCTTTTCGCTCACCCGCTTCTTCCAGACGATGGCGCGCACCGCTGATGGTGAAACCCTGTTCGTACAGCAGGTCGCGGATGCGGCGCACCAGCAGCACTTCGTGGTGCTGGTAGTAGCGGCGGTTGCCGCGCCGTTTCACCGGCTTGAGCTGGGTGAACTCCTGCTCCCAGTAGCGCAGTACGTGGGGCTTGACCCCGCACAACTCGCTCACTTCACCGATCGTGAAATAGCGCTTTGCCGGAATCGGCGGTAAATCAGGCTTGCTTGCGAGTTCCGCCATTTGCGGCCTCTAATTGATAGGATTCTTCCACCATCGCCTTCAGCTTCTGGCTGGCATGAAAGGTCACCACGCGCCGCGCAGTGATAGGAATTTCTTCACCGGTTTTGGGATTGCGGCCGGGGCGTTCAGGCTTATCGCGCAGTTCGAAGTTGCCGAACCCGGACAGCTTGACGCCTTCCCCTTTTTCCAGGGATACGCGAATCTCTTCAAAGAAGGATTCCACCATATCCTTGGCTTCCCGTTTGTTCAACCCTACTTTTTCGAACAGCATGTCTGCAAGTTCAGCTTTTGTTAATGTCATGTTCGTTCCTCAATTACGTAACTTCGCGCCGAAGCGGGAAGTCAAAACTTCAGCAAGTTGCGCGGTCACCGCGTCTACTTCTTCATCGGTTAGTGTCTGCCGAGTATCTTGCATCAACACCCGGAATGCAAGACTTTTTTTACCTAAATCAATGCCTTTGCCGCGATAGACATCAAACAACGCGAGCTCGGCCACGACCTCCGGCAAGTGCTCACTCATGCCGTCAAGCAAGGCCTGCACGCTGATTCCCTCGTCCACGACCACCGCGATATCGCGGCGCACTGCCTGAAACTTCGAAATCTCGGCAAACGCCGGAACCCTGCTGCGCAGCAGCACGGCCATCTCCAGCTCGAACAATACCGGCGCGGCCGGCAGCTCGAATTTCTGCTGCCACTTCGGGTGCAGCGAGCCTATCCAGCCGAGAAGCTCACCCTCCAGCCACACCTTCGCCGCCTGGCCGGGGTGTAAAGCCGGATGCGAGGCGGCCTCGAAACGGGGAGCCGCCGGCCAGAAGAGCGCTTCCACATCCGCCTTGGCGTCATAGAAATCCACTGCGCGCGCAACCTCGCCCCACTGCTCGGGTTGGGCGTTGCCGTAACACAGGCCGGCGAGCTTTTCCGGCTGCTTAAAGCCTTCTGCCGATTGGGCGAAACAACACCCGGTTTCAAACAGGCGCACGCGTTCCTGCTTGCGGTTGAGATTGAAGCACAGGTTGTCGATCAGCCCGCCGAACAGGGTCGAGCGCATCACTCCCATCTGGCTGGCAATCGGGTTCTTTAGTTGCAGCGGGTTGTCGTTGCCGGCAATGTCGCGCTCCCACGCCGCGTCGACAAAGCTGTAATTGATCACTTCCTGGTAATCGCGCGCGGTCAGCAGCGCCCGCAACGTTTCCCGCCCCCGCGCCGCCTCGGACTGGGCCAGCATGTTCAGGCTGCCTCTGGGCGGCAGCGCGGGGATGTTGTCGTAGCCGTAGAGCCGCGCCATTTCCTCGATCAGGTCGGCCTCGATGGCCAGATCGAAGCGATAACTCGGCGGTGTGACCAGGTATGCCCCGCCGTCTTCGGCAAAATCGAATTGCAGGCGGGAAAGCAGCGCCGCGATCTGGGCTGAGCTCAAAGCTATGCCCAGCACCTGGCTGACGCGCGCCACCCGCAGCCGGATCGGCGTGCGCTGCGGCAATTCAGCCGTAACTTCGGTGATCTCGCCTGCCGCGCCACCGCAGATTTCCAGCAGCAGCTGCGTCGCCCGTTCCAGCGCGGCACGCGTTGCGGCGAAATCCACGCCGCGTTCGAAACGATAGGAAGAATCGGTGGAAAGGGCCAGCCGGCGTGCCTTGCCGGCGATCGTATCCGGGCTGAAGAACGCGCTTTCCATGAAAATATCGACGGTCGCATCGGACACCGCGCTGGCCTGGCCGCCCATCACGCCTGCCAGTGCCAGAGCCTGGGCTTCGTCCGCAATCACCAGCATGTCGGAATCCAGTGCCGCCGTCTGCTGGTTGAGCAGTTCCAGTCGCTCTCCGGAGCGGGCGAAACGCACGCGGATGCCGCCCTGGATTTTCGCCAGGTCAAACGCATGCAGAGGCTGCCCCAGTTCCAGCAGAACGTAATTGGTCACGTCCACGACCGCGCTGATCGGGCGCAGTCCGCTTCTTTTCAGCCGGCGCGCCATCCATTCCGGCGTCCCCGCCGCCGCATTCAGGCCTTTCAGCACCCGACCGCAGTAACGCGGGCAAGCGGCGGGTTCATCCACCGCAACAGCGATCCGGTCAGGGATGGAAGTGGGCACGACCACCGCATTCGGCAAGTTCAGCGCCGCGCCGGTCACCGCCGCCACTTCGCGCGCCACGCCGGTCACGCTCAGGCAGTCGCTGCGGTTGGGGGTGAGCTTGAGGGTATACAGCTTGTCGTCGAGGCCGAGATAGTCGCGGATCGATTGCCCGACCGTCGCATCGAACGGCAGCAGTAACAGGCCGCTGCTTTCATCGGCCAGCCCCAGCTCCGACTCGGAACACAGCATGCCGGAGGATTCGACGCCGCGCACCCTGGCCTGCCTGATCGCCATCTTCGGCAGTTGCGCGCCGACCAGGGCGCACGGAACCTTCGCTCCGGCGCGAACATTGGCCGCACCGCACACAATCTGCAACGGCTCGCCGGTACCGACGTCGACCCGGCAGACATTCAGCCGGTCGGCATCGGGATGCTTCTCCAGCGCCAGCACCTCCCCCACCACCACCTTGTCGAAGGGAGGCGCGACCGATTCCAGCGCCTCCACTTCCAGCCCGGCCATGGTCAGGGCATGGGCGAGCCGGTCGCTGTCGAGATCGGGATTGACGTAGGCACGCAGCCAGTTTTCGGAAAATTTCATTTCAGTTGAACTGCCTTAAAAATCTCAGATCGCTCTCGAAGAACAACCTCAGATCGTTCACGCCGTAACGCAGCATCGCTAAGCGCTCCACACCCAATCCGAAGGCGAAACCAAGGTATTTCTCGCTGTCCACGTTGACGTGGCCAAGCACGTTGGGATGCACCATGCCGCAGCCCAGCACTTCGAGCCAGCCGGTATGGCTGCACACGCGGCAACCCGTGCCGCCGCACATCACGCAGCCGATATCCATTTCCGCCGAAGGTTCGGTGAAGGGGAAGAACGAGGGACGAAAGCGCACCTTGAGGTCATCGCGCTCGAAGAAGCGCTGCATGAAATCGGCCAGCACGCCCTTGAGTTCGGCGAAGTTCACCTGCTCATCTACCCATAGCCCCTCGACCTGATGGAACATGGGGGTGTGCGTGACATCGGAATCGCAGCGGTAGACCCGGCCCGGCGCGATGGCCTTCAGCGGCGGCTGATGATTCTGCATATAGTGCACCTGCACCGGCGAGGTATGGGTGCGCAGCACATGCCGGTCGTCCACGTAGAAGGTGTCGTGCATGGCACGGGCGGGATGATTCTCGGGAATATTCAGCGCGGTGAAGTTGTAGAAATCGCTCTCGATTTCCGGCCCTTCCGCGACGCTGAAACCGATGGAACGGAACAGGCCCTCGATGCGCTGCAGAGTGCGCGTAACCGGATGCAGGCCGCCCACCCCCAAGCCGCGGCCGGGCAGCGTCACATCGAGCGCTTCCTGCGCCAGCTGCGCCTGCAGCAGCCGCTCCTGAAGTGCTTCACGCCGATCTTTCAGAGCCTGCTCCAGCAAGTCCTTCGCCTGGTTGATGCGGGCACCCGCTTCACGGCGCTCTTCCGGCGGCATTTTGCCGAGCTGCTTGAGCTGCTCGGTGAGCACGCCGCTCTTGCCCAGATAGCGCGCCTTGGCCTGCTCCAGCTCGGCCGGATTATCTATTCCGGCGAAGGCAGCCTGCGCTTCTTTCAGGATTGCGTCTAGATTTTGCATTTCCGGAATCTTCAAATAAACCTAAAAACGACGATTCACCGCAGAGGACGCGGAGGACGCAAAGGAATTCAAATGCTTGACGTAAGAAACGTACTCACCTAATGGGTGACTCAGCATAATTTGGCAACGCCTTGTCTTTCCTCAGCGTCCTCCGCGTCCTCTGCGGTTCAATAGCTTTTTCCAGGATAAAAAAAGGAGGCCTCTCAGCCTCCTTTTTCTTTACCGCTGATTAGGCAGCAAGGCGGGCTTTTACCTGATCCACGATGTGTGCAAAAGCGGGCTTGTCGAACACCGCCAGATCGGCCAGAACCTTGCGGTCCACTTCGATCGCGGCTTTCTTCAGACCATTCATGAACACGCTGTAAGTCAAGCCCAGTTCGCGAGCTGCCGCGTTGATACGGACGATCCATAGTGCGCGGAATTGACGCTTCTTCTGGCGACGGTCACGATAAGCATACTGACCGGCTTTCATCACCGCCTGTTTGGCAATGCGGTATACGTTCTTGCGGCGGCCGCGGAAACCCTTGGCCTGTACCAGAACTTTCTTGTGGCGCGCGCGCGCCGTTACACCACGTTTAACTCTTGGCATTTTTCAGTCTCCTTACGCGTAGGGCATCATGGCGCGAACCGACTTCATGTCGCTCGCACAAACCATCGTTGTACCGCGCAGCTGACGCTTGCGCTTGGTGGTTTTCTTGGTCAGGATGTGGCGCAGGTGGGAATGGGTGCGCTTGATACCGCCGCCACCCAGAGACTTGAAGCGCTTGGCAGCGCCGCTCTTGGTTTTCATCTTAGGCATGTTCAACTCCTACATTTTAGCTTGATGCCAGGCGCTCCCCTGCGGGGAAACTTGGTAGCCTGAACACCACTTGTTTTTAGCAGTCAACAATACCGACCTGTTGACCACCAGGTTCCTACTACTTCTTCTTGGGCGACAACACCATCACCATCTGACGGCCTTCCATTTTCGGGAACTGCTCGACCGTGCCGTGTTCCATCAAATCAGCCTCAACGCGCTTGAGGAGCCGCAAACCAATCTCCTGGTGCGCCATCTCCCGACCGCGAAAACGCAGGGTGATCTTGCACTTGTCGCCCTCTTCCAGAAAACGGATCAGATTGCGCAGCTTGATCAGATAGTCGCCCTCGTCCGTTCCCGGACGAAACTTCACTTCCTTGACCTTGATCTGGATCTGCTTCAGCTTGGCTTCGTGCTGCTTCTTGCTTTCGCGGTACTTGAACTTGCCGTAATCCATCAAACGGCACACCGGCGGCTGGGCTTGCGGAGCGATCTCGACCAGGTCGATCTCGGCATCTTCCGCCATTTTCATGGCCACGGCCAGGCTGACTATGCCAAGCGGCTCACCTTCCACACCAACCAAACGAATCTCTGGCGCAGTAATCTCGCCATTGATTCGTGATTCTTTTTCCTGAGCGATAGCAAAAACCTCCAAGTCAAAAAAATTAAACCGTGCCTACCCTCTCGGCAACCTCGCCCTTGAGCCGCTGAATCAACGCTTCCAGCGGCATCTGGCCTAGGTCTTCGCCCTTACGGGTACGCACGGCAACCTGTCTCGAAGCCACCTCTTTGTCCCCCACGATCAGGAGGTAAGGCAGCCTTTGCAAACTATGTTCCCGTATTTTATAGGTTATTTTCTCATTTCTCAAGTCCGCCTCGACGCGCAGACCATTCTTTCTGAGCTCAGCCACCACCTCACGCGCATAATCCGCCTGGGCATCGGTGATATTCATCACCACCATCTGCTGCGGTGCCAGCCACATCGGGAAGGCTCCAGCATAGTGCTCGATCAGGATCCCGATGAAGCGCTCCAGCGAACCGAGAATGGCGCGGTGCAGCATCACCGGCGTCTGCTTGGCACTTTCTTCGTTGATGTAGGTTGCATCCAGCCGGCCAGGCATGGAGAAGTCCACCTGGATGGTGCCGCATTGCCAGACGCGATTCAGGCAGTCACGCAGCGAAAATTCAATTTTCGGGCCATAGAATGCACCCTCGCCCGGCTGCAGTTCGAATTCCAGACCCTTGCGCTTGAGCGCCGTTTCCAGGGCGGCCTCAGCCTTGTCCCACACTTCGTCAGAGCCGACGCGCTGCTCCGGCCGGGTGGAAAGCTTGACGACAATATCGTCGAAGCCGAATTCGGCATAGACCTTTTGCAGCAGATCGATGAAGGTCGCCACTTCATCCTGTATCTGTGCTTCGGTGCAAAAAATATGGGCATCGTCCTGGGTGAAGTTGCGCACCCGCATGATGCCGGCGAGCGTGCCGGAAGGCTCGTTCCTGTGGCAGGAACCGAATTCCGCCAGGCGCAGGGGCAGATCGCGGTAGCTCTTCAGGCCCTGGTTGAACACCTGGATATGGCACGGGCAGTTCATCGGCTTGACCGCGTAATCGCGATTTTCCGAGTGGGTGGTGAACATCATCGCCTGGAACTTATCCCAGTGACCGGATTTCTCCCACAAGCTGCGGTCCACCACCTGCGGCGTGCGAATTTCCTGGTAACCGTTGTCACGGAATACGCCACGCATGTACTGCTCGACGATCTGGTACAGCGTCCAGCCCCTGGGATGCCAGAACACCATGCCCGGCGCCTCTTCCTGGGTATGAAACAGGTCCAGCAGCTTGCCGATCTTGCGGTGGTCGCGCTTCTCGGCCTCTTCCAGACGGTGCAGATAGGCTTCCTGGTCTTCCTTCTTCGCCCAGGCCGTGCCATACACGCGCGTCAGCATTTCGTTCTTCGAATCGCCGCGCCAGTAGGCACCAGCCACCTTCATCAGCTTGAACACCTTGAGCTTGCCGGTGGAAGGTACATGTGGGCCGCGGCACAGGTCGGTGAAATCGCCCTGAGTGTATAGCGACAGATCTTCGTCGCTGGGAATGGATTCGATGATCTGCGCCTTGTACTGCTCGCCCAGGCCCTTGAAGAAGGCGATGGCGTCGGAACGCGACAGCACCTTGCGCTCGACTTTCAGATCGGCTTTGGCAAGCTCCGCCATTTTCTTTTCGATGGCCAGCAGGTCATCAGGCGTAAATGGGCGCTTGTAGGAAAAGTCGTAGAAGAAGCCATCATCGATCACCGGACCGATCGTGACCTGAGCATCCGGGAAGAGGGATTTTACGGCTTGCGCAAGGAGGTGCGCAGTAGAGTGGCGGATCACTTCCAGGCCTTCGGCGTCCCGGTCGGTGATAATAGCCAGATCGCTATCCGCCTCGATGCAATGGGATGTATCCACCAGCTTGCCGTCAACCTTGCCGGCCAGTGCCGCGCGCGCCAAGCCCGCGCCGATGCTGGCGGCCACTTCGGCTACCGTTACTGGCTGATCGAATTTGCGCTCGGAGCCATCAGGCAAGCGAATAACAGGCATAACAACCCTACCAAAAACAAAAGTGCGGCATGACCGCACTTTTGAGAAGCTGGTAGGCGCGATTGGACTCGAACCAACGACCCCCACCATGTCAAGGTGGTGCTCTAACCAGCTGAGCTACGCGCCTAAAAAACGAAACGGCATTCTATCTTAGTTTGCCCGCCGTTTCAAATCGAGTTTTGCCGCTTTTACATTTGAACAAATTGCTCGTACTCGCCAGCATTTTCCCAATCCCGCAATCAGCCGATGATTATCGGCTTGGCCGCTAGAGCCAAAAACCGCTGTAGGAGCGGCGCCCTCGCCGCGATTTGCGGTCGCATTCGCGCCGGGGGCCGCGCTCCTACATGCACGTGCATTCCAATGGGCAATCTGGGTTCAACTCAATTTGTTGCTGCCGTCGCGAACCGCCCATACGCGGAAGTGCCGTCCCCGCTTCTGGCCGACGCCCACCGCGCCCTGGTCCAAGTAGAGCGCCCATGCCCAATCGGGTTCGAAGGCGCTGGTGGTAGCCGACCAGTAGGCCGCTTGCACCTCTTCGAATAGATGGCCGGACGGCAAGGCAGGGCTGTGCCGCGCGCAATCCACCAGAGATTCGAGTTCATTGATGTTCGGTAACCGCCATGGCCCCCACTCGCCGCCGGCGCCCAGGTTCAGCCCGGCGACGGCGGCCAGCGCCTCGTCCCAGCTCACCGGATGGCGGGTGATGTCCGCGTCGCGTCGCCAGAAAAGCCCGGTCAGGCGGTCAAGGACGCTTTCGTCCCCGATCGCAAAGCGCGGCTGCGGCCAAGGGCGGCCGGTATGCGACTCTCCGTCCTGGCCGCTGCCGTGGCAGGGGATTTCCCGGCCCGCCACATCGTAACAAAGGGTCTGGCCGGTAGCGGGGACTACGCCGTTGCCAATGCCACGCACCGGCCATAGCAGGAAAGACTGATCCTTGCCACCGTAAAACATACGCGCCCCCTCCAAGTGCACGTACCAGGCGTGGGCGGGGCTGATTGCCGCCGTGGTGGAACTCCAGTACCAGCCCGGAAAGACGTTGAGGAACGGATGCCCCTCCGGCAGGGCGGGCTTGCGGGTCTGGTGGCTGACCAGGCTGCGCAGCTCGCGCCGGTTTGGCAGTCGCCAGTCCCCATAGCTGAAGGCGCATGCGCGATTCATCCGTGCCACGCGATCCAGGGCTTCCTGCCAGGTCATCGGGAATTCGCCCAGGTTGGCGTCGCGCGTCCAGACCAGGCCGGTGAGCCGATCCCGGACGATTTCACCTTGCCGCTCGTAGCGCGGCTGCGGCCACGGAATACCACGCCGGCATTCGGCGTCCTGCCCGCTGCCGCCACAGGGAATCTCATGGCCGGCGATGTCATGGCAGCTCACCTGGCCGGTGGCGAGATAACCCGGCCAGGTGCTAGTGCCCGCTGCCGTGAACATGCCTTTCCTGGACTTCCAGGTTCCCAACCTCGCATTCTTCCTGGTAATGGACGAATGCGAGACGGAGTCGTTCCGGCCAGCCTTCCCCCAGACGGATGCCGATTTCGGCGATTTTCGCCCCGATTTGCTCGGCCGTTACCTGTAACAGATCGTACGTCAGCTCTACCTGATCCCCCTCGGCCAACACTTTCTTCACGCCCATCATGGCCGCCAACGCGTCGCTCAGAAGCAAAGCCTGGTCGGTGGAAAGCGCGGAGGCCAGGCGCAAACGGCGGCGTTTCAGAACTTCCTTTCCCTCCTGCTTCGGCGCTTTGCGGCCCGGCATCCCCACGTACAGGTGGGGATGCTCGGCAAAGCGGTCCAGGCATTGCTGCGAACAGAAAGCGAAATGGATGCCCAAATAAATGGTCTCGTTCTGGCGGGCCGGCACCTCCATGCCGCACACGGGGTCTATCCGACGGTCATTACTCATGGGCATCCTTTCTATCTTACTATCTTACGGGCGCCGGTATTCGAATTCAGCCTCAATCGTCCCGACGGAATGTATCCTGGCATGTCTGATTTCGAGATGAATGCGGTATGGCCCCGGATTGGGCATGGCGAAATAGTTGCCGTAGGTAACGTTGCCTGCGATCACCATGGGGTCGAGTTTCTTTTCCTGGCCGGGGAGGCCGAATTCCGAGACCCTGGCTTTAATCCCGGCGCCGCTGATGCGTTTACCGCTGGCCTCGTCGAACAGCGCAACTACCAGGTGGTAGCGGTTTTTCCCGGCGGGTACGCCGCCGTGCATCACCCCTTCCGAATGTGTCCTGGGGTGGCCTTTGACCATCTCCGCCGGCAAGACGCCGATATAGATCGCCACGCCGTCCACCACCTTGTGTTGGCTGGTGTCGGCAGCCGGCGACGCCATGGCCGACATCGCCAGGATGCCGGCCAGCATGCCGCGCCATGCGGTTGTCGAAAATCCGCTCTTCATGATGGGTCTCCTTGGTTCATGGGTTTGATTGCCTGCCAGAAAGTCAGCAACTGCACTCGCCGGCCTTGGGTGTGGACCTCGAATTTGGCGTCGCGCAGGTAATCTGGGATTTCCCCACGCAGGTTGGAGGCGGTCATCGGCATCATCAGCAGCGGCCATGCAAGCAGCCACCACAACGGATTGGCGGGGCGGTCCAGATCCACGACGATCAGGCGCCCGCCGGGCTTGAGCACGCGGTGAATCTCGCGCAACCCATCCCGCTTGAGGTCCGGCGGAAGATGGTGGAGCATGAGGCTGGCCACGGCGACGTCGAAGCTGCCGCTCTCGAACGGCAGGCGCTCAATGGCGGCGAGCCTGAACTCGGCTTGACTGCTGCCTGCGGCGTTTTTCCTGGCAACAGCGATCATGTGGGGCGCAGGGTCGATGCCCACAGCCTGCCCGGAAGCGCCTACGATTCCTGCAGCCAGGCGCGTCAGAACGCCGGTGCCGCAACCCGCATCCAGGAAGCGTTCGCCGGGTTTCAGCGCGGCATGATGCAGCGTTTCCTCGCGGAAACTCCGGCCCAGCCCGAAGAGGCGGCAGCCGGCATCATAAAACGGCGCCAGCCAGTTAAGCGTCATTCCCCGGGTTTCTGGGATAGTCTCCTGGGCTGCCTGCGGAAGGCTCGATGTTTCGATCAGTCCCCACAGTATCAGTGCCGGGCAGACCAGCAGGAGCGCGGCCAGAAGAGCAGTCCATAAGGAAACACCCCAAAGCATGAGGATGCCTGCCGCAAGCCCCAGCGCAGTCCAGGGACACCACCATGACCATTTGTTCATGCAAACTCCTTCATCTTCGCGACACCACGTCAATCGACAGACAGTTCGAGCCGCTTCAGCAGCGCCGAATTGACGATCACCGAAAGTGAGCTCAGCGCCATGGCGGCGGCGGCGATCACCGGATTGAGAAAGCCCAGCGCCGCCACCGGAATCGCCACCGAGTTGTAGAAAAAGGCCCAGAACAGGTTCTGCTTGATCTTGCGCATGGTGGCGCGGGAAAGCCGGATGCTGGCCACCACGTCGCGCACGTCGTTCCTGACCAGGATGATGCCGCCGGTTTCCTTGGCCACGTCGGAACCGGAGCCGATGGCGATGCCGATATCCGCCGCCGCCAGCGCGGGCGCGTCGTTGACGCCGTCGCCCACCATCGCCACCACCCGGCCCTGCTTTTGCATCTCCTGGATTACTGTGGCTTTGTCAGCGGGCAAGACTTCCGCGATGACCCGCTCGATCCCGAGTTCCCTGGCGATGGCTTGGGCAGTGCGCGGGTTGTCGCCGGTGAGCAGAATCACTTCCACGCCCTCGCGCAGCAAGGCGGCGACGGCTTCCCTGGATTCCGGCTTGAGCGTGTCGGCGACGGCGATTACGCCCGCCAGTTGGCCGTCGCATCCCAGCAGCATGGCGGTTTTGCCTTCCGCTTCCAGCCGCGTCATGTGTTCCTCGGCTGCGTTAGTGCCGATCCCTTCGCGTTGAAACAGGCGGCGGTTGCCGAGCAGCACCGGATGCCCCTCGGTTTCGCCGCGGATGCCGTGTCCCGGAATCGCCTCGAATCCTGTCACCTTGGGCAGTTCCAGCCCGCGGTGTTTGGCCGCGCGCACAATGGCCTCGCCGAGAGGATGCTCCGAACCCGCTTCCACGGCGGCGGCAAAGCGAAGCACTTGCGCCTCGTCGAGCTTACCCAGTGCAATTATGTCGGTTACGTTGGGCTCGCCGCGGGTGAGTGTGCCGGTTTTGTCGAATACCACCGCCGTGAGTTTTTGCGCGCGCTCCAGGATTTCCGCGCCGCGGATCAGGATGCCGCTTTCCGCGCCCTTGCCCACCCCCACCATCAGCGCCGCCGGCGTGGCGATGCCCAGCGCGCACGGGCAGGCGATGATGAGCACGGCGATGAAGGCGAGCAGCCCCTGCGGAAAGTTGCCCGCCAGCCACCAGCCGCTGAAGGAAAGAATGGCAATCCCCACCACGGCGGGCACGAAATAGCCGGTGACCTGGTCGGCGATACGCTGGATCGGCGCGCTCGAAGCCTGCGCTTCTTCCACCATCTTGATGATCTGCGCCAGCGCGGTTTCCGCGCCGACCCGCGTCGCCTTGAAGCGGAACAGCCCGGTGCGGTTCAGGGTGCCGCCGATCACCTGCGCCCCCGGCGCTTTTTCCACCGGCATGGATTCCCCGGTGAGCATGGATTCGTCCACGCTGGAGGCGCCTTCCAGCACCACGCCGTCGGTCGGGATTTTCTCGCCGGGACGTACCACCACGGTTTCGTCCACCATCACGGATTCCGCCGGCACTTCCATCTCGTTTTCCTCGCGCATCACGTGCGCGCTGGCGGGCTTCAGGTCGAGCAGCTTGCGCACCGCGGCGGAGGAGCGTTTCTTGATCATCTCCTCCATGTACTTGCCCAGCAGCACGAAGGCGATGATCACGGCGGAAACTTCGAAATACACATCCCGCTCCTCGACTTTCACCGGCAAAACCTCGGGAAAAAAGATCACGGCGACGCTGTAGAAATAGGCCACCGACGTGCCCAGCGCGATCAGGAAATCCATGTTGATGGTGCGGGTGCGGATGGCGTTCCACGCGCCCTTGTAGAACCCCCAGCCGCCGATGAACTGCACCGGGGTCACCAGCAGGAACAGCCACATCCCCCAGGTGAACCAGGGAAGGGCTGGGATCGGCACCCAGGTGACGATGGTGGCGCCCGCCGCCAGGGCGATGAAGGCGGCGGCGCGCAGGATGGCCAGGAACAGCACGCCGGTGAGGGCGATCGCGACCCGCGTGCGCATGGACTTGAGTTCGGCTTCGGGCGACTCGAAAGTGCGCTGACAGCCCACGCTGCAGAAGTAATAAGACCTTCCGGCGCGCTCGGTTTTGAGCGCGGTGGCCTTGTCCACCATCATGCCGCAGATCGGGTCCTTGGCCAGGTCTTTTCTGGCCGCCGTGGGCGCAGCCGGTACAGCGGGCATGGCATGGGCGTGGCCCGCGTGCGGGTTCATCCCGTGCGCCTGGCTGTCGGCATGAACGTAAGCGGCTGGATTGGCTTCGAACTTGCGCAGGCAGTTTGCCGAACAGAAATAGTAGGTCGCGCCTGCGTAAACGGCGGTTCCCGCCGCCGCGCCCTCGTCCACCGTCATGCCGCATACCGGGTCGGTCGCCATGGCGCCCCCCTATACTGCCGACGCGAAAATGAAAACGTATTGGTGGTGATTGATATTTACCCTCAATTCACCGCCGTGGCTTTCCGCATAGGCCAGCCATCCGGGCTTGTCCGTACATTCACTGGCGTCTGGATGCCCCTTGCCAGTCGCGCCGTCATACCATGCCACCATCATCGCGTCTGCCATGACCTTCCCGGCAAGCAGGCCGGCCATGGAGCGGGCGCTGTCGAAATCCAGTTCCACGCCCTGCGTGGTGGCGTCAATGACACGCATGTGCTGGCCGTTCATTTGGCCGGCATTGGCTGGGCTTGCGATTTCGTCATCTGCTCCATCATCATCTGCATCATGTCCATGCGTTTTTCCATCATGTTCATCCGGTTCATCATGGCATCGGGGGCCGTCCCACCGCCCATCATGCCCATGCCACCACCCATCATCATTCCGCCACCCATCATTCCGCCCTCCATCATGGGGCAGCCCATCATGCCGCCCATCATGCCCTTGCCGAGCATCATGTTTTCCCGCATGGTCTGCATGTGCTCCTGCAACAGCATTTGCCGCTCCTGGGGATTTTTTGCGCGGCTAATTCTGTCCAGTTGCGCCTGCATCTTCCTGGTATTTTCTTTCATGGTTTGCACGGATTTGTCCGCGCTAACCGGAGCAACAGGCGCGGCAGTGGCGGGTTGGGATTTCGGTTGATCGGGATGGTGCGCGTCGACGGCAAGAGCAGGGACGGAGAGGGTCGCGCTCAGCGCGATAACCGCCAGGTAAAGTTTGTTCATCGGATTGCTCCTTTCAAGTTCGAGAACAGAAAAAAATGCCCGTACCCTCGTGAGGTACGGGCACTGCCGCTATTTCACGGCAGGCGCGGTCTGGCCCTGGTGCTCGATCATGTTCTCCATCATCATCTGCATCATCTCCATGCGCCGTTCCATCATGCTCTGGCGGCAGGCAATGGCTTCCGGAGCGGCTCCCAGCGGACACCCCGCCGGACCGGCCCCCATCATCGCGCCGCCGCCTCTGGGCCCACGACCCATACCGCCGCCCATGCCCATGCCGCCGCCCATCATCCCCATTCCTTCATGCATGGTCTGCCAGTGCTCCTGCAGCAGTTTTTGGCGTTCCTTCGGGTCCTTGGTTTGGCGGATTTTTCCCATTTGTTCCTGCATCTTCTTGTAGCGCTCCTGCATCGCGCCATACAACTTGTCCGTCTCCGCGTCGGAGACAACCGGCTTTTTATCGGTTTTTGCCGCAGTTTCCGCAATGGCGTAGGGCGCGCTCAAGGCAAGCGCAGTGAGGGTTGCAAACAGTAACGTATTGATCATCTTCATCGCTGCTTCTCCTTGCTGGTTAAAATGTTGAATGCACATCTTCATGGTTGCTCTTGCTGCTTCTTCAAATCGTCTCGCTTCTGCAAAAATTCATCGCGATCGATTTCCCCGCGGGCATACGCCTCTTCCAGGATTTCAAGCGGGGTTTTACCGTGCCCGCCCGATTTGGAACCGGTTGCCAGGTATTTGATGGCTGCCAGCAGCAGAATAATGGGCACCAGCCAGATCAGCAGCATGCCAAGCCAGCCCCCGAACATCCAAGCGCCATGGTCGTAACCGTACATCATGTGTGGTGTCCTTCGTTGCCCTGAAATTCGGCCCGGCCGCTATGGCTGCCGATCATTCGCCCCAGCCACCCCCGGATTTCCTTGTTGCGAGAATGCAGGCAGAAAACTCCGGGTAATTGGGAATTATTACTAATATTAAGACATCTTTCCACAATTGCAAGCTCCCCCATTAATTTTGAGCCTGCTCCACCTTGGCAGCCCCACTGCCGGTAAATTGCATCCGGCCACAGCGAGGAGAGCGGGCCGATTTCTCACACTCCTGCCGCCTTTGCTTTTTGCAGCGGCGTGAAGCGCGCCTGTTGTGCAGCCTGGCCTGGGAGAGCAATGGAAACCACCACCTTCATGTCCGGTGCCAGGTCGAATTTGCCCGCTCCTTTCAGCACATTGTCGCCGGCAGGTTGCAGCTTCACCGAGGCTTTGGCTTTGCCGGAAAGCACGGCGGCCGTTCCGGTCACCCCTTTGCTGTCCAGCTTGGTGCCGGCGTGGTCGGTGAGGTAAACCGTGACTTCATTGTCCTTAACGACCAGCTCGTAGTGCTGCATCCCCGCCATGCGGAGCTGTCCGCCGTGAGGCGCGGCTTGGATGTCGAGATATTCATCGCTGTGGGCAAACGCGCCTTGCGAGAAAATCAGGGATGCTGCCAGCAGTGATGATTTCAGGTATTTCATTTCAGACTCCTTTGGGGTTGTGAGTGGTAAATAGGTGTTTCAGAAATTCTCCTTGCTGCCCTGCGCCAGCAGTTTCATCATCGGCTTCTCGCCCCACAGGTAAAACATCACCGGGGTGAGCAGGGTATCCAGCAGCGTGGAACTCACCAGGCCGCCGAAAATCACCACCGCCACCGGGTGCAGGATTTCCTTGCCGGGATCGCCTCCGGCCAGCACCAGCGGGATCAGGGCGAAGGCCGCCACCAGCGCGGTCATGAGCACGGGCGTGAGGCGTTCGAGACTGCCGCGGACGATCATCTGTTTGCCGAAAGTTTCGCCCTCGTGCGCCACCAGGTTGATGTAGTGGCTGATCTTCAGGATGCCGTTGCGCGTGCTGATGCCGGCCAGGGTGATGAAGCCGATCAGGCTCGCCACCGACAGCGCGCCGCCGGAGAGTTTCAGGGCGATGACGCTGCCCACCAGCGCGAGCGGAATATTGCCCATGATCATCAGCGACAGCACGGTGGATTTGTAGCGGCTGTACAGTACCAGGAAGATCATTGTCAGCGACACCAGCGACAGCCCCGCAATCAGCTTGCTGGCTTCTTCCTGCGCCTGGAACTGGCCTTCCAGCTTTAGGTGAGAGCCTTCCGGCAGCGGATATCTGGCAAGCTCGGCGCGGATGTCGCGGATGATCTGCGCCATGTCGGTGCCGTCGCTGTTGCCCATCAGCACCATGCGGCGGCGGCTGTTTTCCCGCAGTATCTGGTTGGGGCCGTCGCTGTCCTCGATTTCAGCGATGAGGCGCAGCGGGATGCGTCCGCCCGGCGTTTCCACCAACAGGTTGCTCAAGCCTTGCGCGCTGCGGTCGGCATCAGCAAGACGGATCGCCACGTCGAAGCGGCGGTTGCCTTCGATCACCTGCGCCACAGTTGCGCCGTTGGATAGCGTTTCCAGAGCGGTATTGATCGCTGCCGGGGTGACGCCGTACTGCCTGGCCTTGGCGTAATCGACGCTGATTTTCAGTTGCGGGATGCGCACCTGTTTTTCCAGTTGCAAATCCACCAGGCCGGGGATGTGGGCGAGCCGGGTTTGCAGATCCGCCGCCAGGCCGCGCAGGGTGTCCACGTCGTCGCCGAAGATTTTCAGCACGATCTGCGCGCGCACCCCGGACAGCATGTGGTCAAGCCGGTGCGAAATGGGCTGGCCGGTATTGATGGCCGCAGGCAGCGGCGCGAGGCGGTCGCGGATGTCCTGCAAGACGGCCTCGCGGGAGCGGGCGGATTTCTTCAGGTCCACCTCGATCTCGCCGTAGTGCACGCCTTCAGCATGCTCGTCCAGTTCGGCACGACCGGTGCGGCGTCCCACCTGGGTCACTTCCGGCACCTGCAGGATCAAAGCTTCCGCCAGGGTGCCGATGCGGTTGGCCTCTGAAAGCGAAGTGCCTGGGTTCATGAGGGCCGTGACGGTGAGCGTGCCTTCGTTGAACGCGGGCAGGAAGGAGCGGGCGAAAAATGGCACTGCGGCTGCGGCGAGCGCCACCGCGAGCAGCCCCGCGCCGAGCACCAGCTTGCTGTGGTCGAACGACCATTGCAGCAGGCCCGTATCCCATTGCTTGAGTTTTTTGACGACCGGGCTGTCGCCGTGCTCCAGCCGCTTCATTTTCGGCAGCAGGTAATAGCACAGCACCGGCGTGAGGGTTACCGACACCAGCATGCTGGCGAGGATGGACACGATGTAGGCCACGCCCAGCGGCGCGAACAGCCTGCCCTCGATGCCGGAAAGGGCGAACAGCGGAACGAACACCAGCACGATGATGAGGGTGGCGTAGACGATGGCGGACCGCACTTCCAGGGTGGCGGCGGCAATGACTTCCAGCACCGGTATCTTGTCGCCTTCCGCCCGGTTTTGCCTGAGCCGCCGAAACACGTTTTCCACCCCCACTACCGCATCGTCCACCAGCTCGCCGATGGCGATGGCCAGCCCCCCCAGTGTCATGGTGTTGATCGACAGCCCGAAGTATTTGAACACCAGCACCGTGATCAGGATGGAGACGGGAATCGCGGTGAGCGAGATGAAGGTGGTGCGGAAATTGAGCAGAAACAGGAACAGTACCACCGCAACCATGATGGCGCCGTCGCGCAACGCTTCTTCCACGTTGCTCACCGAGCTTTCGATGAAATTAGCCTGCTTGAACAGGATATCTTTCACGGCGATACCGGCGGGCATGCTCTTGTTCATCTCCACGAGCGCCGCCTCGATTTCGCGAGTGAGCTTCACCGTGTCCGCCGCGGGCTGCTTCTGCACCGACAGGATCACCGCCGGCTTGCCCATGAAGCTTGCGTCGCCGCGCTTCAGGCGGGCGGCGAATTCCACTTTGGCGACTTGCTTGAGCAGGATAGCCGCCCCCGCGCGGTAGCCCACCACCAGATCCTGCAAATTTTCGCGTTTGGTGGTGCGCCCGATATTGCGGATCAGGTATTCCTGCGCCTGCGACTCCAGGAAACCGCCGCTGGTGTTGGCGGCGAAATTCTCCAGCGTCTTTTCCATCTGCTCCAGCGAGATGCCCAGGCGGTCGAGATTGGCCGGATCGGGGGTGACGCGGTACTGCTTCACCTCGCCGCCGATGGGGATGACCTGCGACACACCGGGAATCGTCAGCAGACGCGGTCGCACCACCCAGTCGGCCAGTTCACGCGCCTGCATCGGGTTCGCCTTGGCGGGGTCAACGGTCATGGCGATCAGCATGATTTCGCCCATGATGGAGCTGATCGGCCCCATCTGCGGCATGATACCGGCAGGAATCTGCTCCTTGACCAGGGAGAGGCGCTCGGCGATCTGCTGGCGGTTGCGGTAAATATCCGTGCCCCAGTCGAACTCCACGTACACGACGGACAGCCCGATGCCGGAAACCGAGCGCACGCGGGTCACTCCCGGCAGGCCGTTCATCGCCGTCTCGACGGGGAAAGAAATGAGCTGCTCCACTTCCTCCGGCGCCATGCCCGCGGCCTCGGTCATCAACGTCACGGTAGGCTTGTTGAGGTCGGGGAATACGTCCACCGGCAGCTGCTTGAGGGTGAGCATGCCGTACACCAGCAGCAGGATCGCCACTGCGAGCACGAAAATTCGCTGGCTCAGGCTGGAATGAATGATTGCCTTAAACATGGATTTCCCTTTACCTGATCTGCGAAAGCAATGCCGCACCCTGCGTCACTACCCGGTCGCCGTCATGCAACCCCTCCAGCACCGCGACCGTATTGCCGTCCAGCGGTTGCACTTTCACCTTTTGCGGCATGAAGCGTTCGGCGGAGGCGTGCCGCCACACGATGCTCTCGCCGTTGCTGTTCTTCATCACGCTGCCTTGCGGAACGGGAATGCCGCGGAAGGTTTGCCAGGTCTGGACAAACACCTTCACCGGCTGGCCCACGCTTAATGCTGGCAAGGGCGGCTTGACGGCGAACTGCATGGGCAGCGCCTGTTCGCGAAGTTGATGGCTTAGTCCGATAAACGCCAGCGCCAATGGCTGGTTGCCGGCGGTCACGCCGGAGGCGCCCGCCACCTGCCCGGCCAGCGCGGTGTCGTAAGCGACGGCTTCCACCCGGAGCCTGGATGGATCAATCACTTCAAACAGGATTTCCCTGGCTTCCACCACCTGACCAGCGACCACATCGGCTTGGCTGATCACGCCGGAAACCGGCGCGCGCAGGGCCTCGCGCTGAAACAGGCTGGCCGCCACCGCCGCCTTGCGCGCCTTGAGGCTGGCGGCTTCAGCCCGCGCCGCGTCGATCTCCTTTTGCGGCAGGCTGCCCACCAGTTGCTCCAGCCGCTCTGCGCGCTTTTCGGCGAGGCCGAGACGGCTGCTCAACTCGGCCAGTTGTGCCTGCTGATTGCCTTTCTCGATGTTGCTGGCGGCGGGTTCGATGTAGGCCAGGATTTGCCCTTTGCTTACCTTCATGCCCAGAGTGGGAAAGCCGCCGGCGGGCGCGGCAATCCGCCCTGACTGGCTGGACTGCACGCGCCCGCTGAAATTCGGGTCGGCACTGACATGGCCGTTGAGCTCCACGGTTTGGGCGATGTCGCGCGGCTCGCCCAGCACGGTGCGGATGCCGAGCAGCCGCTGCACCGGCTTGGGCGCGAAAATGCTGCCGTCGGGCAAGCGTACGGGAGCAGCCTGCGCGGCGGCCGGCACGTTGCTCGCCGCACCAGCAGGCGCGGCATGGGGTTTGTCGCCGTGATCTTCGTCACCGTGCGCGAAGCTTGGATTGCCGTGCCCGCCGAGCAGAAAAGCCGCAAACAAGGGCAACAACGCGCTTGCCGCAACACCCTTGCGGCGGCGCAAAAACTTGAACAACACTGCCAGCAGGGTAGCCGCCGCGACACCGCCAGCCGCCCACTTCGCATCATCGAGCCAGGTGCGTCCGAGGGCTTCGGGTTTCGTGCCGGGAACTTCCAGTGAGCCGATGAGCAGGTCTTCCAGCCCGTCAGCTTCCACGCTCGCCACGACTTCATACTTGCCGGGCTGCCTGAGCCAGTCCGCGGCGGCCGTATAGCTGCCGTCTTTTTCCGCTTGTGCCTGAACCTTGCGCCCGTTGCTTTCCAGTTCGATCCTGGCGTTGCGGATCGGCTCGTTGCTGGCGTAGCGGTCGACATAGAGAGTGAGCTTGCCGTCGCGGAGTATTCCCAACAGTTCCACGTCGGGCGACTTCAATTCCAGGCGCGGTCCGGTCGCTGGCAAGCTGACCGCCGTCTTGGCCTCGTCGCCGTGGTCTTCGCCGCCGTGGGCAAAGGCGAACAACGGCATCAGCATGAGAACCAGCGCCAAGATCGGTGCCGTCATTCCCGCGAAAGCGGGAATCCAGTATTGGCGCGGGCTACTGGATTCCCGCTTTCGCGGGAATGACGATCGTGCGAGATGTGTGCATAGATTAGCCCTGCAAGGGGGAAGGAACAGGTTGGTCTCTAATGGACATGGACAATCCGGGTTGAATACGTTCACGGCAAAACTCCTTGCGCTTGATTGAGGCGGGCGCGGGCCAGCGCCTGCGCGATTTCTTGTTGGTTGTAAGACTGCTCCGCTTCAAAGGCGGCAGCCCTGGCGCGAAGCAAGGTGAACAGGTCGGATTCGCCGAGGCCGAAGGATTTCTGGATCAGTTCGAGATTTTCCCGCGCCGCGGCGCGCTGCTGCCGCGCCAGATCCAGCACTTGATCGGCGGCTTGCAAGGCTTGCTCCGCCTGCTGTCCGAGGTATTCCAGCGTAAGCCGGACACGGGCGTATTCGCTATGCGCGCTGGTGAGGGCAGTTTGCGCGGCGCTGCTCCGCGGCAGGTTGCGTGCGTCGGTGGACAAGGGCAGGCGCAGGGAGATGGCCACGGTGCCGGCGTAGGGGTCATTCAGGTTGCCGCGCTCCCGGCGCGTGCTGAGTTCGACCTCGGGATTGTCGCGACGCGAGTTCATCGCCACGCGCACTTGCGCCTGCGCCGCTTCGATGGCCAGGCGCGCTTCTTCCAGCAACGGGTGGTCGTCTGGCAAGGGCTTCGGCTGCGCGCTTTCCGAGACGTCGTCAGGCAAGGCCGTCATGCCGGTGAGGGTGGCATAGGCCTGCCGCGCCTGAAGCTGCCGGTTGCGGCTGTGCAAAACCGCTGCCTGGGCGGCGCGCCATTCATTCTGCGCCAGATTCAAATCGGTCCTGGCCAGTTCCCCTGCCAGAACCCGCCTGGCGACATCTTCCGCCAGCTTTTTCGCGCTTAGCGCGCGTTCTTCGTCGAGCCGGGTTTGGGCCTGGGCCTGGCGCACTTGCCAGATTGCCTCACGCAGCTCCCCCGCCAGTTTCAGGCGCAGTGCACGGATATTGGCTTCCAGGCCATCCTTGCCGGCCTGCGCCTGGCGTTGCCGCGCGTCGCGCTGGCCGGGCAGCCAGATCGGCATGGCGATGCCGGCTTCCCATTCGCGCTTGCCGGCGTTGCTGTTCCACTGGTCGCCACGATGGCCCAGGATGACGGCGGGCGCGCCGGGCAGCAGGCTGTTCGCGGCGACGGTCTGGGCATCGCTTTCCGCGCGCCTTGCCTCAAGGGTTTGCGCCTGGGGGCTGTTTTCCCAGGCCTTGTCCAGCGCCGTGCGCAGGCTGGCGGCGTAAACGGGTTGCGTGAGCAGCAAGCCTAAAATCAACAGGGTGTGTCGCATGATGTCCTTGAACGTTCAGGGTAAACTCCATAAAAATGGGCGACCGGGCATAACCCGTCGCCCTGTGAGAGGCGGAGCACGGGGTCATGGGCTCGGCAGCGATGCCGCCGGACTGCCCGGCACCCCTTGGACTGTCGAATACCGCACACCGGTTAACATTGGCAAATCTGCCCTGTCGCTTGCAGGTACCAGGGTTCGTCGAGGAGGGTACTGGCTCCGGAACCGGGCTTCCCTTCCTTCTCCCCTACGGCGCCCCCCGTCATTTCCTGGTAGCGCGGATCATCCAAAATGGTTCCCTGTGCCGCCTTGCCGCTTTTCGCGACGGCTTTACTCGGCTCCCCCGTCATCTCGCGGTACCTGTCGTCGTCCGTCGCGTTGGCGGCGGAAATGGTGCCCAAGACGATCCCCAGGGTGGCAATAGCCAAACGAATTGAGGTTTTCATGATCGGTCTCCTTCACATTTATTAGGGCCCGTTCGGGCCAGCAACCCACCAGTGTCCTGATGGTGAAGCCCATCGTACGCCCCGCGTGCCTACGCCAAGCTGACCGGAAAATTACATTTTGGTTATCTTCGCCGAGGCGGCTAGAATGCTTGAATCCATGACTAACGAGGCTTGCAGATGAAGGTTCTGATCGTTGAAGACGAAGTCAAGACCGGCGACTACCTGCGCAAGGGCTTGACCGAGAACGGATTCGTCGTCGATCTGGTGCGCAACGGCGCGGACGGCCTGCATCTTGCCTTGACCGGGGACTACGCCGTCATCGTGCTCGACGTGATGCTGCCCGGCATGGACGGCTGGAGCGTGCTGCGCGAACTGCGCAAGGCCAGGGACACCCCGGTGATCTTCCTCACCGCGCGGGACGAGGTCGAAGACCGGGTAAAAGGGCTGGAGCTCGGCGCGGATGATTATCTGGTCAAGCCCTTTGCCTTTTCCGAACTGCTGGCACGGTTGCGCACCCTGCTGCGGCGCGGCCGGAACGTCCAGGCGGAAGTTCTGTCCATCGCCGACCTGGAGCTCGACCCGGTGCGGCGCAGGGTGGCGCGGGGCGCTGCCCGGATCGATCTCACCGCCAAGGAGTTTGCGCTGCTGCACCTGCTGATGCGGCGCCAGGGCGAGGTGCTGTCGCGCACCTTCATCGCCGAGCAGGTTTGGGACATGAATTTCGACAGCGACACCAACGTGGTGGAGGTCGCGATCCGGCGGCTGCGCGCCAAGATGGACGACCCGTTTGAGCGTAAATTGCTGCATACCGTGCGCGGCATGGGTTACGTGCTGGAGGAGCGGGAATGAGGCCGGGCTCGATCACCCTCCGCCTCAGCATCCTGTTCGCGCTCACCACGGTTTTGCTGCTCGCCGGGATCGGCGCCTATCTCTACCGCTTTATCGACACCGAGCTGATGCAGCGGGATCACGCCGAACTGGTCGGCAAGGTGGCGCTTTTCCGCCATCACCTCGCGGCGGTGAACTCACTGACCCAGATCGTCGCAACACCCAACGATTTCCGCGACGCCATCATCGGCCATCCCCACCTGCGCCTCGCCCTGCTGGACGAGGCGGGCAATCTCCTGCTCTCGTCCGCGAACTGGCGGCCCGGCGCGGAAATATTCCAAGCGCCGGTCGCCGAAGGAGCCGCGCCGGGTGGCATCGCGATCCGCATGCCGACCCCCGGCGACCCTTATCACACCGCCGCGGCATGGGGTGCCTTGGGGGGCGGCGCGGGGGAGCGGGCGCTGATCGTCCTGTCTCTGGACTCGCGGGAAGCACTGAAACTGCTGGCGAATTACCGCCGGGCACTGTTCGCCGCCATGCTGTTCGGCGGACTGGCTGCCGCCGCCCTCGGTTTTATCACCGCCCGCAATAGCCTGCGGCCGCTGCGCCAGATGGCGGAAACGGCCAGCGACATCTCCGCCAGCCGCCTCGATCGCCGACTGGAGGTGGCGAACGCCCCGCAGGAGCTGAAGGCGCTGGCCGCCGCCTTCAACGCCATGCTGGAGCGGCTGCGGGATTCGTTCACCCGCCTGTCGGATTTTTCCTCTGATCTGGCCCACGAGCTGCGCACCCCCATCAACAACCTGATGGGGCAGACCCAGGTCGTCCTGTCCCGCGCCCGCAGCGCCGAGGAGTACCGTGCCGTGCTGGAGTCGAACCTGGAGGAATACGAGCAACTGGCGCGCATGATCGGCGACATGCTGTTTCTCGCCAAGGCGGATAACGCCCAGGCGCCGCTCAATGCCGAAGAAATCGACCTGCGGGCGGAACTGGACAAAGTCGCCGAGTTCTACGAAATGCTCGCCGACGAGGCCGGCCTGAAAATCGTTTGCATGGGGGAAGGCCGCGCCGTGGCGGAGCGCATTCTGGCGCAACGCGCCATCGCCAACCTGTTGTCCAACGCCATCCGCCACACCCTGCCGGGCGGCGAGATTCGCGCCGCCCTCGCCGCATCTGGCGATGCCGTGGAACTACGCGTCAGCAACCCCGGCCCCGGCATCCCACCCGAACACCTGGAAAGAGTTTTCGACCGCTTCTACCAGGTGGATGACGCGCGCGAGCATACCTACGCGGGGACCGGATTGGGGCTCGCCATCGTCAAATCCATCATGCGTCTGCATGGCGGCGATGCCACGGTGACCAGCGAACCGGGCCGGCTCACCACCTTCACCCTGCGTTTTCCCGCCGGCGGCGGTCGTGTTAGAGCTAGAATTGGGTAAGCCATGAAAAACCAAAAGTTCATCAACCGTCTCGATTTTGCCTGGGCAGGCATCCGCGCAGCCTGGAAAAACGAGCGTAGCTTCCGGGTGCAGACCGGTTTTGCAATCGTATTGCTGATTGTGCTGCTGCTCTTGCGTCCGCCCCCCATATGGTGGACGTTGTGTTTCATCATGGCCGTTCTGGTCTTGGCGGCGGAATTATTCAATACCGCCCTGGAATCCTTGATCGATCACCTGCATCCGGAAATCCATCCTGCCATCAAAACCGCCAAGGACTGCGCTGCGGGAGCCGTGTTGCTGCTTAGCTGCGGCGCTCTGGTCGCGGGGACGGTCACGCTGCTGGTTGCGTTGGGGATTGTGTCTTAGCAGCCCGTCGGACTTTTTCAGCGTGCGTGCCTTGCCGCGCTGCCCGCGCCTACATGCTCGTCCAGGAACTCGCCCAGCGCCCGCGCCCAGGAATCGCGCACGAAAATAAACCCCTCGTTGTGACCGCCGCTGAGTTCGAGGAACTGCTTGGGCGGTTTCGCCGCATCGTAAAGCGCTCGACCGTGCCGGTAGGGGATGATCTCATCGTCCGGGCTGTGGGCGATGAAGACGGGGGCCGCGACTGATTGCAGATACTCCCGCGTGTCGTAACTGAAACGGGACAGCCGCCTGACCGGAAGATAGGGGTAGAACTTCGCCGCGAGATCGGGCACGGAGGTGAAGCCGGAGGCGATCACCAACGCCGCCGGTGGGTGGCGAACCGCCAGCCAGGCGGCGACGGCGCCGCCCAGCGATTCGCCGAACAGTGCGATGGTATCGGGAGGAATTTTCCGGGTTTCGGTCAAATGGCGCCAGGCCGCCTCGGCATCCAGGTAGGTGCCCTGCTCCGAAGGCTTGCCAGCGCTGTTGCCATAACCGCGATAGTCGATGATCAGGGTGTTGTAGCCAAGACGATGGAACATCAGCAGGAAATCGAGGCGGTGGGAAATGTTGCCCGCGTTGCCATGCAGGAACAGCACCGTGCCGCGGGATTGAGCGCTGGGGACGAACCAGCCATGCAGGGCGACGCCATCTGTCGCAAGCAGCCGCACCTCCTCGTAATCGAGGCCGGCCTGGCGTGGCGTGGCGACAATCTCGCGGCCGATTTCCGGGTAGTAAACCATGCTCGACTGGGAAAAATACAGCACTCCCGCGAGCCCGGCATAGGCCGCAGCCAGCATGCCCAGAATCTGCCACATCATGCGCACCCTGCTTCCTCGCCCATCCGCGCCGCCGGGTCCTGGCGGTAAAATTCGGCCAGCTGCCGGTACACCTCGGGATATTCCCGCAACAGGGCGTGAGGGATTTCAAAAAAAGCCTCGCTCACCACGGCGAAGAATTCCGCCGGGCTTTCCGCCGCATAAGGGTCGATCACCGTTTCCGCATCGGATTCGACTTTGGCGCTAAAATCGTCAAATGCCCCGGAAAAAGCCTGAGTCCAGGCGACCCGATCCATTTCGCGATGCAGCGGCGGGAAGCCGTCCGGCGCGCCGTTCAGCATATCCAGCTTGTGGGCGAATTCGTGGATCACGACGTTGACGCCGTCGTGCTCGCCGGAGCGCTCCGCATCGGCGCCTGACAGGATCACCGGCCCGCGCTCCCAGGATTCGCCGATCATCGGTTCGCGCATCTGGTGCACCACCCCATCTTCATCCATGAATTCGTATTCCGGCACGAATTCGTCCGGATAGACGATGACCGACACCCAGCCCGCATAGTAGTCCAGACCCAAATTAAGAATCGGCAAGCACGCCTGTGCTGCAATCTTCAACTTCATGTCGCCACTCAAACCATATCCGCCCGCCGCGACCAGTTCCTTTTCGTGCAAAAACACAATCACCAGTTCGCGCAGGCGGTTGAGCTCGTCACCTGACAGACCGCCCAGTAGCGGCAAGGACACAACCGCATCCCGCCATGCCGGTTCGGGCAGGGTATCGTGTTGCTGGATGCGCCTCCTGCGCCAGTTCCTGAAGCTCCACACCATGGCATCCTGAAATAACATAACCAATTGATTTAAAATACTTATTATTTAATTAAAAATATCTTGAAATCACTATTTTATTATCTATAGTTAACTAATACATGGAGGGTGCTCACCTTCCACATGAAAGATTCCCGTCAACGAGAAAACGCAATACGGAGGTGTCAAATGCACCGTTTGGTCATTCAAACCGAAGCCATGCTGTATGAGTTCCGCAAGCACATTCCCACCGACTGTAAGACCGCGAAATCCATTGACCGCAACGACTCTTGGGACAGGGTTGCAACCTTCGCCAAGGACGACGGTTTTCTGGATCTCGCCGAACGACTGAAGGAATCGAAATATCAATTGCTTAAGCAAACTCACTGAGAAAGTTGATCAGCTGCGCCGCACCCAAGCCACGCCGGGCACTTCCCGGACCAGGGCGAGGATGCGCGTGAGCTGATCGAGATCGGTGATCTGCACGGTAAAACGCATTCCTGCCTGAAGTCCCCGGCTTAGCGTGCTCACTGCCGTGACGTTGATTTTCTCGCGCGTCATCACCTCGGAAACGTCGCGCAGCAGCCCCTGCCTATCGTTCGCCTCGATCTCGATATCCACCTCGTAATGACCGCCGGTCTTCGTGCCCCAGCTGGCGACGAGCAACCGCTCGCGCTGGCTCTCATCGAAATGCAGAACATTCGGGCAATCCTGGCGATGGATCGCCACGCCACGACCATGCGTAACGAAACCGACGATTGCATCCGGCGGCACCGGCTTGCAGCACTTGGCAATCGTGGTGAGCATCCCGCCCTCGCCGTGGAGCAGCACCCCGGACGCAGACGGACCGATGCCCGCACGCGGTGCGGGCAGATGCCATTCTTCCTCTCTTGGCTCGACCTCTTCCTGGACCGCCGCCATCACCTGACGGGCGGTAATGTCGCCGCGCCCGATGGCGGCGAGCAAATCATCAGGCCTGGCGAAGCGGTTTTTCTGAGCCAGCGTTTCCAGGTTGGGCAGGGGCAGGCCGAGGCGATGGGTTTCCTTTTCCAGCGCCTCGCGCCCCTGGGCGACGTTCTCCTCGTAGTGCTGGTGCTTGAACCAGTGGCGGATTTTCGCCTTGGCGCGCGAGGTCCTGACGTAGCCCAGGTTGGGGTTGAGCCAGTCGCGCGAAGGCCCGCCCTGCTTCACGATGATGATCTCGACGCGCTGGCCGTTCTGTAACGGGTAAGTGAGCGGCACGATACTGCCGTCCACCTTGGCGCCGCGGCAGCGGTCGCCCAGATCGGTGTGGACATGATAGGCGAAGTCGATCGGGGTCGCCCCCTTGGGCAGCGCCACCACCTTGCCTTGGGGAGTGAGGATGTAAACCGTGTCCTGGAACAGTCCGGTCTTGAACTGCTCCATCAGCTCGCCGGCGTCGTGGACGTCCTCCTTCCACTCCATGATCTGGCGCAGCCAGGCGATCTTTTCCTCAAACCCGGCGTCCTGCCTGCCACCCTCCTTGTAGCGCCAGTGCGCCGCCACCCCCAGCTCGGCGTGGTGATGCATGTCGTGGGTGCGGATCTGCACTTCCAGCGCCTTCTCTTCCGGCCCGACCACGGCGGTGTGCAGCGAGCGGTAATCGTTGCCCTTGGGATGGGCGATATAATCGTCGAACTCGCCCGGAATCGGCTGCCACAGGCTGTGAACCACGCCCAGCGCGGTGTAGCAGTCCTTGAGGTCGTTCACCAGCACCCGCACCGCGCGCACGTCGTAGAGCTCGGAGAAATCCACCCCCTTGCGCTTCATCTTCTTGTAAATGCTGTAGATGTGCTTGGGACGGCCGGACACCTCGGCAACGACACCGTTCTTCAGCAGCTCCTGCCGCAACTGCTCGCGCACGTCCGCAATGTACTGCTCGCGGCCGAGACGCTTCTCGTCCAGCAGCCGGGCGATCTTTTTATACAGCTCGGGCTCGAGGTAGCGGAACGACAGGTCTTCCAGCTCCCACTTCACCTGCCACACCCCGAGGCGGTTCGCCAGCGGCGCAAAAATATCCTGCACTTCGCGCGCTACGCTGCAGCGCGTGTCCTCGTCGGCACGAGCAAGCTCGCGCATGGCCTGGGTGCGCTCGGCCAGCTTGATCAGCACCACCCGGATATCCTCCACCATCGCCAGCAGCATCTTGCGCAACGACTCGATATGAGCACCCTGCTCGCGCTTGTCGCCACCTGCAGGTGCGGTGTATTCGCTGATCTGACCCATGCGCGCCACGCCTTCGACCAGACCGGCGATGCTTGCGCCAAATAGCTCACTCACTTTGGCGGCCCAGTCCGGGTCGTGCCCCGTCGCCCCCTGCAGGATCGCGGCAACAATGCTTTCCTGATCCAGATTCTGATGCGCCAGGATAGCCGCTGTGCCCAGCACATGGCCCATGGTGTCCGGATCTTCGGCGTAAAGTCCCTGAGCAAACTCGCAGGCGCGCAGAATCGTTTCCTGCTCTTGCGGGCGAAAATCGACGGCCAGGGAATCCAGCCAGGAACGGAAATCGGCCTGGCCGCTGCCGGCTGAAAATGCGTGAGGTGTATGAACGGAAACCATAGCGGAATAATAGCAGGAACTTAGTTCTGACTTTGCCAGTAGCGCAAATGTTCCTGGCGATAGGTCCAAGCCGGGGGTATCCAAAATTTGGTGCCAACGGGATTTTGTTTAACGTTGCGGCATCCGGTCATCGAACTGGATAGTAAACCGGGTTAGCGCTATGCAGCGGCCAGAAGACTTTCATATGGAATGTGTAATCCGTCATGCAGCCGCTTCACCATTTTCAGACTTAGCCGACGCTTGTGGTTTAACACTTCGGAAACTCTACCGCTTGAGCCAATAAATGGCTCAAGATCTTTTGGGGTGAGTCCCTGTTGCTCCATTCTGAATTTTATTGCCTCGACCGGATCAACCACGCCGATCGGAAAATGCTTGTGTTCGTATGCTTCGATGAGCGTCACAAGGATTTCCATCTCGTCGGCCTCCGGCGTTCCATCTTGCGCCTGATACACGAGCTCCAGCCGCTTGAACGCGTCGCGCAAGTCATCGTCGTTTCGGATTGGCTTAATATTCATTGATGGTCTCCACGTTGATTTGATCATACTGCGCATGGGTTCCAACGAACTTCACCCACACAATCCCGGCCCGATATTGCATCTCTACGACCAAGCGGTACTTGTTCCCGGCGATATTGAACACCACGCGGTTGTTGCCGCAGATGCTTGCGCTTCTGTACTGCTCTTTTATATCCTGCGGGGTCTTCCAGTTCGCCTTGATGGCTTCGTCGTGCCAGCTTTGCAAGGCTCCTTTCGAATCCGCGCATTCCGGCTGACTCCAGAATTTGACCAGCGTACTTTTGGCAATCACCCGCACAATCAAGCCTCCCATTTTGGGAGATTGTATGCTGATCAAAGAAACGGGTCAATCATTGAAGCTACAGCACAGAGATTGGCGGCTCAATTCAATCCCTGCCAATAACGCCGCCGTTCCTGGCGCCAGGTTTGCAGCTTGACACCCTCTCCCTTCTCAAAGCGCAGGAGCACTGCGCCGTCGAAATCCGAGCGGTGCATCCGGCTGCCCAACGCCCGGTAGCGCTCCACCACTTCCGGCTTGGGATGGCCGAAGTGGTTACGGTATCCCGCGGTGAAAATCACGATGGACGGATTGACCTGGCGGATGAACGCGTCGGTGGAAGAAGTCTTGCTGCCGTGGTGCGGCGCCACCAGGAGCGTGGCGGCCAGGGCATCGGGGGTGCGCGCGAGTATCTCTGCTTCCGATTCGCGCTCGATGTCGGCGGGCAACAGCACGCTGCCGTAGGGCGAGGTGATTTTCAGCGTGCAGCCGCGGGCGTTCTTTTTGAGGCGCCCGTCGGCGTAACTTTCCCAGCCTGGATGGAGCATCTCGAAGCGCACCCCGTCCCATTCCCAGGACTGGCCGGCGAAGCAGGGCAGCGACTTTCGGGCATGGGGCAGGATAGTGCTATCTGCTGGCAATGATGAAGCCAGCCAGCCGACCGGGACCGCATCCAGCACTGAAGCCGCCCCGCCGCTGTGGTCGCTGTCGTCATGGGTCACGATCAGGCCGTCGAGCCGCTTGATGCCTGCGGCGCGCAGATAAGGCACCACGATGCGGCTGCCGCTGTCGGCATCGGAGGTGTAGCGCGGACCGGTATCGTAAAGCAGGGCATGGTTTTGGGTCTGCACCACTACCGCCAGCCCCTGCCCGACATCCAGCACGCTAAGCCACAAGGCGCCCTGAGCGGGCTGCTGCGGCAGCACCAGGAACATCGGCACAAATCCCGCAGCCCCCAGCCAGCGCGCCGGAAAACCGCGCGGCAGCAGCAGCCAGAGGATGCCAAGCGCCGCCGCGAACACCGTCCACACCGGCGGCGCGTGCTGCTGCCACACCGCATCCGGCATCTGGCTCAACCATTCCAGTGCAGCCATGCACCACGCCATCAACTGGTGCGCCATCAGCAGCGGAAAATCGAGCGGCAGAACCGCTCCCGCCAAGGTCAGCGGCACCACCACCAGGCTGATAACCGGGATGGCGAAGGCATTGGCCAGCGGCGAAACGATGGAGACCTGCTGGAACATCAGCAGCAAGGCCGGAACCAGGCCGAGCGTCACCGCCCACTGCACGCGAGCCCACTGGCGCGACCAGTGCGGCCGCCCGATGCGCCCGACGCCCACATAAAGAATCACCGCCACCGCGCCAAAAGACAGCCAAAAACCGGGCGCCAACACCGCCCACGGATCAGGCACGACCACCGCCAGCAAGGCCAGCGCCAGCACCGACGAAGCCGAACTGGCGCGCCCCAGCCACAGCGCCACTGCCACCACGGACAACATGTACAGGGTACGCTGGGTCGGCACGCCGAAACCCGACAGCAGCGCGTAGAGCAAAGCCGCCAAGGCGCCAGCCACAGCCGCAGCCTTGCGCGCCGGCAGGCGCAGGGTGAGCCTCTGGCTGCGCCGCCACAACCCAAAAACAAAAGAAAATACCAGGCTAGAGATCATCGTGACGTGCAGCCCGGAGATGCTCATCAGGTGGTTCACCCCGGTGCGCAGGAATACCTTCCATTGGTCGGGGGAAATCGCGTTCTGCTCGCCCACCGCCAGCGCCTTGAGCACGCCGGCGTAGGGCCGGTCGCCCAGCACAGCCTGAAACCGCTGCGCCACCCGCTCGCGCAGCATCTCGACGATATAACCGGGACGATAGACCTGCTCCGCCAGGCGGCGGTTGCCGTCCTCCTGGCGCACATAGCCGGAGGCGCGGATGTTGCGCTCCAGCAGCCACGCCTCGAAATCGAAACCATTCGGGTTGGCATTGCCGTGCGGGCGCTTGAGGCGCACCGTCAACTGCCAGCGCTCGCCGGCGTGGAATTCGGGCAGCGCGACGCCGGATGGTTTCTGGCGGAAACCCTCGCTGTATGCAGTGAGCTGGATGCGATGGGGCACGACCGCCTCCAGGGTTTTCACGCGCTCGACGTCGAACGTAAAGCGCAGCCCGCGTTCGGTTTCCACCGGCAGGCCCGCTACCACGCCGACCACCTGGATGTCGCGCCCTTCCCAGACGGAAGGCAGCGCATCTTGCAACCGTTGCTGCGCCATGAAGGCGGCCCAGAAGAAACCGAGCCCGAGAAAGAACACCTTGACGAGCAGCCCCCGTGGCGCCGTCGGAAGGAAACGGCCTGCCAGCCACAAAGGCAGCAGCAGGCTAACCCAGGCCAGACCGGGTAGCGCCGCCTGCTGTTGCAGCAGCCAGATACCCAGGATAAAGACGAGAATATTGGTGCGCATATTTTAGGATAGAATCAATTATGCCGCGAAAACACCTGAGGAAGTTTCTGCCCAGCGTCCACAGCATGAGGGAGCACCGGCATCTGCGCCATTTTGGCTCGCTGCTGCACCATCCCAACCTGTGGCACCTGAACCGCCACTCTGTCGCTGGCGGCGTGGCGGTGGGCCTGTTCACCGGACTGATTCCGGGGCCGGTGCAAATGTTGTTCGCGGCAATTTTCGCTGTCGTGTTCCGCGTCAACCTGCCGGTGGCGGTGTTCACCACCCTTTACACCAATCCGCTCACCTTCGTCCCGCTCTATCTGCTCGCTTACAAAATCGGCTCATTCGTGACTGGCAGGAGCGACGGCATACAAAACCTTCGCACCGAATTCCAGGCCGAAAGCCTGGCCGACTGGCTACCCGCCTTCTTCAACTGGCTGGGCTCACTCGGCTTGCCGCTGCTGGTTGGGGTTCCCATCCTCGGCTCGATATTTTCGGTGTGTGGTTATTTCCTGGTGCGCGGGCTGTGGCGGCTGCATGTCGTGATCAGTTGGCGGCGACGGCAAAAACGGCGAGTTCTGAGGGAAAATTCCTGAGTGGGGACACGCCTTATTCCATTTCTAAACCAAAGGTGCATTTGTAGGAGCGACCTCCAGGTCGCGATCCACCGAATATCGCGACCTGGAGGTCGCTCCTACAGTGGCTTTGTTTCACTATTGAAATAGAAATGGAATTACTCAGCACTCAGCACCCCATCCACCAGTTTGAGCACGCGCTGCGTCCGCGCCGCCAGTTCCGGGTCGTGGGTCACGATGATGAAGCTGGTGCCCAGTTCCCGGTTCAGTTCCAGCATCAGGTCGAACACCCCTTCTGCGGTATGCCGGTCGAGGTTGCCGGTCGGCTCGTCCGCCAGCACGCAGGCCGGGCGCGTCACCAGGGCGCGGGCCACGGCGGCGCGCTGGCGTTCGCCGCCGGAAAGCTCGCCGGGGGTGTGGCCGAGGCGATGCCCCAGGCCGACCTGCTTGAGAATCTCCGCCGCCTGCTCATAGGCGGCATCCGGCTTCATGCGCCGGATCAGGAGCGGCATGGCGACGTTTTCCAGCGCGGAAAACTCCGGCAGCAGGTGGTGGAACTGGTAGATGAAGCCGAGCGACCGGTTGCGCAGGCTGCTGCGTTCGGACTCGCCCAGTTCATGGACGTTTCGCCCCATGATGGCAACCTCGCCCGAGGTGGCATCATCCAGCCCGCCCAGCAGGTGCAGCAGCGTGCTTTTGCCGGAGCCGGACGTACCGACAATCGCCACCCGTTCGCCCTGCGCGATTTCCAGGTTCACGCCGAGCAGCACCGGCACTTCGACCTTGCCCTGGCGGAAAACCTTGTGCAGATTGGTGCAGGAAAGCACGCTACTCATATCTCAGCGCCTCCGCCGGGTTGGTCTTGGAAGCCCGCCAGCTGGGGTAGAGCGTCGCCAGCAGGGTGAGCACGAAAGAGACGGCGGCGATCACGCCGACATCGCGGCTTTGCAGGTCGGAAGGCAGTTCGCTGATGTAATACACGTCCTTGGCAAGGAAATGCACGCCGAACAGCCGTTCGATGGCCGGCACCACCACATCGATATTCAGCGCCAGCACCACGCCGCCAAATACGCCTATGAGCGTGCCGATGACCCCGATCAGGGTACCCTGGACGATGAAAATCTTCATGATGCTCGCGGGGGAAGCGCCCAGCGTGCGCAGGATAGCGATATCCGCCTGCTTGTCGGTGACCGCCATCACCAAGGTAGAGACGATATTGAACGCCGCCACCGCCACGATCAGCAACAGGATGATGAACATCACGTTCTTTTCGATCTGGATGGCGCGGAAGAAATTGGCGTGCTGCCGTGTCCAGTCGCTGATATAGATGTCGTCACCGAAACGGGCAGACAACTCGCGCGCCACCTGCGGCGCAAGGTTCATGTCCTTAAGCTTCAGCCGCACGCCGGAAACGCGGCTGCCCATGCTGTAAAGCTTGGCCGCATCGTCCATGTGAACCAGCGCCAGCCCGGCATCGAATTCGTACATGCCGGCCTCGAAAATCCCGACCACGCTGAACTGTTTCACCCGGGGCATGATGCCGGCCGGCGTAACTCGCCCCTGCGGCGCGATCAGCACCACCTTGTCGCCGGTAGAGACCGACAAGGTCCGCGCCAGCTCGGCGCCCAGCACAATGCCGAACTCGCCGGAGCGCAAAGCATCCAGCCGGCCCACTTTCATCTTGTCTGCCAGCTCGGACACCTGCGCCTCGCGGTCAGGCAGAATGCCTCGCACCACCGACCCCTGCACGGTCTGGTCGTAGGACAGCAGCCCCTGCGCCATGACGTAGGGCGCCGTGCCGACCACCTCGGGGTGCTGCGCCGCCACCCCGGCAACACTTTGCCAATCGGCCAGGGTATTATTCGCGCCGCTGATCTGGGCATGCGCCGCCACGCCCAGGATGCGGGTGCGCAGCTCCTTCTGGAAGCCGTTCATCACGGAAAGCACCACGATCAGCGCCGCCACGCCGAGCGCGATGCCCAGCATGGAAACCAGGGAAATGAAGGAGATGAAGTGGTTGCGCCGCTTGGCGCGGGTGTAACGCAGGCCGACGAAGAGTTCGAAAGGTTGCACGGTTTGGAATGGCTGGCAAAGGCGCCAGTTTGCCATTTAATGGGCGGAAACACAAAACCGGTTAACCCTATTCAGGAAGAGTTGGCCTGTCGCCGCTCTGATGATAACCTAGCCCCTCAATGCACTGCCATCTTCTAATTCCGGGCCTGTTTCCGCCCTTCCGCCCCGAAACCAGACACGCGCTACGGGATTTATCCCTGCCCGCTCTGGCAACGCTGCTGGCGCGCGGCAGCCAGAAGACGCTGCCGGATGACAGCATGGATGCCTGGCTGTGCCAAAGCTTCGGCGTCGAGAAACAGCACGACTGGCCGGTAGCGGCCTTCACCCTGCTGGCGGACGGCGGCAGCCCCGGCGGCGATTTCTGGCTGCTGGCGGAACCCGTGCACCTGCAGTTGCAGCGCGACCGGCTGGTGCTGGCGGATGCCGGCAACCTGGGCATCACTCAGGAAGAGGCGAACAGCCTGACTGCCGCCCTTAACGAGCATTTCGCCGATGCGGGGATGCGCTTCTTTCCGACCCTGCCCGGCCACTGGCATTTGCGCCTGACTCACCCCCCCGCCCACCTGCAAACCCATTCCCTGGAAACCGCCATTGGCAGGAATATCCGGAATATTCTGCCAGGCGGTCCGGACGGCAAACGCTGGCACAGCCTCCTCAATGAAATCCAGATGCTGCTGCACCGCCATCCGGTCAACGAGGCGCGGGAACAGCGCGGCCTGCCGCCGGTGAACAGCATCTGGCCCTGGGGCGGCGGAGTTCTGCCGACTAACCTGACCCCCCATTTCGCCCATATCTGGGCCGACCACGCGCTGGCCCGTGGCCTGGCTGTTGCTACCGGCACCCCCTGCGCCAACGTGCCGGAAACCGCCGTGGAATGGCTGCCTGCTGCCCAGGCCGGCGCGCATCATCTGGTCGTTCTCGACGCGCTGCGCACCCCTGCTCTGTACGGCGACGTCCACCGCTGGCGCGAGACCCTGTTGCACCTGGAAAAAGACTGGTTCGGGCCGCTGCGGCAGGCCCTGTCCCGCAACAAAATCTCCCGATTGACGCTCACGGCTTTCGATAGTGGGCAGGCCAGGTCGTTTTCGGTCAGCCGAACCGACCTGTGGAAAATCTGGCTTCGCGGCAAACCCCTGGAAGCCTCAATGGAGAACCCTTGAGATGATGAACACCCCGAGTTTCTATAATGACGTCCCAAAAATCACCCTTTACGATCCGCTGGCCGAATTCCTGGGCGCGGCGGAAAAAGGGGTCGTCGAATACAGCTACCTCGACGCGGTCAAACTGGCCGGGCACTCCTGCCCCACGGTGGCGGGCGCCTGGCTGATGACGCGCAAGGCGCTGGCGAGCCTGTATGGCGACGAACTGCCGGTGCGGGGCGCTATCCAGATTTCATTCCGTGACGGCCAGGCTGATGGCGTCACCGGGGTAATCGCCAATGTCGCCGGCCTGCTCACCGGCGCCGCGCAGTCCGGCGGCTTCAAGGGCATCGGGGGGAAATTCGACCGCAGGAACCTGCTGCATTTCAATGCCGGCATCACCGGCGAGATTCGCTACACCCGGATGGATACCGGAATCAGTGTGGAGACGACCTATCATCCGGAACGGGTCGGCCCCTCCCCCGGCATGAAAGAACTGATGCAAAAAGCCATGATGGGCATCGCCAGCGCAGAAGAACGGAGCCGGTTCGGCCTGCTCTGGCAGGACAGGGTCAAGCGCATACTGATCGACCATGCCGACAATGCCGAGCTGATCTCGGCCATCATCAGCGGGAGGTAGGCGTATGGCCGAATACAACGAAATTTCCCTGCTGCTCACGCCTGATGCTGTCGAAACCCAGTGCCTGGAAGCCGTCAAGCAGGCGCGCAACACCAGCCACGCCCTGGCGGCGCTGATCGCCCTGCAGTCCTTTATCGCGTTCACTGCCCGCCCGACAGATCGCCACACCCCGGCTTATGAGGCGGTCAAGGCGGTCATCGAAAAACATGCCATCGCAACACGGGCAAAAATTCTCGCCGAAAATGCGGACGACCTGGCCAAGGCGATCCGACAGAGAAACCGGCCGGAAATCGCGCATATCCACGCCGCACTATCCCGCAACGGTTTCTGGCAGGCGGCGCAGCAGGCCGTCGGCCAATTCGGGCCGGACGATCTGGCTGCCGCTGCCGAATGGGCAAAAGACTGGTGCAGCGAAGCCAAGACGCAAGCCCAGGCTGCCAGCGGCTACCCGGATGCGCTGGATTTCAGCAAGGCCGGGATTGCCGCAACCGAATACGCCGCCATGACGGAAATCAGTCATTATTTCACCGATGCCATCGGTTAAATGGCATTTTAGGGGAAACCCCTATTGACAATGCAATTTTCCACATAAGCTGTGGATAAGTTTGTGCATAAGCTGTAAAGATATGCCGCAAGTCCAATACGCACAAGGAAGAACGACAATTTGACTAAATTCTACCCTTATGCTCTTGTTGATTAGAATCAATATGTTATCAATAAGCCCGTGGTTTATCATGAGGTTATGATCGAAATTCCTCGCTACGGCCAAAATTGTGGATGAATCAGTCCTCAAATGCTTTGTCAAGTGACGACTCGTACATTAAAGCCCGGGGAACAACCAACCTCGGCGAGCATTCACCGGATGCGAACTATAATGAGCAAATAACTCACTCAAACACATCCCGCCGGCAACCCATCGTGAAAAACAGTTCACCCTTCCCTTTGAACCTTCGTCCACACCCCGGCGACGCGCTGATACTAGTGGATGTGCAAAATGATTTTCTGCCTGGGGGCAGTCTGGCCGTGCCGGCCGGCGACGAAGTCATCCCTGCGCTCAACCGTTACATCAAGGCATTCAGAAGAGCATCCCTGCCGATATATGCCACCCGCGACTGGCACCCGCCAGACCACTGCTCATTCCGGGCACAGGGCGGCATCTGGCCGCCGCACTGCATCGCCGGCAGCAAGGGGGCGGAGTTCTCGCCGAAACTCGACCTGCCCGCCAATGTGGTGATCATCTCCAAGGCCACGAACCTGAACGCTGACGCCTATTCCGACTTCGACTCACCGGACATGGAACAGCGCCTGCGCCAGAGTGGCATCAACCGCCTGTTTATCGGCGGACTGGCGACCGAGTACTGCGTACTCTACACAGTCAGGGACGCACTGGCCCGCGGCTTCGATGTACTGCTGCTGCTTGACGGCATCCGCGCCATCAACGTGAAACCCGAAGACGGGCAGCGCGCCATCGAGGAGATGACTTCGCTCGGTGCGCACCCCATCCACATCGAGGATATCGCCGCGTGAACCCGCAATCCAGCCCTCTGCTCACCGACCTTTACCAGTTCACCATGCTCCAGGCCTATTTCGACGAGGGCATGGATGAAACCGCCGTGTTCGAATTCTTCGTGCGCGACCTGCCGCAGCGGAATTTTCTCATGGCGGCCGGGCTGGAGCAGGTGCTGCAGTTCCTGGAAAACCTGCACTTCACTCCCGAGGAGCTGAACTGGCTGGCCGACTGCGGCCGTTTCAACGCGGATTTCATCGACTTTCTCAAGACGCTGCGCTTTACCGGCGAAGTCCACGCCATGCCGGAAGGCACATTGTTCTTCCCGCACCAGCCGATCCTGCGCATCACCGCCCCGATCACCCAGGCGCAACTGGTGGAAAGCCGCATCATCAACCTGCTGCATTTCCAGACTCTGATCGCCTCAAAAGCCGCACGCAGCGTGCTGGTCGCGCCCGAAAAGCTGCTCGTGGATTTCGGCCTGCGCCGCGCCCACGGCGCCGAAGCGGGGATGCTGGCGGCGCGCGCCGGCTACCTGGCAGGCTATTCCGGCACTGCCACGGTGCTGGCCGGGGCACAGTTCGGCATCCCGCTCTACGGCACCATGGCGCATTCCTACATCCAGGCACACGCCGACGAAACAACCGCCTTCGAACGCTTCGCCCACTCTCAACCGACCAACACCGTACTACTGATCGACACCTACGACACCGAGGCGGCGGCGGAAAAGGTGGTCAAGCTGGCGCCGCGCCTGCAACAAGAGGGGATTCGCATCAAGGCAGTACGCCTGGACAGCGGCAACCTGTCCGAGCATGCGCACCATGTCCGCCGCATTCTCGACCGGGGCGGGCTCGGCGAAGTCGGCATTTTCTGCAGCGGCAACCTCGACGAGCACGAAATCGCCCGGCTGCTGGCGCAAGGCGCGCCAATCGACGGATTCGGCGTCGGCACCCGCCTCGACACCTCCGCCGATGCCCCCTATCTCGACTGTGCCTACAAACTGGTGGAATACGCCGGCCAGCCGCGCCGCAAGCGCTCGGAAGGCAAAGCCACCTGGCCCGGCAGAAAACAGGTTTACCGCATCCATGCCGCGGACGGCAGCCTGGACCGCGACATCCTGACGCTGGAAAACGATGTGCAGGAAGGTGCGCCCCTGATCCGGCCCTTCATGCTCTCGGGCAAGCGCCTGGCCGCGCCCGAACCGCTGGAAGAATCGCGGCGCCGTGCAGCCGCCGAACTGGCGCGGCTGCCGGAGCGCTTGAAGCAACTTGAAACGGCGCAAAAGCCCTATGCCGTCGAGATCGCCACGGCGTTGCGGCAACTGGCCGAAGCGGTTGACCGCACCGCCCGTTAAAAGTCACAAACCAGCCACCGGTTACGACGGAAAGTCCGACAGTAATTCCGCCGAATATCGCAAAAGTGCCGGTTCCGGTTACTGACACCGCGTTGAAATTGATCTGACGGACGTCCGGTCTGCTCGCGACAGGAGACCTTCAGGAAAACGGATGCGATGCCAGATCGTCGGCCAAAGCTGACGATCTATTCTATAGTTCTAGGGTGTCTACTAAATTTGGAGCGATTCACTGCGTTGTCAGCCAGCATCTGGAACACCCAAGCCTGGTCGCATGTCTGACACAACCGCTCTATGGAAGAGGGAGACCGCGAAGGGAGGTTTGATGAAGGGAGGTTTGATCGTGCATCGGCATGACCCCAACTACGTAGTGGAGCTGGCCGGCCGGGTATTCGGCGGTGCGGCCAAGGCGGCCGAGTGGCTCGAGCAACCTCGTCTGCAGCTCGGCGGACACACGCCAATGGAGGTGCTGTCGACTGAAGGCGGTGCCCGGCGTGTCGAAGAACTGCTGGCCCAGATCGACGACGACAAGCGACTGGGGATCAGCTAGCCGCAGCTGGCACTTGACGTGCGCGCGCAGCCGACTGGTTGGCAGTGCATCGCAACGCGCATCGACTATGCTGAAACAGCACAGATTTTTCATTCGTTTCTTGCGGAGGACTCTCATGCAAGCGCTTTGTTACCGGATGCACCCGCTGCTGCACCTGCATGGGCGCCGCGATTGAGCCATGGCAGAGCTCAGCGTAGCCGATCTGGCACAGGCCAAAACCGCCGCGGGTGCACTGCTGGAAGGGCTGGGGCTTTCCGCCTACCTCTTCGCCGTCGAACCGAGGGAGGGCGCTTGGGCGGTCATCGTGGAATGCGCCACCGACTCCGGCTGGCAGCGCTCGGAGCTGCAGGCGGGCGCTGAACTTCTTGGCGCCAGCCTGCGCGACCCGGCAGCCAGAGCGGCGCTCCTCGACCAATGGCGCGCGCACCTGGCCGCCTGCAAGATAGACTGACTTCGTCCCTGTCGCGCCCGGGGATCGACACAAGCCCCTGGGCGGCGTGCTTCCAAAACCGACGTGATGCGGAGCCAAAGTCGGGGCCGGCCGCATGAATCAGAAATGGCCCAGCCGCCCCAGGTGCAGCTCGCGTCCCTGCCGGTCCAGATACAGGTCGCCCAACCGGACGATGCGGATATGGCGCCTCGGCACCGGTGTGTAGAGCGTGAGGCTGCGGCGGGCGAAGTCGATGCTGCTGACGATGCCAAGTCCCAGACATTCACCCGTCTTGTCTGCAACACCGCACAACAAGTGATCCAGACAATGCCGTGGGACTGACTGGATCCGTTCGGCAGAAGGCACCGTCTCATCCGCCACGGCGAGCAGCCCGTCGGGCAGGCGCTCAGCGTATAGAAAGCGCGAGTCTTCGACCGGCTGACCATTGAACAGGCTTGCGCGCTGCACGATGACTTCTTGCAACCCGAACTCCAGCTCGCGCGCCGTCCGAAAATGGCGTTGGAACGCTTCCTCCCGGGCGCGCCGCCGCGCATTGGATGACTTCGGCGCGGCGAGGCGCGAGGGGCGCAAACGCAGGATATTCAGGTGGCGGGCTGCGTGACGAATTGGGGCTAGTTCCTCGCCGAGCTCCAGGCAGACCAGCACGTCCGGTTGCAGGGACTCGATCTGGAAGCCTTTCAGCACGCGACCCTTGCCCTGGACCAGGCCTGTGGTGTCGATCACCACGAACTCGCCCCTAGCCGCTTCGACCATGAGGCGCGTGCCCAGCACTAAGGGCAGGAAGTGGGCGATGGGGCTGATGTGCCCAACGAAATAGAGCGCATTGCAGCGTGCCTGGGCGAGCGCCGCGGATGCGTCGAGCTCGGCGAGCGCGACCGTCGCAGGTGGGCCCACGTCCTTCTGCCCGATGTCCGCATCGACGAAGGACGCCGTGCGCCCCACGCGCAACAGGGCATTCACCAGGAAGTTGCAATAGATGCTCTTGCCGCGATCGGCGGCGCCGACGACCAGGACGCGACGCCAGTTTTTCGCCAGGATGCGCGCGGCGGAATGCTGCCAGGCGGCAGGAATGTGCAGCGGAGTCTCAGGCATGTTTGCGGGTACCGGCCCTGAGTTTCATTCGCGGTCTGTTTTTCGCGCGGACTCGAGCAGCGCACGCACTCGCTTGATCCCTTCCACGCCGCTCAGCATGACCAGCAGCGGCGGATGTCCGTCCAGCCCCGCAGCGGGAAGCATCAACGACGCATGGCGCGATGCCGGGTCATCCGGGTAAAGCTGCTTCAATGCCCGCTCGATACCGAGCAGGTGCCCTGCGCGTTCGAGCACACCGGGGTCGTCGGGCAGGGGTTGCCCTTGCCTCAGGGGCGCGATGTCCGCCAGCCCCAGCAGCTCCGCCTGCTTCGCCGGATGGATGCCCCAAGCATCGAGCACGGTAAGTACCGCCTCGGCCAGGGCCCGCCGGGTCGAAGGGCTGTGCAGTTCGGGGAGCAGGGTACGCGTCATGGTTGGCTGCCTTTTCCCCAGTATAGACAAGTTCCCTGTGGCAGTTTCGCCGGTGGCACAATATCGCTTTGCCAACCGTCCTTGCCATGGAAGCGATCCCGAAGATCACCGCAAGCGCGCGCATGGACCGCTACGAGATCCTGCTGCTCGATGCTTAACCAGGCGCTTAAGCGGGACGCCGCAAAAGCGCGGTGCCCCCTTAGCTCTACGTTGAACGTCCGGTTTACTGAAAATTGAATGGCCGTTCAGTGTCGGGAACTGCCTGTTGCTACAGTCTCAAACGTGCCAGGAGCGGTCCTTCAGACATTTTCTTGGTTGGGATTAAGACTTCACGTTGTCTAACTCGGATGGGGCCATTCAGCCCATTATCGGCGGCGCCTGACCACGGCCAGCCTTGACCGGTCGCGCCGGGTTGGGAGACAATCCGTCCACCGTTCGGTTCGACGAAACGGAACACGGTGCGAATCCGTGGCGGGCCCGCCGCTGTATCCGGGGACGGCCGCTGCAAGGTTGCAAGACCGGCCACTGACAGGGACTACCCCGGCGGGAAGGCGCAGCGATCCGGCTGATCCGGTAGCCAGAAGACGTGTCGAACCGATTCGGAGTCCAGGCAAGGGCTCCGGCTGACTGCATGCTCGCGCGTGTCGTCAGCCGGAGCCCTTTTTGTTTTTCTTCCCGAGGAGTGGATCATGACGCAGACCATTAAGACTCAAGCAGCAACCCAGCCCGACGCAGCTGCCAAGGCCCAGCCCGCCGCGCCGACCATCGCCGTGCGCAAAAGCTGCAATCCTGACGGCATCGGCCTCTCGCACTATGTGCTGATGGACAAGAAAGCGGCCAAATGACGGCAGCAGTCCTAAACCGGGCAAACGCCGGTCCGGCGCTTTTTCCCGTGGACATCGGCCACGCCGTCTACGCCGCCGTCACCGACCCGAGCACCGCCTTCTGGGCGCTGGTCGACAAGACCCGCATCGCTGAGTCACTGGCCGGCGGTCCGCTACTCGACGCCTACCGTGACAAGGCTGACACCTTCGCCCGAGAGCTGCACGCACTGCGCTTCGAACTGAAACCCTCCGGCGTCTACCTGAACCCGACAGAGCGCTGCAACCTCAACTGCACCTACTGCTACCTGCCAGGTGAGCAGCGCAGCGGCGGCAGCCACATGCCGGCCGAAACGCTGATCGCCTCGCTCGACAAGTTGCGTGACTACTTCCGCTCGGTCATGCCGGAAGGGCGCAAGCCGCGCGCCATATTCCACGGCGCCGAGCCGCTGATGAACAAGGACGCGGTGTTCGCCACCATCGACGCTTTCGCCGACGACTTCGCCTTCGGCCTACAGACTAATGGCACTTTGCTCGACGACGCGGCGGTGGAATTCCTCACCTCACGCAACGTCAGCATCGGCCTCTCGCTCGATGGCCCCTTCGCCGACATCACCGACGCCACGCGCCGCACCTGGGGCGGCAAGAGTGTGCACGCTAAGGTGCTGGCGGCGATGGAGATGCTGAAGGACTACGGCTCGTGGAGCGTCATCACCACCTGCACAACCGAAAACCTGCCCTATCTGACGCAGATGGTCGAACTCTTCCACGCCAACGAAGTGCCGACCTGCATGCTCAACACGGTGCGCTGCACCCTGCCAGGCGCACGCGGCGTCAAGCCGGCGGACGGCGACATGGCCAAGGCTTTCTTTGCGGCCATGGGCCGCACGCACGAGCTTTACCGCGAAAGTGGACGAAAGCTCGTGGTCGCCAACTTCGCCAACATCCTCATTGGCATCCTGGCGCCGACGGCGCGGCGGCTAATGTGCGACATCTCGCCCTGCGGCGGCGGTCGAGCTTTCTTCGCCCTTGCCGCGGACGGTGGTCTCTACCCGTGCAGCGAGTTCATCGGCCTGCCGCGTTTCAACGGCGGCAATCTGCTGACCGAAGGCGGCGTTGAAGCGGCACTGGCCTCCGCTGCTTTCCAGACCGTGACGACGCGCGATGTCGACACCTTCAGCCCCTGCGGCGACTGCGCGATTCGCCATTTCTGCGGCTCGCCCTGCCCGGCCGAGGCGCATGAGATGAACGGCGGCATGGAAAAAATCGGCGCCTTCTGCGACTTCTACAAGGAACAGGTCAACTACGCCCTGCGCCTGATTGCCGACGGCAAGGCCGACGACTGCCTGTGGGACGACTGGAACGAAGGAACCGAGACCGTATTCGATCTGGCCCTCTGATCCCGGCGGGCAGCCAAGAAATCGCCAAAAGAGGCCGGATCGCTGCGGCCCATTTCGTTGGATGTGCTCTGCAATTGAACCAAATGGGGTGTGAGTGAAAGTTGAACGTCTACTTCGGAGGAGATCGACCGGCTGGTTTGGGTCGATTTGAGACCTTCAGCGCTTCCTTCAAGGGCTAGCTCATGTTTTGCGAGTTGGGCGATAAAGCCATTGTAGAAGGATTGTTCCATGCCCGATAGGATTGGAATTGCCGTAGCGCCCCCCGTGGCCATGGAATTCTGTGAGATATCGGCCGGACCGCCATCGCGCGCCCTCTACCTCAACAGGCCTGAGATGACGACATCCACCGCCTCGTCGGGTGTCAGGCCGTGGGCCATCAGGGTCTCGAGCTGTTTCTGGTCGACCGTTCCCACCGCCGCCTCGTGGGTGACCATGGCCTGCGGGTGTTCCACCCTGACGATGGGTTCGGCACTGGCCACGGCATGGTCGCGCACGATCTCCTTGCAGTCCATGTGGCCGCGCGCTCCGGCAGCCTTGCCGTGGGTTACCCCGATCACGGCGCTGGTGGCCTCGTCCTCTACCGCGACGCGCGACTTGATCAACCCCCGTGCATCCTCCCCTTCCAGGACCAGTTCGTCCCTGATGCGGATCTCGTCCGTGCCATGGCCGTATACCCGGGCGGTGATCTCGGCTACGCCCTGCTTTTCCACCACTACCCGGTAATCGATGTGCAGCTTGCCCACCCGCCCGCTGGTCAGGGAAAAATCCGAGAAATACCGGGCATGCGGCCCGACCCGCACATCCGCCTGGGGGATTACCTCGATGCCGCCCCACGGCCCGTGATAATGCCCTTCGCTATGATGGAGCTCGGCGCCTTCCCCGAGTTCCACCCGGGACTCCATCACATGGCGCACCTTCTCCGCGTTGGGAAACAGGCAGTGGGCGACGATGTGGGCCGAGGCATGCGCTTCGAGTTTGACCAGCAGGCAGATGTGCTGGCTGCCATGCGGTTTCATCACGCCGATGCAGGTGTGGATCGGGTTTTCCACCCGGATGCCGCGGGCGACAGTGATCTGGATGGTGATGACCCCTGCGCTCTCCTGACAGCGGATATCAACGCCCGGGATGGTTTGCCGGCTGAGCATCTGCTGGCCATCGATCACCAGGTGGGCGGTCTGCGGCTGGGTGAGGATCGCGGCATCCGGATAGTGGCTGAACAGTTCGCCCAGCAGGTTATTCAAGCCTTCAGTCATGGCAGGTCACCCCGTCGCAGGCCACACAATCGCGAGTGCGGAAATGTTCGGCGACCCGTTCCGGTTCATCCGTCATCACCAGCCTGCCGCCGCAGAGCAGGGAGGCGCGGTTGGCGATGCGTGCGATCTCCTGGCGATGGGTAATCAGCAGCACGGCGGCCCCCTCCCTTTGCAGTTCCTTGATCACATCGACGACCTCCTGCAGGGACAGCATGTCGATGCCAGAGTCCGGCTCGTCGAGGATCGCCAGCTTCGGCTTCAGAGCCAGCAAGGAGGCCAGCTCGATGCGCTTGCGCTCCCCTCCGCTGAGTGTCTTGTCCAGCGCCCGACCCAGGTAGAGACCCGGTTCCAGGCCGACACGCCGCAGGCAGTCCGCCGGGGCATTGGCCGCCCGCCCCAGGCTCAGATAGTCGCCCACGCTCAGCCCTTCAAAGCGGGCCGGCTCCTGCCAGGCCAGGGTAATCCCGAGCCGGGCGCGTTCGTGGATGGCCAGGGTGTTGATCAGCTGCCCCTGAAAACGGATTTCTCCGGCAGTGGGCATATAGCCGCCGCAGCCCATGATGAGATTGGCGAGAGTGGTCTTGCCGGCGCCGTTGGCGCCGAGCAGGGCATGAATCTCCTGCTCGTGCACCGTCAGGTCGAGACCGGACAGGGGTTTCTTGTCCCGCACCGAGTACGTCAAGCCTTTAACCTCAAGCAAAACCATGCGCTATACTCCAATCAAGCCATTTCATAAGGCAGGCAAGCTGCTCGCCGAAGACGCCCGGACACCCACAGCTTCTCTTATGTATAGCTTTCTTCCTGGCCCGGAGCAATTCCGGCGCGGGACATCCATGGACAGAATTGATAATGAGACCCCTGTTCCATCCCAAACTCGTCAACGATCCTTTCGGGGATCCCGCGCTTTATGTGGATTGCCTGTTCGAGAAACGGGCCCTGATGTTCGACCTGGGGGATATCAGGAAGCTTGCCCCGCGGAAGATCCTGCGCCTGAGCCACATTTTCGTTTCCCATACCCATATGGATCATTTCATGGGCTTCGACTGGCTGCTCAGGATTTCCCTGGGCCGCGAAAAGTTGATGCATCTTTTTGGCCCGGCCCGCTTCCTGGAGCAGGTCGAACACAAGCTGGCCGCCTATACCTGGAACCTGGTGGAGAATTATTCCAGCGATTTCACCCTGGTCGTGACCGAGGTTCAGCGGGAGGGGATGGCGAGAAGGGCCAGATTCCACTGCAGGACCGGTTTCCGAAGGGAAGCTGAAGAAGAGCTGGCACTGGCCGACGGGGTTCTTGTGGATGAAGAGATGTTTCGCGTCCGCTGCGCCATCCTCGACCATAAAACCCCCTGCCTGGGTTTCGCGTTAGAGGAAAAGGCGCATGTCAACGTGTGGAAAAACCGCCTGGCTGAAATGCGCCTTCCCATGGGGCCATGGCTGCGGGAATTGAAACAGGCGGTGCTCCGGGGCGAAGCGGACGATACGCTGTTCCGTGTCTGGTGGAAGGAAGAGCGGCAGGTCCGGGAGACGCATGTTCCGCTCGGCCAGCTCAAGGCCGAAGTGCTGCGCATCGTTCCGGGGCAGAAGATCGGCTACGTCACCGACCTGGTCTATCATCCGGAAAATGCCGGAAAGGTCATCAATCTGGTTCGCGGCTCGGATCTGCTTTTCATCGAAGCCGGCTTTTTGCAGCAGGACGCCGAGCGTGCGGCGCAAAAGTATCACCTGACTGCCCGGCAGGCGGGCTCAATGGCGCGGGAGGCAGGGGCGAAGAACGTTATTCCGCTTCATTTTTCTCCCAGCTACTCCGGCCGGGAGGCGTTGTTGCGCCAGGAACTGGAAGCCTCGCTTGGCTTGCCGCCAAACGCTTAGAATGCCGGCACGTCAGCCGGGAGGGTCCTGCTGAATGATGCCCAGTTCATGCGAGCCAGCACGTCCTTGTTCTGGCGCAGGATTCTTTGGGCTGCCCGCACCTTGTCGAGCAAACCGGTCAGTTCGGCATCGAACCCTTCACTGGCAACCACTCGGTACCACTCGTCACCGTCCGGATCCTCCTCATCAAGATTGCGCCAGAACAGGTTGCTGAAGCTCCCGTATGAAACCGGTTTCCCCGCAAGAAGATCGGCCCTGATTTTGCCGGCCCATAGCCGGCGTCTCTCAATCAGCCCCTCCGCGCCATTGTGAACCGTCACGGACAGGTAGGCATGGAGATCTCCCGGCCGCCTGATCTGCTCAAGCTCAAAAACCCGGTCCCCCGCGGTAGCATCCGCAATCAGGGCTCGCAGAGCGGCGCTGGAGATTTCCAGGGCAACGCCGGTTTGGAATTGGTGAATCTTGTCGAGGTACATTTGTTCCTTCTCTTAAGGCAGATTTTGATAGCAAAATCCTGCCAAGGTTCAATGTGTCATTCCGGAATTTTATCCAGATCGCGCCGGGGCGGCTGCTACACTGGTAGTGTTGCATTTGCCATGAGGTGGGCATGCGCGAAATTGACGGTTCCTACGGAGAAGGGGGTGGACAGCTGCTGCGCACGGCGGTGGCGCTTTCGGCCATTACCGGGGAAGCTGTCCATGTCCGGAACATCCGTGCCAATAGAAGCAATCCCGGCCTTGCTCCCCAGCACCTGACCGCGGTCATGGCTGTGGCCAGGCTGTGCGGCGCCGAGGCAGAAGGACTGGAAGTCAAATCGCGGGAAATTCTGTTCCGGCCCGGCCGGTTGGGTGGCGGCCGGTTCGATTTTAGCGTTGGCACTGCCGGCAGCATCACTCTGGTATTGCAGGCGGCGCTGCCCGTTGCGGTTGCCTGCGGCGAAAGATTATGGCTGCGCATCAGCGGCGGCACCGATATCCGGGCCGCCCCACCCCTGGATTACTTTCGCCTTGTTCTGCTGCCCCTGCTCTCCCGCATGGGCGTCAGGGTCCGAATCGAGGTGTTGCAGCGGGGGTATTTTCCAAGAGGCGGCGGGGAGGTGGCCGTGGAGGTACTGCCCTCCCTGCCGCTTCGACCGTTGGTTCTGGATGCGCCCGGCGCCCTGAGGGAAATCCGCGGTTTCGCCCACATCGCCAACCTGCCGGAGCATATCGTTCAACGCATGGCGAATTCGGCGCTGGCGGAGCTCTCGGCCTTTCCCGCGCCATCCGTCGATCAGGCGGTATTGGGTGCAGATAAAGCTATCGGGGCGGGAGGGGCGATTGTTTTGGTCGCGCACATGGCGCACACCATTCTGGGCGCTTCCGCCATCGCGCAACGAGGGGTGCCCGCAGAGACGCTTGGCTCGGAAGCGGGCAGGTTGTTGCGCGAGGAAATTTCTGCCGGGGCCACCCTCGACATCCATGCTGCCGATCAGGTGCTGATTTATCTCGCCCTTGCTGGTGGTGCCTCACGCTTTCGGGCAAGAAGGGTCTCATCCCACGCTCTTACCACCATCTGGCTGCTGGAGCAGTTTCTGCCTGTGCGCTTCAACATCATTGAGGCCGATTCCCTGGTGAGGGTCGAGGCGACATCCAATCCGGCTTGAAAATTCAGAAGAATACGTCCCTCGAAAGCCCTTTGCTTTTGAGAGTGCGATGCAGGGATTCCAGTGCCTCCACCTGAATCTGGCGCACCCGTTCCCGGGTAATATCGAGCGTGTCGGCCACCTTTTCCAGGGTGTGGACTTCATGGCCATTCAAGCCGAAACGCCGCTCTACCACGCAACGCTGCTTGTCGCCTAATCCATCCAGCCACAGCCGCACGAACGCTTCAATTTCTGCGCACTGGCATTTTTCTTCAGGCAACTGGATATTCTCATCGGGAATCGCATCCCCCATAGTGAGCTCCGGATCGATACCCAACGGCGTATCCAGGGAGGCCATGCGCTGGTTCAGGTTCAGCGCATGGCGCACACAGTCCACCGGCTTGCCCAAGAGATGCGCCACATCATCGGCGCTGGGCTCGGCACCCTTATGGGCTTCAAGGTGGCGGAACGCCTGCAAACAGGAGTTCATTTCCCTGATCACATGCACCGGAATTCGAATGGTGCGTGACTGGTTCATGATGGCGCGTTCGATATTCTGCCGTATCCACCAGGTCGCGTAGGTGGAGAACCGGAATCCGCGCTCCGGTTCGAATTTTTCCAGGGCGTGGATGAGTCCCAGGTTGCCTTCCGAGATCAGATCGAGCAGCGTCACGCCGCGATTGATGTAATGCTTGGCGATGCTGACTACCAGTCGGAGGTTGCATTCGATCATGCGCTGGCGGGCATTGAAGTCGCCCTCCCTGACGCGGGTGGCAAGCTCCCGCTCCTCTTTCGCTGTCAGCAGGGCGTTTTTGCCAATCTCATTGAGATAGGTGAGCGTGACATCAGCCTGAAACTCGTCGATGTGCGCTGCCAGTTCGGGCAACGACTCAGCCAGTACCTCGGCCTGCTCAGAAAATTCTTCATCCAGAAAACGCTCTTCTTCATGTTGACCCATCTTTATAAGTACGCTCCAAAGTGTATTTGTTATATTAAGGTGGCGTGCTTTATGAGGCGGCTATGTTCCTCAAGCTCCGCATTCATTGGTCTGGGAATTGAAAAAATTTTACCATAAGTGCGCGCTTAAAAGTTGATCTGGGTCAGTATTGCTAATTTGGCGAAATAGCCGGAAGCATCCCTATCCGGGATAATGGTGCTTCCCGACGCTGACCCGCTTCGCCTGCAATCCCTCCCCTGCGGCTTCCTCGAGGAACTGCACTTCGCTGCCGACTTCCAGCCTGTCAAAATCGGGATGTACCACGTTGTCGCGATTGAAATAAAATTCCCGGCCGTCCGGCGTCTCGATGAAGCCGAAACCATCCTGGAATATTCTGGCCACATGTCCATGCAGTTCGCCTTCATGGATCTTGGTATCGCCTCGCTGGCGCCGCCCATAATCTTCCAACTGGCGCTTTGCTGCATCGAATGCATCCCGCAGTGCCACATAGAGGTCTTCATGCATGTCACGATTGACCGCCAGTTCGCTGCCGGGCACGCTGATATCCAGTCGTACGTTGAAGAGATTGCCCTGGTGCTTGTGTTTTCCTGCAATTTCCACCGTGGCCTTGCAGCCGATGATGTGGGAATAGAACGACTCCAGCTTTTCCATCTTCTCCCTGATGTGTGTTTCCACCGCATCGGAGGGAGGCATGTTACGAAAAACAATTTGGGGTGGGCGTTGCATGTTAATACCTCCTTGATTAAATCCTGGTTTGAGCTTCACGTTCCTGTTCGCGCGGAGCGACCTTGGCCAGTTCTGCCATCTCCTCAGCCAGCAGGTCCAGTATGTCGTCTGCCGACACAATGCCTTCAAGCCCTCCTGCCTGATTGACAACCGGGATGCGGCGGATTCCCTTGGCGCGCATGAGCCGAATCGTTTCGAACACACCTTCATTGTCCTGCACGCTGAACAATTGCGGGCTCATGATGTCACCCACGCTGAACTCATTGAAGTCCAGGGATTTGGCAATGATCTCGACAACCATATCGCGATCGGTGACCATGCCGACCGGCACTCGCTTGCCATCGGTCTCGTCCACGACGACCAGATCGCCTACATGATGCTGGCGCATGAGTTGCGCCGCTTCCGGGATGCTCGTTTTTCTTGTGGCGAACACGACTTCGCGGTTGCAAAATTCACCGATAGGCATGGTGTTTCCTCTCGATTAGTTAATGTCGGACTGCGACAAAGCAAACATGGGAATCAATTTCAATATAGAACATTTGAAGTCAGGAAATGGATATCTATCGCTCCCACACCACGCGCAGCAGGTTCTCCTGCTCGTTGTAGTGAAATTCCAGTTCGCCCTTGTAGGCATGATGCAGGGCTTCGCCGATGCCGCGGGCGAGATGGATGTCGGTCGTGGTGATCAGGATGCTGTCATCCTGCTCCTCGATCTTGATGATCCGCTCCAGGGGATGCTCCGCCTTGGCTCTTGCCTCCTCGTTCTTTACCAAGTGCAGCAATTCCTCACGGTGTTCGTTGAAAAAGGAACCGCCCACGGTCACAAAACCGGCCGGGAATTCGTCATGGATGCGGTGGCAGGCCGGGCACAGCTCCTCGTGGGCTTGGGCTGGCTTGGCAGCCCATTGCCAGCGCCCCTCGTGGAACACCGCGCCGCATTGCGGGCAAACCGTGGGCTCCGGCAGTTTGTGCTTGGCTTTGTAGGTATCGTGCCGATATTCCTGCCCCCAAATCAGTCGGTCAGGCCGGATGGGTTGGAAACCTGCGAATCGGGTTTTCATTTTGCTCTCCTTTAGTGACACAAAAAATTGGCAATTTACAGCCACTCCTTTTCCGCGGCAGTGCGCTGTTCACCCCACAGCGCACCCGGCGGCAGGTCGAGCAGGGAATAGGCGCCTGCCTGTAAAGCGGGTAATGACTGCGCGGCGGCAAGCATCATTCGCGCCGCAAGCCCCGCCTCGTCGAAGCGCGCCTCCAGCAAAAATGAGGCATGGCTGGCTTCCCTCGCTGCTGCGCGGCGCTCCAGCAACACGCCACGGTTTGTTTCTTCCAGCGCGGCGATACTGGGCACGGGGAATACCAACGTCTGTTCATCGAGGAACAGGGGGTCACGGATGATGGCGTACTCCACTTCGGCTGCATCTGCCGATGGTTCCAATTCAACATAAACATAGCGTTGGATTGCCCCTTCCACGGACTTGAGCTCTGTCGCCAGCGCTTTCCTGACCCCCTTGATCCCCTCCGCTGCCAGTGTATGGTGCAGGCTAGGCCCGGTATGCAGGCTGGTTTCCGTATGCCCGTGGGGAACCAGCAACGCGAAATAGCTGCGGAACAGGGACAGGGCGCCCGGATCGCATCCCGCTCCAACGACTGCCGGTACTCGGTGAAAAAGCGCGGCCCGATGTATTTCTGACTTATGCCTGAGAAAGGCCTCGCCGTGGAGGCGTGCGCATTCCACCACGGGAATGCTGCCTTGCAGAAGGTCTTTCGCTATCCCCATTACCGCATCGGGAGGAACGCAGATCAGCGCGGCATCAACTTCCTTCAGCTCGCTGATATGGGTAACGGCAGGCGCTTTCAGCCAGGGAGCGGGGGAACTGCCGCTGCGCCGCACAATCCCTGCCAGCACCGTGGACGGGTCGGCAAGAATAGCCTCGGCGCATTTGCGCCCCAGATTCCCCAAGCCGATAATGGCAAGCCGCAGTTTTTTCATGCTGTTACACCGTTGTTGCTAATGGATGCGATGTCCACCTCAAAACCCTCCCCCTTCAGCCGGCAGAAAGGGAACAACAGCTCGGAATCCTCGAAATGGTCTGCGCTGACAATCAATGCTTTCATGGCAACTCCTGAGGGCACATCTCCGAAAGGCGGCCTGTGGTAACGATGAAACCGGGGGGCATTTCAATGCGGCTTGCCTATACTGAGATTATAGGCGAAGGAGTTGGATAGGTAGCGAATACAGGCTGGGAGATGACCATTGATGAACTGGAATATTATTGTGACTTCCTTGCCGGGCTCAGGGTGTGAATATCGCCTGCTGCACGAGCTTCGAGCTATGGGGAAATTTCATATGACCGAGTTCAAGGATGTGTGTTTGGGTTATGTGGAGGATGTCACGAACTTCCTGGAGGCAATCCGGCAGGCGGGAGCGGAAGGCGCGCCCTGGGTAAAGGATCTGGGGCGGGCGATTCCCGTCGAGAAAACTTTCCACTTCACCCCGGAAACCCTTGCGGAGCAATTGAAGGAGGCTGTCACCCCCTATGTCGGCCGCATTTCAGGAGGGACTTTTCATGTGCGCCTGGAACGGCGTGGGCTCATTGGGCAGGTAATCAGTCCCGAAGTGGAGCGCAGCGTCGCCGATCACCTCTTTGCCTTGGCTGAAAAGGAAGGCCGGCAGTTAATGGCTTCCTTCGAGGATGCCGATTACATCGTCGCTGCTGAAACCGTCGGCCACGAATGTGGCGTCGCTCTGCTGGCCCGCGATCTGCGGCAGCGTTATCCTTTTGTAAAAACCAGATAGGGCTGGCCATAGTGAATACTCCACAGACTTTTTTTGCTTACACGCCCAGGGGCGCGGGGTTGTTGTGTGCCGTTGTCTGCATCGAAGCGGGGAAGGATGTATATGGCTGGTGGATCGGCTATAGCGATGGGGATTACCCCTCGGCCTTTTTCAAGCTGGAAAACTTCTTCTCGACCCGGATGACCTCATTTTTTGCGACCGAAGGGTCCGATCTGTATGGCGGGTGGAAATTCGACTACTCCGCCGGAAAACCGGAACGGATCGATCCGCCTCTTCCGGTTGAAGAGGACATGTGCCACGAACTGGAGCGGCAACAGGGTGAATTCGGCGCCGAATGGCTGTTTTTCGACGGCAACGAAGGGATCGAAGGGGAGGTGGAAGCCTATCGCCACCAGGATCTGCCGGTGCTGGCCGTCAATATCAAAAGCAGGAAGCTGAACAAACTGGATAAAAGTGATGTCGTTTGGACATACGGGTCAAAGGATTTCGACCGGGACATCCTTGATTACCTGATGGCCAGGTGGCCGCTGGAATACGGGAAAGAATAGCGCGCCTTCTCTGTGACATAAAGCGCTGCCGTTTCTTGTTTAACCCAGCATCTCCTTCAGCCGCTGCGCATTGTGCAGCGCCGCGCCGGCTGCGGTGTTGTCGAAATAGACATGCACATCCCTGCTTTCGGTCAGCCACGCCCTCACCCGCCCGGCCCAACCGGCAAGCTCGTCCTCATCGTAGAGGGAAACATAGGTGCAGGCATGGCCGTGCAGCCGCAGGTAAACCAGATCGGCGCTGACGGCGTCCCACATCGGCCAGTCGGCGGCATCCGATAGGCAATTGCCGATGCGGTGCCGCTGCAGACAGTCAGCCACCGCATCGTCGAACCAGGAAGCATGGCGGAATTCCAGCACATGGCGCGCCTCCGGCCATGCCGCCAGCGCCTGTGCAAAACCTTCCAGCCGCGCCATGTCCTTGTGCAGGCTGCGCGGCGTCTGCCACAGCACCACGGCCAGCTTGCCACCCAGCCCGGCTGCGGCATCGCGGCTCAGCTGCAGCGATGACGTCTCGGCCAGGCGCTTGATGTGAGTGAGATAACGATGGCCCTTGATGGCGAAGACAAAATCGGCCGGGGTCTGCTCCCGCCAATGTTCGAAAGTGCTTTTGCGCTGGTGATGGTAGAAGGTGGCATTGACCTCGACCGCATTGAAATGGCGGGCGTAGAAAGCGAGCCACTCCCGCTGTGGAATGCCGCCGTAAAAACCATCGCGCCATTCGGCATAGTTCCAGCCGCTGGTGCCGATAAAGATGCGTCGATTCATTTCATGAAAAGCCATTATCCACAGATGCACACAGATTTACGCAGATAACCCCATGTACTCTGCGTTTTCTTAAAACTCAAGTCGATCTGGAATGCCGCTAAGCGTTTTTGCTGAACCGAAAAGATCTGCGTAAATCTGCGCCATCTGAGGATTTCACCCCTTGATGCACGCCAGCGGCTTGAGTTTGGCCACTTTCCGCGCCAGCCCGGCACGGTCGGCCGCCTCCACCACCGCGCTCACATCCTTGTAGGCGCCCGGCGCCTCTTCCGCCACGCCGCGCAGCGAGGGGCTGCGGATCAGGATGCCCTGGGATGCCAGCTCGCGCACCAGATCGCTGCCGTGCCACTGCCGGGTGGCTTGGTGGCGGCTCATGGCGCGGCCGGCGCCATGGCAGGCCGAGCCGAAGGAGCGCTCCATGCCTTGCTCGGTGCCGACCAGGACATAGGAAGCGGTGCCCATGCTGCCGCCGATCAGCACCGGCTGGCCGACATCGCGCAAATCCTGGGGCAGCGCCGGGTGGCCGGGGCCGAAGGCGCGCGTCGCCCCCTTGCGGTGGACGAACAGGCTGCGCGGCTTGCCGTCCACCGTGTGCTGCTCCTGCTTGCAGGTGTTGTGCGAAACGTCGTAGATCAGGGTCAGGGGAGTACCGGGCAGGATTTCGGCGAACACCTCGCGGGTGAGATGGGTGATGACTTGGCGGTTGGCCAGGGCGCAGTTGACCCCAGCGCGCATGGCGCCGAGATAGTCCTGGCCGAGCGGGGAGTCGAGCGGGGCGCAGGCGAGCTCGCGGTCGGGCAACTGGATGCCGTAGCCCGGCGCCGCGATCACCATCTGCTTGAGGAACTCGGTGCCGATCTGGTGCCCCAGCCCGCGCGAACCGCAATGGATGCTGACCACGACTTCGCCCGGCCGCAGCCTGAAGCGCTCGGCCGCCTCGGCATCGTAGATTTCGACGACCTCCTGCAACTCGAGATAATGGTTGCCGGAGCCCAGCGTACCGACCTCGTCGCGCTGGCGGTGTTTGGCGTGCTCCGAAACCTTGTCCGGCTCGGCACCGGCCATGCAGCCGTGTTCCTCGGTGCGATCGAGGTCCGCTTCGGTGCCGTAGCCGCGCTTGACCGCCCACTGCGCCCCGCCCCGCAGCATCGCATCCATTTCCGCCCCATCCAGGCGCAGCCGCCCGGTGCTGCCCACCCCCGCCGGGATTCGGGCGAACAGGCGGTCGGCCAGCTTCTGCTTGATCGGCGCGAGGTCCGCGGCTTTCAGGCCGGTATGCAGGGTGCGCACCCCGCAGGAGATGTCGAAGCCCACCCCGCCGGCGGAGATCACGCCGCCCTCGTCGGGGTCGAAGGCAGCCACCCCTCCGATCGGAAAGCCGTAGCCCCAGTGCGCGTCGGGCATGGCATAGGCGGCCTTGACGATGCCCGGCAGCATGGCGACATTGGTAATCTGCTCGTAAACCTTCTGGTCCATTTCGAGCAGCAGCGCCTTGTCGGCGTAAATCACCGCCGGCACGCGCATCCTGCCGAACGGGGCGATGCGCCACTCGTAATCCGATACCTGCTTGAATTGGGAAAGATCCATATCACACGTCCACTACACACTGGGCAAACCACAGCCCGGTTTCGGTTTTGCCCACCTTGAGTTCGGTGTAGGTGGCGCCCTTGATTTCCACTGCCGGCTGATGTCTGGCCACGTCCACCCGCTCACCCCAGGCGGTGGCGCGCAAGCGGCATCCGTCCAAGGTCACCGCGAAGCGGCTGAACAGCATGCGGCGGGTCGCCATTTCCAGGATCAGGCCGTTCAGCCAATCCACCAGCAGCAGTTCGTCATCCGGCGCCTCGCAAGCGATTTCCACGGATTCGATCGGCGCCACCAGGGCCAGGTCGGTCGTCACGGCAGTCATCGCCAGCGCCGCCTGCTCGAAGGCTGCCGCCAGCGTCGGCCCGACGCCGCGCACGCCGATGTCGGCCTGGTGCGGAAAATGTTCCCAGTATGCGTTGGCCATTTCACCCACCGATTAAACTAAAAAAACAATTGAACCGCAGAGGACGCGGAGGAATTCAAAAACTTAAGGGAATAGAGCGCATTCCCCTGCTGATGGGCCACCTGCCCAATTTATTAATCATTTGTTTTTGCGAGTTGGGCGACAAGTCACCCATCCCTGCCTACCCTGTTTCCTCAGCGTCCTCCGCGTCCTCTGCGGTGAACTGCCGTTTTCAGAATCAATCCGCCTCAAATAAAGGATAGTTGAAGCACCGGGTTTTTTCACGCTTTTTTACCGGCAGGCTGGCAAGCATCCGCACGGTGCCGGTGCCGTACTTGCCGTTGATCGCGTCCATCGTTTCCAGCAGCGCGCCCTGCCGTCCATCCTGTTCCATGACGCCGAACAGATCGGGGGTCACGCTGGCGGCGAACCGGATCTCCGACGCGACCACGCCGCAGCCGCGGTACAACTGGCCGGGCTGGTAAAGCCGCTCCAGCGCCGCCTGCACCGCCCTGGACAAGACGAAATAACTGGCGGTCGGGTAGTCGAGCCGGATTTCCACGCTGGCGCTGTCGAACGATTTCAGGCGCAGGAACACCGCCATTTTCGCCGCCAGGTAGCGTTTCGTCACCAGTTCCGTCGCCACGCGGGTGGTGTGATGGGTCAGGTGGGCGGCCAGCGTTTCCCGGCTGGCGGTGATCTCCCCCAGGGAGGCGGTGCGGGCAATGCTTTTCGGCAGGCGTGGTTCAAGCTCCAGCGCAAACACCGGCTCGCCGCGCAGTTCCCGCCGCAGGTCGGTTCCCGACCGGCCCATCAGCTTGCGGATCAGCGCTTCGTCGGCCTCGATGAATTGCAGGGCGGTGGCTATCCCGAACTTGTCGAGCAGGGCCTCGCGGTTGGCGCCGATGCCGGGAATCGCCCTGGCCTTGATGCGGGCGAGGAATTCGGCGATGCGCCGTCCCGGCACGATGGTCGTGCCGTCCGGCTTGTTGAATTCGGAAGCGATCTTGGCCAGGGTTTTGGTGACGGACACGCCGACCGAAACGGTGATGCCGGTTTCGCTTCTGACCGCCTCGCGCATGGCATCGGCAATCTCGCCGTAACCCTTGCGCCACAGGCTGCACAGGCCGCGCAGGTCGATGAAGCCCTCGTCGATGGAATAGACTTCGATTTCCGGCGAAAACCGGGCGAGGATGGCGAACAGCTTGTCCGACATCTGGCCGTAATAGCCGAAATCGGCGGGGATATACTCGGCTTGGGGAAGCAACTTTTTCGCCTCCCACACCGGCATGCCGGTGCTGATCCCGGCCGCCTTGGCATCATAGGTCTTGGCCACCACGCAGGCATCCTGGCTGGACAGGACGCACACCGGGCGATTCCTCAGGTCGGGACGGCGCGCCAGCTCGCAGGAAGCGAAGAAACAGTCGGCGTCAACATGGGCGATGGCATGCGGCCAATCGGAAACGAGCATGGTATTTTCAAGTGAGGGGTGAAGCGTAAAGGCAGTGACGGCGCGAGTTTTGACTTTTCCTCTCACCCCTTACCCTTCACCCCTCACCTTCATTTGTATTTCCTGACCAACCCGACCACCACGCCGAAAATCTCCAGCGATCCGGTCGGGCGGATAATCGGGTAAGCAGGGTTGGCCGGGCGCAGAACGAACTGCCCTTTTTCCCGTTCCAGATATTTGAGGGTGAATTCGTTGTCGACGATGGCGACGACGATATCGCCGATATTGGCGGCGGGCTTCTTCTCCACCGCCACAATGTCGCCGGGATGAATGCCGGCATCGATCATGGAATCGCCCTTGACCGTCACCAGCACGGTTTGCGAGGGGCGCTCGACCAGGTATTCGTCGATGGTCAGCGTATCGTGCCGGGCATCGTTGGCCGGGCTGGGAAAGCCCGCCCGCACGCTGTCCGCGAGTGGGCGTTCGAAGAACCTTCCACCCGGCTTGAGCCGCTTGTCCGGCGTGACTTCGAGAAAGTCCTGCAACTTCAGGCGTGCGACCAGCGCCGCCACCGAGGATTTCGACTTGAGGCCGAGCAACCCGGCCATGGTGGCATAGGAAGGCAAGACCCGGTGCTGGGCATAGTAGTCCTGGAGTTGGTCCAGGTGAGAACGATCGTTCGACATGGGTTGAAGTGTAAGGAACGAACGATCGTTCGTCAAGCGCTGTCTTCTACGTCACTCCCACAACCATGCGGCACCGCGCACACCGCTGGAATCGCCGAACCGGTTGCGCACCAGCCGGGTATCCACCCGATCGGAAAACACATGGCGCCCCCAAATCCTGGGCACATTTTCGTACAATCGTTCGATGTTCGACATGCCGCCACCCAACACGATGACATCGGGGTCGAGAATATTGATCACGTGAGCCAGCGAGCGCGCCAGGCGATTTTCATAGCGTTGCAAGGTCAGCTCGCACGCGGCATCACCGTCTGCCGCCCGCGCCACGATGGTTGCGGCGTCGAGTTTTTCACCGCTGACACGCTGATGATCTCCCGACATCCCCGGCCCGGAAAGAAAGGTCTCGATGCAGCCGTGTCGCCCGCAGTAGCAGGCCGGCCCCGGACGCTCCGCGCCTTCCGGCCAGGGTAGAGGGTTGTGCCCCCACTCGCCGGCGATGCCGTTGGCGCCGGTCAGGACATGGCCGTTAACGACGATGCCGGCACCGGTGCCCGTCCCGATGATTACCCCGAACACCACCGTGGCACCGGCAGCGGCGCCATCCGTGGCTTCGGAGAGAGCAAAACAGTTGGCATCATTGCTGATCCGCAGCTTGCGCTGCAGCAAGGCTTCCAGGTCCTGAACAATCGGTTGGCCGTTGAGGTGCACGGAATTGGAATTCTTGAGCAGGCCGGTGGCCATCGAAATGGCACCCGGCGTGCCGATGCCGACCGTTCCGGCCTGCCCGAGCGCAGCCTCCACCTGATGCACCAGATCGGCAATGGCCCGCAACGTGCCGGCGTAATCGCCCTGAGGGGTAGGGATGCGCCGGCGCAAGAGTTCATCGCCCTCGTCATCCAGAGCGACGATCTCAATTTTGGTGCCGCCGAGGTCAATACCCAGCTTCATGGCGCTTTCTCACGGCATCGGCCTGGTGCAATATGCGACAGGCAATTCGGTGATTGATCACATCAAATCCGGCCACAGTGCAGCTTGAACCGCGAAATATATCATCTTGTCATTGCCAAGGTTGGCACTGCAGTACCAAAAATTGGTTTCAGAAATAAGCATTTCCCTTACTACAGAATACATATCCCCCCTATTCTAGGTCTTCGTCCGCCTCTGTAGACTGGCTCTTGCACGCTGAAGAAAATCACTGAGCATTCCCGAAAAATGGACATAAGGAAAATAACATGTTCGCGATGACTCTCAATAAAACAGATCCGGAAGAAGATGGCATTCTGGAAATCCTGGACGAAGAATCCGCTCAGCCGCCAGAAGATCTAGCGGAACTCCCGTCCGCAATGGAAACATACGGCGTCGATTTCCAGGGCGATGCCACAATGATCTATCTCAATGCAATCGGGCGCAACTCCCTGTTGACGGCGAAGGAAGAACGGGAGCTTGCAACCCGCGTCAGAGAGGGCGATTTCAATGCTCGCCAGCGCATGATCGAATGCAACCTCCGCCTGGTAGTCAGCATCGCAAAACACTACATCAACCGTGGCATGGCACTGCTGGACCTGATCGAGGAAGGCAACCTGGGGCTCATCCACGCCCTGGAAAAATTCGAGCCGGAGCGGGGGTTCCGCTTTTCCACCTACGCCACCTGGTGGATTCGGCAGAATATCGAACGCGCCATCATGAACCAGTCGCGCACCATCCGCATTCCGGTGCATGTGATCCGGGAGATGAACATCTGCCTGCAGGCGTTTCGTCACCTTGAAGCCCACAAGGGCAACGAACCCAGCGTGGAAGAGGTGGCGCACTTGCTGGGCAAGCCGGTGGCCGATGTGCGCTACGTGCTGAACCTGAATGAACGCATGGCCTCCCTGGATACGCCGCTGGATATCGACCAGAGCCTCTCCCTGGGTGACGCGATTCCCGACGAGAACACCCCTCCGCCCGAGGTGCAATTGCAGCAGGCCCAGCTTGAGGCGCTCGTGCAGCAATGGCTGGGGGAACTGGGAAGCAAACAGCGCTGCGTGGTAGAGCGGCGCTTCGGTCTGAACGGCCACCAGATCCACACCCTGGGAAAGGTTGCCGAAACCCTCGAAATCACCCGAGAGCGGGTGCGCCAGATTCAGCTTGAAGCGCTGCAATCCCTGCGCCACATCCTCATGCGCAACGGCATTTCGAAAGAAATATTATTCTGACCAAAGCTGGTGTGACCGCTAGCAAGCAAACCTCAAATATCCGGACCAGGTAAGCTTGCGGCAAACATAAAGAACCCCGGCATGCCGGGGTTCTTTATGCTCTCCAGAAACACTCCCGTTCTCACTAGCACATTATCGTTTTGGGCATTACACTAGCAGCCTGTCGGACTTGAAGAATCGAAGCGAAGTGAGTCAAGCAGGCAAGCCGCGTAGCGGATGCTCGCAAAATTCGGCTGGGCGAGGACAGATTTTGCTGATTTTGCAGGTCAATAGTCGTTCTATTGACCAAAAAAGCGGCGAAATATGGACCGCTCAGACGGATTTGCAGCCGATTTCCTTTAACAGGCTGTTGAAAAACCCCCATCCAATCTATGCAAATGGTATAATGTAGC
>JASJPA010000020.1:0-80588 GCA_031426955.1 Sulfuricella sp.
CGTGTTTAAAGCAGTTATCTCACAATTCAGCGCAATTTATCGCGGCTCGCTTCATCAAGATCGAAGGCTGGATGGTACGCAACATGACCAGCAACGAACGGGTGCGCGCGATGGTGGAAAGCATGATCGTACTATCGAAGAAATTGAGAATCACCACTATCGCGGAGTGTATCGAAGATCGTGAAACGGCAGATATGCTGCGCGACATGGGGGTGGACTGGGGACAGGGCGATTATTTTGGCCGTCCCGAGATATAAGCGCGTTGCCATCTTGAAATGCGCTGATTTTCCCATATAGTAATATATAGTGGATGTTGCTGGCAGCCTTTTGAAAGATCAAGTAAAGTAGCCATCCAAAATCAACCATAACAACGTATTGGAGAAATCATGAGCGCGAAAGGGCAGCTATTACAAGACCCGTTTTTAAATGCCTTGCGTAAAGAGCATGTGCCCGTTTCCATCTATCTGGTAAACGGTATCAAGCTTCAGGGCCAGATCGAGTCATTCGACCAGTACGTCGTGCTGTTGAAAAACACCATTACCCAGATGGTCTACAAACACGCGATTTCCACGGTAGTGCCGGTGCGTCCCGTGAGCATGTCCTTTGAGCCTCCCGCCGAGGATTAGAATTCTTAAATGATAGAACGCCCGGGTAGCGGTGACGCTGCCGTATTGGTCAGCCTGGATTTTGGCGACACGGATTACGAGGAAAGCCTGGAAGAGCTGCAGCGCCTCACCGAAAGCGCGGGTGTCGGTATTCTGGGCATCGTCCGGGGGAAACGCTCCAGGCCCGACGCGGCGCTGTTCGCCGGTTCCGGCAAGGCGGATGAGATCGCCGAGGCGGTGGTTGCCAACGAAGCCAATCTGGTGATTTTCAACCACGAACTTTCCCCCGCGCAGCAGCGCAATCTGGAGCGGCGCCTGGACTGCCGCGTGATCGACCGCACCAGCCTGATTCTCGATATTTTCGCGCAACGCGCCCAAAGCCACGAGGGCAAGCTGCAAGTGGAGCTGGCGCAGCTGGAGCATCTGGCTACCAGATTGGTGCGCGGCTGGACCCATCTTGAACGTCAAAAGGGGGGTATCGGCCTGCGCGGGCCGGGCGAGACTCAGCTCGAAACAGACCGCCGCCTGCTCGGCAAGCGGGTCAAGCTGCTCAAGGAAAAACTCGCCAAGCTGGGCCGCCAGCGCAGCGTGCAGCGCCGCGCCAGGGTTCGCGCCAACGTGCTGTCGGTGTCCATCGTCGGCTACACCAACGCCGGCAAATCCACTTTGTTCAATCGCCTCACTCATGCCAAGGCCTACGTGGCTGACCAGTTGTTCGCCACCCTCGACACCACCAGCCGCAAGTTTTTCGTTGCCGAGGGCGGCTCCGTGGTGCTTTCCGACACGGTCGGCTTCATCAAGCATTTGCCCCATACCCTGGTGGCGGCTTTTCGTGCCACCCTGGAAGAGGCGGTGGCTGCCGATCTGCTGCTGCATGTGGTGGATGCTTCCAGCCCCAGCCGCGACCAGCAAATCGAGGAGGTGAACAAGGTTCTGGCGGAGATCGGCGCCGATCACATCCCTCAGCTGATGGTGCTGAATAAAATCGATGTCAACGGGCTGGCGCCCGGTCTTGAGCGGGATGAGTATGGTAGAATTGGCCGCATTTGGGTCAGTGCGCGCACTGGCGAGGGCTTTGATCTGTTGAAAGAAGCGCTGGCGGAATACAGTCGCCAGCACCAGGCTGAAGCAGTGCGGGCAGTGGCTCAGGCCGCCGCAGGCGCCGGAATTTGACCTTACGAATCAGTTTGTTTTTTGGAAAAAAATAACATGGCATGGAATGATCCCGATTGGGGCAAGAAAAACAGCGGCGGGCCACCTGACCTCGATGAATTGTGGCGCCGCTTCAACCAGAAGCTGAATACGCTGTTCGGTGGCAAGGGCGGTAGCGGTGGTCCAGCCGGCGGGAGCCCCATGTCGGGCGGCAAGATGGCGGCCGGGCTGGGGCTTATTCCGATGCTGGTGATACTGATCTGGCTGGGCAGCGGATTTTACATCGTCAATGCTGGCGAACGTGGCGTGGTATTGCGCTTTGGAAAGTTTGTCGAGGCCACGCAACCGGGTCCGCGCTGGCATCTGCCCTATCCGGTTGAAAGCGCCGAAGTGGTGAATCTGGAGCAGGTGCGCACAGTCGAAGTGGGCTACCGCGCCAACGTCAAGACCAAGATGCTGAAGGAGTCGCTGATGCTGACCGACGACGAGAACATCATCGACATCCAGTTCGCCGTGCAGTACATCCTGAAAAGCCCGGAAGATTACCTGTTCAACAACCGCCATCCCGATGAAGCGGTGCACCAGGCCGCGGAAACGGCAATTCGTGAAATTGTGGGCAAGAGCAAAATGGATTTTGTATTGTATGAGGGGCGCGCCGAAATCGCGGCTCGTGCCGCCAAGCTGATGCAGGAGATTCTGGATCGCTACAAGACCGGTATCAGCATCAGCAAGGTGACCATGCAGAACGCCCAGCCGCCGGAACAGGTGCAGGCGGCATTCGACGACGCGGTGAAGGCGGGGCAGGACAAGGAGCGCGCCAAGAACGAAGGCCAGGCTTACGCCAACGATGTGATTCCACGAGCTCGCGGCGCCGCTTCGCGCCTGGTGGAGGAGTCGCTTGGCTACAAGCAACGCGTGATTGCCAACGCCGAGGGTGACGCCAGCCGCTTCAAGCAGATCCTGGTGGAGTACAGCAAGGCGCCGAAAGTGACGCGCGACCGCATGTACCTGGACACGGTCCAGCAGATGATGAGCAATTCCAGCAAGGTGCTGGTGGACCAGAAGGGCGGCAACAGTCTGCTCTACTTGCCGCTGGACAAGCTGATCCAGAGCACAGGAGCCGGGCCCGGATTGGCGGATGCGCCGCCGGCCAAGGCACCAGAGGCCGCCGCGCCTGCAACTGAAAGCACGACGCGCTCGCGCGAAGCCTTCCGCAGCCGTGAACGGGAGGTGCGTCCATGAAACATCTCAATGCCATCATGACCGGACTGATCGCAGTCTTTATTCTGCTCAGCCTGACCATGTTCACCGTCGATCAGCGCCAGAATGCGATTGTTTTCCAGTTGGGCGAGATTATCGACGTTAAAAAACAGCCGGGTCTGTACTTCAAGGTGCCGCTGCTGCAAAACGTGCGTTATTACGATACCCGCGTGCTCACCCTGACCTCGGCCGAGCCGGAGCGCTTCATTACTTCGGAAAAGAAGAACGTGCTGGTGGATTCTTTTGTCAAATGGCGTGTCGTTGACGTCAAGCAGTACTACGTCAGCGTCGGCGGTGACGAGACGCGTGCCCACCTGCGTCTGTCGCAGACCATCAATGATGGTCTGCGTGCCGAGTTCGGCAAGCGTACCGTGCATGATGTGGTTTCCGGGCAGCGCGACCAGATCATGGAAATCTTGCGTCAGAAGGCCGATGCCGATGCCCGTACGATAGGCGTGCAGGTGCTGGATGTGCGGGTGAAACGGGTGGATCTGCCACAGGAAGTGAGCGAGTCGGTGTACCAGCGCATGGAGGCCGAACGCAAGCGGGTAGCCAACGAACTGCGATCCACCGGTGCCGGCGAGGCGGAAAAAATCCGTGCTGATGCCGACCGTCAGCGCGAGATTATTCTCGCCGAGGCCTACCGCGATGCACAGCGCACCAAGGGTGAAGGGGATGCCAAGGCGGCTGCGATCTATGCCGAAGCCTTCGGCCGTAATCCCGAGTTCTACGCTTTCTACCGAAGCATGGAAGCCTACCGGCAGACTTTCAAGAACAAGAGCGACGTGATGGTGCTGGACCCCAGTTCGGAGTTCTTTAAGTACTTGAAATCTTCAGGCAAATAAAGCGCCCGATCCGGCATAATCCGTGAAAACCAGCCTGCTTTCCGCCTTGGCGCTGATGCTCGTGCTGGAAGGGGTTTTGCCTTTTCTGGCGCCAGCCCTGTGGCGTGAAACTTTTCGCAAAATGACTGAAATGTCCGACGGGCAGTTGCGCTTCGTCGGGCTGACTTCGATGTTGGGCGGCTTGCTGCTGCTGTATCTGATAAATTGATCATGCATAACTGGTTACTTCCCGAATATATCGAGGACATGCTGCCGGCCCAGGCGTTGCGTTTTGAACGGGTGCGGCGGCAGTTGCTCGACTGGTTCCATGCCTGTGGCTACCAGCTGGTGGTACCGCCGTTGCTGGAATATCTGCCTTCCCTGCTTTCCGGCACGGGCAGCGACATGGATCTCAAGACCTTCAAGGTGGTGGACCAGCTTTCCGGCCATCTGATGGGGCTGCGCGCCGATATCACGCCGCAGACGGCGCGGATCGATGCTCACCTGTTGAATCGCCAGGGTGTGGTCAGGCTGTGTTATGCCGGCAGTGTCCTGCACGCACTGCCCGATGGCCAGATGCAGACCCGCGAACCGTTGCAGATCGGCGCCGAGTTGTTCGGCCACGGCGGCATCGAAAGCGACGTGGAAATCCAGTTGCTGATGATCAAGGCACTGCAGCTTGCCGGGGTCGGATCGGTACAGCTCGATCTCGGCCATGTGGCGATTTTTCACAGCCTGGTCGAGCGCGCAGCGGTTTCCCCGGAGCTGGAGATGGAGTTGTTTCAGGCCATGCAGGGCAAGGACGTTCCCGGACTCGCCGAGCTGACCGCTTCCCTGGATGAGGTTTCCAGGGAGGCGCTGCGATTGCTGCCCCGGCTGTATGGCGGCGTTGAGACGCTGGAAGCTGCGCACCGGCATCTGCCCGACTACCCGGAAATCGGCAAGGCGCTGGACGATCTTCGTACCATCGGTAGCCAGGTACAGGATGGTGTCCACCATCTCTGTTTCGACCTGGCCGAGTTGCGTGGCTACCACTATCACAGCGGGGTGGTGTTCGCCGCCTATGCTTCAGGCTGGGCCAACGCAGTCGCTCTGGGCGGACGCTACGACAAAGTGGGCAAGACCTTCGGCCGCTCCCGGCCGGCTACCGGCTTCAGCATGGATTTGCGCGCCGTGCTCGGTGCGCAGCCGACGCCGGCGTTGCCGAAGGTGATTCTTGCGCCCTATGTTCAGGACCCCGCGTTACAGGATAAAATCACCCTTTTGCGCGTTCAGGGCGAAGTGGTGGTGGTGGATTTGCCTGGGCACGAGATGAATAGGGAAGAGCTGAATTACGACCGCGTTCTGGTGCAGGGCGATGGTGGCTGGGCCGTAGTCAAAGTTTAAATAAAAATTCGTTGAAGGATAGAATCGGTATGGCAAAGAATGTAGTAGTAATCGGCACCCAGTGGGGGGATGAAGGCAAGGGCAAAATCGTCGACTGGTTGACCGACCACGCCCAGGGCGTGGTGCGCTTTCAGGGTGGTCACAATGCCGGCCACACCCTGGTGATCGACGGCAAGAAAACCGTGCTGCATCTGATTCCGTCCGGCATCCTGCGCGGCAATGTGCAGTGCTACATCGGCAACGGCGTGGTGGTGTCGCCCCAGGCGCTGCTGGAAGAGGTGGACATGCTGGAGGCCGCCGGCGTGGCGGTGCGCAACCGGCTGAAAATCTCCGAAGCCTGCCCGGTGATCATGCCCCATCACGTTGCGCTGGATCGGGCCCGCGAGATCGCCAAGGGCGCCGGCAAGATCGGCACCACCGGTCGCGGAATCGGGCCGGCCTACGAGGACAAGGTGTCGCGCCGCGGCATCCGCATCCAGGATTTGTTCCACCGCGAACGACTGGCAGCCAAGCTGGGGGAGATTCTCGACTACCACAACTTCGTGCTGAAGAACTACTTCCACACCGATATTGTGGATTTCCAGAAGACCCTGGACGAGACCCTGGTCGTGGCGGAGCGCATCAAGCCGATGGTGGCCGACGTGCCGCGCTTGCTGTTCGAAGCCATCAAGGGTGGAAGCAGTCTGCTGTTCGAAGGTGCGCAGGGCGCGCTGCTGGATATCGATCACGGCACCTACCCGTTCGTGACCTCCTCCAACTGCATCGCCTCCAATGCCGCCACCGGCAGCGGGGTGGGACCGCAGATGCTGCATTACGTGCTGGGCATCACCAAGGCCTATACCACTCGTGTAGGCGCAGGGCCGTTTCCTACCGAGTTGTACGACGCGGTAGACAAGCTTGACCCGGTTGGCCAGGGTCTGGCTGAACGCGGGCACGAGTTCGGGTCTACCACCGGTCGTGCGCGGCGCTGCGGCTGGTTCGACGCGGCTGCGCTGAAGCGTTCGATCCAGATCAACGGCGTGAGCGGGTTGTGCGTTACTAAACTTGACGTAATGGATGGCATGGATGTCGTGCGTCTATGTATCGGCTACAAGGTGGACGGGGAAACCATCGACATCCTGCCGTCCGGTGCGGAAACGCTGGCCAAGTGCGAGCCGATCTACGAGGATATGCCGGGCTGGAAGGACAGCACCGTCGGTGTGAAGAGCTACGACGGCCTGCCGGTTGCAGCGAAGAGCTACCTCAAGCGCATGGAAGAAATCTGCGGCGTACCGATCGATATTATTTCGACCGGTCCGGATCGGGACGAGACCATCGTGCTGCGTCATCCATTCGAGTAAAAGAAAAAGGGCGGGTTCGAAGAACCCGCCCTTTTATATTTGGTGCCCAGAAGAGGACTCGAACCTCCACACCTTGCGGCACACGGACCTGAACCGTGCGCGTCTACCAATTCCGCCATCTGGGCAAATCAAGAAGACCGAACTTTAATAGGAAAGAGATATTTTGTCAACGAAGAAAATCAGATCCAAAGACCCCTTCCTCGAGCGCGAGCGTGCCCAGTATGAGCATCCGTTGCCGAGCCGGGAATATATTTTGCAACTCCTCACCGAGCAGGGCGTTCCTGTCGCCGAGGCAAAGCTGGCGAAGATACTGGAAATCCAGGAAGACGAGGTGGAGGTTTTCAGTCGTCGTCTCAAGGCGATGGAGCGTGACGGCCAGATCATGCGCAACCGCAAACATGAAGTTTGCGTGGTGGACAAGCTTGACCTGATCAAGGGCACGGTGCAGGGGCACAAAGACGGTTTCGGCTTCCTGGTGCCTGACGATGGCGGCGAGGATTTGTTCCTTGGCCCGAGCCAGATGCAGAAAGTGCTGCACGGCGACCGTGTGATGGCACGGATCATCGGCGAAGACAGGCGAGGCCGTCCTGAAGGCAGCATCGTCGAGGTGCTGGAGCGCGTCAATACACGCATCGTGGGCCGCCTTTTCAACGAGCATGGCATTCTGTTCGCGGTGGCTGAAAACAAGCGTATCAGCCAGGACTTCCTGATTCCGCCCGGTGGCGATATGGGGGCCCAGCCCGGCCAGGTGGTGATGATAGAAATCATCGAGCAGCCGAGCAAGCATGTCAAGCCGGTCGGGCAGGTCGTGGAAATTCTCGGGAATTACACCGACCCCGGCATGGAAATCGAAATTGCACTGCGCAAGCACGATTTGCCGCATGTGTTTCCGCCCGAGGTGGAAAATCTGGCGAAGAAGTTCTCGCCGAAAGTGTTGAAAAAGGACGTGGCAGGGCGTGAGGATCTGCGCGAGCTGCCGCTGGTGACCATTGACGGCGAGACCGCCCGCGATTTCGACGATGCCGTGTTTTGCCGTCCGCTGGACAAGGGCTGGAAGATACTCAGCAAGGGCGGCTGGAAGCTGTACGTGGCGATCGCCGACGTCAGCCATTACGTTCAGCCCAAGGACGCGCTGGATGAGGAGGCGTTCGACCGCGGCAATTCGGTGTACTTTCCGCGTCGCGTCATCCCGATGCTGCCGGAGGAATTGTCCAATGGCCTGTGCTCGCTGAATCCACACGTGGAGCGGCTGTGCATGGTGTGCGAGATGGATATCAGCGGCAATGGAGACGTGAAGAAATACCGTTTCTACCCCGCAGTGATGAATTCCCACATGCGCTTCACCTACACTACGGTGGCGGCGATGCTGGCCGACCCCAAGGGCAAGGAAGCCAAGGAACACAAGGATCATCTGCCGCATGTCCAGGAGCTGCACAAGCTGTTCAAGGTATTGGGCAAGGCGCGCGAGAAGCGCGGCGCAATCGATTTCGAGACCATCGAGACGCAGATGCTCTTCAACGACCAGGGCAAGATCGAGCGCATCGTGCCGGTGCACCGCAACGATGCCCACCGCGTGATCGAGGAGTGCATGCTGGCCGCCAACGTGTGCGCTTCGGATTTCCTGAAGAAGAACGAGCATCCCACCCTGTACCGTATCCACGAGGGGCCGACGCCGGAGAAGCTGGAAGGGCTGCACGAATTCCTCAAGGAGTTCGGCCTGCCTCTGAGCGGCGGCGATGATCCCCACGCCAAGGACTACGCTAGGCTGCTGTCCAAGGTTAAAGGGCGGCCGGACGAGCAGTTGCTGCAAACAGTCATGCTGCGCTCGCTACGCCAGGCAGTGTACAGCCCCGACAACGTCGGGCATTTCGGTCTGGCCTATGAGTCTTATACCCATTTCACCTCGCCGATCCGCCGCTACCCGGATTTGCTGGTGCACCGTGCCATCAAGGCCGTGCTGAAGGGTACGAAATACACGCCTGGTAAATGGGCGGAGCTGGGTATCCACTGCTCCCAGACCGAGCGCCGTGCCGACGAGGCGACGCGCGATGTCAACGACTGGCTCAAGTGCTTCTACATGCAGGACAAGGTGGGCGAAACCTTCGACGGCACCGTCGCCAGCGTCACCGGCTTCGGCGTGTTTGTCGCGCTCGACAACATCTATGTGGAAGGCCTGGTGCATGTGACCGAACTGGGTAGCGATTATTTCCATTTCGATGCCGCCAAGCACCAGTTGCTGGGCGAGCGCACCGGCCAGCGCTTCCGCCTGGGCGACAGGCTGAAGGTCAAGGTGGCGCGGGTCGATCTCGAAACCATCAAGATCGACTTCGTGATGGCCGAACCCAAGGAACCCAAGCGCTCCGGCTCGGCCGAGCGCCGGCCTGCCAAGGAAAAAGCCGGTGGCAGACGGCCCGCGCCCAGGGAAGCGGAGGGCGGCAAGAAGCCCAGCCCAAAAGGGAAAGCACGGAAAGCCCGGGGCTGATGGCTGACAGCTTTATTTACGGCTTTCATGCCGTGGTCAGCCGGATTCGGCAAAACCCAAAGGGCGTCACCGAAATCTATCTGCACCGGGAGCGGCAAGACCCGCGTTCGCGCGAGCTGCTGCAACTGGCCGAAGAGCGGGGCGTGCGCGTCATTTTCATGGAACGCCATCGCCTCGACGGCATGGTCGGCAACGACAAGCACCAGGGCGTGGTGGCCAAAGTTGAGGCGGCACAGCAGTACCATGACGTGTTCGACATTCTGGAGGGTTTGAGCGAACCCGCGTTATTGCTGGTGCTGGACGGCGTGCAGGACCCCCACAACCTGGGCGCCTGCCTGCGCGTGGCGGACGCAATGGGCGCTCATGCCATAGTCGTGCCGAAAGACCGCGCCGCCGGGCTCAACGCCACGGTGCGCAAGGTCGCCAGCGGCGCGGCAGAAACCGTTCCCCTGGTCACCGTCACCAACCTCGCGCGCAGTTTGCGCGAGATCAAGGAAGCGGGCGTCTGGGTGGTCGGCGCGGCGGGGGAGGCGCAAAGCGACCTGTTTTCCACCAAGCTCGACGGTCCGACCGCCTGGGTTATGGGCGCCGAGGGCGAAGGCCTGCGCCGCCTGACCCGCGAAACCTGCGACCAGCTGGTGCGCATCCCGATGTTCGGCAGCGTGGAAAGCCTGAACGTTTCCGTCGCCAGCGGCATTTGCCTGTATGAAACGCGGCGGCAAAGGACTGCTTCGAAATAAATAATGAGGGGTTGCTTGAGCTCTAATTTGGATATTAGCCCGACTGAGGCGATTGTCTTGCTTGCAGTTGAGCCCTGTCAGCTCTCCAAAAGAAAATAAATCAAATTTTAGGGGTTTCCCCTATGTACAGTATTTACGATGCCTGTATCTTGTTATCCTGTTTATCGGGATTACAAGCGACAGGCAGGAAATGGGAGTTAACTGCCGAACACCGAATCATGACGAATAAAAAACAAGAAGAATTCAAAAAATGCAGGGGAAACGTACCACTACGGGGGACTGCTTTTGGTTATTGGGCAGCCTGTGCAACCTCTACCGCATCCCCTTCGATGCCGCGCTGGTAGCCAGCCAGTTCCCTCCGCCCTATACGCTCGCCACCTTCCATGAAGCAGCACGGGCACTCGGCTTCAAAACCGGCTCCCGACCCCTGCCCAGCGACGGGTGGCAAAAGCTTCCCTACCCCTGCATTGCCTTCCTGAAACCGCGGGCCCAGAACGAAACCCGCCCCACCGAAGCACCCCCCGGCGAACACCAGGTCATCCCGTTCCCCGCACAACTCGCACAGACCACGCCAGCCCAGGCCGAACCTGACGAAGCCCCCGAACCCGCCCCAGAAACCCTCACCCCCGTCCTCATCGTCAAATCCGACGGCCAGCAGCTCCTCTATTTCCGCACCGGCTCCCAGGCCCCCGAAACCCTCAACCTCGCAGACGCTCCCAAGCTCCTCGAACCCGACCTCATCCTCGTCGCCCGCGAGCAGGCCGGCGCGGATGGCAAGCCCGAAGACATCGCCGGCTTCGAAACTGAGAAACCCAAGTTCGGCTTCCGCTGGTTCATCCCCGAACTCCTCAAGCACAAGAAGATCTGGCGCGACGTCGTCTTAGCCTCGCTGGCCATCCAGCTCGTCGGCCTCGCCACCCCCGTCTTCACCCAAGTCATCATCGACAAAGTCGTCGTCCACCAGACCCAGAGCACCCTCATCGTCATCGGCGTCGCCCTCGCCATGTTCATGCTCTTCACCATGGCCATGACCTGGCTGCGGCAATACCTGGTGCTGCACACCGGCAACCGCATCGACGCCGTCCTCGGCAGCCAGGTCTTCCGCCACCTCCTGCGCCTGCCACTGCCCTACTTCGAACAGCGCCCCACCGGCGTCCTGGTCGCCCGCCTGCACGGCGTCGAAACCATCCGCGAATTCGTCTCCAGCGCCGCCGTCACCCTGGTGCTGGACTTCCCCTTCCTGCTCATTTTCCTCGCCGTCATGTTCGCCTACAGCTGGCAGCTCTCCCTGATCGCCGTCTTCCTCCTCGGCCTCATCGGCATCATGAGCCTGCTCGTCGCCCCCGTCTTCCGCGACAAGCTCAACAAGCAATTCATGCTCGGCGCCCGCAACCAGGCCTACCTCACCGAATACCTCGCCGGCATGGCCACCGTCAAATCCCTCCAGATGGAACCCCACGTCGAAGCCCAATACAGCGACTACCTCGCCGGCTATCTCGCCGCCGGCTTCTCCACCAAGCAGGTCGGCAACAGCTACAACGTCGTCGCCAACGGCATCGAACAGGTCATGACCCTGTCCATCCTCATCGTCGGCGCCCTGCTGGTGATGCAGAACGACGGCTTCACCGTCGGCATGCTGGTCGCCTTCCAGATGTTCGCCGGCCGCATGAGCCAGCCCATGCTGCGCCTGGTCGGCCTGTGGCAGGAGTTCCAGCAGGCCAACATCGCCGTCAAGCGCCTGGGCGATATTCTCGACATGCCCAACGAACCCTACGCCCTCACCCCCAGCCGCGAGCACACCGGCCACGGCAAGATCGACCTCAACGGCATCGCCTTCCGCTACAGCGAACACCACCCCTGGCTCTACCGCAGCCTCGACATGAGCTTCAAGCCCGGCCACCTCACCGTCCTCATGGGCCCCTCCGGCTGCGGCAAAAGCACCCTCGCCAAACTCCTGCTCGGCTTCTACCAGCCCCAGGAAGGGCAGATCAACCTCGACGGCCGCGACATCCGCCACCTCGCCGCCAACGAACTCAGACTGACCTACGGGGTCGTCCCGCAGGAAACCGTCCTGTTCTCCGGCACTCTCTACGACAACCTGGTCATGGCCCACCCCCATGCCGGCTTCCAGGATGTCATCGCTGCCTGCAAAGCCGCCGAAATCCACGACTTCATCGACAAACTGCCGGACGGCTATCAGACCGAAATCGGCGAGCGCGGCACCGGGCTATCCGGCGGCCAGCGGCAACGCATCGCCATCGCAAGGGCCCTGCTCAAGCAACCCAAAATCCTCATCTTCGACGAAGCCGTCTCCAACCTTGACCAGCACACCGCCGAGCACTTCGCCAGGACCATCAACAAGCTCAATGGCAAGGTCACCATGCTGTTCATCACCCACCATATTCCGCGAGGATTGCAGGTGGATGAGGTATTCAGTTTGGGGGCGGGGCAGGGGGCGACCAAGATGGAAGTAGTGGAAGACGATCACAGGAAGGATAAGAGCGAGGAATGAAATGGTGGGAGAGAATTTGGCTTTGGTGCCTTTCTGCACGTGCAATTCAGGATCAATCGCCAGATCAATCGAGTCTGGCGGGCAATACCAAAATCAAGCGGCAAATAAGCTAAAGGGGTCAGCTTCGAATATCTTTGTGAGGAACAATCATGCCTCGCCGCCCACGCATTAAATTAGCCGGAATACCGCAGCATGTTGTCCAGCGCGGCATCAATCGAGAGCCCTGCTTTTTCGCCGATGAGGACTACCATAGTTACCTCCACTGGCTGGAAAAATCGGCTGCAGATTGGCACTGTGTCATCCACGCCTAGCGGGCAGCAAGGCGATTGGCTCACAGGTGGAGCGGCAAACGATTGCAACTATGGCCTTGAAAGGAGAGCGGCATGAGCAATGGACGTTCGCTGTTGAGGGCATTCAGCACAATCGGATTGATATTGACCTTGGGGGTGAGCATGGACGCAGGAGCAGGATTATTCGGATTTGGCGGCAATACGATGAGCTGGAAAGAAGAGGTGTTGTTACACGATGGAAAGATCATTGTTGCGGAACGGTTCTACAACCTTGGTGGGTATCCCGCTATAGAAAGCAGGGAGCGTGCTGCACTGGATGAAACAGTGACGTTCAGCCTACCCGGCACGAACAAAAAAATCACATGGAAAACCGACTTCAGAGATACTGAGCCTGAACCGAACAGCCTGAACCTGATACTTTTCGATGTGGTTAAAGGCGTGCCTTACATTGCCACCTACCCGGCAGGCTGCATTGCCTACAACAAATGGAAACGCCCCAATCCCCCGCAAATATTGTTCAAGTACGAAAATGACCAATGGAAGCGCATCACCGTGGCGGAATTCCCTGCAGAGCTAATCAAAGCCAATGTTATTGTGGGAAGACCCGCGACGAAATTGCTCCAATCTTTTTATACCGTAGTACAAGTCAATGAGGAGAATCGCTACGCCAGACCGCCCGAATTTGGAACTGTCCTGCGGGAGGCGGTGAAGCCCGGGACTTTTGACCAAGCCCCATTTTTAAGCTCCGCCACACAGACAATCGCAATGGACGTGCTGGCTTATTTGACGCCAAAATTTCCTGTCGCCACCTATCCACTCATATCAAGCTGGCTATCACCACTCACGCAGTTTATCGCCCCGGTTGATTTGCTGGTGGACAGTCTGCCTTCCAGAGCCGCAAAGGTAACTGACATCAACGTGCAAGGTGAAGTGCTATCCTCAGCTCCGGCTACTCTGTTCAGTCGGATAGGTACGCAGACTGACATAAGCAACAGTGCAAGCGGGGTATCCGGCACTGACCTGCACTCCCAGGCATTGCTTTCCGCCTTTCTGCAAAGCGACAAAACCGCAACCACCCTTACCTCCGCCGGAAAAAAGCAATCCCTGAATGAAGTCACCACCAAGCTCACCGAGCTGCTGAAGATGGTCTTTGATGACGAGCTTTTCTACCACGATCCAAGCGATAAAGACAAACCAGAAGAAAACCTCCTCGAACGCTTGGTCAAACATGAAGCAGGCATTCAAGGCTCGATCACCGCCGACGCCATGGTCACCCGCTTCACCAAAGACCTGTGGAAGATTGCGCAAGACAGCGGGTTGAGCCTTACGGAAGCTAACGTAGCCAAGGCTCTCACTGCCTTTGCCATGCAGATGTACTACGAAGACACCGCCAACGCGAACAAGGAATTATTCACCCAAATTACCGGCGGCATCCAGTTCGACATGGCCGATGTCTCCAAGACATTCCAAGCCGAGTTCGATGCCAACGGAGAAATCAACCTCGATGACGCCAAAGGCTACAAGGAATACTTTGCAGCCTATCTGAGTGACAACCCGCACGCATTTTTCACCCCCGAAGAACGCGGCCTGATTCAATCCCTGCTGCCCGCCCTGCGCGACTGGTACGTGCAGGCAGGCACATCGGGCATGAATGCCACCGACAGCCAGAACCGGGGCGCCTTCATGCTCGGCGGAGCAGGTCAAGACACCCTCACCGGAGGTGCCGGAGCCGACCTGCTCGTCGGCAACGCCGGCGCCGACACTCTCACCGGCGGCCAAGGCAACGACACCCTGCTGGGCGGCGCAGGCAACGACACCTACAAATACACCAGCGGCGACGGCTTCGACACCATCCTGGATTCAGACGGACAAGGCAGCATCGTGGCAGACGGCGCCACCCTTGCAGGCGGCGACCAATACGGCGACACCCACGTCCACCGCGACGCCAACAAACACCTTTACGTGGATGTAGGTCAAGGCCGCCTGGTCATAGACGGCAACATCCTGATCGAAGACCAGCAAGCGGGCGAACTGGGCCTCGCCATGGCCGGCGCCGTGGCCGACGTCAACCCGGTCACCGCCCACGACATCTTTGGCGACCCATTGAAGCACACCGAAATCGTCGCCCCCGGTGTACGAGAGACCCACTGGCAGGTGATCAAGGTCACAGGCAATTACCAGGACGACGGCAACGGCCACCAAATCCTCGTTAGCGAGGAAGTGGACTACTACCTTATCGATACCGACAGAAACTCAATTGAAGGCGGCGGGCCAGAACGGGCAGACACCCTCACCGACAGCATCGGCAATGACCACATCATGTCTGGCGGCGGCGACGACATCATCAACGCCACGCGCGGCGGGGACGACCTGATCGAGGCCGGCGCAGGACAAGACCACGTTGAAGGTGGCAGCGGCAAGGACGTCATCATGGGCGGCGCCGATGGCGACATCCTTGTGGGCGGTGAGGGCAATGACCGCATTTATGCCGATGCACAAACTAGCGTCGCTACCGCCATTGCGGCCGGCAACAGCCAAACCGGAAGCGGCCTCAAAGGTGACTGGCTAGCGGGTGAAACGGCAAACGATTGCAACTATGACCTTGAAAGGGGCGCTGCATGAACAACGGACATTCGCTGTTGAGGGCATTCAAAACAATCGGATTGATATTGACTTTGGGGGTGAGCATGAGCGCGGATGCAGGGTTATTCGGCTTCGGCGGCACAAGCTGGAAAGAAGAGGTGCTGCTGCATGACGGCAGCAAGATCATCGTCAAGCGCTCGCAAAGTCGTGGTGGGCGACATGAAATTGGGCAGTCGCAGCCAGTCAAAGCGCATGACATCACCTTCACCTTGCCGGGTTCCAACGAATCGGTCACTTGGAAAGATGAATACAGCGAAGACGTGGGGCACTCAAACTTCGACTTGCTGGCGTTACATATTCTGAATGGCACGCCCTATCTGATGGCTTCTCCATTTGGATGTCTTGCCTACAACAAATGGGGCAGACCCAATCCCCCTTATGTCTTCTTCAAGTACGACGGCAAAACATGGCAGCGCATATCGCTCGCTGAGTTTCCTGCCGAGTTTAAGAATATCAACCTCGTCAAAGACACAGACAATGACGAAGAAAAATTGACCAGCTTGGGCTTGGTCTCTGCGGAGCAAGTGAAGGGATTCAACAGCGATTACAGGCAACCCGAATTCAAAACCATCCTGCGGGAGGCGTTGACGAAGGAACGGATAGAGCAAATGTGCATGGAGATGGTTTTCTACAAGGGGGCATGGGTTGGCCCAGGTGATTCCATTGGCAAGCGAATGATGGATCGCAAAAACGTCAAGTAAATTTACTACTCATAGGGAGAATAATCATGGTCACACAATTTGCAATTGATTGCGCACTCATGGCGGGCGCTTCGTATATTTCCACGCGCCCTTTTGATGTAAACAAATTCCCAATCCCAGCAGGTTGGGCAACTGTTCCAAATTCGTATTTCAATGACCCATCCAGCGGCTTTGAAGCGGTTGCCTTTCAAAAAGGCACCGACATCGTCATCTCCTACGCCGGCACCGACCCAAGTGATATTGCCGGAGACATCGCAGCCAATCTTGCGCTGGCGGCGGGGACGTTGTCCGATCAACTCCGTCAGGCAGCGGATTACTATTTGCAGGTTAAAAACGACCCAGCTAACGCCGGAAAGACCATCAGTTTCACCGGCCACTCGCTTGGCGGCGGGCTGGCCTCCTTGATGGCAGTCATGTTTGGAGAAAGCGCTTATACCTTTGACCAAGCACCCTTCCTGAATTCCGCCAAGACGTTTACCTCGACGGATCCCTTGACCGGCAACCCGATTACCCGCTCCGTCGCACTTGATCTGCGGGCCTACCTCACGGGCAGGGCAACCGATACCATGCTGGCCAAGCTCGATGCCTACATCGCGGCAGCCGATCCGTCCAACCTTACGCCAAACCCGGCAGACACCCTTGCCGCCCGCAGCGGACAAGTCACCAACATCAACACCCAAGGAGAATTCCTCTCCTCATGGTTTCTGGTGCCGTCATCCAACCGCATCGGCTCGCAAGGCAATATTGCGAACATCGACAATATATCCGGGCTGGACCTGCACGCCCAAGCGCTGCTCACCGCCATGCTGCAAAGCGGCGACACGCCAACGAGTACAGCATCCGACCACACCTTGGGGCAGGTCACCTTCAAACTCCCAGATTTGCTGAAGATGATTTTTAACAAGGACTTGTTCGCATATGATACCAAGAAGGACAAGCCAAACTTCCTCGAACGCCTCGTCCAGCAACAAGCTCCGGCGAACATGGGTACCCGCTTCACCACCGACCTCTGGAAAATCGCCCAGGGCGGCGGTCTCTCCCTGACCGACAAAAACCTGGCTGATGCCCTGACTGCCTTCGCCATGCAGATGTACTACGAAGACACCGCCAACGCTAAAGACAAAAGCAAACAGCTTTTCAGTGACGTCACCGGCGGCATTCAGTTCGACATGGCCGATGTTTCCCAGACATTCGCCGCAGCCGTTACAAAAAACGAGAAATTCAACCTCGACGACGCCAAGGGGTTTAAGGCATATTTCCGGCCATTCCTCGATAACTACTACTGGGATTCGAACTCCTCCACCTACAGCCCCGACAAAAACGTCATCCTCTCCATGCTCCCCTATATGCGCGACTGGTACGTCCAAGCCGGTGCCAGCGGCATGCTCGCCACCGACACCCAGAACCGAAGCGCCTTCATGCTCGGTGGAACCGGACAGGACACCCTCACGGGCGGCACCGAAGCCGACCTGCTGGTGGGCAATGCCGGAGCCGATACCCTCCAAGGCGGCTTGGGCAACGACTTCCTGCTGGGCGGCACCGGCAACGACACCTACAAATACACCACTGATGACGGCTTCGACACCCTTCTGGATGCAGACGGAAGCGGCAGCATCGTCATTGACGGCACTACCCTTGCAGGCGGTGACCAATACGACGACACCCACGTGCATCGCGACGCCAACAAACACCTTTACGTGGATGTAGGTCAAGGCCGCCTGGTCATAGACGGCAACATTCTGATCGAAGACCAGCAAGCGGGCGAGATGGGCCTCGCCATGGCCGGCGCCGTGGCACTAGTCGGCACGGCGAACGATGACAGCTATGAATTTGAAAGGAGGTCGGCATGAACAACGGACATTCGCTGTTGAAGGCATTCAGCACAATCAGCTTGATATTGACTTTGGGAGTAAGCATGAACGCAGGGGCAGGGTTATTCGGTTTCGGCGGCACAAGGTGGAAAGAAGAAGTGCTGTTGCATGACGGTAGCAAAATTATTGTGGAGCGCTCGGTTGAACGAGGCGGGCGGCATGAGATTGGGCAAAAGCCACCCTACAAAGAGCAAAGCCTGAGCTTCACCATGCCAAGTTCCCATCAAACTATCCGATGGGAAGACCACTACAGCGAAGACATCGGTACTGCCAATTTTTTGCCGATGTTGCTGGATATAAGTGATGGTGTAGCGTATCTGGTGGTATCCCCAATGGGCTGTCTGTCTTACAACAAATGGGGACGACCGAATCCACCTTACGTCGTCTTCAAACATGATGACAAAGACTGGCAGCGCGTTCCGCTGACAGAATTGCCAGATGAAATCAAAACGCCCAATTTAATCTTTTCCATGCCGGACATTAAGGTGGAAGAATCCGGCAAACGATTCATGTCAGCGGAAATGATCAAGGCGATTACAGCGGGCTACAAACAACCCGAATACAAAGCCATCCTGCGGGAGGCTATCAAAAATGCAGGCCAAGGTTGTCCTGAATTAGTGCGGATTGAAGGCGGTTGGGGTTCGCCTAGTGGTGCTAAGTCACCCATTCCTATTTCTCCAGTTATTTCTGGTAACAAGAAATAAAAGTTGCGGAATTGTGAATTCTGAACCTTTCAAATACAGGGAAAAATCATGATCGACTACGTTACTTATGCACTGATGGCAGGGAATGCCTATATTTCAACTCGGCCAGCTATAAATCAATTCCCTGTTCCGCAAGGCTGGACTGGATTTAACCACCGATCGCTTGATAGAAAGTTAAAAGCCTCCGTTGACCTTGGTCAGACTATGAAGCTGGACGATGCCAGAGGCTTCACCTACTTTAGAACCTTCCTGGAACAATACTACACCACCTCCACGCCCGACCCCCGCGCAGCTAATGACCACATCATGTCTGGAGGCGGCGACGACATCATCAACGCCACGCGCGGCGGGGACGACCTGATCGAGGCCGGCGCAGGACAAGACCACGTTGAAGGTGGCAGCGGCAAGGACGTCATCATGGGCGGCGCCGATGGCGACATCCTTGTGGGCGGTGAGGGCAATGACCGCATTTATGCCGATGCACAAACTAGCGTCGCTACCGCCATTGCGGACGGCAACAGCCAAACCGGAAGCGGCCTCAAAGGTGACTGGCTCGCCGGTGGAGCAGGCGACGATACTCTGGTGGGAGGGATAGGCAACGACGTGCTCTCAGGTGGCGGCGGCGCCGACCTGCTGATCGGCGGTGCGGGTGATGATGACATTATGGGGGATATCGATTGGGTGACCAGTTTCGATTGGACTGTGACGGATCAACCGGATGGAGTTCGATTGTTTGATCCGGTCGTGGGAACGATGAATCCGCCTGATGGCGCGGCGGACGTCATTTACGCCGGCGACGCTACGAATGATTCTGACTGGAGGGCTGCCGCATGAGAACCAGTCAACTGTGGCTGAAGCAAATTATGAAATTGGGATTGTTTTTAATGATAGGGGTGAGCATGAGTGCAGATGCAGGCTTATTCGTATTCGGCGGCCATACGATGAGCTGGAAAGAAGAAGTGTTGTTACACGACGGACAGATCATTATTGCGGAACGCTTCTACAACCTTGGAAGTCGCCCCACACTTGATAGCAGGGAACGTGCTGCTCTCGATGAAACCGTGACGTTTGGCCTACCCGGCACTGACAAGAAAATTACATGGACGACAGACTTCCGCGATTCAGTGCCTGAGCCGAACAGCCTGAATCTGCTGCTTCTGGATGTGGTTAAAGGTGTGCCCTTCATTGCGACTTATCCTGCCGGATGTATTGCTTACAACAAATGGAAGCGGCCTAACCCACCATATATCCTGTTTAAGTACGAAGACGATGAGTGGAAGCGGATTTCGCTGGCGGAATTTCCGCCGGAGTTAAGCAAAACCAACGTTATTGTGGGTCGTCCGCCCAGCGACCTACTCAAGTCATTTTATAAAGTGGTGGACGTGCAGGATAGAAATTACTATTTGCAACCCGAATATAAAACCATCCTGCGGGAGGCGGTGAAGGGTGGCCTAGGGATAACAAGCTGTCCTGATTACAACTCCCAACAATACCGGAGCTTTAAAGCGCCGCTACCGATGAAGCCAGCAAACAATAAACAATGAATCGGATTGGAAACGATTAAATAATTGAAAGGGGAAAAATCATGGCAACCACAATTGAATACGCATTGATGTCTGGACGGGCATATCAAACAACACGTGACCCGCTAAACCAATTTTCGATCCCACAGGGATGGTTAGAACTTGCTCATGTGCCGAATAATCCAGACTATCCGATGTTTACAGGGGCATCAGGATTTGAGGCTGTCTCTTTTCAAAATACAGCTAACCCAAACGAAATCGTCATTTCCTACGCCGGCACCGACCCCGTCGATATCACGGGCGACATTGCGGCAGATATCGGGCTGGCGACCGGCTTTGGCTCAGACCAGCTCTTGCAGGCCGTCGAATACTACCTTGCCGTCAAGGTCGCCAACCCGGATGCCAATATCACCTTTACCGGCCATTCGCTGGGTGGCGGGCTGGCGGCCCTGATGGGCGTGTTCTTCAGCAGACAAGCGGTCACCTTCGACCAGGCGCCGTTTGCCGAATCGGCGGAATGGAGCTTGCTGCACCCTGATGTCGCGGCGAACCTCAAACAATATCTGTCGGATAAGACCTTGACCGATCCTGTTTTAGTAGCCGCACGTGATGACCTCGTGTCAAACCTAGACAGCTTTTTAATACTGAGACAGACCTTCGGTGGCATTCCCAACTCGAACCTGGTCACCGACATCAACGTCCAAGGCGAATTCCTGTCCAGCGCACCTGCCACCTTATTTGACCGGATCGGTGCACAGTCCGACATACTCAACAACGCAAACGGCGTATCCGGCACTGACCTCCACTCCCAATCGTTACTCACCGCCTACCTGCAAAGCCAGCAGACCGCAGCAACCGGAAAGGCATTGAACGACGTCACCTACAAACTCACCGACCTGCTGGGGATGATTTTTGACAAAAATTTGTTTGCGAATGAGACAGACACCAAAAACAGAAATCTCCTCGACCACCTCGTCCGCCACGAAGCCGGAGTGCGCGACCCAGCAACGGGTGCCACCACCATCGCCGCCGACGCCATGGTTGATCGCTTCACCTCCGACCTGTGGAAGCTCGCCCAGGACGGCGGCCTCACCCTGCGCGACGGCAACCCGACCAACCCCGACCTGAATGAACTCAGCAAGACCCTTATGGCCTTCGCCATGCAGAAGTATTACGAAGAAACGGATGCGAGCCCCGGTTACAGTCAAGAACTGTTTACCGACCTCACCACGGCGGTAACGGGCAGCAACGGCATCCAGTTCGACATGGCCGATGTCTCCGACAAATTCGCCGCCGCCTTTCAAAATAATGAGAAGCTAAACCTGAAAGATGCCAAAGGCTTCGACCTGTATTTCAAGAACTACCTCCAGCAAAGCATATTTACCACCACCGAACAGCAACTCATTCAGTCTCTGCTCCCCTACCTGCGCGACTGGTACGTCCAAGCCGGTGCCAGCGGCATGCTCGCCACCGACACCCAGAACCGAAGCGCCTTCATGCTCGGTGGAACCGGACAGGACACCCTCACGGGCGGCAGCGGCGCCGACCTGTTGGTGGGCAATGCCGGCGCCGACATCCTCCAGGGCGGCTTGGGCAATGACTTCCTGCTGGGCGGATCAGGCAACGACACCTACAAATACACCACTGGCGACGGCTTCGACACCATTCTGGATGCAGACGGAAGCGGCAGCATCGTCGTTGACGGCGCCACCCTTGCAGGCGGTGACCAATACGGCGACACCCGCGTGCACCGCGACGCCAACAAACACCTTTACGTGGATGCAGGTCAAGGCCGCCTGGTCATAGACGGCAACATCCTGATCGAAGACCAGCAAGCGGGCGAACTGGGCCTCGCCATGGCCGGCGCCGTGGCCGACGTCAACCCGGTCACCGCCCACGACATCTTTGGCGACCCATTGAAGCACACCGAAATCGTCGCCCCCGGTGTACGAGAGACCCACTGGCAGGTGATCAAGGTCACAGGCAATTACCAGGACGACGGCAACGGCCACCAAATCCTCATTAGCGAGGAAGTGGACTACTACCTTATCGACGTCAACCGCAACACGATTGAAGGCGGCGGGCCGGAACGTGCCGACACCCTCGATGACACCGCAGCCGACGACCACATCATGTCTGGCGGCGGCGACGACATCATCGACGCCACGCGAGGCGGGGACGACCTGATCGAGGCCGGCGCAGGACAAGACTACGTTGATGGTGGTAGCGGCAAGGACGTCATCATGGGCGGCGCCGATGGCGACATCCTTGTGGGCGGTGAGGGCAATGACCGCATTTATGCCGATGCACAAACTAGCGTCGCTACCGCCATTGCGGCCGGCAACAGCCAAACCGGAAGCGGCCTCAAAGGAGACTGGCTAGCAGGTGGAGCAGGTGACGATACTTTGGTGGGCGGGATAGGCAACGACGTACTCTCAGGTGGCGGTGGCGCCGACCTGCTGATCGGCGGTGCGGGGGATGACGACATTCTGGGGGATGTTGATTGGGTAACCAGTTTCGATTGGACAGTGGCGGATCAACCGGATGGGGTTCGATTGTTTGATCCGGTCGTGGGAACGATGAATCCGCCTGATGGCGCGGCGGACGTCATCTACGCCGGCGACGCTACGAATGATTCTGACTGGAGGGTTGCAGCATGAGAACCAATCAACTGTGGCTGAAGCAAATTATGAAACTTGGATTTCTATTGATGATGGGGGTGAGCATGAGCGCAGATGCAGGGCTATTTGGGTCTGACGGCATAAGCTGGAAAGAGGAAGTGCTCTTGCACGATGGACAAAAAATCATCGTCAAGCGCTCACAGACTTACGGCGGTCGACACGAGATCGGGCAGACGCCACCAATCAAAGAACAGGAAATCACCTTCACCCCGCTTAATACCAATAAAACCGTTACCTTTAAGAGCGAATACGGTGAGGATATAGGGCGTGCCAACTTTGACTTGCTGGCACTGCATATATTGGATAACACACCCTATATCATCGCTTCGCCCAACTTATGCTTGTCCTACAACAAATGGGGTAGGCCGAATCCACCTTACGTCATTTTCAAACATGATGGGAGGGAGTGGAAACGCACCGCATTGCGAGAACTGCCACGCGAATTCAAGGAAATCAACTTGGTGGTCAACACCAAAGGCGAGGAAAAAATCATCACCGCGCAGCCCATCGTTACAGCGGAGCTTGTCAAAAAACTGAACGGAGAACTGGAGCAACCCGAATATAAAACCATCCTGCGGGAGGCGGTGAAGGGCTGGGCGGGGTGTCCTGAATTGGTAAGAGTTGAAGGTGGTTGGGTTTCGCCGGACGGTGCAAAGGCGCCCATACCCATAACGCCTCGCAATCCAAATGATGCTAAAAAATGAGATTTACCCAATTGAATTTATTGAAATTCTAAAAGTAAAAGGAGATGAGCATGATTAGCACGATTGAGTATGCACTGATGGCTGGTGATTCTTATATTTCTACCAGGCCAGAAATAAATCAATTTCCAACTCCACAAAATTGGGTTAGCTTCAATCATCAATCGCTTGATACTGGTTTCGAGGCTGTATCCTTCACCAACGGCACCGAAATCGTCATTTCCTACGCCGGCACCGACCCTGCGGATATCACGGGCGATATTGCGGCAGATATCGGGCTGGCGACCGGCTTTGGCTCAGACCAGCTCTTGCAGGCCGTCGAATACTACCTTGCCGTCAAGGTCGCCAACCCGGATGCCAATATCACCTTTACCGGCCATTCGCTGGGTGGCGGGCTGGCGGCCCTGATGGGCGTGTTCTTCAGCAGACAAGCGGTCACCTTCGACCAGGCGCCGTTTGCCGAATCGGCGGAATGGAGCTTGCTGCACCCTGATGTCGCGGCGAACCTCAAACAATATCTGTCGGATAAGACCTTGACCGATCCTGTTTTAGTAGCCGCACGTGATGACCTCGTGTCAAACCTAGACAGCTTTTTAATACTGAGACAGACCTTCGGTGGCATTCCCAACTCGAACCTGGTCACCGACATCAACGTCCAAGGCGAATTCCTGTCCAGCGCACCTGCCACCTTATTTGACCGGATCGGTGCACAGTCCGACATACTCAACAACGCAAACGGCGTATCCGGCACTGACCTCCACTCCCAATCGTTACTCACCGCCTACCTGCAAAGCCAGCAGACCGCAGCAACCGGAAAGGCATTGAACGACGTCACCTACAAACTCACCGACCTGCTGGGGATGATTTTTGACAAAAATTTGTTTGCGAATGAGACAGACACCAAAAACAGAAATCTCCTCGACCACCTCGTCCGCCACGAAGCCGGAGTGCGCGACCCAGCAACGGGTGCCACCACCATCGCCGCCGACGCCATGGTTGATCGCTTCACCTCCGACCTGTGGAAGCTCGCCCAGGACGGCGGCCTCACCCTGCGCGACGGCAACCCGACCAACCCCGACCTGAATGAACTCAGCAAGACCCTTATGGCCTTCGCCATGCAGAAGTATTACGAAGAAACGGATGCGAGCCCCGGTTACAGTCAAGAACTGTTTACCGACCTGACCACAGCGGGAACCGGCAGCAACGGCATCCAGTTCGACATGGCCAATGTCTCCCAGACATTCGCCACTGCCGTCACAAACAATGAGAAATTCGACCTCAGCAAGGCCAAAGGCTTCGACCTGTACTTCAAGAATTACCTGGGCAGCACCAACAACTTCACCCCCGAAGAACGCAGCCTGATCACCGCCCTGCTCCCCTACCTGCGCGACTGGTACGTCCAAGCAGGCGCTTCTGCAATGATCGTCGCCGACGATAAAAACCGAGGGGCCTTCATGCTGGGCGGCAGCGGCACCGACGCGCTGATCGGCGGCACCGGAGCCGACCTGCTGGTGGGCAACGCTGGCGTTGACACCCTGAGTGGCGGCCAAGGCAACGACACCCTGCTCGGCGGCGCTGGCGCCGACACCTACGTCTACCAGACTGGCGACGGCACCGACACTATCCTCGACAGCGATGGCAAGGGTAGTATTTTTATGGATGACGTCACCCTCACCGGCGGCGACCAGTACGGAGATGCCCGCGTCCACCGCGACGCCAACAAACACCTTTACGTGGATGTAGGTCAAGGCCGCCTGGTCATAGACGGCAACATCCTGATCGAAGACCAGCAAGCGGGCGAACTGGGCCTCGCCATGGCCGGCGCCGTGGCCGACGTCAACCCGGTCACCGGCCACGACGTCTTCGGCGACCCATTGAAGCACACCGAAACCATCGCCAACGGTGGAGAAGAGAGTAACTGGCAGGTGGTCAAAAGATACAACGAGCAGTACGACCAAAGTGGAAAAATCCTCGTCAGCTATGACGTGGACTACTTTCTTATCGATACCGACGGCAACACGATAGAAGGCGGCGGGCCAGAACGGGCAGACACCCTCGGTGATACCGCAGCCAACGACCACATCCGGTCCGGCGGCAAAGACGACATCATCAACGCCACGCGCGGCGGCGACGACCTGATCGAAGCCGGCGCCGGGCGCGATCGCGTCACAGGGGGTGCCGGCAAGGACGTCATCCTGGGCGGCGCGGATGGCGACATTCTGAGTGGCGGGTTGGGCGACGACCGCATCTATGCCGACACCCAAATCAGCGCCGAGCAAGCCATCGCCAACGGCAACAGCCAGTCCGGCATCGCCGCCCAAGGCGACTGGCTGGCGGGCGGCGCAGGCGACGACACCTTGGTGGGCAGCGATGCGCGGGACGTGCTCTCGGGTGGCGGCGACGCTGACCTGCTGATCGGCGGTGCGGGGGATGACGACATTCTGGGGGATGTCGATTGGGTGGCGACCAGCTTCGATTGGACTGTGGCGGATCAACCGGATGGGGTTCGATTGTTTGATCCGGTCGTGGGAACGATGAATCCGCCTGATGGCGCGGCGGACGTCATCTACGCCGGCGGGGGTAACGACCATGCTTGGGGCGGTATCGGCAATGACATCATCTTCGGGGAAGGCGGGGATGATGTGCTTGCGGGGAACAGCGGTAACGATGTTTTGCTGGGTGGTGGTGGAAAAGACAAATTGTTTGGGGATACGGCCGAAAATAACGCTTTGCCCGTAACCCCAGGCAACGACTACCTGGACGGCGGCGAAGGTGACGACGAACTGTACGGAAATGAAGGCGACGACATCCTGATCGGCGGCACGGGAGACGACACACTCTATGGCGGCGAAGGCAAAGACACCTACATTTTCAATCACGGTGACGGCAAGGACACGGTTTACGACACCAAGGCCGACAACAACATCTTCCGCTTTGGTGCAGGCATCAGTTCAAACGACATCACCCTGAACCTGGGCTCACTCCTGCTCAACCTGGGCAATGGCGATGCCATCCACATCGAAGGTTTCGACCGGAACGACGTCTTCAACAGCTCTTCCATCGGCAGCTTCGAGTTTGCCGATGGCACGACACTCACCACTACCGAACTGCTGGCGCGCGGCTTTGACCTGAACGGCACGGCTGGCGACGACACTATTTACGGCACCAATACCACCGACCGCATCAACGGGATGGATGGGAACGACACGCTGGTCGGTGCGGCGGGAAATGACATGCTGGATGGAGGCGCGGGAGACGATGTTCTGAGCGGCGATGCCAGTAATATTGCTGCTGCTTTGCATGGAGACGATACGCTGAATGGAGGAGCGGGAAATGACACGCTGAACGGCGATGGGGGTAACGACATGCTGGATGGCGGGTCGGAGAATGACATCCTCTTTGGCGGAGACGGCAACGACACGCTGAATGGCGGAGACGACAACGATGTGGTTTCCGGCGATGCGGGCAATGACCAGGTTTTCGGCGGAAATGGGGCAGACCGGCTGTTTGGCGGCGCGGGGCAAGACACGCTCAACGGCGGAGAAGGCGCCGACCAACTGGTTGGCAACGACGGTGACGACATGCTTAGCGGTGGCGGTGGCACCGACAAACTCTGGGGGCAGGCAGGCAACGACAGTTTAGATGGCGGGGCTGGGAACGATGAGCTTCAGGGCGGCGACGGCGATGACACAATGGTTGGCGGGGCCGGTGGCGACATGCTCTATGGGGAGGACGGCAACGACACCTATATTTTCAACCTGGGTGACGGCAAGGATTACATCGACGATAACAGTGGTGTGAATCGTATTATCTTCGGCCCCGGCATCACCCCGGAAAATTTGAACGTGATGCTTGCGACCGACTCACAAGGCGTGCAAACGTTGATTATCCAATATGGCAGCGAAGACTATGTCACCCTTTCTTCAGGCTCCAAGGGGACGATGCAATATGAGTTTGCCGGAGGGCAGGTACTGAGTTATAGCAGCCTATTGGCATCGCTCATCACGCCGGCCTATTCGGTTCAGGATAATACCCTGTATGGCACGCAGAGTAAGGATTTCCTCGCGCTTGGTCAGGCCGGCGGGACGATTGTTGCCAGCGGTGGCGACGATACCTTGTCTGGCAGTAACGATAGCGATGTGCTCAAAGGCGGCAGCGGTGACGACGTACTCAATGGCAATGGCGGCAATGACACCTTGGAAGGAGGTACCGGCAATGATTCCTTGACTGGCGGCTACGGCAGCGACACATATTTGTTCAGCCGTGGCGATGGGGCAGACACCCTTATCGAAACCGGCGGAGCTGGAGAAATCAATACGCTTCAGTTCCAGGGAGATATTACGCTAGCCGATCTGAGTTTTTACCGGTTGTCGAGCGGTGATCTGGAGATTCTGATTAGCGGCGGGGCCGATTCGATTCGCGTCAAGGATTGGTACAACCAGACGGGCGCAAGAATGGAACGCATCGTATTACCGAATGGGGTTGACTATGACGTTGCCTCGCTGGATGCGCTTACCGTATCCGCTATCATTGCCAGCGCGTCCGGCGATACTCTGGTGGGGACGAATTATGCGGATACCCTGATCGGCCTTGCAGGCAACGAAACCCTCGACGGTGGCGGGGGTAACGATACGCTCCAAGGCGGTGCCGGTTCGGATCGCTATGTAATCAGCCGCAACATGGGTGTGGACACGGTGATCGAGACCGGCAACGAAACAAGCGTGCTCAGCTTGGGTCTTGGCGTGACCGCCAGCGAGCTTTCCGGCGAGCGGCGGGGTAATGACCTGTATCTGCATTTTAATGGCCTCTCCGATGGAATGATGGTTAAGGACTATTATCTCGACCCGGGCCTTTGGCGGCTCGCCGATATGAACGGAAACGAGCGTGTACTTTCCGATGTGCTGGAGGAGCAAGCCGCACACGCTGCGCAGGATCCAGTCGGCGCCCAACGAGATCGCTGGCTGACCTATGTCAAGTCCGTGATGGCCGCCGATTTTACGGCGGCCGGTGCGCAACAGTCGGGGCCTTCCACTTATGTGAGCCTCACTCCGGTTATGTCTGGTTCAACGCTATACAACGAAAACAGCCATTCGTTTGCTGAAACGTGGAGCAGTGGTAATGCGGCGGAAATGTATCGGGCTACAGACAGTAAGAATTACCAGTACACCCAGCTCGGCTCCGCAACGCTATCGCTGGCTAGTGAAGATCACGCTGGCAGCCTCGTGTTTGGAGATTCGAGCCTGTCATCGGGCACCGTCGGTGAGTACCTCACACAGATTCTTGATTACAGCCAATTAGATCCGTCCGGGCAAGCCTACCTCGTTGGCATGCTGAGTTTCAATCTGGTGGGATCGTCGCCGCCAGCGGCGGGTACGCCCTGGTTTTTTGCCCAGCAGAGCCTTACGGGAGCGGGCGCGCTGCCGACCGGGAGCCCCGTGGTAACGGTTACCGCCTCGAAAAGTTCGACGCAGTACAACCTCGAGCACATCACGGCCGGGCCATCGAATAACATTATCAATCTCAGCAACTACGGTGGATCGGCGGATGTCGATGCGGGAGCAGGCGACGACCTGGTAACTGCCACGGGCTGGGGCTCATTATCTTGGTTCTCCGACGCTTCCGGCCAGAGAAGCGCAGGGAGCTTTATTTACGGCAACGACGGCAATGACCGGCTGTTCGGGAGCTGGTACGACGATATTCTCCTTGGGGGGGAAGGTGCCGACTATCTTTATGGCGACCAGGGCAATGACGTGTACTTTGTCGATCCCCGGAATCACGGAATCGACGTAATCGATGAGGTCTCACCCTTCGGCAGCGTCTTGAACTTGTCCGGTTATCCATCCGACGCACGCTGGCCCGGCGACGGCGGAAGATACAGCACCGACACGGTCGAATTTGGCCAAGGCATTACCCCGGATAATCTGCTGCTTTCCCAGACAACCTACCAGGGCCGTAATGTGCTCGATATCCGATGGAATGAAAACGACGGTATTCAGGTTCTCTTGCCGATTTCCGATACTTGGATTAACCCAAACAACGATGGCTATGGGGTGGAGTTCTTCAAGTTTGCCGACGGCACCATTCTAACCTTGGGTGAGATGCTAAACCTGGTGAGTATTGTGGGCACGGATGAGCCGGAGTTTCTGTCTGGCACGGTTAATGATGACGTCATTTATGGTAAGGGTGGCAACGATTTCCTCGTTGGCGATTCAGGCAATGACATTTACTCTTTCAAAAAAGGCGACGGTTACGATCAGGTATGGGATAACGATGCCACACCAGGCAACCTGGACGTCATCAAATTTGCACCAGGCATTATGCCGGAGGATGTATTCGTATCGAACAACCCATATGGGACTTTATACCTCACATACAACAACGGGGCGGATCGTGTCGCCGTCAGGAATTGGTTCAATGATGACGCATACAAGGTCGAGGTTGTTCAGTTCTCTGGCGGAACGACGTGGGATGTTGCAGAACTTGAGCGCAGGGTACAGACCTTGCCGGTGACTGAATATGGCGATGTGCTGACAGGAACGCCACAGAACGACGTGATCGACGGGCTGGGAGGCGACGACGAAATATACGGCAAGGCAGGGGACGATCTGCTGCTGGGCGGCGAAGGTGCGGATTACATTGAGGGCGGCGAAGGTGTCGATATCTTGAGCGGTGGCAAAGGGGACGACGACCTTGAAGATTGGGAGGGTAACAATGTGCTCGATGCGGGTGGCGGAAACGACTACCTGTACGCCGATGATGGTGCCAATTTCATGGCGGGCGGTAAGGGGGATGATTACGTCGATAGCAGGGGTGCCCACAATGTCGTCTGTTTCAATGCTGGAGACGGCGTCGATACCCTATCCCTTGGCAATGTCTTGACTTTGTCTCTCGGGGGAGGCGTCTCGGCTGACAGCCTGTCGCTTGCCCTCGATGGAGAGTATGTCGTTCTGGATGCCCAGGGTGGCGACAGCATCCGGTTTTCAATCTACGATCTTGCCAGGCAGACGGCGGTGACACTCCAGATCATTGGGCCCGATATTCGTACCTATGATTTCAATGCCGTGTTTGCCACGTTCGAAGCGGCAGTTGCGCAAGGGGGATCGGCTACCGCTTGGCCGCTGGCAGAGGCGCTTGCATCGAACTTGATAAGCGCCAGTCCTGACCGGGTGATCGGGGGTGACTTGGCGTATCGGTACGCGCAGGACGGTAACTTGACCACACTGGCGCCGGAAACGATACGTGCCGCTTTGTCCGATCCCGATTTCGGTGTGACCTCGCAGCTTGTGGACATTGGCGGCGGGCAAGGAGTCATCGCTGGCGGTCCGTCGAATGACCAACTGCAGGGGACAGATGGGCCGGATACATTGATGGGTGGGGCCGGCAATGATGCCGTGTTGGGCGGATTGGGCAACGATACCTACCTGTTCAATCTGGGTGATGGCGTGGATCGCATCACCGACACGGGCGGTACAGATACTATCCAATTTGGACAGGGCATTACACCGGGTTCGTTGACCTTGGGTGTCGGGTCGCTGCTCGTTCGCGTGGGTGGCGATGGCGACGCAATTCACATCGAAGGTTTTGATCCTTCGGACGCGCTGGCTTTCCCTGTCATCGAGAGCTTTCAATTTGCCGATGGTACCGTGCTGACTTATGAGCAGTTACTTGAGAAGGGGTTCGATTTTTACGGTAGCGGTATGGTGGCTGGCACGAACCTCGCGGACCGGATTGTCGGCAGCGACGGGGCGGACACCTTCGTTGGTGGAGCCGGCAACGACACGCTTGTGGGTGGCGCTGGCCAGGATGCCTACATCCTTAACTTGGGCGACGGTAATGATACCCTCTTCGATAGCGCAGCTCCCGACGAGAACAACCTAGTCGTGTTCGGTGATGGCATCACGCGCGACAGCTTGCGCTTCGAACAGGAGGCAGGTGGCTTGCGCATTCGTTACAGCGCTGCCGATTCGGTGCTGCTTGCCGATTATGTGCCGGTCGATAACCAGATTGCGTCTCAGGTGAAATTTGCCGACGGTTCGATTGAGCGCCTGGATGTGCTGATGAATCGGGCGCCTGCAGCGGCTGAGCCGCTGCCTGACCAGGCGGCGATGGAAGATATGGAATTTTACTTCCAGGTTCCCGACATGGCGTTTGACGATCCCGATGCCGGCGACGCCCTTTCCTACATGGCAACAAGCGCGAACGGCAGCGTGTTGCCCGAATGGCTGAGGTTCGACCCGGCAACTCATGCCTTCAGCGGCACGCCCGCCAATGGCGATGCAGGCGAGTTTACGGTGAAGGTGATCGTCACTGACCGGTGGGGCAAGACTGCCGAGCAGGTTTTTAACCTTGCGGTGGCCAACGTCAACGATGCGCCTATTGCCATTGCGGCCATCGATGACCAATTGGCGCTGGAGGCTACCCTTTTTACCTTCCAATTGCCGACGGAGGTGTTCGCCGATATCGATCAAGGCGATTCCCTGACCTACAGCGTGACACTGGCAGATGGGTCGCCATTGCCGTCTTGGCTAATCTTTAATCCGGCAACCCGCACCTTCTCCGGCACGCCCGCGAACGAGGATGTCGGGTCGCTGGGCGTGACGGTCGCTGCCACCGATCTGGTTGGAGCTTCAGTTTCCAGTACGTTTGCCCTGGCCATTGCCAACGTCAACGACGCACCCGTGCTGGTCCAGGCAGTTGCAGACCAGGCGACGATGGAAGATGCCCCGTTCAGCTTCACGGTTCCGGCGGATACCTTTACCGATGCGGACTTCATCCACGGCGACAGTCTGAGCTACAGCGCCAAGATGGCAGACGGTAGTGTCTTGCCAACCTGGCTGAGTTTCGACGCCGTGTCGCAGAACTTCTGTGGCACGCCGGCCAATGCCGATGTTGGCACCGTCCAGGTCAAGGTTATCGCCACAGATACCAGTGGTCTTGCCGCAGAAAGCACCTTCCGCATCGTCGTGGACAATGTCAACGATATCCCCGTGGCGGTCATCCCCTTGGCCGATCGTCAGGCCGCACGCAATACCGATATTTCCTGGCAACTTCCGGCGGGCAGTTTTGCCGATGTGGATCAGGACGACGTGCTTAGCTACAGCGCGCAGCTCGCCGACGGCAGCGCCTTGCCAAGCTGGCTCAGGTTCGATGGGGCGACGCAGATCTTCAGCGGACACGTGCCGAAAGGTGCCAAGGACAGCATGGATATCCAGATCATCGCCAGCGATGGTCACGGCGCCCAGTCCATCGCTTCGGATATTTTCGAGTTGAGCTTTACGAAGGAACATGACGGCGGACACGGCAACGAAGGGGTGGGCAACGGGCAGGATACGCCGCCACCGGGTCATGATTACAATTGGAACGACGGTCCCGGAACCTTGCCCGGCTATCCCGGATCGCAAGGCGGCAGGGATGACGGGGGGCATTCAAAGCATGGCAAGGGCCGGTCGCGTGACGACGACAACGACAACGACGAGAGAACGGACAGGGAAGACCGAAACAAGCACTTTAGCCCACCCTACCTCGACCCGAAGCAGCTCGACAAGCACTATGAGGATTTTGCCGGCACCCGCAAGGAAACCGACACCAGCGCCACGCTGGCGCGCTGGATTGAGGTCGATCTTGCCGTCTCCCGGCAAATGGCCATGGAAGACAAATCCTTGCCCTGGCTGCATCAGAATCATGGCGCGGACATCGCGGCCCTGCATCAAGCCTCGGCGGGCTTCCTCGGTTCGAAACATGGATTCGGAGTGGACCCGGTCTCCCTTGCGGCTGCCGGACCGCTGAAGACTTTCCGCGGGTTGCGGGAGGGCATGGAGCGGATCGGCTAATCCACATGAAACTACCCACCTTCCCCAAGACCGAGCCGGATCCCCTGGATTTCTCACCACCCTTGCTGCGCCTCCAGGATTCGCCCCCCAACCCCGTCGGGCGGGCCGTGCTGACGACGCTGCTGATCCTGCTCGTTGCGCTGATGCTATGGGCGGTACTGGGCCAGCTCGACATCGTCGCGGTGGCCGAAGGCAGGCTGGTGCCGCAGAGCTATCTCAAGATAGTGCAGCCTTCAGAGTCCGGCATCGTCAAGGAAATCCTGGTCAAAGAGGGCGAGGAGGTGAAGGCGGGCCAAGTGCTGATGCGCATGGACACCCTGATCACCGACGCCGATGCCAAGTCGTTCGAGGGTGACTTCCAGCGCAAGCGTCTGACTTTGCGCCGGATCGACGCCGAACTTGGGAACCGCCCGTTCCGTGCCGGGGAAGGCGACCCGCCCGCGCTCGCGCGCGAGGTCGAGGCGCAATACCGCGCCAACCGGGCCGCGCTCGAGGCCGCCCTGGCCGAGGAGCGCAGCCGCCTCGTCAAGGCCAAGCATGATCTGTCTTCAGCCGAGCAGGTGAAGGTCAAGCTCAGCGAAGTGTTGCCGCACTACCGAGATCAGGACAAGGCCTTCGAGAAACTGGCCAAGGACGGCTACGCGGGTACCCTCATGGCCAGCGACAAGCGGCGCGAGCGCATCGAAAAGGAGCAGGAACTCAAGACCCAGGAATTCCTGATCGAATCCACCCGATCCAGCATCCAGCAGTCGGAGAAGAAACTCGCCCAGATCGACTCCGACTATCGGCGCCAGCTCCATGTCGAAAGGAACGAAAGCCAGGGCGCCGCCGACAAGTTATCCCAGGAAATCGCCAAACAGACGCACAAGCAAAACCTGCTCGAACTCAAGGCATCGCAAGCCGCCATCGTCAAGGACCTGGCCACGCATACCGTCGGCACCGTCGTCCAGCCCGGTACCGTGCTGCTCACCTTGGTGCCGAAAGAAGAAACGCTGCGCGCCGAAGTCTGGGTATCGAACGAAGACATCGGCTTCGTCCGCCAGGGCCAGCCGGTGAAACTCAAGCTTGCCGCCTTCCCGTTCCAGAAATACGGCATGGTCGAAGGCACGGTCGAGCACGTCAGTGCCGACTCCGCCGACAGCAATACCAGCAACAATCCCGCTCCCACTGACAAGCCGGCGAAAAACCAGCCGCTGGTCTATAAGGCGCTGGTTGCCCTTAAGGCGATGCATCTGGAGATGGATGGGGAACGCTTTCCACTCGGGGCCGGGATGCAGGCTTCCGTCGAGATCTTGCTCGGACGGCGAACGGTGATGGAATACCTGCTCTCGCCGGTGCAGAAGGCGTTTCACGAGGCGGGGAGGGAGCGGTAGCGGGTAAATTTTCCGGCGTGAAGAAGGAAAAAGAAGGCGAGAAAGCGAGTATTTGATTTTTCAGCCGATTTTCATTAAACTAGCCGGCTTTTCACCTTGCCTCACCGTCCCGCATGGCGGGAGGCTTTAACCCGTAAGGAGTATTCATGCGACATTATGAAATTGTTTTCATCGTTCACCCCGATCAGAGCGAGCAGGTGCCCGCCATGATCGAACGCTACCGCACCCTGATCACCTCCAAGAGCGGCCAGATTCACCGTCTCGAAGACTGGGGCCGCCGCCAGATGGCCTACCCGATCCAGAAAATGCACAAGGCGCACTACGTGCTGATGAACATCGAGTGTGACCAGGAAACCCTGGACGAGCTCGATCATGCTTTCAAGTTCAACGATGCAGTCCTGCGCCACCTGACCATCAAAGTGAAGGAAGCCGTAACCACGCCTTCGCCGATGATGAGGGAAGACCGGGCCCGTTTCACGGAAGCTCCTGTGGCTCCTGTAGCCGTGGAAACCCCGGCCGAGGCGCCCGCCGCCCAGGAAGCTGCAGCCTAAGTGGATTGCAACCAGGTTGTCCTGACTGGCCGTATCGCCGAGATGGATGCCTTGCGTTATACCCCGGCCGGTTTGCCCCTGATGGCCTTCAGAATAGGTCATGTTTCCGAGCAGATCGAGGCAGGGTTCAAGCGCAAAGTTGAATGTGAAATACCCGCGATCGCGATGGGCGATCCCGCCCAGGTCGTTGCCGGCTGGAAGGCCGGCGACAGCGTCAAGGCAGCGGGTTTCCTGGCACGCAAGAGCCAGTACAGTCAGCAACTGGTGTTGCACTTGAATAGAATAGAATTGATTGAGAGAGGTTAAAAATGGCACGTCCTACCACGAAAAAACCGACCCGGCCGAGCAGCAGGGGCGGCATGTTCAAGCGTCGCAAGTTTTGCAAATTCACCGCTGAAGGTATCAAGGAAGTCGATTACAAGGATACCGAAATCCTGAAGGATTTCATCGCGGAAAATGGCAAGATCATCCCGTGCCGCATCACCGGTACGAAAACCCGCTACCAGCGCCAGTTGGGCACGGCAATCAAGCGCGCCCGCTTCCTGGCCCTGATTCCCTACACTGACCAGCACTAAGGAGACACCAGATGCAATTGATTTTATTGGAAAAGGTTGTCAATCTCGGTCAACTGGGCGACATCGTCAAAGTCAAGGACGGCTATGGCCGCAATTTCCTGATCCCGCAAGGCAAGGCCAAGCGTGCCACGGAAAAAAACAAGGCCGAGTTCGAGGTGCGTCGCGCCGAACTGGAAAAACAGCAAGCCGCAATTCTTGCCGATGCCCAGTCCCGCGCTGAGAAGCTGGAAGGTCAGCTGGTCAAGATATCCCAGAAGGCCGGTGTGGATGGCAGGCTGTTCGGTTCCGTCACCAACACCGACATTGCCGAAGCCCTGAAAGCCATGGGTTTCGAAGTTGCCAAGGCGGACATCCGCATGCCTACCGGCCACCTCAAGCAGATCGGTGATTACCCGATTACTGTTGCGCTGCATCACGATGCGGTTGCCAACATCACGGTTTCCGTGCTTGGCGAAAGCTGAGATTCAGGTTGTTCCGGCAAAAAGGGGCTGCTTGCAGCCCCTTTTTCTTTGTGTCGGTTTTGAGATCAATTGGGTATACTTTCAACTTGATTTTATTTCCTGTCATCAGGTTCCTCAGATATAAATTCCCATGAATGATCAACAGCTTGACAATCTGAAATTACCGCCCCATTCGGTTGAGGCAGAGCAGTCCGTACTGGGCGGCTTGCTGCTCGATAACAGTGCCTGGGAAAAGATTGCCGACCTGGTCACCGAAGGGGATTTTTACCGTCATGACCACCGCCTGATTTATCGCCATATCAGCAGGCTGGTGGAACACGGCAAGCCGGCGGATGTGATCACCATCGCGGAATCGCTGGAGAATAGTGCCAAACTGGTCGATGCGGGCGGACTGGCCTACCTGGGCGCACTGGCGCAGAACACGCCGAGCGCCGCCAATATCCGCCGCTACGCAGAGATTGTCCGGGAGCGTGCGGTATTGCGCAAGCTGGTCGAAGTCGGCAGCGGCATTGCCGAGGATGCGCTTAATCCCTCCGGCCGTTCGATGGCGCAACTGCTCGACGAGGCCGAGGCGAAGGTGTTCGAGATTGCCGAGGCGGGGGCGCGCGGCAAACAGGGATTCGTCGAGATCCAGCCGTTGCTGACCCAGGTGGTAGAGCGCATCGACATGCTGTTCCAGCGCGATAATGCGAGCGATGTCACCGGTATCCCGACCGGCTTCACCGATCTGGACGAGAAAACATCCGGCCTGCAGGGGGGCGACCTGATTATCGTCGCAGGCCGACCAAGTATGGGCAAGACCGCATTTTCCCTGAATATCGCGGAAAACGTCGCGATGCAGACCGGCCTGCCGGTCGCGGTCTTCAGCATGGAAATGGGCGGGTCGCAGCTGGTGACCCGGATGATCGGCTCGATCGGCCGTCTCGACCAGCACCGGATCCGCACCGGTCGCCTGCTGGACGAGGACTGGCAGAAACTCACTTATGCGGTGGGCAAGCTCAACGACGCGCCCATCTTCATTGACGAAAGCGCCGCGCTGACTTCGCTCGACCTGCGCGCGCGGGCCCGCCGCCTGCATCGCCAGTGCGGCAAGCTGGGACTGATCGTGGTTGATTACCTGCAACTGATGAGCGGAAGCGGCAAGGGCGGGGGCAGCGAAAATCGCGCAACCGAGATTTCCGAGATTTCACGCGGCCTCAAGTCTCTGGCCAAGGAGCTGGATGTGCCGGTAGTTGCGCTTTCCCAGCTCAACCGCAGCCTGGAGAATCGCCCCAACAAGCGCCCGGTGATGTCGGACCTGCGCGAATCCGGCGCCATCGAGCAGGACGCCGACCTGATCCTGTTCATCTACCGCGACGAAGTCTACAACTCCGACACTCAGGACAAGGGCATCGCCGAGATCATCATCGGCAAGCAGCGTAACGGGCCGATCGGCACGGTGCGCATGACCTTCCTCGGCGAATACACCCGATTTGAGAATTACGCTCACGGGGGCGGCTACTAGACTCATGCGCCCGCTCCAGGCCCGAATCGATTTCTCTGCACTCCAGCACAACCTCGGCGTGGCTCGCGGCCACGCGCCGCAATCCCGAACTATCGCCGTGATCAAGGCCAACGGCTATGGCCATGGCCTGTTGCGGGTGGCCCGTGCGCTTGAAACGGCCGATGGTTACGCCGTGCTCAATGTGGGTGAAGCAGTGGCGTTGCGCGAGGCCGGTTTCAACCAGACCATCCTGCTGCTGGAAGGTTTTTTCAGCGCGGACGAGCTCCCGACTTTGGCGGAATACCGTCTGGCCAGCGTCATCCATTGCCCGGAACAGATCGAAATGCTCGAAATGGCCGGACTGCCGGTCAAACTCGATGTGTTTCTCAAGCTCAACAGCGGCATGAACCGGCTCGGCTTCAGGCCCGAAGCCTTTAGCGCCGCGCTGCAACGCCTCCAGGCCGCGCGCGCGGTGGGCAGGGTCACGCTGATGACCCATTTTGCCTGCGCCGATGCCATAAAGGGCACCGCGCAGGGTGTCGCAGCCCAACTCGCCTGTTTCGACGGCCTTGCTGCGGGTCTGGACGAGCCACGCAGCCTGGCCAATTCCGCCGCCATCCTGCGCTATCCGGAAACCCACGGCGACTGGGTGCGACCCGGCATCATGCTTTACGGTTCGTCGCCCTTTGCCGATGCGAGCGCGGCAAGCCTTGATCTCAAGCCGGCGATGACTCTGACCAGCGCCATCATCGGGTTGCAGGAGCTACAGGCGGGGGAGGCGGTCGGTTACGGCGCCACTTATCGTGCAGAGCATCCTGCCCGTGTCGGTATCGTCGCCTGCGGTTATGCCGACGGTTATCCGCGCCATGCCCCGACCGGCACGCCGGTTCTCGTCAACGGCCAGCGCAGCCGCACCCTGGGCCGGGTGTCGATGGACATGCTGTGCGTCGATCTCACCGGCATTCCCGGCGCCGGCATCGGCAGCCCGGTGACCTTGTGGGGCAAGGGTTTGCCGGTGGAGGAAGTGGCTGCGGCGGCGGGCACCATCAGCTACGAATTGCTGTGTGCGCTGGCGCCGCGGGTGCCGGTGGTGGAAATCTGAACATGGCCAAACAAAAATCCATCTACACCTGCACCGAATGCGGCGGACAGGTGCCCAAGTGGCAGGGCCAATGCCCGCACTGCATGGCGTGGAACACGCTGGTGGAAACCATTGCCGAGGCTGCGCCGTCCGCCAACCGCTACAGCGCGCTGGCCCAGCCCAGCCAGCTGCAGCGCCTGTCCGACGTGGAAGCGCTGGAAACGCCGCGCCAGACCACCGGCATCGCCGAATTCGACCGCGTGCTCGGCGGCGGTCTGGTGCCGGGCGGGGTGGTGCTGATCGGCGGCGATCCGGGGATCGGCAAGTCCACCCTGTTGCTGCAGGCCCTGTGTCATCTCGGTGCGAGCAACAAGGTGCTGTACGTCAGCGGCGAGGAATCGGCGCAGCAGATTGCGCTCCGCGCCAGAAGGCTGGCGCTTGACGCCGGGCCGGTGCAGTTGCTGGCGGAAATCCAGCTGGAGAAGATCAGTGCCACCTTGCTGGCGCAAAAGCCCGATGTGGCGGTGATCGATTCGATCCAGACCGTTTATTCCGAGGCGCTGCAATCCGCCCCCGGCAGCGTGGCGCAGGTGCGCGAGTGCGCGGCGCAGCTGACGCGCCTGGCCAAGCAGGCCGGCATCACCGTGATCCTGGTCGGGCACGTCACCAAGGAGGGCGCTCTGGCCGGGCCGCGCGTGCTGGAGCACATCGTCGATACGGTGCTGTATTTCGAGGGCGACAGCAATTCCAGTTTTCGCCTGATCCGCGCCTTCAAGAACCGCTTCGGCGCGGTCAACGAGCTGGGCGTGTTCGCCATGACCGAGAAGGGGCTGCGCGAGGTGAGCAACCCCTCGGCGCTGTTCCTGTCGCATCACGGCCAGGAAGTGGCGGGCTCGTGCGTGATGGTGACCCAGGAAGGTACGCGGCCCTTGCTGGTGGAAGTGCAGGCCCTGGTGGATGAGGCGCATGCGCCCAATCCGAGAAGGTTGTCCGTGGGCCTGGAACAGAACCGGCTGGCGATGCTGCTGGCGGTGCTGCACCGCCATGCCGGCATCGCCTGCTTCGATCAGGACGTGTTCGTCAATGCCGTGGGCGGAGTCAAGATCACCGAACCGGCGGCGGATTTGGCGGTGCTGCTGGCGATCGTTTCATCCCTGCGCAACAAACCGCTGCCGGCCAAGCTGGTGGTGTTCGGCGAAGTGGGCCTGGCCGGCGAAGTCCGTCCGGTACAGCGCGGTCAGGAACGCCTGAAAGAGGCCGCCAAGCTGGGTTTCACCCATGCGGTCATCCCCAAGGCCAACAATCCGAAGCAGCGTATTGCCGGCATGGAGGTGGTGGCGGTGGATCGACTCGAGGATGCGGTGGCATATTGCAGGGGCTAGAATTAAGTGACATGATAGTCCTGCCGGGAAAACACTAATCTAAGCTTGGTGAGCGGGTTGGACGGAGCCACAAGATGTCAAAATTGCTGGTCTATTTCGATGGGGAACTGGTTGGGGAGCAGCGGCTCGATCATGAACGCATCATGATCGGGCGCAAACCTGGCAACGACTTGCAGCTGGCTCACAATGCAGTCAGCGGCAGGCATGCCATGATCATTACGATCCGTAACGATTCCTTCCTGGAAGACCTGAACAGCACCAACGGTACCAAGGTCAACGGCAAAAGCATCAAGAAATGCCTGCTGCGTGATGGTGACGAAATCAAAGTGGCGAAACATGTGCTGAAATATGTGTTTGAACCGCTCGAGCTCAAGCCGGAAGAGGATGGCAGTCGCCGCTCGGAGAAGCTGCGGCACATCGAGAACCTGATCCAGAGCGCCGACGACACTTTGGCAACCCATGAAGACATGATGCTCCAGACTCTGAGCTTTTCCTCTGTCTCACAGGTAAAAGCTCATTCTGGCAGCAGACTGGCCGGGATATCCCCCTCCGGAGATCTGCCGATGGCGGGTCTCCAGATTCTAAGCGGGGTTGGCGCCGGCAAGGAAATGGATCTGGATCGAACCCTGACCACGCTGGGCAAGCCCGGCATACAGGTGGCGGTCATCACGCGTCATCAGGAAGGATACACCCTGACCCACCTGGAAGGCGCACAAACTCCCTTGTTGAATGGCGTTGCCGTCAGCGGCCAGCCCCATGTGCTTGAAAACCATGACATTATCGAAATTTCCGGGATCAGGCTGGAGTTCACTCTGAAAAGGCAGGCTGCAATACCAGCGAGCGGCCGGCAAGGTGTTTCCGCTCCACTCAAATAGTTGAATAACCTATTTTCTGCGTTCCGCCTTTGCCGCCCGGAATACCGGACCCCAGATGGGATGTCCCGCCTCCGCCGGCTCCAGGTCGAATTTGTTATCCTTTTCCAGCGCCTTCCTGAACTCATCGCGGCATTGCTTCTCACGGTTCGACAGGCAGTGAATGAATGCCAGGTATTTATGCGCCCGCACGGCATCGCTGTCGAAGGTTAAGCCCGATTCCAGCGCGCTTTGCAGACTCTTTGCCGCAGCTTTGTAGTCGCCGTCCTCGTAGTTTTTTATCCCGGTCGAAAGCTCCTGCTCTGCCTTGCGTGGCGAGAGCTTGTCGAGCCCGACGTCCCTGACCGGCCCGGAAGAGCAGCCTGCGCCGAGCAGCAGGAACAGGGCGGATATCAGAACAAGCAGACGGAAGCGCATCATTCAATCCTTGAAAAAATCATTTATCCACAGATGAACACAGATTTACATAGATATTTCAATGTGTTGATTCCATTGCATGTCTCACCTTGGCGGTGATGTGCGATTGACTCTCAACCACCTGATTCAGTGGGGTTTTATCTGTGTGAATCTGCGCCATCTGCGGATTATAGGTTAATATGACCCTGGTTTTTATTCGAATTTGTGCCGGATTTTCTGGCTTGCCCCGGCCTCCAGCTCCACGGTCTGAAGATAGGGAGGGAAGTCGGTGTTCTTGACCTCGATCTGGTGTTTGCCGGGGGACAGCCTGATCTCCCGGAGCGGCGGCGAGGCTCCCTGGCTTTTGCCGTCGATGAAAATTTCTCCCCAGGGGAGTACCGCGAAACCGAGGGTGGCCGGGGTGGGGGCGGCAAGACGGCGCTGCCCAGCGGGCACTTTGCTTTCGGTTGCCGCAGGGGGGAGCGGTTTTACGGCGGCCGCCAAGGGGGTCTGGGGCAGAGTCGGTTTTTTATCCTCGACTGCCGTCACTGCGGACTCGGGACTGGACGTGACGAATAGTACGGTGGCTGCGACAAAAATTGCAGCGACTACAACAAGGCCTGCCCGCTTTTTCCCGCTGCTCCAGCGGGAAGCTGCCGGAATTTGACTTGCATTCAATACAACGGTGGCATCCCCGTCGTTTACTGTCTTTGCGGCGGATATTTTTCCGGCAGAAGCCAAGGGTGAAGTGGCGGTCAGATTCTTGAAATTTATGAGGTCATTGGCCATTTCCCGTGCGGATTGATAGCGCTCTTCCGGCGCCTTGGCCAGCGCCCTGGCGACAATATCATCGAACGCCGCGGGAACGGCAGGATTGACGCCTGACGGCGACGCCGGCATTTCGTTCAGCACCTGGTACATGATGGTGGTCAGGGTGCTTTCCCCACCCCCGAAAGCGGGTTTGCCGGTGAGTAATTCGTATAATACCGCCCCCAGGGAAAAAATGTCGGAGCGGCCGTCCACGGGTTTGCCGGACACCTGCTCCGGAGACATGTACTTGGGCGAGCCGAGTATGATGCCGATTTGGGTTCGTGACCCGGACGACGTTTTGGCGATGCCGAAGTCGGTGATTTTCACGCTGCCATTGCGCAGTACCATGATGTTGGCGGGTTTTATGTCACGGTGGACAATGCCATGGTCGTGGGCGAATGCCAGGGCATCGGCGACCTGGGCGATGATCTCGGCGACCCTGTCCGGTTGCAGTGCCTCGCCGGAAGCGATGATCTCCTTCAGTTCGCGGCCTTCCAGATATTCCATTGCCATGAAGGCGACGTGATCGGCTCTGCCTACATCGTAGATCGTGACGATGTTGGGATGGTTCAGGCGGCCGGCGGATTTGGCTTCACGGTTGAAGCGCTCCTCGAAATCCGCGAGCTCGTCTTTGGACAGGTTGAGATTGATGGTCTTGATGGCGACGGTGCGGTCTATGAGCGGATCGACTGCTTTGTAGACTACGCCCATGGCGCCTTGCCCTAACTCGGACAGGATTTCGTAACGGCCCAGTTTTTCGATTTCCATGAATAACCGATGCTGAATTTATGGTGAAGAGACGCCTGTCTTAGACCCGTAACAGTAGATTTTTAGCCGTTCCGTGTCAAGCCGAATTCACCATTGGGAGCGGTTCTTGCGTACCGGCCAGGCGGGGTGTAAAAATTACGGTAAAAGAATATCAATGTGGTTAACGTTCTCAACCATTATTGCTATGATGGCGCGACCAGGGACGGCTGTTTTTCAGGGGGAACCGAACGCATGACAGCACAAAGCAGGGTTGAATTCGCCAGCGCCACGGATACCGGCGTAGTGCGCAAATTCAATGAAGACAGCATTGCCACCGACAGCGAGATCGGTCTGATGGCGCTGGCTGATGGCATGGGCGGCTATATGGCCGGTGATGTGGCAAGCGCCTTGGCGATTTCGGTCGTCAAAGAGGAGTTGGTCACTGCGCTGGGGAACCTGGAGCCTGTGGAGAACGACACGGCCAAAAGATACTCGCCCCAGGCGCTGGCCGTGAAGTGGGCGGCGGAAAAGGCCAACCAGATGATCCTGAGGGTAGCGTGGAAAAATTCGCAGTACCAGGAGATGGGAACGACGCTGACGCTCGCCCTGTTCCACGAAGATCGCATTTCCATCGCCCATGTCGGTGATTCACGTCTTTACCGTTTGCGCTATGACCGGCTTGAGCAACTCACCATGGACCACTCATTGCTGCAGGGTCAGGTTGCAGCCGGATTGATCGATTCCGGGGACGCCAAGTTTTCACACAACCGCAACCTGGTTACTCGCGCATTGGGCAAAGAGGAAACGGTAGAGGTGGATGTGCGCGAAGAGGACGTGCTGCCGGGGGATATCTATCTGCTCTGCTCCGACGGCCTGAATGACATGGTGGAAGATGCCGATATCGAGCTGGCCTTGTGCGAACTGAAAGCAAATTTGCCGCTGGCGGCGAATTTCCTGGTCCAGATGGCGAACGACAATGGCGGGCACGACAATGTTTCCGTGGTTCTGGCTCGAGTGCGGGCACAACCCGCCAGGCGCGGCCTGCTTGAGAGTCTGTTCGGCTGGTTCAGGAGATAAGGAAATGGCGAAACTGGTTGTGATTTTGAATGGCGCGATGGCAGGGAATCATTTTATCGACAAGGGGCGGATCACCCTCGGTCGTCGGTCCGGCAACGACATTCACCTCGACGATCCGGGGGTGAGCAAGGAGCATGCCGTCATTCAGACGGTGGGCAACGACCATATTTTCGAGGATCTGGGCAGCACCAACGGCTCGACCATGAACGGCAGCCGCATTAGCAAACATATTCTGCAGAATGGCGACGTGATAGACATCGGCGCTTATCAGATCAAGTACGCCAACATCAAAGCCAACCCGGAGATGGATTACGACCGGACCCTGATGATACGCACCGTAGACCGGGAAATCGGCGCAGTGCCGCAGTCCGCCGGAAGGGAAGCGGGCAGTCCGTCGACTGCGCGGTCGTCGCTCCGGGCAGGTTTTCCGTTGGGCGAGGTGAGAGGGATCAATGGCGAATTCGCCGGCCAGAAAATCGAGCTGGAGCGGCCGCTTAAAACCTTCGGAACGGCGGGGGAGCAGGTTGCGGTGATCATGCGGCGACCGCCGGGCTACTTCATCACCCACGTGGAAGGGAATAAAACCGCACGGGTTAACGGTCAGGGCATCGGCAGCGAGCCACATACCCTGCAGGACGGCGATGTGATCGAGGTCGGACAGGAAAGGTTTGAATTTTTCTTGAAGTAGGGGCTAGCTCCGGTTTGCCTCGATAATCTGGCCACTCGTCCCGTGGCTGTCCGGCCCCATGAGATAGAGGTAGAGCGGCATCAGCGTTTCAGGCTTGGGCAGGCTGTCCTTGTGCTCGCCAGGATAGGTGCGGATGCGCTGTGGCGACTGCACCGGGCCGGGCACCACCGTATTGATGCGCAGCGTGGGGTAGACCTCCAGTTCCTGTGCCCAGATTTTCACCAGCGTTTCCACCCCGCTCTTGGCGACGGCAAAGCCGCCCCAGAAGGCCGTTGGGGTGTGGCCGTGGGTTTCCGAGGTCATCAGGATCGAGGCATCCGGCGAAGCTTTCAGCAGTGGCAGGCAGGCGCGGGTGAGGGCGAAGGGCGCGGCCAGATTGACGCGCAGCAGTGGTAGCCACTGCTCCAGGGTCTGGTCTTCCAGCGGCTGCGGACGGTCGAACTTGGCGGCATTGTGCAGAATGCCGTCGAGCCGTCCGAGCTGTCCGCCGATGCCGGCAGCCATCGTGGCGAAATCCTTGTCTTCCGCCTTGTTCAGGTCAAGCGGGAAAATCGCCGGCTGCGGGTGGCCTGCCGTCTCGATTTCATCGTATACCGCTTCCAGTTTTTTTACCGAGCGGCCATGCAGGATTACCGTGGCGCCGTAGGCAGCGAAGGTCAATGCTGCGGTTTTGCCGATGCCTTGGCCCGCCCCTGTGATGAGAATGACGCGGCCCTTCAGTAGATCTTGCGGTGCTTGGTAGTTTTTCATGGCGATTCCAGAATAAGTTGTGCGCATTTTACCCCACTTTGTACCGCGCTTTCGAGAGTGGCGGGGTAATCGCCGGCGGTGTAGTCGCCGGCGAGGTAGAAGTGCGGCAGCGGCGTGGCTTGGCCGGGGCGCTCAAGGCTTGGGCTACAGGTAAAGGTGGCGCGTTTTTCTGCAATCACCTTGTGCCACAGAGGTTGCGGCAGGTCGGGAAGGGCCGCACGCAGTTCGTCATCTACCCGCTGTGCCAGTTCATCGTGATCAAGTGTCTGGTGCGATCCTTCCGCGCTGATTACGGCGCACAGCAGACCGGCTTCGTGGTTTAGCCGGCCGCGGTCGAACACCCATTGCGTGACGCCGCCATACAGGCCGATCATCGGCCGGGGCAGGCGGGTTGCGGCGGGATATTGCAGGAACACGCTGTAGATCGGCTGGTAACTGAAGCGGCCAACCTGTGCCCTTGCTTCCGCCAGTTCAGGCAGGTCGGCGGTAAGAGCGGCCAGGCGCTGTGGCGGCACCGCGCAAATGACCTGGTCGAACTTTTTCGACCCCGCTCGCATTTCGAGGGAGAAGCCGGCAGCCTCGGCTTTGACTGCAAGCACAGTTTGGGAATGGATGATTTCGCCGCCGCGGCTCTCGATGAATGCGGCCGCGTGTTCCGGGAAAAGATGCGTCAGATTTGTCAGTGGCAGCAGCATGTCGCTGTCTGCCCGGCTGCCGGCCAGGCTGTCGCGCAGGACGTTGAAGAATACTTGGGCCGAGGCTGTCTCGAGCGGGGTATTCAGCGCGGCGATGCAGAGTGGCTCCCATAAATAGCGGCGCAGATTGCCAGTCTGGCCATGCATCGTCAGCATCTTGCCAGCGCCGATGTCGTCGCCGAGGCGGAAATTCCGGCGCTGCATTTCGCTCATGAAGCGCACGGCAGAGAGGCGTTCGCCCCAGGTCAGGCCGCGTGCCGTAAGCAGGGCAAGCGCCAAGTGTAGCGGAGCCGACAGCGGCGCTGCCTGCAGGCGGAAGCGGCCGGGAATGACCAGTTGCAGGGGCAGCCGCAGCAGCAACTCAGCCGGATCGGCACCGGTCAAGCGCATCAGGCGCAGGGTTTCGCGGTAGGCGCCGAGGAGGATGTGCTGGCCGTTATCCAGCGCCATCTCGAGATAATCCACCCGTCGCGCCCGCCCGCCCAATTGCCTGGCAGCCTCGAAGACGGTGACGGATATCCCTTGTGCGGCCAGTTCCGCCGCCGCCGCCAGGCCGGCATAGCCGGCGCCGATGACCGCGACTCTCATTCCTTGAGCCAGGTCCTGCACGCAATCCACAGTTTGCGCAGCGGCGTCAGCGAGATGCGCTGATTCAGGACGTGGTAGCCGTCTTGTCTGACCTCGTCCAGAACGGCATGGTAAATCGCTGCCATGATCAGGCCGGTGCGCTGGTTCTTGCGATCTGCTGCGGGCAACTCGGCGAACGCCTGGGCGTAGTAACGGTTTGCCCGCTCGCCCTGGAACGCCATCAGCTTGCTGAAATTCTCGGTTTCCCGTCCATGCAGAATGTCGGCTTCGCTGACGCCGAACCGGGTCAGCTCGTCCAGCGGCAGGTAAATTCGGTTGCGTCGTGCATCTTCGCCGACATCGCGGATGATGTTGGTGAGCTGGAAAGCCAGCCCGAGGTCGTGGGCGTAGGCCTCAGTGCGCGCATCCCGGTAACCGAAAATGCGTGCGGAAAGCAGTCCCACCACGCCCGCCACGCGGTGGCAGTAGAGCTGGAGCTGGTCGAAATCGGCATAGCGGTTCTGGGTCAGATCCATTTCCATGCCGGTGATGATCTCATCGAACTCCGCAGCGGGCAGGCCGAATTCCCGAACCAGCGGCGCCAGAGCCTGCCCCACGGGGTGCTCGGGGTGGCCGGCAAAGATATGGGAGACTTCATTGCGCCACCAGGCGAGCTTGGTGCGGGCGATGGCCACGTCGTGGCATTCGTCGGCGACATCGTCCACTTCGCGGCAGAAGGCATACAGGGCGGTGATCGCCCGGCGCTTGAGCGGCGGCAGGAAAAGGAAGCTGTAGTAGAAGCTGGAGCCGCTTTTTGCGGCCCGTTCCTGGCAGTATTGGTCAGGCGTCAAGGCGTTTTCTTTCATTTTTTTCGCAGGGCCCGGTAAAGCATGAATATCCAGTCCACAGGCTTGATCAGCGGACGGTCATTGAAGATATCGCCGCCGGATTTATGCAGCTTGCGTAGGATGGTTTCGCCGCCCATGATGATCATGCGCATTTCCAGGCCGATCCTGCCGCGCAGCACGCTGCCGAGCGGCGCACCCACCTGCAGCAGCTTGCGCGTGCGCTCGATCTGGAACTGCATGAAGAGTTTCCACAGGCCGCTGCTGTCGCCGCGCGCGATTTGCGTTTCAGTGATGCGGTATTTTGCCAGTTCATCCTGCGGCAGGTAAACCCTGTTTTTGTCATGGTAGTCGATGGCGATATCCTGGAGGAAGTTGATCAGCTGCAGGCTGGAGCAAATGGCGTTCGAGTAGCTGATGTTGCGTTCCGTCGCCGCGCCGTAAAGGTGGAGCAGCAGCAGGCCGACCGGGTTGGCGGAGCGCTGGCAGTAATCCATCACCTCGCCGAAATGGGCATAACGTTTTTTAATGACATCCTGGGAAAATGCGTCTAGCAGGTCGTAAAAAGCTTGCAATGGCAGACGATGGCGGTCGATGATCTCTTTGAGCTCGTGGAACAGCGGAGTTGCTGGCGGCAGGCCGGCTCCGATTTTGTCCAGTTCGGCACGAAAGCCGCCGAGCAGGGCCAGTCGCGCATCATCGTCAATATCACCCTCATCGGCGAAATCGTCAGCCGCACGGGCGAAAGCGTAAATGACGCTAACCGGCTGGCGCAGCCGTTTTGGCAGCAAGACGGATGCCACCGGGAAATTTTCATAGTGTTGAGGCATAGGGTTTTCAGGTAGGATGGCTCGCGGAAAAGGAAGCCGGAAGCTCCTTGAAAGCTGACAGCCGGTCGTTGAATATATTACACTATAGGTTTTTGCGAAAGTGGCGGAATTGGTAGACGCACTGGATTTAGGTTCCAGCGCCGCAAGGCGTGGGGGTTCGAGTCCCCCCTTTCGCACCAGACATGCAACAGTCATTAATTTAGAGGGATAGATAGGTAATGGAAACGACTACGGAAAACTCCAGCTCGCTGCAACGTACGCTTAACCTGGCGGTCTCGCTCGCCAGCATGGAAGCGGAAGTGGGAAACAGGCTCAAACGGCTGGCGCGCACGGTCAAAATGGATGGTTTCCGCCCCGGCAAGGTGCCGATGAAGATTGTGGAGCAGCAGTACAGCGGCCAGGTGCGCCAGGAAGTTCTGGGTGAGGCGGTGCAGAAAAATTTTTCCGAAGCGGTTAATGCGCAGAAACTGAAGGTGGCCGGTTATCCCCGGATCGAGGCCAGGCCGGCCGAGGGCGAGTCCAAGGATCTGCAATTCGCTGCGACTTTCGAGGTTTACCCCGACGTGGTGGTGGGCGATATCAGCGGGGTAACGATCGATCGCCCGAAAGTGGTGGTGGGCGATGCCGAGGTGGATAAAACCATTGAAATCCTGCGCAAACAGCGCGTGACCTATGCGCCGGCCGAGCGCCTAGCTGCAACCGGCGACCAGGTCGAGATTGACTACCGCGGCACCCTGAACGGAGAGGAATTCCAGGGTGGCCAGGCCCATGGCTATAAGCTGGTGCTGGGCGAAGGCCAGACGCTGAAGGAATTTGAAGGGGCTATCCTGGGCATGAAGGCGGGCGAGAGCAAATCGTTTGAATTAACCTTTCCCGAAGATTATCATGCCAAAGAACTGGCTGGAAAAACCGTGACTTTCGCGGTGACGCTGAATCAGGTGGCGGAGCCGAAGCTGCCGGAAGTCGATGCGGATTTCGCCAAGTCGCTGGGCGTATCGGACGGCGGCCTGGAAACCATGCGCAGCGAAATCAAGGCCAACCTGGAGCGCGAAGTGAAAAAGCGCATCGACGGTCGGGTCAAGGAGCGTGTGATGCAGGCTCTGCTTGATGCGACAGCGTTCGAGCAGCCCAGGTCGTTGGTCGAGATGGAGATTGACCATCTTCGCCAGCAGGCCGGCGAAGATCTGCGTGCTCGCGGCTTGACCGCCAGCGGCGACATTTCGCTGCCGGCCAATTTGTTCGAGGACCAGGCGCGCCGCCGCGTCAGCCTCGGTTTGATCATGGCGGAACTGGTTAATGCACACCAGTTGCAGGCCAAGCCTGAGCAGGTGCGTGAGCTGGTGAATGAGCTGGCGCAGAGCTATGAGCAGCCTGAGCAGGTGCTGGCTTGGTATTATGCTGAACCGAATCGCCTGGCCACAGTCGAATCGTTGGTGATAGAAGACAATGTGGTCAAGTGGGTGCTGGAACGCGCCAAAGTGGTGGAAGTCGCTTCCGCCTTTGATGAACTGATGGGGAATAATTAATGATTCATAGTCAGAACTGGGAGCCGCAAAACCTGGGTTTGGTCCCGATGGTGATCGAGCAGAGTGGGCGTGGCGAGCGCGCGTTCGACATCTATTCTCGCCTGCTCAAGGAGCGGGTGATTTTCCTGGTTGGGCCGGTCAACGATGCGACGGCCAACCTGATCGTGGCGCAGATGCTGTTCTTGGAGTCGGACAATCCGGACAAGGATATTTTCTTCTACATCAACTCGCCGGGTGGTTCGGTCAGTGCCGGCATGGCGATTTACGACACCATGCAGTTTATCAAGCCGGACGTCAGCACACTCTGCCTGGGCCAAGCCGCCAGCATGGGTTCGTTTTTGCTTGCAGCCGGCGCCAAGGGCAAACGTTTCTGCCTGCCGAACTCCCGTGTGATGATTCATCAACCCTCGGGCGGCTTCCAGGGGCAGGCATCCGATATTGAAATCCATGCCAAGGAAATCCTGTATTTGAGACAGCGTCTGAATACGATGCTGGCTCACCACACCGGCCAGTCCGTTGAAACCATTGAAAAGGACAGCGACCGCGATAATTTCATGAGCGGCGATGAGGCGGTAAAATATGGGCTGGTGGATAAAGTACTGGCGAATCGAACCGATATTGCTGGTTGATGCCCAAAATATTTGAGGAAAACTGAAAATGACAGATAAAACCGGCGGCGAAAAACTGCTTTACTGCTCGTTCTGCGGCAAAAGCCAACATGAAGTGCGTAAATTGATTGCCGGCCCGTCCGTGTTTGTCTGCGATGAGTGCGTCGAGCTGTGTAACGACATTATTCGCGAGGAGGCGCAGGGCGATCAGTCGGCAAAGGGCGGAGCTTCCGACTTGCCAGTGCCACAGGAAATCTGCCAGATGCTCGACGAATACGTGATCGATCAGCCGAAGGCGAAGAAAATCCTCTCTGTCGCAGTCTACAATCACTACAAGCGGCTCAAGAACAGTTCGAAGACCGACGAGGTCGAGCTGGCCAAGAGCAATATCCTGCTGATAGGCCCCACCGGCTCCGGCAAGACCCTGCTGGCCCAGACTCTGGCGCGCATGCTCAACGTGCCTTTCGTTATGGCTGATGCCACCACCCTGACCGAAGCCGGTTATGTCGGTGAGGACGTCGAAAACATCATCCAGAAACTGTTGCAGAAATGCGATTACGATGTGGAGAAGGCGCAGCGTGGCATTGTCTACATTGATGAAATCGACAAGATCTCGCGCAAATCCGACAATCCGTCGATTACCCGCGATGTGTCCGGTGAAGGCGTGCAGCAGGCACTGCTCAAGCTGATCGAGGGCACCACTGCCTCGGTGCCGCCGCAGGGCGGGCGCAAACACCCCAATCAGGAATTCGTTCAGATTGATACCACCAATATCCTGTTCATCTGCGGTGGTGCGTTCAGCGGCCTGGACAAGGTGATACGCATGCGCTCCGAAAAGGGTGGGATAGGTTTTGGCGCCGAAGTGAAGAGCAAGGACGACCGCAAGGAAATCGGCGCCGTGCTGCGTGATGTCCAACCGGAAGACCTGATCAAGTTCGGCCTGATCCCTGAATTCGTCGGTCGCCTGCCCGTTGTCGCGACCCTCGAGGATCTCGACGAGCATGCCCTGGTGCGCATCCTGACCGAGCCCAAGAATGCCCTGATCAAGCAGTATCAGAAACTCTTCGCTATGGAAGGGGTCGAATTGGAGTTCAGGGAAAATTCGCTGCTCGCCATTGCCAAGAAAGCGCTGGCGAGAAAGACCGGTGCCCGTGGCTTGCGTTCGATTCTGGAGCATACCCTGCTGGATATCATGTACGACCTGCCCTCCATGAGTAACGTCGCCAAGGCAGTGATCGACGACGGGGTGGTCAGGGGGGAGAGCCAACCGATCCTGATTTACGCCGATCAGCCGAAGGTGGCCGGCACTGCCTGATGTTTTGCCGCCGCTTCTCCAGCGGCGGCTTGTTTGGTTCTACTGTGGGTGGCGTTCAAATTTTTCCAGATGCACTTGAATTGCCACAAGTCGTCCCTACCTTCGTAACTGTAAGTTAAATTTCAGGTGGAGCCCATGACTGTACACAATGACTCGTTAGACCAATCCGTGACACTGCCGCTGCTGCCGCTGCGCGACGTGGTGGTGTTCCCGCACATGGTGATCCCTCTGTTCGTAGGTCGTCCCAAGTCCATCAAGGCGCTGGAAACCGCCATGGAGTCCGGAAAGCACATCATGCTGGTGGCGCAGAAGTCCGCAGCCAAGGACGAGCCCGTGCCGGAGGACCTGTATGAGGTCGGCTGCATGGCCAGCATCCTGCAGATGCTGAAACTGCCCGATGGCACCGTCAAGGTGCTGGTGGAAGGCAGTCAGCGCGCTCAGGTGACCAAATTTTCCGATGCCAAGACCCACTTCGTCGCGGAAGCCGACCTGATCGCGCAGGAAGATGGCGAAGACAACGAAATCGAGGCTCTGCGTCGCGGTCTTTTCGCGCAGTTCGATCAGTACGTCAAACTCAACAAGAAAATTCCGCCGGAGATACTCACGTCGCTGGCCAGCATTGATGAGGCGGGTCGCCTGGCTGACACCATCGCCGCTCACCTGCCGCTCAAGATCGAGCAGAAGCAGGAAATCCTGGAAATGGTGAACGTGCAAAAACGCCTGGAGCACATGCTCGGCATTCTGGATGCGGAAATCGATATCCTCCAGGTGGAAAAGCGCATCCGCGGCCGTGTCAAACGCCAGATGGAGAAGAGTCAGCGCGAGTATTACCTGAACGAACAGGTCAAGGCGATCCAGAAAGAGCTGGGCGAGCTGGAGGAAGGCTCGGATCTGGACGAGATGGAAAAGAAAATCAAGGCGGCTTCCATGCCCAAGGAGGCACTTGCCAAGGCTGAATCCGAATTGAAGAAACTGCGCCTGATGTCGCCGATGTCGGCGGAAGCGACGGTGGTGCGCAACTTCATCGACATCCTGACCGGGTTGCCGTGGAAGAAGAAAACCAAGATCAGCAAGGATCTGAAAGCGGCCGAAGCGGTGCTGGAAAAGGATCACTACGGCCTGGAGAAGGTCAAGGAACGTATTGTCGAATATCTGGCAGTGCAGCAGCGCGTGGATAAATTCAAGGCGCCGATTCTGTGTCTGGTCGGCCCGCCCGGCGTAGGCAAGACCTCACTGGGTCAGTCCATCGCCCGCGCAACAAATCGCAAGTTTATCCGAATGGCACTGGGCGGGGTGCGCGATGAAGCCGAGATTCGTGGCCATCGCCGCACCTACATCGGCTCCATGCCGGGCAAGGTGTTGCAGAGCATGGCCAAGGTCGGCGTGCGTAACCCGCTGTTCCTGCTGGACGAAGTGGACAAGATGGGGGCGGACTTCCGTGGCGACCCCTCCTCGGCGCTGCTGGAGGTGCTCGACCCGGAGCAGAACCATACCTTCGTCGACCACTATGTCGAGGTGGAGTATGACCTGTCCGACGTGATGTTCGTGGCCACTTCCAACTCCATGAACATCCCCGGCCCGCTGCTTGACCGGATGGAGGTGATTCGTCTGTCCGGTTACACCGAGGACGAGAAGATCAACATCGCGATGCGCTACCTGCTGCCGAAGCAGTTGAAGCTGCACGGGCTTAAAGAGGACGAGGCCAGCATCGCCGAAAGCGCCGTGCGCGACATCGTCCGCTATTACACCCGCGAGGCGGGGGTGCGTAGCCTGGAGCGGGAAATCGCCAAAATTTGCCGCAAGGTGGTGAAAGCGCTGCTGCTCAAGAAGAGCAAAGGCAAGATCGCGGTGACCGCGCGCAGCCTGGATAAGTACCTGGGTGTGCGCCGTTACAGCTACGGCATGGCCGAGCTGAACAACCAGGTTGGCCAGGTGACGGGTCTTGCCTGGACCGAAGTGGGCGGCGAGTTGCTGACCATCGAGGCGGTGGCGCTGCCCGGCAAGGGCAAGATGATCACCACGGGCAAGCTCGGCGAGGTGATGCAGGAATCGATTCAGGCGGCACTTTCCGTAGTGCGCAGCCGCTCACGCGCGCTGGGCATCCCCGAGGATTTTTATCAGAAGAACGATGTCCACATTCACCTTCCGGAAGGTGCCACGCCCAAGGATGGGCCCAGCGCGGGTATTGCCATCACCACCGCGATGGTATCCATCCTGACCGGAATTCCGGTGCGGGCAGATGTCGCGATGACCGGCGAGATCACGCTGCGTGGTGAGATTTTGCCGATCGGCGGGTTGAAAGAGAAGCTGCTGGCGGCTCACCGTGGCGGGATTAAAACTGTCTTGATTCCTCATGAGAACGTCAAGGATTTGGTTGAGATCCCGGATAACATCAAAAACCGGCTGGATATTCACCCAGTCAAGTGGATCGACGAAGTGCTCGCTTATGCGCTCGAGCGCAAGCCGGAGGCGCTGCCAGAGGTGGTTACGACCACCCCCATGCCGCCGGTTGAAGAAAAAACAGAGGACGCCGTCATCAAGCATTAACCCGCATCGCGCTTCACTCAAAGCCAATCCGGCAACTCGCTGCCCGGGTTGGCTTTTTTGTTTTCATTGTATCCGTCATATTTGTGGCCCGGAATTTGCTGCCTGCCCGGAACCCCTTATTTGACGCCATTAAATTGGATTAATTTTGCTGAAACCGCTTGACACATGGTTTTGCGGCTTGTTATAAAGTGTGTGCAGGACTAAACCTGTTTCTCAACCGAATAGAAAGGGGACCTCACGTGAACAAATCCGAGTTGATTGATGCAATCGCTAAATCCGCCGATATGTCCAAGGCTGCTGCTGGCCGTGCTCTGGACGCTACTATTGGTGCCGTTAAAGTCGCGCTGAAAAAGGGTGAATTGGTTACCCTGGTTGGTTTTGGTACGTTCTACGTCGGCAAACGCGCCGCTCGCAATGGTCGCAATCCTCGCACCGGCGCAACCATCAAGATCAAGGCAGCTAAAGTGCCGAAGTTCCGTTCTGGCAAAGCGCTGAAGGATGCTGTAAACTAGCGAACTTCGGGTGCTTAGCTCAGTTGGTAGAGCGTCGCCCTTACAAGGCGAATGTCGGCGGTTCGACCCCGTCAGCACCCACCATCAAGTTTTGAAGTTTTCAGGTATATGGAGTGGTAGTTCAGTCGGTTAGAATACCGGCCTGTCACGCCGGGGGTCGCGGGTTCGAGTCCCGTCCACTCCGCCACACATGGGCGAACGCTGTTTCGCCCTTTTTTTTTGTGCTTCCCCGCTACGGGGCCGAGGTATTCGTGATGCTGGAAATCATTCGAGAACGCGCTCAGGGTTTAATCGTCAAAATTATCCTGGGCCTGATTACCATTCCCTTCGCATTATGGGGGGTGGACTCCTACATTCGCGGTGGTGACAAGGTTGATATCGTTGCCGAGGTGAATGGCCAGAACATCACCAGGCAGGAATTCAGCAGGACTTTAAAGGAACAACAGGAACGGATGCGTGGCGCGATGGGCGAGCGCTTTGACCCGGCCATGCTGGATCGTCCCGAAGTCCGCCAGTCCGTCCTGGATGGACTGGTTCAGCAGCACTTGCTGGCCATGGAGGCTAACCGTGTCGGAATTAATCTGCCCGATACGCTGCTCGCCTCGATTATTGCCGAGATCCCGGAATTCCAGCAGGACGGCAAGTTTTCCCAGTCTCGGTATGAATCCATGATACGCGCCCAGGACATGACTCCTGCGGTTTTCGAGCAGCGTTTGCGCCAGAATCTGGTGATTCAGCAGTTGTTCGAAGGGCTGTCCCATGGCGTTGCCGTGCCGCGCACCTCAGAGGAAATGGTCGCACGACTGGCCGAGCAGCAGCGTGAAATCAGCCTGGCGATGCTGACGCCCGAGCAATACATGATTCAGCTGAAAGTGGATCCCGCCGACGTCAAGGCCTATTATGACAAACACCGCGAGGAATTCCTCGTTCCCGAGCAGGCTCGGCTTGATTACGTGGTCTTGTCGGCGGATGAGTTGCAGCAGCAGATGGTTGTCAGCGATGAAGAAGTGAAAAAATATTATGACGAGCATAGCGCCCAATACAATGAAGCGGAGCAACGCAGAGCGAGTCATATCCTGATTGCCGAACGCACTCAGGCCGAGCAGATTTTGAAAGAAATCAAGCAGAACCCGGCAAGGTTCGAGGATCTCGCCAAGCAGCATTCCAAGGACCCGGGTTCCGCAGCCCAAGGAGGCGATCTGGGTTTTTTCGCACGCGGTGCGATGGTCAAGCCGTTTGAGGATGCCGCGTTTGGCATGAAGGGTGGAGAAATTTCCGGCCTGGTTCAGTCCGATTTCGGTTTCCATATCATCAAATTGACAGCAATCAGGCAGGGCGGCGCTCGCAGCCTTGATGAGGTCAAGGGAGAAATCGGGCAGGAACTGAAGAAACAGAAGGCAGTCAAGAAATTCGCCGAGCTGGCGGAAACCTTCAGCAACACGGTTTACGAACAGCCGGACAGCCTCAATCCAGTGGCTGACGCGCTGAAATTAAAGATTCAGTCTAGCCCGTGGATCAGCAAAAAAGGGACGGACATGGCCCTGCTGAAGCATCCCAAGCTGTTGCAGGCGGTGTTTTCAGAGGACGCGCTCAAGCTCAAACGCAACACTGAAGCGGTCGAGGTTGCGCCAAATACGTTAGTGGCCGCGCGCGTAGCAGAATACAAGGCTGCCAGCTATAAGCCGTTCGAGGAACTGAATACGGAACTGGCCAAGCGGCTGCTGCGTGAACGGGGCAATGCCACGGCGGTAAAGCAGGGCAAGGATGCGTTAGCCAGCCTTGAGAAGGGGGGGGTCGTTGCCGATTTGAAATGGGGTGCGACTATCCTGATCAGCCGTGAAAATGCCTCCAGTATGGGCAAGGATGCGTTGAGCCAGATTTTCCGGGCGGATGCGGGCAAACTGCCGGCCTATACGGGTATCGAGAACCCCAAGGGCGGGTATACCCTGATCAAGGTCAGCAAGGTTGTCGAGCCCGACGCAATCGACCCGGCGAAAAGGAAATCCTACGCCAACCAGTTACGGCAGGCATTTGCACAAGAATATTCTTCGGCCTACCTGGCGAGCCTGAAGCAGAAGGCGGATATCAGCATCAAGAAAGAAAAGCTGGAAAAGGTCGAAAACTAACAAAATAGTCTCAACCAAGTGCAGGATTCACGAAAGACGAGGCCCACCAGCCATCAGGCGGTGGGTCTTTTTTTAATGGTGCGCCCGGCAGGGCGCTCTCACTCATGAGCAGAATCGCGCTTTAAATTTCTTGTGCAACTGGCTCCATTTTTGCGACTAATCTTGTCCGGTTTTAGGGCGCCTTTGAGGCGCTCACCCAATAAACACCCGGCTTTGCCGGGGGCACTTAATTGACGCATCGCGTCAAATCAGGTACGGTATTTAGCTATGGCTGACAAACTTGCAATCATGCTGCTGACGGTCGATCCGGATCATCCCCATGTGTGCGGTACGCCATTCTTCCAGGCCGCTGCGGCCGCCGCGATGGACGTGGGCGTGGAGATCTATTTTGCCAGTCGTTCTGTGCGCCTGCTGATCAAGGGCGTGGCCGAGAATATTTACCCCAGCGACAACCGGACCAAATCCGTCTACGGTTTCATGAAGGATGCTTCCGATCTCGGCGTCAAGTTCTTTGCCTGCGGCGGGGCGATGGAGCCTTGCGATGTGACCCAGGAGGAACTGGTGCCGGAATGCACGGGCATTGCCGGCGCGGCGACCTTCGTCACCCGGGTCATGGATGACGACTGGAAGACGATTACCTATTGAGGAATGGACCTCTGGTGGGCAAAAACCAGAACGCGGATGAACGCCGTTTCCATCTGTTCCATAGATTCTCCGGCCTGCTCCCAGGCCCCATTCCTGATTGCCTGTTCAGCTTCACGCGCCAGATCGGCCATTTTCCGTGCGGCGATATAAGCTGATGCTCCCTTGAGTTCGTGGGCGGCCTTGGCGCCTGCGACATCCTTCAGTTCGATCGTGGTCTTGAGGCGCTCCAGCAGCGGCGGCGTGGTGTCGAGATAAAGCGCCAGCAATTCCTCAACGATTTTACGATCCTGATTGAATGTGCCGTATAGGTGTTCAAGATCGACAGGCGGCGTTTCCTCCGTCGTGTAGGGCGCGTTGTCGTCCAGTTGCCCCACAAGGGGACTCCGACTTTCTACGGGCTGAAGCCCGTGAAAGATCGTATGCCCCACGAGGGGACTCCGACTTTCTACGGGCTGAAGCCCATGAAAGATCGTATGCGGCAGCCATATCTTGAGTGCGGATGCCAGATCTCCAGGTTCAAGCGGTTTCATCAGGTAATCATCCATGCCTGCCGCCAGGCATTTTTCCCGGTCGCCGTGCATGGCGTTGGCGGTCATGGCGATAATCGGCATCCTTTTTGCGTGCGCGGCTCGTTCGCGGCGACGGATCGCGGCAGTGGTCTCGAAGCCATCCAGTTCCGGCATCTGGCAGTCCATCAGTACCAGGTCGTAGCGGCTTTTCGCCAGTGCTTCCAGGGCTTCGCGTCCGTTGCTGGCGATCTCGGTCTGAAGCGCGAGTTTTTGCAGCATATGGAGCACCACCTTGCGGTTGACCGGGTTGTCTTCCACGATCAGGACGCGCGCCGCAGGCGAAATTTTTCCGGCGGGACGAAGCGTCGAGTCGGCAGGATGGCCGCGTACGGGTTGCACCATGCCGGCCAGGGCGGCTTCAAGCTTGTTCAGGCGCACTGGTTTGGTGAGCATGACGTCCATGCCGGCTGCGATCAGCTCTTCCTGGCAGGCACGCAGCGCGACGGGGGCCAGCAGCACCAGGCGCGGCGGTGCCTGCCCGGTGTCGTTCTTGATCAGGCGCGACAGGGTGATGATGTTGTAGTCGGGCAGGGCGGCATCGAGGATCACCAGATTGAACACGGCATCTTCATTCTGCGCGGCATGAAGCCGCATCAAGGCCTCTTCGCCGGTAGCGGCTGTGGCGCAGGGGACTTGCCAGAATTCGAGTTGATGTTCCAGGATGGCGCGGCAATCGGCGTTGCCGCTGGCGATGAGCACGCGCAGCCCGTGCAGGACAATGCCAGGCTCGACCGGAGCCGGGTGCTCCGTCTGTCTGTCAAGGCGCAGCCGGAACCAGAAGGTGCTGCCCTGTCCGGGGCTGCTGTCGACACCGATTTCACCGCCCATCATCAGAGTAAGTTGTTTGGAGATGACCAGGCCGAGCCCGGTTCCGCCGTGCCTGCGGGTGGCCGATCCGTCGCCTTGGGAGAAGGACTGGAACAGGCGTCGGTGGCCTTCCTCGCTGATGCCGATGCCGGTGTCGCTGACCTCGAAACGCAGTGTTACGGCGCCGGTTTCTTCCCGCTCGGGGATTACCCGCAGCAGCACTTCTCCGACGTCGGTGAATTTAACTGCATTGGCGGTCAGATTGGTGAGAATCTGGCGCAGGCGCCCGGCTGCACCGCGCAAGCGGAAATCGTGTCCGGGCGGAATGTCGTAGAGCAACTCGAGGCCTTTGCTTTGCGCCTGCCCCGCCAGGAGTTCCGCCACTTCCGCAACGATCTCGCGCAGGTCGAAGTCCTCGGTTTCCATATCCAGTTTGCCGGCCTCGATCTTGGAAAAGTCGAGGATGTCATTGATGATGGCGAGCAGAGATTCCGCCGAGGTGCGCACCGTCTCGGCGTAATCCCGCTGCTCCGGAGTGAGCCGGGTGTCGAGCAGCAGCGCTGCCATGCCGAGGATGCCGTTCATCGGGGTGCGGATCTCGTGACTGACGTTGGCGACGAATTCGGACTTGATGTTGGCGGCGTGCTCAATTTCCTGGGTGTGCTGCGCCGCACGGCGAATGACCAGAATGGCGATGCCGATGCCGAGAAGCAAAGCCGATGCGCCCAGCAAGAGCATCAGCATTCGGGTTTTGCGGTAAGCCTGGGCGGCTTCCTCGGCGGCCTTGTTCGTTGCCTCTCGCTGCAGCTTGACCAGGTCGTCGAGTTCGCCGAGTAACCGCTTCTGCGCCGGAATGGTTTCGCTCTGCATCAGGTCGAGCGTGGCCGGATTGTGCTCCATAGCGAACTCGATGGTCTTGAGGACAACCGGTTGGGTGGTCAGGGTGAGGTTGCTGATCGCCGCCAGGATCAGTTTTTCTTCCTCGGTGGAAACCATCTGGTCGAGTGCCTGGCGCGCTTTGGCGTAGCTGCCGCCGTGGTCGTAAAAGCGGATCAGTTCCTGGTCGCGCTCGAACGCGTCCTCCAACACAACGATGGCGTGCATGCTGATCGCCCGTTCCCGCAACGAATCACGCATGACGGTGGCAAGCTCGGTCTTGACGTTATTTTCTTCGACAATGCGTTCCAGCCGCACGTTGATGGCGGCCATCTGCTGCAGGCCTGCCAGCGTAAGGGCGAACATCAGCAATAGCACCAGCGCAAAACCGGCACCCAGACTGAATTGCGTGTTTTTGGCGAACATGCTTTTTTAGCCCCGAGCCCTGAGTTCTGAGTCCTGATTTTGTCTGAACGTTACCACATGATCCACGGCCAGCCGGATGCCGATTTTTTCACCGATAGCGTGGTTGTGGTGGCTCGGCACCAGCGACAGCACTGTCCGTCCGCTGGGGAGCAGCAGGGTGTACAGGATATCCGCGCCGCGGAAAGCCTTTTTGGCAACTTCCGCCTGCAATGTGCTGGCATCATCGTGGAGGATGTCGTCGGGGCGAAGCAGAACGTCTACCCGGCAACCGGCTTTGCATTCGAGCGGAATCTCGCCGGCGATTGTGCCCAGTTCGGTTTCCACTTGCCTCTCGTCCAGCACCGCACCCGGCATCAGTACTCCCTCGCCGACGAAGTCGGCGACGAAACGGTTGGCGGGGCGGTGGTAGAGGTTGTAGGCGCTGTCCCATTGCTGAATTTCGCCCTCGTTCATCACCCCGATTTCGTCGGCGATGGCGAAGGCTTCGTGCTGGTCGTGAGTCACCAGCAGCGCGGTGGTGCCCTGTGTCTTGAGGATTTCGCGCACTTCCTGGCCGATCCGCTCGCGCAGGTCCACGTCCAGGCTGGAAAACGGTTCGTCCAGCAACAGCAGCGACGGGCAGGGAGCCAGCGCCCTGGCCAGCGCCACCCGCTGCTGCTGGCCGCCGGAGAGCTCGTGGGGATATTTGCTGCCTGTATTGGGCAATCCCACCATTTTCAGCAGGGCTTCCACCCTTTCCTCTCGTGCGGTCTTGTCCCAGTCCTTGAGCCCGAATGCGATGTTGCGCGCCACGCTGAGATGGGGAAATAGCGCGTGGTCCTGGAATACCATGCCGACCCGGCGTTTTTCCGGCGACAGGGTGTAGCCTGCGCGGCTGACTGTTTCGCCTGCCAGTATGATGTTCCCCCGCGCGAGGTTCTCGAAACCGGCGATGGCGCGCAATACCGTGGTCTTGCCGCAGCCGGAAGGGCCGAGCAGGCAGCCGATGTCGCCCTGCTTCAGGCGCAACGACAGGTTGCGCACCACGGGCTGGCTATTGTAGGCGTAGGAAATGCCCTTCAGTTCAAGCTGGGTTGCGCCATGAACGGGAAGGGGGCATTGCGGGGTGGCCATAATCAAGTTTTCGGTCTTCCGTTGTCGGTAAGAAGCAAAAAGCCTCAAGGGTTTATCTGATCGCTGACGAGTGACAGTTTCTTTAACTATTGGTTTCAGTATGCCTGACCAGCAGTGCGATCGGCAGCAGTCCCGCGAGCACCAGCGCCACGGCGGGCAGCGCGGCGCGTTCCCATTCCCCTTCCGAGGTCATTTCGAATATGCGCACCGCCAGGGTGTCCCAGCCGAAGGGACGGGTCATCAGGGTGATCGGCATTTCCTTCATCACGTCGACGAATACCAGCGCCGCAGCCGAAAACAAGCCGCCGCGCAGCATCGGCAGATGGACCCGGCGCAACATTTGCAGGCCGCTGACGCCGAAAGTGAGGGCGGCCTCGTCAAGGTTGCGCGTGATGCGCTGCATGGCGCTTTCCACGGGATTGTAGCCGACTGCGAGGAAACGGGTAAGGTAGGCGGGAAGCATCACCAGCAGCGTGCCCTGCAGCAGCAGGCCGGGGTCGTGGCCGAACCAGGCCTTGCTCAGGTGTATCAGCTGGTTGTCCAGCCAGGCCAGTGGAATGATGATGCCCACCGCCAGCACCGGGCCAGGAACGGCGTAGCCGAGGGTGGCGATGCGCACGGCGATGCGCGTCCAGGGGTCGGTGTGGCGGCGCTGGGCATAGGCCAGGACCAGCGCACATGCCACGGTAAGGCCGGCCGCGATGGCGCCCAGAGACAGGGAATGCCAGAGAAAGCCCATATAGCGCTCGTCGAAATCCTGGGTGAAGACGCTGGCAGACCACAGCACCAGCTGTGCAACCGGCAGAACGAATGCGGCCAGCAGCACCGTCGCGGCGAAAGCGGAGGCCAGTCCGCTGCGCCATCCCGCCAGTCGAATGCGTTCGCTCTGCGTGTGTCTGCCCGCCTGGGCATAGCGCAGCCGCGAGCGGGAAAGCTGCTCCAGCAGAATCAGGACGAACACCAGCAGCACCAGCACCGAAGCGAGCTGGGATGCGCCGCTCAGGGAAAACAGGCCGAACCAGGTCTTGTAGATGGCGGTGGTAAAGGTGTCGTAGTTAAACACAGACACCGTGCCGAAATCCGCCAGGGTTTCCATCAGTGCCAGCATCAGCCCGCCCATGATCCACGGTCTGGCCATCGGCAGGGCGACGCGGAAGAACCCCTTGGCGCGGCTGCATCCCAATGACTGGGCGGCTTCCAGGGCGCTGCGTCCCTGGGTGAGAAAGGCATTGCGGGCGAGCAGGTAGACGTAGGGGTAGAGCGCCAGCGTCATCACCAGCACGAGGCCGCCGCCGGAGCGGATTCCGGGAAACCAGGCGCTGCTGCCGAAGGCGGTCCGCAGCAAGGTCTGCACCGGACCGGTGAAATCCAGCCAGGCGACGAAGACGAAAGCGGTGACGTAGGCGGGCACGGCGAGCGGCAGCAGCAGCGCCCAGGAGAAGAATTTCCTGCCGGGGAAGTCGCACGCCGCGGTCAGCCAGGCGAGGCTCACCCCGAGCAGGGTGACTCCGGCAGCGACGCCGAACACCATCTTGAAGGTGTTGGCCAGCAGTCCCGGCAGCACATGTTCAGCGAGGTGCCGCCAGATTTCGCGCTCCGGCGAAAGAAACGAGGCCAGCACCACTGTCAGCGGAACGACGATCAGCAGGGCGATGGCGAATGCGGCAAGGCGCCAGCGGTCCACCACAAAGGATGAAGGATGAGGGATGAAGGATGAAAGGGGGCGGCTCACTTCATCCTTGTCACTTGTATCCGGCACGATCCATCAATCTTACGGCAGCCGCCTGCAATTCGCCAGCCTTGGCGACGTTGACCGGGTTCTGCCTGAAGCTGCCCCATGCAGCCACCACAGGATCGGACTTTACCGCCGGATTGGCCGGGTATTCCAGGTTGACGTCGGCGAACAGGTTCTGCGCCTTTTCGGAGGAGAGCCATTCCAGCAGTTTGATCGCTTCCTTTTCGTGCTTGGCGTGCCGGGTGATGCCCGCGCCGGAAACGTTGACGTGCACTCCGCTGCCTTTCTGGTTGGGCCAGAAAATGCCCAGCGGCAGGCCGGGCTTCTTCTCGACCAGGCGGCCGAAGTAATAGGTGTTGGCGATGCCCACGTCGCACTGGCCGGCGGCGATGGCTTCCAGCATCTTGGTGTCGTCCGGGAAGGGGTCGGTGGCGAGGTTGGCGACCCAGGACTTGACGACCTGCTCGGCGCGGGCCTCGCCGTGCTCGGCGATCATCATCGCCACCAGCGACTGGTTGTAGACCTTCTTCGAGGTGCGCAGGCACAGGCGGCCTTTCCATTTCGGGCTGCCGATATCCTCGTAGGTGGACAGATCCGCCGGCGTCACCTTCTGGTTGTTGAAGAAAATCGTGCGGGCGCGCACCGACAGACCAAACCACTGGTTGCCGGGGTCGCGCAGGTGAGCCGGGATGTTGGCGGCCAGCACCTTCGACTGCACCGGCTTGAGCGAGCCCTCGCGGGCGGCTTCCCACAGGTTGCCGGCGTCCACCGTGATCAGCATGTCCGCCGGAGTGTTCTCGCCCTCGGCCTTGAGGCGCTGCAGCAGCGCACCTTCCTTGTCGGTGACGAACTTGATCTTGACGCCGGTTTCCCTGGTGTAGGCGTCGAACATCGGCTTGATCAACTGCTCGTTGCGAGCGGAATAGACCACCACTTCATCGGCCAGCGCTGGTGCGGCGAAAGCGAAAAGGGTAACGCCGAGCAGGGCGCCGAAGCTAAGTTTGTTCATTTGCAGCCTCCAACAGTTGGTGGGTGAACGGCGAATATAGCGCAAATGCGAATCGTTATCAACAATAATTATTTTGGGAAAAAAACCGGCTCTAGATCCAAGCAACAAAAACGTTTGATCCTTAAAACCTCTTTTATCCACAGATAAACACGGATTAGCACAGATACCAAAAGTAGGCGCCTCTAGGCGAAACAATGTGTTGTTGATGATTTTCACCTCAACCAAAAGGTGATTGGAATGAGAATGGCAACCCATTGATAATCTGTGTATATCTGTGTCGCCTAGAGGCGCCTACTTTTGGTAATCCGTGGCTGAACTTTTTTTAGGTTCATGTCTTCTCTTCCGGAAGGGTCGTGGCCGACGCCTGATGCGGGATGAGCAGGACGGGTATGGAGGAAAGCCTCGCCACGCCTTCGGCTACGCTGCCAAGCAACAGGCGCTCGACACCCTTGCGTCCGTGCGTGCCCAGCACGATCAGGTCCGCCGGCCAACTGGCCGCCTCATCGGCGATTACGCTAGCGATGTGCTGGGTCGGCGTCGCGGTTTCCAGCAGTCGGGCTTCGGCCTCGAGCCCGGCCGCCTGCATGTACTCCCGGGCGGCGGCGAGGATATGGTCGGCGGCGGCACGTCGCGCCTTGAGCAACGCGTCGATATCGATGGCGAGTTCCGGCCCTAATGGAAGCCAGCCCATGTCGGCGACGTGGACGATGCACAAGGTGGCGGACAGCCCCTTGGCGAGGCCGATGGCGTGATCGAGGGCATGTTCGGAATTTGGGCTTCCGTCTACGGCGACCAGAATATGTGAATACATGTCATCTCCTCATGGGGTTAGGTTTAGATTCATCATTGCTGCGGGTTCGGTTGAGGGGGCAAGTCGGGTGACCGCTCATGGTTTCGCTTCTCGCCATATCCGTTAGGCACCGGACAGTAACTCCCGCAATGCATCGACGAACCGGCGATTGTCTTCGGGCAATGCCGTGGTGACGCGCATATAGCCCGGACCGAGCGCTGGGTCGTTCAACGGCTTGATTAGAATCCCCCGCGCCTTGAACGCCTCTGCCAAATGCGCAGCGTCATGAGGCGCGAAGTCGGCGAGGAAGAAATAGGTCTCGGTCGGATACGTGCGTATGCCCAGGGCGTGCAACTGCGCCGCGAGCTCCTCGGTCCAGGTGCGCAATTGCGCGGCACGGGCATGAATCTTGTCCTCATGCTGAAGCGTGGCGATGGCCGCCGCCTGACTGGGGCGGGCGAGCGGGTAGGCGTCGTTGTGGCTGTTCAGGTCGTCGGCGATGGCCTCTCGGGCAATATGGCGTAGCCGATGCGAAAACCCGCCAGGCTGTGGGCCTTGGACAGGGTGCGCGTCACCAGCAGGTTGGGATGTTCGGGCACCAGATGGGCGACCGACTGCCCGGCCAGGCCGATGAACGCCTCGTCAATCAGGAAGCGCGTTTCGGGGTGGCTGTGCAACAGTTCCGGCAATGGCCTCATGTCGAAGACGCCGCCATTGGGATTGTTGGGGTTCACGATGACCGCGAGCGTGGTGCCCTGCGGAATCGCCAATTCGGCAAGATCGAAGGCGAAGTCCTTTTCGGGCAGTAGGCGTGTTTCCGTGTAGTGTTTGGCTATCTCGGGAAAGAGTGCATAGGTCGGCGTCAGCAGATGGACCTGCTGGCCGAAGCGGTCGAAGAGCTGGCGCAGGATCAGCTCGGAGCCAGCGTTGATATGAATGAGCCGTTCGGGCACGCCGAGCTGCGCGCTGATAAGCCGGCGCAGCGGCGCCGAATAGGGCTCGGTGTAGAAGTTGCTGTGCGCCGCCTCGGCCTGGGCCGCGGCGATGGCCTCGTCAATCGGCGGCAGCGGGTTTTCGCACAGCAAGAGCTTGATGCCCTGGAAAGTGCCGCCGCCTTTTTCGCTCAGGGAACCCATGTTTTCGCCTTTTCAGCTAAACAGGAATTAATGCAAGGCGTAAAGGCGGCAGGAACGTGCAATTCCGCCGGCGAGAGGGTCAGACCCAGCAACGTCGCATTGGACTTGAGATGGAGGTAATAAAGCGCTTCAGCGGCGACCGGCAGGGTCCAGTCACATGCCTGATCTTTGCACAGTTGTTCTTCCAGCAGCATGTCAAATTTTTCGTTGGTGATGTGCACCCTCGCTTCCGACTTCCCGTCAAAGCGCAAGCCCAGGTGATAGACCCCCGGGCGCATTCTGCCCAAAGGGATGAAGTAGCTCTCGCCCTCAGGGCTTCGCCACTCCCGCAATGCTTCCGCACCCCACACGCCATCGGCGGGGATGGCGTCCGGCAGGGGGTAATGGGCGCAGAGTTCCTTGGTGTACTTGAGGATGGCGAAAAGCTCCTCCACTTCCAGGGAAGAAGAAGAAGAGGGGAGGTAGCGCCGCACATGACTGCGGGTAGCCGCAACGCCGGAAGAAAAGCTCAGGCGCCCACTGCACTCCCCTTCGTGACAGCGGGTGCACACGGTGTTGAATTTTACCGCCGTTGCGCGAGACACTTCTGCCGCGCCCATCTGCGCATAGGCCAGCCCCACGGCGGCAATCCCAATGGCTCGCAACATGCCCATGCGATTGGCGCCTCCCTCAATTCAAATCTGCGGCCAGCGAGACGCGCACAGCCTGCGGCAATTCCGTTTTCTCGTGGCAGGCGGGATGGTCTATGCCCGCCCTTACCGTTGCCCCTTGCTTCACTGCGGCGACCATCTCCGGGGTGAGCTCGAAGCGCAGGAAGTGCACCGCGGCGGTCTTGTCCGGGGTTTCCCGGTCCAGGTCTTCGTTGGCGATGGGGTAAACCTTGCCGAATTCCTCCACCTGCACCCACACGGCTTTTTCAATGCCGATGAGACGAGCCAGGGCCTGTTTCCGCTCCGCCTCGTCCTCGTACTCCACCATGAAGGTGGCCTTCCAGTTGCTGCCGTCGGGAATCAACGGATTGTAGACATCCAGCTCATCCTTAATGCCTTCCGGCTCGAAGATGCGCTCCAGGCGCAGCATTTCCTGCACCTGGTACTGCATGGTGAGGGCGTCCTCGAAATAGAGGGCGGCATGGTCGCCGATCGTCACCCGGCGATGCTTCTTGTGTTCCATCACCCTGGCACGGAAATCGGGACGGATTGCCGCATATTTCTCCAGAGAGTAAAGATCCTCCCGGCTTAACTTGCCCATTGGGTCTCCTTTCTAATCCGTTTTCATTCGTGCGCGATCTGCTTGTCGGTGAAGAGGTAATCGCGCAATTCCTTGTCAAAGCGCGGGTCGTGGCGCCGGATCCACTCCAGCACCATGGCCGCATGCTCCTTTTCCTCGTCGCGGTTGTGGGCCAGAATCGCTCGCAACTCGGGGTCGCTGCATACGTCCACGCGCTGGTTGTACCAGTCCACCGCCTCCAGTTCCTCCATCAGGGAGACGATTGCGCGGTGCATGTCGCGGGTCTCGGCGCGCAGCTGCTCGACGGGTTCGTGGTAACCTTCATTTGCCATTTTTCAACCCCTTTCGGTTTAGATGCAGTAGGCCTTGCGCAGCAGCGAAATGGGATGTTCCGGCGCGCGGCCCTCCTTCAGGCCGTTCTCGATGTGATGGCCGGCCATGGCGCAGTCGCTGCCGTAGTGCTGCGCCTCGGCTTTCTTCACCCGCTCCACCACCGGCTTGACGATCTTCATGGCGGAGGCGTGGAACTCCTTTTTCACCGCGTAGGTGCCGTCGTGGCCGGAACAGCGCTCGATGATCTCCACCTGGGTGCCGGGCACCAGGGACAGGGCCTCGCGCGTCTTCTGCCCGATGTTCTGCACCCGCTGGTGGCAGGCGGCGTGGTAGGCCACCTTGCCCAGCGGCTGCTTGAAATCGGTCTTCAGCTTGCCTTCCTTGTGGCGCAGCATCAGGTATTCGAAGGGATCGTAGAAGGCTTCCTTCACCTTCTGCACCTCCGCATCGTCCGGGAACATCAGCGGCAGTTCCTGCTTGAACATCAGCACACAGGAGGGGATCAGGGCGGTGATATCCCACCCTTCGTCGACCAGCCTGGCCAGCATGGGGATGTTGTGTTCCTTGGCCGCCGCCACCGCTTCCAGGTCGCCCAGTTCCAGCTTGGGCATGCCGCAGCAGCGCTCCTTTTCCACCAGTCGCACCGGGATGCCGTTGTGCTCGTAAACGGCGACGAAATCCTCGCCCGGGCCGGGTTCGTTACGGTTCATGTAGCAGGTGGCAAACAGGGCGACTTTACCCCTGGTTTTGCCGGCGGGCTCAGGCCGGGCAATGCTTTGATGGCCGGAAAGCCGCTTGCGCAGGGTATTGCTGTGGTACTCGGGCAGTTTTGCATCAGCATGCACTCCCAGCACCGCCTCCAGCGCCTTGCGCGCCGGGCCGAACCTGTTTGCCGCGTTGACCACCTGGGCCACCACGGGGATGCCGGCCAGATTGCCGACGGCGTCCGTGCTGGTAAGGATGCGGTCGCGGGTCTTGATGGCACCAGTTTTGAATTTGACGGCCTTGGCCCGCAGCATGAGGTGGGGGAAATCCAGGTTCCACTCGTGGGGCGGCACGTAGGGGCACTTGGTCATGTAGCACAGGTCGCACAGATAGCAGTGATCCACGACCTGCCAGTAATCCGATTTTTTAACGCCATCCACTTCCATGGATTCAGATTCGTCCACCAGATCGAACAGGGTGGGAAAAGACTGGCACAGGCTGATGCAGCGGCGGCAGCCGTGACAGATGTCGAAGACCCGCTCCAGTTCATTGAAAAGCGATTCCTCGGCATAGAAATCCGGGTTCCGCCAGTCCAGGGGGTGGCGGGTGGGCGCTTCCAGGTTGCCTTCGCGGGCGGGGCCGGCCATGGCGGGTTCTCCTTTTCAGATGGATACGAGTGAAATCCGGCCACCCTGCGGTGGCCGGGATGCTGCCGTTCAGCCGCCGAATTCGTTCAGGGCTTTCTGGTAGCGGTTGGCGTGGGAACGCTCCGCCTTGGCCAGGGTCTCGAACCAGTCGGCAATCTCGTCGAAGCCTTCTTCGCGGGCGGTCTTGGCCATGCCCGGGTACATATCGGTGTACTCGTGGGTTTCGCCCGCCACCGCGGTTTTCAGGTTGTCCGCCGTGGGGCCGAACGGCAGGCCGGTGGCCGGATCGCCGCACTGCTCCAGGTACTCCAGGTGGCCATGGGCATGGCCGGTTTCGCCTTCGGCGGTGGAGCGGAACAGGGCGGCCACATCGTTGTAACCTTCTATGTCGGCCTTGGATGCGAAGTAGAGATAGCGGCGGTTGGCCTGGGATTCACCGGCGAAGGCCTCCTTCAGGTGCTGCTCGGTTTTGCTGCCTTTAAGTTGCATGGTCTGCCTCCTTTGACATAAACCCGGCTTGCATCCCGCGCCGGGAATACGGGTTGCGTTTAGGCCATTCCAATATAGTTTCTAAATGGCGTGGCTGGAAATTGTTTTTTTAAAACGCGGTGATAGCAAAAAGCTATAGCTTCAAGCCGGCCCTAATTCGCCCTTTTCCACTTGGGCTTCAATCAAGCGGTAGATCGGGTTGTTCATGCTTTTCACGGCGGCAAGTAACGCCTCGATGGCCTTGGGGCGGGTGAAGCCGCGTCGCCAGGCCAGGGCGACGCGGCGCGAAGGCTCCGGCTTCTCGAAGGGAATGGCGCGGACCATGGCGGAACAGTAGGGGCCGGCCAGGGCGCTTGCGGGCAACACCGATATGCCGAATCCCGAGGCCACCATGCAGCGGATCGCCTCGATGGAATGGCCCTGGCGCATGGCTCCTTCGGCGTGGCTGATGTCGGGGCAGGCATCCAGCACTTGTTCACGGAAACAGTTGCCCGCCTTGAGGACCAGCACATCTTCACCCCGTACTTCGTTGGCCGCAATGCTGGCACGTTTTTCCCACCGGTGGCCTCTCGGCACCACCACCTGGAACGGTTCGTCGTAGAGCGGGCAGGTGACGATGTCCGGCACGTCGAAAGGCAGAGCGAGGATGGCGGCATCCACCGTCCCATATTTGAGGTAATCGGCGAGCAGGGCCGTCATGCTCTCTTCGATGTAGAGATGCATTTCCGGCGCGATGCGCTGGAGCGAGGTGATCAGGTCCGGCAGCAGATAGGGGCCGATGGTGTGGATTACCCCCAATCGGAATTCTCCATGAAGCGGGTTCAGGCCCAATTGCGCGACCAGTTCCACCCGGTGTGCCTCATCCAGCGTCTTGCGCGCTTGGGCGACCACCTGATAGCCGAGATCGGTAAGGGAAACATGACCCTTGGCCCGTTCGATGAGAGGAACACCCAATTCCGCTTCCAGATTCTGGAGGGCGACGCTCAAGGTCGGCTGGCTGACATGGCACCGCTCGGCGGCTCGGCTGATCGACCCTTCATCCGCAAAAGCAACCAGATAGCGAAGAGAGGAGAGTTTCATCGGTTAATCCTATAGTAAGAGCCTATATGGCGCATAGTAAAAAACAATATAAAAATCATTGACTTGCATTATTTATTTGCTATTATAGGACTGCAATGTCCGTTTATCAAGCCAATCTTTTTCCAAGAAAGGAATCCTAATGAAAATGCATTTCGCCCTGCCTTTGGTGGTTGCCGGCATGCTGTCGGCCGCCGGTGCCGGCATCGCTGCCAGCGCTGATCCCTACGCCAATTTCAAGCAGAACTTCCAGCAGTTGCCGGCAATTCCGCCGATACCGGCCAACAATACCCAGACGCCGGAAAAAGTGGAGCTCGGCAAGATGCTTTTCTTCGATGCCCGCTTGTCCGCCGCCGGCACCATCGCCTGTGCCTCCTGCCACAACCCGGCCCTGGGCTTCACCGACCGCATCCCCCGTGCGATCGGCCACGGCGCTCAGCGCGGTCCGCGCAATTCGCCGACGGTGTTAAACGCCGCTTTCCTGACTTCCCAGTTCTGGGATGGCCGGGCGCCGGACCTGGAAGCCCAGGCCCTGGGGCCGATACAGGCAGGCATCGAACATGGCACGACGCTGGATAAGGCGGTCGCGACCCTGAAGAGCTTTCCCGAGTACCAGAAGCGCTTCGCCGATGTTTTCGGCGGCAAGGACCCAGTCAATCCCGAGAACCTCGCCAAGGCCATCGCCGCCTTCGAGCGCACCATCATCACGCCCAACTCGCCCTTCGACCGCTACCTGGCCGGCGACGAGCAGGCCGTCACGACGCAGCAGAAGCGGGGCATGAAGGCTTTCGTCGAGAAAGGGTGCGTCGCCTGCCACAGCGGGCCCAACTTCACCAACGGCGGCTTCTACAAGATCAAGGTGCCCGGCTCCACCGACGAGGGCCGCTACACCGTGACCAAGAAGGAGGAAGACAAGCACGCCTTCCGGGTGCAGACCTTGCGCAACGTCGCACTGACCTATCCCTACTTCAACAACGGCTCCGTCGACAACCTGGATGAAGCGGTGAAGATCATGGGCAAGGAAATGCTGAAGACCGAACTCACCAAGCAGGAAGTGGCTGATCTGGTGGCCTTCCTCCACAGTCTGACCGGTGAGATGCCCAAGTTCGCCATCCCTGCACTGCCGTAAGCGGCATTGGCATCCGGCGAAAGGGGCTCGTAGCCCCTTTCGTCGTTTTTGCGTTCCGAAAGGTAAGGCCTTTCTTGCAAAAAAATGCGAATAAACGTTAGCGTCTCTTTTTTTCGAAATTAGGATGTCGACGATGAGGGGAGCGAGCCCCTGCGGGGGCCATCCAGCGCCGAGAGTCCGCGTGCGAAGGAGGACAGGCCGGAATTTTTGAGCAGCACGCAGGGTTTGCCGTATTGCTTGCACAGACGCTTGACCACGTAATAGGCGCCGTGGCTGACGTTGTCGGCCGGGCAGATCACCGCGTCGGCGGCGGCCAGCATGGCCTGGAGCCGTTTCGGGCTGTCCTCCAGCCCGCCGTCGTGGTGGACGAAGCGGCCATTGCTGCGTTCCACCAGTGTGCGGTATTAGTCGGCCAGGCTGGTGCGGCCGCCCACGCAAAGGATGCAGCGTCCGGAAAAATCCCCGCTGGCGCAGCGTCCTTCGCTGCTTTCCGCGCAATCGCGGCAGGCGGGCGGGGTCATAGCCCTGGTCAGCGCTTCCTCGGCGGCTTCCCATTCGCTTTGCAGTTCGTCGGCTTTCTGCCGCAGTTCGGCGGCTTGCGCTGCCAGTTCTTCGCAGCGTTTTTCCGCTTGCGCGACGCGTTGTGCTTCGGCCTCCAGGCGCCGTTCCAGTTCGGTGATGCGCAGCCGGGCGGCGCTGTTGCCGTTTTCGCGCAATTGCGTCTCGGCGGCGCGCAGGCGCCGCTCGGTCTCCACCGCGCCGCCGAGGCGTCTGCCCAGGCTGCGGAGCTCTTCTTCTTTTTCCGCCTGTTGTGCGGTATGTCGTTCCTGCTGGCGCTCGAGTTTAAGCGTCAGTTCGGCTCCCACCCGCCGCAGCCGGGCCTGTTCGCCCAGGTCGGCGTGGCTGGCAGCGCCCACTTGGTGGGAGAGCATGTGGATGTCCTCGTAAATCAGGTGGGCGACCTGTTCGTTAGCCTGGCCGTGCGACATGGCCGCCCAGTACGCGCCCGCCGCCTCGCCGCGCGCCACTGCGACAGCAGTTCGTCGCCGGATTTGGCGCGGGCGAAACGCCGCACAGCGGTTTCGAATTTGCGCTCCAGCAATTTCTGCATCGGCTCGGATAATTCGTTCCGGTCGCGCGCCAGCCCGACGGCGGTACTGTGCAGCGTGTAATCGGATTCGCTGTCCCAGCCTTCCAGGCCGGCGCGGCGCGCCAGCTTGCGCAGTTCCTCCACATTCAGGCAGGTGCCGACGATGGGGCAATGGTATTTATGAGCGATTTCCCACAGCTTGCGGCGACGCGGCGCCTCTCGGGCAACTGACGGCGCCGCGTTGCCGCGGAGCGGGAAGAGGCTGCCGAGCGTTGCGCCGATCCCGGCCGTTTTTTCAGGGTTCGCTATGCACATGTTTTCCCCTACTTGGTCAAAATCAGTTTGCCCTTGCTGGTCAAGGTCAGGCGATATTCCTGGCTATCATGCAGAATACGCAGTTCGCGGCCGTCAATCAGCAGGTCGCGGACGTCGATGCGCCGTGGCGTCGGAAGCCCGGCTCCGCCTGGCTGTATGGGCGTTCGTTCTGCCGGCTTGCTATTCTGGTTCATGTCGGTTTGCTCCTCCCGGTTGCCGGCGCCATCAAGCCGGATTGCGCCGCAAAAGCCTGGACTAGTCAGGCTCAATGAGGAAATCGGTTGATTGCTACCATATATAAAACAGGTAGACCCACGGCAGCACGATACCTCCGATGGCCGCGGCGAGGCAGGCCAGTGCCTTCAGTCCAGCCGCGCGGGACGCACCGGGCAGGGCGAACAGCATGCGCCTGCCGAGCCACAGGCTCCACAGCGCAGCCAGGGCGAGCAGCGTTCCGCGCACTTCGGGCAGCCAGGGCATGATCAGTCCTTCCGCCTTGAGTAGGGTGACGGTAAGGGCGGACAGCCCGAGGAACACGCCCATCCCGCCCATTGGGATGATGGCATAGGCGAGCCAGTGTGAGTTCTGCTTCGTGCCGCCCGGCAGCAGCGCGCCGGCGAGGCGCAGCCAGATGGTGATCCAGCCGCCCAGGATCAGCGCGGTGGCGCCGATGTAGGCGAGCACGCCGATCCCGTCGAGCCAGGTGAACACGTCGTTGGCTTCCGGGTAGTGGGTCAGCAGCCACCAGGGCGCGTTGTCCTGGAGCAGGGCGAAGGAATCGCGCTCGATCAGCCATTCGGCGACGCGGGTCTTGATCATCACGAACCAGGGGGAGGACGACCACTGGAATGCGCCCACTGCCGTGCCGATGATGCCGAATACCAGCAGCCGGGCTTCCCAAGCGCCGGCCTCGGCGGGTTTCAGGCCGGCAACTTCGGCGCCCGGCAGGCGCGGGGCGAGGGCGACAGCGTCGCGGTGACCGCTGCAGCGCCCGCACATATGACATTGCGAGCCGCTTTTCATGCGCCGCATGTCGAGCAGTGGGGCGCAGTCGACCGGCGCTGGATGGGTCGGTGCAGCGATATCCCATTTTTCGCGGTCCACCCTGAAATGCACCGGGGCGAGCCGGGCGAGCAGGGCGAACACGCCGGAGACCGGGCACAGGTGTCGGCACCAGACGCGCTTGCCCTTGCCGTAAATGAAGCCGACGGCGACGGCGGCGACGGTGGAGCCGCCCAGCACCAGCAGGACGGCCTTGGGGTATTCGTAGACGCTCACCAGTTGGCCGTACACCGTGGTGATGGCGAAGGCGGCGAACGGCCAGCCGCCCCACTTCAGCCAGCGCGGCACCGGACGGCCCAGGCCGTGGCGGCTGGCGAACTCGGTGAGCGTGCCTTCCGGGCAGAAGACGCCGCACCACACCCGCCCCAGCGTGAGCGTGGAGACGATCACGAACGGCCACCAGATGCCCCAGAACATTAACTGGGCGAGCAGGGTGAGGTTGTTTAGCACGCTGGAGCCGGTCCCCGGCAGGGGAAGAAAGGCCGGGATCGTCACCAGGGCGAGGTAGAAAACCACCACCGCCCATTGAACGCTGATGATGAGGCAGCGGTTGCGCCGCATGGCGTCGCCCAAGCGTTGCAGGCGCGAGGGAATAGGCTGGATTGCCGGGTGGAAGAATAGGGGTTGTTCCATTTTCATGATTTATCTCATTCTGTTATTTGCCGCGTTCGGTTTCGAAGCGGAACGGGACGAGAAGGCGGCTATCGCCTTTTTCCAGCAGCACGGATGCTTGCCAAACCATGCGACCGGAAGCACAAAGAGGCAGCATGGTTTGAGCTGTATAAACCCCGCCGGGTGCGGGCGCGGGATAAGCGCGGTTGAAAGCCATGGGCACGTCCACGCCGCTGAAATCTACCTCCACAGGCCGTATATTGCTGCCCTCGATGTGGATTTCGAGCGTCAGCGGCTTGAGAATCGGCACGGGGCGCGGGCCGAGTGAAAACACCAGCATTTCTCCGTCCGGCAGACGCGCTGCACAGGTTTCGCGGCTGAGGCTGCAAGTTTCGTCGAGCGGCAGCACGGTCGGGCCGGCAGTGGCGTGGAACAGCATTTTTCCCAGCACCGCCAGAACCAGCGCCGCCGCCGATATTCCGACGATGGCGCAGAGCAGACACGTGCCTTGATCCGGTTCCGTACTGGTTGGGCTGTCCCAATCTGGCGCTAAAACAATCGCGTTCATGTCGCCCGCTTGCGCAACCGCGGCCAGCCGAGCACCAGCGCCCAGTAGGCGGTATACGCCAGAACCAGGGTCAGGGCCGGGTGGGCACGGTAGCCGGTGAGTGTGGCGATCAGGTTGCCTACGGTTGCGTTGTCGTCGAGCAGAAAGGAGGAATCCCACACCGGATCGGCCAGCGCAGGAATCCAGTCGTAGCCGATCATTTTTTCCACCCCGCCCACCAGTAGCCCGGCGGCAAGCAGCAGGAGCAGGGTTTCGCTGATGCGGAAGAAGTTTTTCCATGACAGGGTGCGCCCGCCCTTGACCAGCAGCCAGAAGGTGAGGAGCGCGAGCACAAAGCCAAGCATGGCGGCGCCGAGGAACTGCGCGAACGCCATGCCTTGCTGCCCCATCCCGTTGCCATAGAGAAAGATCACGGTTTCCGCGCTTTCGCGCCCCACTGCGAGTGCGGCAATGACCGATACCCCTATCCAGTTGGCCTCGCCCGCCGCGCGTTCCAGGCCGGCTTCCAGTTCATTTTTCAAGGCGCGGCCGTGTTTGCGCATCCAGAACACCATCTGCGTGATCAGCCCGGCAGCGACGAGCATCATGCCGAGCTGGAAATAATCAAGCGCATCGCCGTCCAGGCTGCTGTACGCCCCCATCATGGCCAGCGCGAGCAGCCCAGCCAGCCCCAGCCCCGCGGCCACGCCGCCCCACAAATAGCGCATGCCGCGCGCGCCTTCGGGATGGGCCTTGAGCCAGGCGTAGAGGATGCCCACAACGAGGATGCCCTCGACGCTTTCGCGCCAGACGATGAACAGTGTATTGCCCACGGTTTTCTCCTATTTGACGACGATCTGACCCTTGGCGGTATCCAGGTGGAACTCGCCGAAAAACTTGTATATCCCCGGCTTCATTGGCGCGAACACCAATGTCCGGGTGACGCCGGGCGCGAGCACGGTTTCCTTTCGAAGCTCGAGGCTTTCGAATTCTTCCGGGCCGGGGCCTTCGTTCTTGATGGCGATCCTGAACTTCTTCCCGGCCGGGGCTTCGATGGTTTCAGGATAAAAGCGCCCGCCCTTCGCCGTGAGTTGGAAGGTAAGCAGTTCGTCTGCTGCGGCTGTGATAGGCAGTGCGGCGGCGAGCGCTAGTGCTGCTACAATGCTCCGGGTTGAGTTGTTTCGCCGTGCTTTCATCGTGGCCTCTCTTTAAGTTAGTACATCAATTGCGCCCGCAGCCCGAGAATCTTCACGCTCGATGCGTCGCCGTTGCCCGCCGGGTTCTGGACCAACTGGAAGTCCGGCGACAGTTCGAACTGCTTGTTGATGCGGTAGCGGTAGTAAAGCTCCGATACCTTTTCCCAACCTTGCGCGGTGTAACCGAAATCGGGGTTGCCGTCGCCGTTTGTGTCCAGGGTCGTCGAATCGTTGCGGAAATTGGCGCTGATGCGCTGCGCGCCGAAGGCCATGCCGATGGCGTCGCCGCCGCGGCTCCAGTAGCTGCCGCCGAACTCCGCGCCCAGCGAAACGGCGCGGTCGAAGCGCAGCTTTACTTTGCTCCCCTGGCCGTAGCGGCCGAATGCGGTGATGCCGTCGCCGATGCGCTGATCGAAGTTCACCCCCCAACCGCTGTGGGAGCTGGCGGTGCCGTCATAATCAGGCCCCTGGCCGTTGTTCCAGGCATAGAGGCGGTAGTTCCCGGTCTGCCCGCCGAAGAATTTCCGTTGTGTTTCGGCTTGGGCGATCACCAGCGGGGAGCCGAAGAATTTGACATAGTTGGCACCCTGGCCCGCGCCGAACACGCCAAGGGAGAGGCGCCATTTTTCGGGCTTCTCTTTCTCGTTCAGATATGAAACGCGCATCCCCGGTGAAAAGCCGTTGGCGTCCACGCCGATGTCACCGCCCGCATCGAGCAGCGCGTTATGCACGAACACGGTGTTGAGGAACTGGCGGGTTTCGTCGTTGGCGGCGGCGTTCTGGTCGAAGAACGCGAATGGGTCCATCTTGCCGAAATTGATCTCCAGGCTTTCCCGCGAGCGAGGCTTGAAGCCACCGAAGGGCAGGGGAATGGTGGCCTGGTACCAGGCTTGGCCGAGAATGGCTACGCTGTCATCCGGATTGCCGCCCGATGCGCGGAATGCGCTGGCGTTGGGCTTGGCGAATACCGAGGGGAGCGCGTTCAAGCCGTTGCCCTGCCCAATGCGGAATTGGGCGAAAATCTTGCTGTCAGTGTCGCCGATCTTGGGCATGGGCAGGCTGACAGATATGTCGCCGCGGTAGTTGAGCTGGCTCGATGAAATATCGGTGCCGGAGGGCGCGCCCCCCGCGCGTTGCGCCACCGTGGTCAGGCTGACGCCAGCGGTGACGCCGTCCAGCGCTTCCACTGTGCGTGCCTGTTTTTGCATGTTGAGGGCTTGCATCTCCACTGCTTTGAGGCGAGTTGCCATCTCGGGCTGGTTTTCGCTCAGCCGGTCGTCTTCCAGGGCCGCTTCCAGCTTGGCGTTGTTTTCTTCCAGCGCCTTGACCCGCTGCGCCAACTCCGCTTCCGGTTTGGCTGGCGTGGTTTGCAGCTTTTTTTCCAATTCGGCGTTATGTGTTTCCAGTTTTTCCAGTCGCTCGCTCAGGCGGTGCAGTTCTTTCAGCAGTTCCGCCTGGGAAGGGTCGGCGGCAAAGGCGGGGGCAGTGCTGGTCAGCATAATGCCGGCCAAGGCCGCCGCCAGCTTGCTGGGGCTGAAGGATGGCATGTTAGTAGCCCCCCTTCTTGCCGATGCCGACGTAGGTGAATTCGTACCCCACCTCGAACGGCTTGAACCATGGCCGGACTCCGGTCAGGCGGTCGGTGTGGCGGCCGAAATGGCTGTGCGGATTGGCGGAAGGTGGGGAGATGAGGTATTTGACGTGATATTTGCCCGGTCCCTTGAGCTTGATGTTGTCGCCGTAGTGCGGGCCGTCGTTGGCCACCATCGGCATGAAGTCCCCTGCGATTTTCTCGTTGCCGCCCTGTTTGGTGACCTCGTATTTGATTACCAGGTAGGGAATCCAGGCGCCTTCCTCGAAGCCGTTGGGGTTGCTGGCCATCGCGTGGATGTCGGCCTCCATGTGCACGTCGGATTCTTCGGCCTTGCGCATCATGCCGTCCGGTTCCATGGTGACCGGCTGCAGGAAGACGGCAGCGATCTCCATGCCGTTGCGCTGCTGCGGCGTGCCGATCGGATATTCCACGGCATGGGCAGAAAAGGTCAGGGCGGCGCCAAGGCATGCGAGCGAGGCGGCAAGTGTGCGGGCTGCGTGATTCATGGGTTTCCTTTCGTTGAGTAATTGAGGGGTAAACAGGTCAAAACACTTCGTTGGCGACGGGGATCCCCAGCATCCTGAAAACCAGGGCTGCAAGATCGTGGTTGAGTGGGTTTTGCAGGTCCTCGACGCTGATTTCGCCATGGTCAAGCAGTCGTTGTGTGAGCGCCGGGCCCACCTGCATCAGCACGGAGGCGTTGTCGCCGTCGAGAAAACGTATTTGCGGATCCTTCCTTTCTAGCCATGCATCAATCACGATCTTCATGGGTGTCTCCGGTATCGATAAGGGTGTTGCAATACTAACGCGAACAATTCGCATTTGCAAGAGGAAATTTAGTGTGGTGAAAAATTCGATAACGAAGAATCGCAAAAAAAGCGGCCGCTAATGTCTTAGCGCAGGAATATTCATTACAATGGAAAACTTTGGATAATCACGGTTTCTGATATGCACAAAGGCTATGCCGCTGCACTTGTTTCCTGCCTGCTGATGCTCTTGGGCTGCGCCACCTCGCCTGGAGTAATGGAGGCGTCCATCCCCAAGGTCCAACCTTCGCCCAAACCGCCGGCACCGAAAGTCGCGCTGGTGCTGGGCGGCGGCGCGGTGCGCGGGTTTGCCCACATCGGCGTGATCAAGACGCTGGAGGCGCACGGCATCGTGCCGGACATGGTGGTGGGCACCAGCGCCGGTAGCGTGGTCGGGGCGCTGTATGCCGGCGGCTACACCGGTTTCGAGCTGCAGAAAATCGCCTTTCAGCTGGAGCAGGAGAGCGTGGGGGATTGGGTCTTGCCCGACCGGGGCTTCATCAAGGGGGAGATGCTGCAGAATTTCATTAACAGGGCACTGCAGAACCGCGTCATCGAACGGATGAACAAGCCTTTTGCCGCCGTCACCACCGAATTGCAAACCGGCGAGATGGCGGTGTTCCGCCGCGGCAACACCGGCATGGCGGTACGCGCGTCGAGCAGTATTCCCGGCGTGTTTCAGCCGGTCAATATCGGCGGCAAGGAGTATGTTGACGGCGGGCTGGTAAGCCCGGTGCCGGTCAGGGCTGCGCGCGGTATGGGGGCGGATGTCGTGATCGCAGTGGATATCTCGGGCAAGCCGAAGAATGCCAAGCTGAACGACACCATCGACATCTTCCTGCAGGCTTTCAACATCATGGGGCAGACCATCGGGCGCTATGAACTGGCCGAAGCGGACGTGGTGATCAGGCCGCAAACCGGCATGATCGGTGCGACCGAGTTCGACCAGAAGCATCTGGCCATCATGGAAGGGGAGAAAGCGGCGCTAGCTGCGCTGCCGTTTATTCGTTCGAAGCTGCAAAAGGCAAACGGGAAGTGACCATGCGGCGTGCGCCGTTGAAGCGCTTGACCCAGTAGCTGTCGTTCATGTTGACGACTTCGACGCTGCTGCCGGTGCGGCCGGAATGGATGAAACGGTTGTCGCCAAGATAGATGCCGACATGGGAGTAGGTGTGGCGCATGGTGTTGTAAAACACCAGGTCGCCGGGCTGGAGCTCTGAAATGGCAATTTTCTTTCCGAACATGCTGATGGCGCGGGCGTTGTGCGGCAGGACCAGGCCGGCGGCCTGCCGGTAGACGTGGCTGACGAAGCCGCTGCAATCCAGGCCGGTTTCGGGCGACTTCCCGCCGTACTTGTAGTTGACTCCCACCAGGCTTAGAGCGTACGTCAGCATATCCGACGCCTTGCCGATCGAGCTGGCGAATGCGGTTTGTTGCGGCGCTTCAGCGGCTATGCCGTCAGCTGTGCTAGCCATGCTGGAAAGCAACAGGAATCCGCCGAGCAGGAAAGTTTTGTAGGAGCGCATCTTTTTACTGGCTCATCGCGTAATCGTGTGGGTAAAAAATGGAGTTATGCATGAACGCAAGG
>JASJPA010000021.1:0-105504 GCA_031426955.1 Sulfuricella sp.
CCTGCAAATCCCAGTTATCTCACCTACCCCTGTATAGTTATCTCACTCCGTCTCATCTTGAGGAAGCTCACCGGCAGTTCCGCCAGGTAGAGGAAAGAAGAATAGCCGCTGCCAAAATCATCGAGCGCCAGGCGGAAGCCGAAATCCAGCAGGGGCTGCAAGTCACTTCGTATGCGCTCAAAATCCGTCAATAATTGGCGCTCGGTAATCTCGAACACCACCGGTTTGTAGCCGGGAAAGTCGATATTGCAGGTGGAACAAAACTGCATGGCCCCGCCCAGAAGCTCATCCACCAAATCCTTGCGCGCAAGGAACTGGGGCGAAAGGTTGATGAAATGGGCGAAACCAGGATCGTGCCCTGCCGTCAGGTTGACCGCGCAACGAGACATCGCATGGCGCGTAATGGCGTGATCCACCTCGTGGATCAGGTTGATGCCCTCCGCCGCCTCGATGAATTCGCCGGCGGCAAGAACGGAACCATCGGGCTGAACCAGGCGCGCCAGCGCCTCATCTGCCACCAGCCTGCGGGTAGTCAGGTCCACCATGACCCGGTAGGCGGCAACGACACGGTTCTCCTTCAGGGCGCGCTGTAGCATCCCGGCGCGCCACAGCGTGCGCGTACCCGACGAACCGCAGCCTGATTCGGCGATGACCACGCAGTCACGCCCCCTGCGCTTGGCCTCGTAGAGGCAGTTATCCGACTCCGATATCACCCGGTTAATATCCTCATCGCCCGCCTGGCACACGCCTATACCGAAGCTGGCGGTAATTTCCATACTACCCTGGCTGGTCTTCAGCGACTGCGCCTTGATCGCCTCGCGTATCCGCTCCGTCGCGGCAAGCGCATCGGCTTGGTTGGATTGGTGCAGGAACAGGATGAATTCCTCCCCGCCCCAGCGCGCCAGCCAGTCACCCTCGCGCAGGGCGTGGCGCATGATGTGCGAAACCTGCTGCAGCACTTCATCGCCTACGCCATGCCCATAATTGTCGTTGATCAGCTTGAATCGATCCAGATCGCAGGTGGCGACGGAAAATCCGATGCCATCGCGCTTGGCACGCGCGATCTCTTCGTTGAAACGCAGTTCCGCAGCACGCCGGTTCGGCAATCCGGTCAGTTCGTCGGTGAGCGCCTGCGTTTCCAGCTTCTGTCGCTGCTTGAGCTGCAGCAACATCTGGCTGAACCAGGCCGCAAGCAACTCCATGAACGCCTCGTCACCCCGAGAAAACTTCCCCTCAGCCAACGGCTCCTTCCGCAAGAAAACCAAGGTTCCATAGAATTGCTCCCCGACCCAGAGCGGGATACCGGCGTAGGCATGGATGCCAAAACTGGCCACCGCCTTCGCCAACTCCGGTTTTTCACTTGCCCCCATGTCTGCGATGAAGATGCCACGATTCTCGTCGGCGACATGCTGGCACAGCTTCTCCAGCGGACAGGCTTGCTCTGCCTGGAACATGCCAAGCGTGTCCACCAGATACGCCAGAACGAAATTCTCGCCGACCTTCTCGCTCAACAGTGCCGCATCCATCTCCAGGGTATCCATCCCCAGCCGGAGCATCATCTTGACCTTCTCGCCTTCGGAACGGGTGCGGCTGGTCGCGATCTGCCACAGCACTTGCAGGCGCGCGGACTGGTCCCTTACGGTCATCAACAGTCGTTCCCGCTCGCTCACATCGATCGCCAGACCATGACGAATGACCTCACCGGTTTCGTCCGTCTGCTCGAATTCAGCGAGCGACAGCCACAGCGGCCGTCCCTTGCGATTTACGAACTTCCGAACCAACTGCGCCACTTCGCGGATTTCCAGTTGCTGGGTGACATCGGGAAGGGCTCCACGTTCCGCCAGAAGATTGTTCCAGGGATGGCCCACCACCTCGCCTTCCTCCATGCCCAGCATGTCAAGGAAAGTCCTGTCGGCCGCCACGACCACATGATCCCGGGCACGCACCGCATAGGTGCCCGCATGCGCCGCCGTCAACAGCAATTTTTCACGGTTCTTCACTAAAGCCCCCAGCCTTTGCTGAGCATCGGACAGGGATGCGCACAAATTGTCGATCTCGCCCACCCCGCTGCTAAGAGGAACACCCTGGCGCCGAGGTGCGCAAGGGAAGGCGCTTTTCTGGATTCACCATAACCCGGAAAAATGTTCATCTCAACCTGACTACTCTTCAGGCCAGTAGTCGGTGGCAATACCATCGCCCAGATCGGCTTCGATCAGGCGCCTGCGCACCTCGAGCAATCGTTCTATTAATCGGGGTTCCCGTTTTTCATAGGCACTCGCATCGGCAACACGGTTAACCACTACGCCGAGCAGTTCAGTAATCGCGTTGCCGATCGAATTCTGGCTGATCGTCACGATCAGCTTGCCTTCGTCATTGCGATAGATGAGTTGCTTGAACGCGGGCTGCCAGCGTATGGCATTGGCGTATTTTGCATCAACGATGCAGTGGTCGCGCACCTTCTTCGCCGTCTTCAGAAAGTCATTGTTGAACAGCAGCACGCTCTCCACTTCATCCGGGTAATAGGCATCGGTCGGGAGCGGCGCGTTGCGAGTGGAGACCTGCGAGAAGAAGGTGCGGTAGAAATCGATGAACCCCTTCAGCACCTCATCGTACTCTTTCCAGAAACGCACATCTTTCAGGGCCGCCGCGCCCCCCTGAATCTCCCAGCTGGGCAGACCCTGCGGGTAACCCGTCAGCGCGATGCATGCGTCGGACTCGCTGGCGGGCTTGAGAATTTCCAGATCCAGCGCCTTGTCGAAAAACTCGCGGTAAACATCATGCATATAAGCCTGAAACAGGCTGTGCTGACCGCCATCGGTCAAATTGGGATTTTTTGAATCAGCCGACTTGGCGCTACGCAGTTCATCCTTGGGAAAAACAATGAAGTGATTGTGCAACATGCGGATGCTGGGCACACCCGGAGAGGTCAGCGGCCAGGTGGCATCCAGGCTCGCCTCGCCCGCCAGGATCAGCGCCTCGTCCGGATCGGGGTATTGCTCCAGCATGTAGTCGATGATGATCTGATTCATCCGGTTCCACACATGCTTCACATTGTCCGGCACCTGGGTGCGACGCACCGGCCGCCCCAGCGGATTGAGGATGCATTGCGAGGTGTTGTAGATAATCGAGGTATCGAATTCGTTGCTGTGCCCCAAAGCCTTGCGATACAGCAACAGATTTTCCTCGTTCATCAACAATCCATTGTTGTGCATCAGATCGTTGAGATTTTCGGTGCTGTTGAAAAACTCGTTGTGCTTCATCCCCTCCGGCACTTCCAGGGGGATGGGGCGGAAAGGCGTGGTGATTTCGCGGGGGCCGGATTGCGTCATACTGGTTCCAGTTTTTTCAGAGGTGAGGGGTTATGGGTGATGAGTGATGGGGAAAGTCAAAACCTGCGCCAACTCCGCTTTTTCCCATCACCCATCCCCCATCACCCTCAGCCGTACAGCTTCCGACCGCGACGGCGCTGGCGGTGGGCGCGCTTTTCATCGGCTTCCGTCCTGGGCGGGGGCACCCTGTCGGCGAAGGGGTTATACCCCTGCTTGAACTGCACCCTGAGCGGCGTGCCCGTCAGCTCGAACGCCTTGCGGAAGGTGCTTTCCAGATAGCGCTTGTAGCTGGCCGACAGGCTCGCCAGCGAGGTGCCGTGAATAATCACCAGCGGCGGATTGGAGCCGCCCTGATGCGCGTAGCGCAGCTTGGGACGGAACGGGCCGGACTTGGGCGGCTGATGTTGGGTAGTGGCTTCGAGGAGGATGCGGGTCAACCTGGGCGTGGGCATCTTGATCATGGCCGACTCATAGGCACCGTCGATAGACTTGAACAGGCCGCCCACGCCGCTGCCCTGCAGGGCGGAAATATAGTGGAACTTGGCAAAATCAAGAAACTGCAGCTTGCGTGCGATGTCGTTCTTGACCACTTCCCGGCGGTCGGCAGAAAGATCATCCCACTTGTTCACCGCCACCACCAGGGCGCGGCCGCTTTCCAGAATGAAACCGGCGATGTGGGCGTCCTGCTCGGACACGTCCTGGCGGGCATCCAGCACCAGCACCACCACGTTGGCATCTTCCACCGCCTGCAGGGTTTTCACCACGGAAAACTTCTCGATCGCCTCGAACACCTTGCCGCGCTTGCGGATGCCGGCGGTATCGATCAGGGTGTAATGCTTGCTGTCGCGCTCGAAATCGATGTAGATACTGTCGCGCGTGGTACCCGGCTGGTCGAAGGCGATGACCCGTTCCTCGCCGAGCAGGCTGTTGACCAAGGTGGACTTGCCCACGTTGGGGCGCCCGACGATGGCGATCTTGGGATGATCGACCTCCTCCTCTTCAACTTCATCCAGCGGGAAGCTCTCCAGTGCCAGCTCCACCAACTCGTGCACACCTTCGCCATGCGCCCCCGAGATCACCAGCGGGTCGCCCAGTCCGAGTTCGTAGAATTCGGCGGCAACCACATCGCGCCGCATGCCCTCGGCCTTGTTAACCGCCAGAAATAACGGCCGGCCCAGTTTCCGCAACTGGTCGGCGATGATCTTGTCCTGGGCAGTCAAACCCTGGCGCGCATCGACCAGAAACACGATGGCATCGGCCTCGTCTACTGCCTGCAGGGTCTGCCGCGCCATTTCGTGAAGAATGCCGTCCTTCGCCACCGGCTCGAAACCGCCGGTATCCACCACCAGATAGGGCCTGTCTCCCACCCGGCCATGGCCGTAATGACGGTCGCGCGTCAACCCCGGCAGGTCCGCAACGAGGGCGTCGCGGCTTCGGGTTAGCCGGTTGAACAAAGTGGATTTGCCGACGTTGGGACGGCCGACCAGTACGAGTGTGGGTTTCATAATTCAGCTGTAATGGGTTATGGGTGATGGGTGATGAGGCGGGAGCAACAGCCGATGCCATTACTCATTACCCATCGCTCATCACCCGTTACTGCACTGTTAACGCGTACAAACCGCCGTTGCGGGTCTGCACCAGGAAGCCACGGTTCAGTGCCACGGGAGGCGCGCCGATCTGGCTGCCATCGGTGGCGATGCGGGCTGCGAAGCTGCCATCTTCCCGCGCCAGCAGATGGACATAGCCCTGTACATCGGCCACTGCGATATAGCGTCCAAGAGCCAGTGGCGCAGTGGGTTGGCGGGCAAGCAGCTTGTCCTGCTTCCACAGGCTCGCACCGCTGTGCTTGTCGAGGGCATGGATCGCGCCGCGGGTGTCGCTGACGTAAACGTAGCGATCATCCATCGCCAGACCGGCGGAACTGGAGACATCCCGCGCCCAGAGCAGGTTGCCGCTGGCAATATCGAAGCAGGCCGTGCGCCCCTGATAGGCGGTGGCGCAGATCATGCGGTCATCCGCCACCGGCAGGCTGCTGACATCGGTTACGCGCTCCAGCTCTGTAGCTCCGCGCGGCAGGGCTACGGTCGCTTCCCAGCCCATGTTGCCGGTTGCTAGGTTGAGCGCTACCAGCTTGCCCCCGGCGAAGCCGGCGAACACCGCACCGTGCGCCACCACCACGCCGGCATTGCTGCGCAGGGCGAGCGCCGGCATGGCGCGCTGGTATACCCACTTGCGCTTGCCATCCCTGGCATCCAGCCCGAAAATGCGGCCGTCGCCGGTGCGCACCACGACGATGTCATTGGCTACCTGCGGCGCACTCAATATCTCGCTCGAAAGACGTGCCTGCCAGAGCGGCTGGCCCTTGGCGTCGAAGGCCAGCACCTCGCCCTTGGCGGTTCCCACCGCCACCAGACCGCTGTCCGCACCGACACCGCCGGAAATCTTGCGTCCGGAATCGGCGTTCCACTGTAGCTTGCCAGTCTCCGCACTGAAACGGGCGATCTTCCCATCCATGCCCGCTGCGTAAACGCTGTCGCTCACCACAGCGGGAAACAGCACCGTATCCCCGGCCCCGCCGACGCGCTCCTGCCAGCTCGACCTGAGTTCCGCCGCAGGCTTGAATTCGACCAGCGCCGCCGGCTTCTCGCCGGCATCATTGCCGCGCCAAAGGCCAAAACCGGTGGAAACCTTCTCCCCCATGCCGCTGCAACCTGCCAGCTGGAAAATGGTTGCCAGCACCAGCAGCCATCTTATTGGCTCATTGCGCTTCATCCGCGTTCTCCCAGTCCATCCAGCTTCATTTCCACGACCTGGCGATAAGCGCTTTTCTCATCCATTTTTTCCAATGCGGCCTGGTAGGCGACACGGGCATCCGCCACCTTGCCCTGAGCCGTCAGCACGTCCCCTTTAAGATCGGAAAACAGGCCGTCAAACGCCTTTTCATGCGGCCCTTCCAGCGTTTTCATGGCTTCCCCGTAACTTTTCTCATCCAGCAGGATACCGGCCAGGCGCAACCGGGCGATGTCGCGCGCACCCTCTTCCTTGGCATGATCGATCACCCATTGCAGCTGCGCCTTGGCACTCTTGGCATCGCCCAATTCGTAGTTAGCCCCGGCTGCAAGCAGCGCAGCTCGCGAGGCATAAGGCGTGCCCGGGTATTTTTCGATAAGCTGGCCAGCCGCATCACGGATGCGCTTGGTATCCTTGCTCTGCACCCCGCCTTGCACCGCTTCGTACGCCAGCGCCGCCTGGCGCTGCTGGCTGTTCTGGTAGACACGCCAACCCTGCATGCCGGCCACCACCGCGGCGAACACCGCGACCGCCAGCATCACTGTCGTCCCGTTCTTTTTCCACCAGGCTTTCAGCTCGTCCAGTTTTTCCTGTTCTTCAAGATCAAAAGCCATGTTTTTCCCCGTTTAAATTAAAGTTAGCGCTGTCCAACATTGATCAGGCCCGCCGCCGAATCCACCGTCATCCGCATCTGCTCTCCCAGCTCGCGCAGCGGCTTGAGACTTACTTCCCCTGCCCCGGCCTCGTCGTCACCGATGATCAGCGCATAGCGCGCACCGCTGGCATCCGCCTTCTTCATCTGCGACTTGAAGCTGCCGCCGCCGCAATGCAGGAGCACGTGCAGGCCCTGGTCGCGCAGCTGTTCAGCCGCCACCATGGCAAATTTGTTTGCCGCATCGCCCTGGTGCACCAGATAAACATCAGGCGCGACCCGAGGCGCCTGGAATGCGTATTCCTCCAGCAGTGCCAGCAGCCTCTCCACGCCCATGGCGAAACCGCAGGCCGGCGCCGGTTTGCCGCCGATCTGCTCGACCAGGCCGTCGTAACGGCCGCCCGCGCACACGGTGCCTTGGGCACCGAGTTTGGTGGTTACCCATTCGAACACGGTAAAGTTGTAATAATCCAGCCCACGCACCAGACGCGGGTTGATCTGGTACTCGATGCCGGCATCGCGCAGCATCACCTGCAAATCCTCGAAATGCTTGAGCGATGCTTCGTCAAGATCATCCAGCAGCTTCGGTGCCGCCTCGATCAGCTCCTGCAGAGCCGGATTCTTGCTGTCGAGTACCCGCAGCGGGTTGGTGTGCAGGCGCCGACGCGAATCCTCGTCGAGGGCTTCGACATGCTGCCCCAGATAGTGCACCAGGCGAGCACGGTGGCGCGCACGGTCCGCACTGTTGCCCAGCGTGTTGATCTGCAGAGCAATGTCGGGCAAGCCGAGGCGCTTCCACAGCCGTGCCGTCATGATGATGTGTTCGGCATCCATGTCCGGCCCGGCGTAGCCGAGCGATTCCACTCCGACCTGGTGAAACTGGCGGTAACGGCCTTTCTGCGGCCGCTCGTGGCGGAACATCGGCCCGGTGTAATAAAGGCGCTGCGGCGCATTGTACAGCAGGTTGTGCTGGATCGCTGCGCGCACGCAAGACGCGGTGCCTTCCGGCCGCAGCGTCAGGCTGTCGCCGTTGAGGACATCGACGAAGGTGTACATTTCCTTCTCGACGATGTCCGTGACCTCGCCGATGGCGCGCTTGAACAGCGCGGTCTGCTCCACGATCGGCATGCGGATGCTGCGGTAGCCGTAGCTGCGCAGCCAATCCTCCACGGTTTCCTCGAAAAAGGCCCAAAGGTCGGCATGTTCCGGCAGGATGTCGTTCATCCCGCGTATGGCTTGAATTTGGCTCATTGTTTTAAACTTTTCATGACCAATCCACGGATAAACACGGATTTACACAGATTAGCAACTCGAAGGTTTTATCCGTGAACATCCGTGTTAATCCGTGGCTAAGTATTTTTTTCTTTCATCGCCGCGATGCGAGCGCGGACCTGGCGCTCCAGCTGGTCCACGATCTCGTTTTCCGTCACTTTGTAGGCCGGTTTGCCCTCGATATAGAGCAGGTTGGGTGAGCCGCCGGCGATGCCGAAATCCGCCTCGCGCGCTTCGCCCGGCCCGTTCACCACACAGCCCATCACCGCCACATCCATGTGTTCCAGCACATCCTCGAGACGCGCCTCCAGCGCGTTGACCGTCTTGATCACGTCGAACTCCTGGCGCGAGCAGCTCGGGCAGGCAATGATATTCACCCCTTTGCTGCGGATATGCAGGCTCTTCAGGATGTCGAAGCCGACCTTGACCTCTTCCACCGGATCAGCTGCCAATGAAACCCGGATGGTGTCGCCGATGCCGGCGGCCAGCAACATGCCGAGGCCGATCGCCGACTTGACGCTGCCGGAACGCAACCCACCCGCTTCGGTAATGCCGAGGTGCAGTGGTTGCTCGATCTGGGCGGCGAGCAGCTTGTACGCCTCGACCGTGGTAAACACATCGGAAGCCTTGAGGCTCACCTTGAAATCCGGGAAATTCAGGCGATCGAGGATCTCGATATGGCGCAGCGCCGATTCCACCAGGGCCTCGGGAGTGGGCTCGCCGTATTTCTTTTGCAGGTCCTTTTCCAGCGAGCCGGCGTTGACGCCGATGCGGATCGAAATGCCGTGGTCTTTCGCCGCCTGTACCACCGCCTGCACGCGATCCTCGCGCCCGATATTGCCGGGGTTGATGCGCAGGCAGTCGGCGCCCAGTTCGGCGACGCGCAGGGCGATTTTGTAATCGAAATGGATGTCGGTGATCAAGGGCACCGGCGAGCGTTTCTTGATCTCGCCGAAAGCTTCCGCGGCCTCCATGCTGGGAACGGAAACCCGCACGATATCCACACCCGCCTTCGCTGCGCGGCCGATCTGGGCGAGCGTCGCCTCGACGTCACAGGTTTCGGTGTTGGTCATGGTCTGTACGCTGATCGGCGCATCGCCGCCGACGGCGACCGAACCGACCCTAATCTGCCGGCTCTTGCGGCGGGGTATTTCAGGTTTAAACATGGGTTACTCGATGGTCAGTCGCGCTACATCCACCTTGGTGTGGGGCGCAAGGTCGACCGGCTTGTCGTTGTAAGTCAATCTGACGTGGGCGGCATTGCCAATCACCAGGGAAAACGGCGGGTTGCCGCGCACCGACTGCTGGCTGCCTTTCGGGTTCAACTGATAAAAAATAACCTTACCGCTTCTATCCTTCACCTCGACCCAGGCATCGCCGTCAAACACAAACTGCAGGCGCTGGCCACCGACTTCCGCCATGGGAGGAACTAGGGGAACGGGAGCATCCGCAGTAGCCGGAGCAACCGGGGCAGAGACGGGTACAGTTGCAGATCCGGGAGCCGGCTCAGCTTGATTCGTGACGGGCGCAGCCTGAAGCGGTGCCTCAGCCTGCGGCAACGACAGAACCATCGTGGTTTCTCCAGCGGACTTCACCGGCACATCCTGGAGCGATGGTTGCCCCTGGAGAAATTCGTACATTCCCCAGGACAAGACCAACACTGCCACACCGATGATTGCGGCATATTTCGTCCCGGGCTTGCCGGAGTGATCGCCAAACGGCATCAGCCTGCGCTTGCCGCCAAATTCGATCCTGCTCGTTGGCACGGCAATCGACTGGGCTTGAGGTGGCTCAGGCTGGCAGAGTGCCAGCAACGGTTCGGGATCGAGATGCACCAGCCTGGCATAATTCCGCAAAAAACCACGCAGAAATGTCTTGCCCGGCAGGCTGGCATGGTCATCCGCCTCCAGTGCCTCGATCTGGCGCGGAGCAAGCCTGAGTTGACGTGCCACTTCAGCCACGCTCAAGCCAAGCCGCTCGCGCTCTTCGGCTAGCACCTTGCCCGCACTCGGCCTGACCTCTGTCTGCTGCTCGGCAGCACCCTCGAATTCTTCAGTCACTCAATACCTCTGTCACTCATATTTCCCGCTGCGCAACGCCTGGGCTTCGGGCGAATCGGGGAAGGTTTTCCTCAGTTGCAGACCATAACTGGCTTCGTCGTTGCGATTACCCATCCGGCGTTCAATGCGTATCCCCAGCCACAAGCTTTCCGGGGTCGGCGCGGCAATCTGGGAAAACTGATTGATAAATTTCTTGGCCTCGCCGTAGTTTCCACGCTTGAAGTTAATATCGGCCAGGTGGAATAGTGCCTGAGGCTGACGAGGTTGAAGCCTGATCGCTTTCAGCAGAAACTCCTCAGCTTCGACGTCGTCATTTTTCTTGCGCGCACAAATCCCGGCGTTGAGATAAGACTTCTCGGGTGTGGCATACAGGGGATTCTTCAGGGCCGCCATGAAATACCGGATGGAATCGTCAATCTTGCCGCGCTGACAAAGAAACCAGCCGTAATTGTTGTTGGTGTCGGAATCGGCACTGCTCAGGCTGAGCGAGCGGCGAAAATTCTCTTCCGCCTTGTCATCCTCGCGCAACGTCATGTAAACCAGGCCCAGCATGTTATACGCAGGCGCGAAACCGGAATCCGCCCGGATCGCCACGTTCAGCTCCTCCAGCGCCACGCCTAACTGGCCGGAGCTAAAATAGGCCGCGCCCAGATCGGTGTGAATCTGGGCACGCTGGCGCGCTTCGGTCTGCTCTTCCGCGGATGCGTAGCCACCCGCCAGAAATCCTGCTCCAAGCAGCGTCAGGAATAACAGTCGCTTCAGGTTTTGCCTCATGCTCATGCAGCCACCTCATCAATCACCATAGCGTTTCCCCCGAATCATGTCGGTGGCCGGCTGCAATCGCGGCCGGTCGCATCCAGCCTGCGGCCGGAACCTGCTTCCTGCTCATGCAGCCACCTCATCAATTTTTATCGTGCGCCTGGTTTTATCCTGCACTTTGCCGGCCAGCTGGCCGCAGGCGGCGTCGATGTCGTCGCCGCGAGTCTTGCGTGTCGTCACCACGTGCCCGGCTTCGATCAGAATCGCGCCAAAACGGCGAATGACATCGGCGGGCGAACGCTTGTATTCGGAATCCGGGAACGGATTGAAGGGGATCAGGTTGAACTTGCACGGCACGTCACGCGTCAGGGCGACCAGCTCGCGCGCATGCGCGGGGCTATCGTTGACGCCGTCCAGCATGACGTATTCGAAAGTAATGAAATCCCGCGGCGCATCGACGACATAACGACGGCAGGCCGCCATCAGCTCGCTCAGCGGGTATTTCTTGTTGATCGGCACCAGTATGTCGCGCAGTGCGTCGTTCGGCGCATGCAGAGAAACCGCCAGCGCCACCGGACACTGCTCGCGCAGACGGTCCATGGCAGGGACGATGCCGGAAGTGCTGACCGTCACACGGCGACGCGACAGGCCATAGGCGTTGTCGTCCAGCATCAGGTGCAACGCGGTCACCGTGTTGTCGAAATTGAGCAGGGGCTCGCCCATGCCCATCAGCACCACGTTGCCGATCACGCGTTCATTGCGCGGCGTACAGCCCAGCGCCTTGTTCGCCCACCACAACTGGCCGATGATCTCGGCCACGCCGAGGTTGCGGTTAAAACCCTGCCGTCCGGTAGAACAAAAGCTGCACTCCAGGGCGCAACCCACCTGAGAGGAAACGCACAGCGTGCCGCGATCACCCTCGGGAATGAACACGGTTTCAACGCCCTGCCCTGCTCCCACATCGAGCAGCCACTTGCGTGTGCCGTCGTCGGAAATCTGCTCCTGGATCAAGCGCGGCGGTTCGACGACTGCCAGCCCGCCCAACTTCTCCCGCAGCGCCTTGGACAGATCGCTCATCCGGGAGAAATCGCTTTCCCCGAACTGATGCATCCAGCGCAGCAGCTGCTTGGCGCGGAACGGTTTTTCGCCGTATTCCGCGAAGAAAACAGCAAGCTTTTCTTGGTCGAAGTCGAGCAGGTTGACAGTCATTAACGGGTATAGACTTCCATCGACGGGAAGAAATAGGCAATTTCAATCCCGGCATTTTCCAGGCTGTCGGAGCCGTGCACCGCGTTGGCATCGATGCTCTCGGCGAAATCGGCGCGGATAGTGCCTTTGTCGGCCTTCTTCGGGTCGGTGGCGCCCATCAGTTCACGGTTCTTGGCAACAGCGTTCTCGCCTTCCAGCGCCTGCACCATCACCGGACCGGACATCATGAATTCGACCAGGTCCTTGAAGAAAGGACGCTCGCGATGAACTGCGTAGAAGCCTTCAGCTTCAGTACGGCTCAGATGAATCATGCGCGAGGCGACGATTTTCAGGCCATTGCTTTCGAAGCGGGAATAAATTTTGCCGATCACGTTTTTTGCCACTGCGTCGGGTTTGATGATTGAGAGGGTGCGTTCAACAGCCATTCGTTTTCTCCAGAATTTCTTAAAATATAAAACGTGTAAAAATACCACATTTATCACTTAAAATAAACGTCTTATGCGACCTTGACCCCCTGCGCTGTTGCGGCCGGGAATATCGTGCTACCATGCAGCGCAGCTGGATTTTCCATTAAAACAAGGACAATACCATGCCGGGCACCGTGCTTTCCCCCGTCACGCAACCCGAATCCAGCGCGCCGGCCCCGGAACAAGTAGCGCAGAACGGCGTCAAGTCCTACAGTGAAACCAAACTCCACGTCGACCCGCTCCAGAGCAAGGCCGAAGCCGACCAGGCACTGGCGAAGATCCGTTCGCTGGGCGTCAGCGCAGTGGTGGTGCCGGTTCGGTAAATCCAGCTATGTGGCAGTATGTACTGAAAGTCGCGCTCACTATAGCCATCATCGTGGCCGTCTCCGAAATCGCAAAGCGCAGCTCGTTCTGGGCCGCAGTGCTGGCGTCATTGCCGCTTACGTCGCTACTTGCACTCATCTGGCTCTACGTCGAAACCAGCGACACACAAAAGGTCGCCGCGCTTTCGCAAGGCATTTTTTGGCTGGTTATTCCATCGCTGCTGCTGTTCGTCCTGCTCCCTCTGCTCTTGCGTGCCGGTTGGGGTTTTTGGGCCAGCCTCAGCACCTCCTCGGTTGCTACTGCCGCGGCATATTTCGGCATGGTATGGATATTGGGACGACTTCACATCAATACATAGTCGCTAAAACCCCATCAGCAGCAACCACATCGGCAACGTCACCATCGCCAGCAGTGTGGTCACCATCACCTGGGCGGCGCTGATGCTGCCGTCCCCGCCCATGCGCATCGCCAGCACGTAAGACACCGTCGAGACCGGCAGCGCGGCCATCAGCACGGCGATGTGGAAATACACCCCGGTCAGGCCGAAGGCCGATGCCAGCCCCCAGGCAATGGCGGGCAGCATCAGCAGCTTCACGATCACGCCATACCACAGGGTTCCCCGGTGGTGGTTCAAACTCTGTAGCTTCAAGCCGGCGCCGACGGCGATCAGTCCCATCGGCAGCGAAGCCTGGGAGAGCAGCGCGATGGGGCGCTGCAATAAATCCGGCAAATGCAGTCCAGCCAGGCTGAAGGAAATCCCGCCCGCAGTCGCTATGATCAGTGGGTTGAACAGGATTTCCTTCAGCCAGTGACCCTCGCCGTGGCGCGCCAGCGCCCACACCGAGGCCACATTGGCCATCGGCACCAGAAAACCCATCAGCAATCCGATTGCCGCCAGCCCATCCTGACCATGAATAGACCCCGCCACGGCCAATCCCACGTAGCTGTTGAAGCGGAAGGACGACTGGAACGATGCAGCAAACACTTTGGGCGGCGCGTGAAACAGGGGTTTCGCAACATAGCCGAGGATCATGCCGGCCAGCATGTAAAGGGTGGCCACCTCCAGCATCGGCGTGGCCGCGCCCAGATCAATCTGGAAACCGGACAGGGAATGGAACAGCAGTGCAGGGAAAAACACGTAGTAAATCAGCCGGTCCAATTGCGGCCAGAAACCGTCGCTCAAACGGAACCATAGTCGCAGCCCATAGCCGAGCAGGATCAAGGCAAAGATTGGAAAGATGGCCTGCGCAACGGACATGTCGCCTCAACAAGGTCGAAATCAGGGGTTAAACAAGAACGCCCCGCAATCAGGCAGGGCGTTGCACGAAGAGCAAAAACGGCCTACTTATACAGCAGGTGCGGCAGCCACAAGGAGATTTCCGGCACGTAGGTGATCAGGCCCAGATAGAGCAGCATGACGCCCACCCACGGCAGCGCCGCGATCGACACCTCGGTCAGCCCCATCTTCGCCAGATGGCTGGCGACAAACAGGTTCAATCCCACTGGCGGATGGATCATGCCAATTTCCATATTCACCACCATGATGATGCCGAGATGGATCGGGTCGATGCCCAGAGTTTTGGCAATCGGCAGGAACAGCGGCGCCAGGATCAGGACGATGGAACTCGGCTCCATGAACTGCCCTGCCGCGATCAGGGCGAGGTTCACCACCAGCAGAAACACCCAGGGTTGGAGGTGCTGCGCCAGCACCCAGTTGGACATCGCCTGGGGAATTTGCTCCGAAGTCAGCAGGAACGAGAACAGGATGGCGTTGGTGATGATGTAAAGCAGCATCGCGCTGGTATTGGCCGCCCTCAGCAGTACCTTGGGCACTTCCTTCCACTTCAGGTCACCGTAGAAGAACATCGCCGCGATAAAGGCATAGACGGCGGCAACCGCCGCGGCTTTAGTCGGCGTGAAAATTCCGCCGTAAATGCCCCCGATCACGATGACGACGAGGAGCATTCCGCCCCAGGCGTCCTTGAACGAATCCCAAAACTCCTTGGAAGTGGGTTTGGGCTGGGTGGGAAAGCCCTGCCGTTTGGCCTGGATGAATACCAGCCCCATCATGATGAACGCAAGCAGGATGCCCGGCACGATGCCGGCAATGAACATCTTGCCGGCGCTCTCGGACGTGGCGACCGCATAGATGATCATCACTATGGAAGGGGGGATCAGGATGCCGAGTGACCCGGCAGTGGTGATCACGCCGACGCTGAACCTTTTAGGATACCCGGCCTTCACCATGGCCGGCAGCATCACCGAACCGATCGCCATCACCGTGGCCGGGCTGGATCCGGAGATCGTGGCGAAAAAAGCGCACGCCAGCACCGAGGCCATCGCCATGCCCCCCGGCATCCAGCCCACCAGGTTGTTGGCGAAGCGGATGATGCGCGACGCAATTTTCCCGTCAATCAGGAACTGGCCAGACAGCACGAAGAACGGCACCGCCATGATGGCGAAGCTTTCCAGGCCGGTGAACAGGCGCTGCGAGATGATATTGACCGTGTCAAACGAGAATGAAGAAAAACCGAGCAGAAATACCAGCACGGTCATGCCGAGCGCGATAGAAATCGGCGTGCTGGTGATAAGAAGCAGCAGGAGGATGGAGATGATCAGGAGGAAAGTCATGACAGCGCCTCCTTCTCGTGAACCACATCGACCTCACGGTCTTCCTCTTCGCCGTAGGTATGGGTATGGACGTGGCCGGTCTTGAGGAAGAGCATTATCGCCTGAATGAAGCGGTAGCACATCAGGCCCGAACCGAAAGGGATCGCCAGGTAGATCACCCACATCGGCCATTCCAGGTCGGGAGAAATCTGGCCGGTACCGTAGATGAAGATCACCCAGCGCGCACCGAAAAAGGCGATCACGCCGGTAAAAATCACGCCCAGCGACATGGCGGTGATAATCAGGAAACGCTTGAACGAAGGGCGCGCCGCGTTAACCACGAAATCCACGCCGATGTGGATGCCGGTGCGCACGCCATAGGCGGCGCCGAATTTTGCCATCCAGATGAACAGGTAGATGGTGAGTTCCTGCGCCCAGCTGATGCCGGTGCCGCCCAGATAGCGCATCGTCACGGCGGCGAAAGTAACCAGCGTGGCGGTAGCCATGAAGGTGACGATCAGGGTTTCTTCCAGACGATCCAGAATACGGTTAAACATATCGGTGTCGCTTTAATTTTCAAACCTGGAGAAAAAGATCCCGGCGCGAGGCCGGGATCAGAGGGAGTTGCAGTTCAATTACTTCTTGGCCACGTGTTCCTTCCCGACTTGGGCCGCGGTAGCGTATACGGACTGGATGATGTCCCTGCCGATCACGTCCTCGAACTCCTTGTGCACCGGCAACAGTGCTTTATGCCACTCGATCCGTTCCTTCAGGGAAAGAACGTAGATCTCCGTAGTCTTGGCTGCCTTCACCTTGGCCATTGCTTCGTCGTTTTCCTCCTGGGCGATGCCGCGCTCGAACACGGTCGTTTCCTTCATTGCCGACTCCAGTGCGGTGCGCACATCGGCTGGCAACCCATCCCAGAATTTCTTGTTCACGATCACCGCATAGCCCAGGTAGGCGTGGTCCGAAATCGTCATATGCTTCTGCACCTCATGCATCTTCTGGGTGTAAAGATTGGACACCGGGTTATCGGTACCATCTACCACGCCCTGCTGCAGGCCGGTGTACACCTCGCTGAACGCCATCACCTGAGGATTCGCGCCGAGCGCCTTCATCATCGCATCCGACACTTTCGACTGCTGGATGCGCATCTTCAGACCCTTGAAATCCGCCACGGTGTGCAGCGGCTTGTTCGCACTCATCTGCTTGAAGCCGTTGTCCCAAAACGCCAACCCCATGACGCCCTTGGTCTCCAGCTTGGCGAACAGCTTCTTGCCGACTTCACCGTCCATCACCCGGTACAGGGTTTCCTTATTGGGGAAAATATAGGGCAGATCGAACACTTCGAATTCGCGTGCGCCCATCGGACCGAACTTGGAAAGCGACGGCGCCAGCATCTGCACCGCGCCAATCTGCAAGGCTTCTATTTCTTCACGATCCTTGTAGAGTTGGCTATTGGGGTAGACCTCGACCTTGACCTTGCCTTTGGTCTTCTCCTCGGCCAGCTGCTTGAATTTTTCCGCCGCCCGGCCCTTGGGCGTGTCGGGCGCCACCACATGGCTGAACTTGATGACGATTTCCCCTGCGGCATTGGCAAACCCGCTCACGCCAAGGGCCAGAACAAACATCATTGCTGTGCTAAATTTCATAGTGGCATCTCCTAGTAAATCCTGATTATATGTACCGGGAACCGGCATCGACTCATAACGGACAGCAAGCTCCTCTATAAGATATACGACCCGTGAATGAAGATACTATACGGCTGCTTCGAATTTTACAACAACCCCAATTTCGCCTTCATCGGCCCGGTACTCACATGCGGCTCCGATGCCCGGCACGAATACCAGCTTTTCCCCGCTAAACAGCAGCGGTAGCCTTTGCCGCTGCCACGGAGGCATTCCCGTCTCCTGCAACAGGTTTTTCAAACTGCGAGTGGGCCTGAGGCAATCCGGGCGCAGCCGCTCGCCGCCCTGGCGTAACCTGATCGTAACCGGTGCGGCAGTCAGTCTGGCCAGGCTCAATCCCTGCCCCGTCGTCCGCTCGAACAGCAGCCTGCCGCCTGAATCGGGCAGCTCCAGTTCATCCTGGAATGCCCAGGTCAATGCCAGTTCGGGTTGCTGCGCTGGCGTTTTTTTTTCGAGATGCACCTCACCGCGATAACGCCGGATCACGGTGTCTCCCAAGGAAATGTGGATCTGAGCATCGTCACGGGCACTGCACAGCTGCTGCTGCAGGTTTTCCAGCCGCCCGGCGGAAGGCATGGGAATCCCGGATTCTGCCAGCCAGTAGCGCAACAGGTTCCTGGCGCGCGCCCCGGACAAGCTGCGCAGGGCGCCCACCCGCAAATTGCCATTCACCACCGCAATCGCGCGGTCCATCCGGGCCAGGTCGTCCGACAGCTGCACGCTTTCCGCCAGATTCCGGCTGGCACGGGCAAAGGTTTCGCGGTAGCCGGGAAAGCGCTTTTCCAGTTCAGGCAGGACCCGGTGGCGCAGGAAATTGCGGTTGTATGAAATATCTTCATTACTCTCGTCCTCAATCCATTGCAGGCCGCGCAGGGCTGCGTAATCGAGAATCAAGCGGCGCGGCACATCGAGCAGAGGGCGCAAGAAACCAGTCCTGAGTCCTGAGTCCTGAATCCTGAGTTCAGCCATCGCGCTCAGGCCTTTCGCTCCGGCGCCACGCAGCAACTGGAGCAGCAGCGTTTCCGCCTGGTCGTCGAGATGTTGCGCCAGCACGATAAAATCAGCTGGCTGTTCGGCAAACACCCGGTAGCGGGCGTCCCGCGCCAGTTCTTCCAGGCTCTCGCCCGGTTGGCGCTTGAGATCGACCTTAACGACCTGGAAGGGAATGTTGTATCCGGCGCACAGCCGGGCGCAAAACTCGGCCCAATCGGCCGCATTCGGGCTGATCTGATGGTTGACGTAAACAGCGGAAAGAGGGAAATGCAGGCTGGAGCGAAGTTGCGCAAGGATGTCGAGCAGGACCACGGAATCCGCCCCGCCGCTCAGGGCCAGCATGAGATGCCGGCCCGGTTGAACCCAACTTTTTAGTTTGGCTTCGACAAAGGCGGGCAGATCACTTGGCAGCAGTTTCTTTGAACTTGCCATAGCCCATCAGGCGCTCGAAACGCGATTTGAGCAGATCGTCCAGCGACTTGTCCTGAAGCTGACGCAGGCTTTCCTGCAGCGCTTTTTTCAGGTTTTGCATGACCGCATCCGGATCGCGGTGAGCGCCGCCGAGCGGCTCGCTCACGACCTTGTCCACCAGGCCGAGGGTTTTCAGGCGGTTGGCGGTGATTCCCAGCGTTTCTGCGGCTTCCGGCGCCTTGTCCGCGCTCTTCCACAGGATCGAAGCGCAGCCCTCCGGCGAGATCACGGAATAGCTCGAATATTGCAGCATCAGCATGACATCGCCGACGCCGATGGCCAGCGCACCGCCCGAGCCGCCTTCGCCGATGATGGTGCAGACGATCGGGGTTCTGAGTTCGGCCATGACATACAGGTTGCGGGCAATCGCCTCGGACTGGCCGCGCTCCTCCGCGCCGATGCCGGGATAAGCGCCCGGCGTATCGATGAAGGTCATGATCGGCAGGCCGAACTTCTCCGCCTGGCGCATCAAGCGCATTGCCTTGCGGTAGCCCTCGGGGCGCGGCATGCCGAAATTGCGGTAGATTTTTTCCTTGGTATCCCGACCCTTCTGCTGGCCGATCACCATCACCGGTTGGCCGTTGAAGCGCGCCAGGCCGCCCACGATGGCCGGATCGTCGGAGAAGGCACGGTCGCCGTGCAGTTCCTCGAAATCCGTGAAAATATTTTGAATGTAGTCGAGCGTATATGGCCGCTGCGGATGCCGGGAAACCTGCGAAACCTGCCAGGCCGAAAGCTTGGCGTAAAGGTCCTTGGTCAGCGCCTGATTCTTCTTCTGTAGCCGCCCGATTTCCTCGGAGATATCCACGGCGGAGTCATCCTGCACGAAGCGGAGCTCCTCGATCCTGGCCTCAAGTTCTGCGATCGGCTGTTCAAAATCAAGAAAAGTGGTTTTCATAAGCAAGCAGTTTCAAATTCATGAAAGCGTAATGATACAGGATTTATTGTGCTTGACTAAACAGGGCTGCGACTTCGCCATCAGGTTATAATCCGGCATGCCCAACATCGTTCCCCGCCCCTACTCCCAAGCCGACACCCAACGGCTGGCCGCCAGCGGCCTGCACCCGGTTCTCGCCCGCATCTACGCCGCGCGGGGCATCCGTGAAACACGGCAAATCGAGCACGAGTTAGGCGCCCTGCTTCCTTTCGCGGAGATGAAGGGAGCCATGGAAATGGCACGCCTGCTGGCGGATGCGATAGAGGCCGGCAAGCGCCTGCTGATCATCGCCGATTACGACTCCGACGGCGCCACGGCATGCACCGTGGCAATGCGTGCACTGCGCGAGTTCGGCGCAACCGTGGACTACCTCGTTCCCAACCGCTTCGAATACGGCTACGGGCTGACGCCGGAGATCGTCCGCCTAGCGGCGGAGCGCTGGCCCGACATCCTGATCACCGTCGACAACGGTATCAGCAGCGTAGCGGGTGTCGAAGAAGCCAATCTGTTGGGCATGCAGGTACTGGTCACCGACCATCACCTGCCCGGCGACGAACTGCCGGATGCCACCTGCATTGTCAACCCGAACCAGCCCGGCTGCGGCTTTTCCAGCAAGAATCTGGCCGGCGTGGGGGTAATCTTCTACGTCATGCTGGCGCTACGTGCAGAGTTGCGAAACCGGGGAACCTACACCACCAAGCCCGAACCCAACCTGGCCAGGCTGCTCGATCTAGTAGCGCTTGGCACGGTGGCCGACGTGGTGAAGCTGGACGACAACAACCGCATCCTGGTGCACCAGGGACTCAAGCGTATCTGTGCCGGGCGAGCCTGCCCCGGCATCAATGCACTGCTGAAAGTAGCAAGCAGAAAACCCGAGAAAGCTTCGACTTACGACCTCGGCTTCGTCGTCGGCCCCCGCCTGAATGCCGCCGGGCGCCTGGATGACATGGCGCTGGGCATCGAATGCCTGCTCGCCGACAACGAGGAACAGGCATTCGCCATGGCGCAACAGCTCGACACCCTCAACCGCGAACGACGCGAAATCGAGGCGGGCATGCAGGAACAGGCGCTAGCCGCGCTGGAGCAGGTCGAGGTAAGTGAAAACCACTCACTCAGCCTCTACGATCCGGACTGGCACCAGGGCGTGATCGGCATCCTCGCCTCGCGGCTCAAGGACAAATACCACCGCCCGGTGATCGCCTTCGCCCGCAGCAACAACGGCGAGCTGAAAGGTTCCGGGCGCTCGATCCGCGGCCTGCACCTGCGCGACGCGCTAGACCTGGTCGCCAAGCGAAAACCCCATCTGCTGCAAAAATTCGGCGGCCACGCCTTCGCCGCCGGGTTGACCATCCAGGAATGTCATTTCGAGGAATTCACCGCCACCTTCGAAGAAATCGCCCAGTCCCTGCTCACCCCGGCTGACCTGGAACGCATCATCGAAAGCGACGGCAGCCTGGAAACCCCGGCCATGAATCTGAATCTGGCCAAAGCTCTGACGGGGCAGGTATGGGGACAGGGCTTCCCGCAACCGGCCTTCCAGGAAACGTTTGCCGTTAAAAGCCAGCGGGTGGTGGGCGAAAAACACCTGCGGCTCAAGCTCGGCAAGGCTGGGCAGGTTTTCGACGGCATCCTGTTTTTTCACAATGAGCCGCTGCCAGACTGGATCAACGCTGTTTACCGACTGGACGTGAACGAATACAACGGCTCGCAAAGCCTGCAATTGATGATCGAGTATTGGGAAGAGGCCGGTGAAGGGTAAGCGGCGAACGGACATTTCTCATCAACACCTCGACGACGATTGCCCGGCCTGCAACAGGCTCTCCCGACCCATACTGCAGAACGCAAGGACTTCAGGGCAACCCATGGCACCCATTTCGTGGTTTTCCAGACTACAGGCCTGCTTTCTGGTCGTTCTTCTGGCACTGGCGCCATGCCCGGTGTTGGCCGGGGACGGCGAGCCCAGCCTGTGCGAGGAGAACCCGCCCGGCATCACGGCGCTCGCCCGGCATCCCGAGCTCTACAACTTCTACTTCGAAAACGACCTATTCAACGGCACCGACAGCGATTACACCAACGGCGTGAAGTTTTCCTGGGTCTCGGCCAACCTCAAGGATTACACCCACGACCCCTGCCTGCCGCACTGGGTAAGGCAGCTGAACCGGCTTCTCGAAAAACTGCATCCGGGCAAATATATCTCGCGCAACATGGTGGTCACGGCCGGGCAGTCGATGTTCACCCCGCGCGACCGCAGCCGCACCGACCTGATCCCCGGCGACCGCCCCTATGCCGGCTGGCTCTACCTGGGGCTCGGCTACAACGCCCGCGATGCACTGCAAATGGACACGGTCGAGGTCAACCTCGGCGTGGTCGGCCCTGCTTCGCTGGCGCGGCAAAGCCAGGATTTCGTCCACGACCGGCGCGGCATCCCCAGCTTCAACGGCTGGAGCAACCAGCTCAACAACGAACTCGGCTTCCAGCTCGTCGCCGAACGCAAGAACAAGGTCTGGAAAGAAAGCAGGCCGGGCCTGCAGTTCGACGCCATCACCCATTACGGCGCCAGCCTCGGCAACATCCGAACCTATCTCAACGCCGGCCTGGAGCTGCGTGCCGGCAGCCGCATCCCGAACGACTTCGGCACCTCGCCGATACGCCCCGCCGGCGACAGCAACGCCCCGCTTGAAGGCCCTGTCACCCGCCGTTTTTCGGATGGCGGGCTGCACGCCTTCATCTCGGCCGATGCCCGCGCCGTCGCCCATGATGTTTTTCTCGACGGCAACACCTTCTCCGACAGCCACAGCGTCGATAAAAAGCGCTTCGTGGGCGACCTCGCCAGCGGCGTCGCCTGGCAATGGCAAGGCGGGAAAATCACCTACGCGCGCTACGTCCGCAGCAAGGAATTCGCTGCCCAGAAAAACGCGCACGTCTTCAGCTCGATCACGTTAAGCCTTGAGTATTGAGGTGCAATGCGCTTCGCCATTCGACCGGATTCAGGACAGGCTTATTGGCACATTACGCCTGACGCGAGTGGCAACCGCCCAACTTTCGAGCGCCTTAAACTCTGCATTAGCGCGGAGCAGCGTTGAATTGAAGAAGCTCCGCGCCGGTATTTTTACCCCCGCCTAACCCCTTGAATGACTTCACAAGCCTGCTAGTGTAAGATTATGTCGATTGGTTTCTATGGGGAATGCGAAAATGAATGCCGTCCTAAAAATCCGGCCGGATTTAATGGCTGAGCTTGACCATTTAGCTGTGGAAACTCACCGCAGCGAATCGGATATCATCAATGAGGCGCTGGAATCCTATCTGGCGCACATCCAAAAGCAGACTGTCACCGAAGTCATCGCCAGGATCAAGGCGACTCGCCACAAATCCACCCTTGAGGGCATCGATTTACGGGAAGCCATTGAAGAAGGGCGCGATTAGTGCCGTTCGTAGTGGATAACTCGGTGGTGGTTGGCTGGTATTTCGAGAGCCAGGCCACACCCTACACCGACAGGGTACTTGACCTGCTGGCAAACGAGACCGCCCACGTTCCGGCACTGTGGGTGCTGGAGTTTTCCAACGTACTGCGCAAGGCGCTGAAAGCGGGAAAAGCCGACACCGCCCGAATCCAGGAAATCATTACGCTGGTCAATGCGCTGCCTATTTCCGTTGACCACACCTCAGTAGAGTGTAGAAAACAACCTGGCCCTGGCGCTGCAATATGGGTTAACCAGCTACGATGCCGCTTACCTGGGCTTGGCAATTCGGCTGCAGCTCCCCATTGCCGCCAATGATGGCGCACTCAAGGAAGCGGCAGGCCGTGCAGGTGTCGGAATCGTCAACCGGTAATCAAGCTGAAAACAGGTAACAACAAGACAGCGACAACGATGAAGCATGCTGTCAGAAATGGGGTTCGCAGGGATGGGCGACTTGACGCCCAACTCGCAAAACATTCGGTGCAATGCGCTTCGCTTATTGGCACCCTACATTAGGGCTTACGCGAGTTTCGCCTCAGCCTGCCGGGGCTTCCACAGCGCAATGGCCGCGCCGGCAGGGTCGAGAATCACGCTGAACCAGCCGTACCCGCCCACCTCCGTGACATCCCGCACCACCGTGGCGCCAAGCTCGCGCGCCTTGTTGGTGGAAGCGACGATGTCGTCCACGCCCACATAGGCCAGCCAGGCAGGCGGCACCGCCGGATCAGGGTTCGCAAACATCCCCCCGCCGGTGCCCTCGCCCACGTTGATCATGGTATAGGTGCCGCCATCCGGAATCGGCTCGTCGATCAGCTTCCAGTCGAAGAGTTTGGAATAAAAGTCCTTGGACCTGGCAAGGTCCCTGGTTTGCAGTTCAATGTGTACAAAAGGGTTAGCCATGGTTGCACCTCCGGCAATCGAAACAGGTTGTCCAAATCAGCGCGGCGGCATCAGCCGCCCGCCCCTTGATGTCTGCACCCCCCCTGAGCCTGAGTATAGTTCAGATTAAAAATCAGGCTGCCGGAGCGAAAGTGCCAAAACCATCGAGAGACTGAAGCTTGCTCCACTATTTATTACGCCGCCTCGTCCATCCCCGCTCACCCATCCCCCATCACCCGCCTCACCATGTATAATTCCCGCTTTTGACCCAAGAGCAACGAATCATGGAAGCCGAACAACTCAACGCCATCGCCAACCGGCTCGAAAACCTTTCCGCACGGGCCACCGATCTGCGGAGGTATCTTTGACTACGATAGCAAACAGGAACGCCTGACCGAAGTCGTCCAGCTGCTGGAAAACCCGGCGGTCTGGGATGACGCCAAGCGCGCCCAGGAACTGGGCAAGGAACGCCGCACCCTGGAAGGGATCGTCGAGACGCTGACGAAGCTCGACCAGAGCCTGCGCGACAGCGCCGACCTGTTCGAGATGGCGAAGGAGGAAGGCGACGACGCCACCCTGGAGAGTGTCGCGGCGGACGCGGAAGCGCTGGAGAAGACCGTGGCGGAAATGGAATTCCGCCGCATGTTCTCCCACCCGATGGACCCCAACAACTGCTTCATCGACATCCAGTCCGGCTCCGGCGGCACCGAGGCGCAGGACTGGGCCTCGATGCTGATGCGGATGTACGTGCGCTACTGCGAGCGCAAGGGCTTCAAGGTGGAAATCCTGGAGGAATCCGCCGGCGAGGTGGCGGGACTCAAAAGCGCCACGCTCAAAATCAGCGGCGACTACGCGTTCGGCTACCTGCGCACCGAAACCGGCGTCCACCGCCTGGTGCGCAAATCCCCGTTCGACTCCGGCAACCGCCGTCATACCTCGTTCTCCAGCGTGTTCGTCTACCCCGAGGTGGACGACTCCATCGAGGTCGAAATCAACCCATCCGATCTGCGCATCGACACCTTCCGTGCTTCCGGCGCTGGCGGCCAGCACATCAACAAGACCGACTCGGCGATCCGCATCACCCACCTGCCGACCAACGTCGTGGTGCAGTGCCAGAACGACCGCTCGCAGCACAAGAACCGTGCCGAGGCCATGAGCATGCTGAAGGCACGCCTGTACGAGCTGGAGTTGCGCAAGCGCAACGAGGAAAAGCAGGCGATGGAGGACACCAAGACCGATATCGGCTGGGGCCACCAGATCCGCTCCTATGTGCTCGACCAGTCGCGCATCAAGGATTTGCGCACCAATTACGAGGTCGGCAACACCCAGGCGGTGCTCGACGGCGACCTCGACGACTTCATCAGCGCCAGTTTGAAACAGGGAGTTTAAGAATGTCCGAACAAGAAAACGCATCCCTCCCCCAGGATGAAAACCAGCTCATCGCCGAGCGCCGCGACAAGCTGAAGAAGCTGCGCGAGCAAGGCGTCGCCTTCCCTAACGATTTCGACCGCACGGATACGGCGGGCGATTTGCTGGCAACCCATGGCGACAAGGACAAGGAAGCGCTGGAAGCGGAAAACGTCAGCGTCGCCGTCGCCGGCCGCATGATGCTCAAGCGCGTGATGGGCAAGGCCAGCTTCGCCACGGTGCAGGACATGAGCGGCCGCATCCAGTTCTACATCAACGACGAAGGCGCCAGTGCCGCCACCCACGAGGCTTTCAAGCACTGGGATATGGGCGACATCATCGCTGCCCGCGGCACCCTGTTCAAGACCAACAAGGGCGAACTGTCGGTGCGCGTTTCCGAACTGCGCCTGCTGACCAAATCCCTGCGTCCGCTGCCGGAAAAATTCCACGGCCTCACCGACCAGGAAGCGAAATATCGCCAGCGCTACCTCGACCTGATCACCAACGAGGAAACCAGAAAAACCTTTCTGGTGCGCTCGAAAATCATCCAGGCAATTCGCAACTTCCTGGTGGAGCGCGGCTATCTCGAAGTCGAAACACCGATGATGCACCCCATCCCCGGCGGCGCCTCGGCCAAGCCCTTCACCACCCACCATAACGCGCTGGACATGGAACTGTTCCTGCGCATCGCGCCGGAACTCTACCTCAAGCGCCTGGTGGTGGGCGGCTTCGAGAAAGTGTTCGAGATTAACCGCAATTTCAGGAACGAGGGCCTCTCCACCCGTCACAATCCCGAATTCACCATGATTGAGTTCTACGAGGCGTACCGGGACTATCGCTACATGATGGATTTGACCGAGCAGATGTTCCGCGAGACCGCCAAGGCGGTGCTCGGTCACGCGGCGGTGCCCTATCAGGGGCATACCATCAACCTGGCCCAGCCCTTCGACCGCCTCACCATCTCCCAGGCTATCCACAAATACCATCCGGGGCGCTTCAGCGACGAGCAGCTCCACAACCGCGCCTTCCTCAAGGCGCAGCTGGAGAAGATGGGCGCCGACCATCACCCCACCGATGGCGTCGGCGGGCTGCAATTGAGCCTGTTCGAGGAGACCACCGAACAGATGCTGATCCAGCCGACCTTCATCATCGACTACCCGGCCGAAGTCTCGCCGCTGGCGCGCAGCAACGATGCCACCCCCGGCATCACCGAGCGCTTCGAGCTGTTCATCGTCGGCCGCGAGATCGCCAACGGCTTCTCCGAGCTGAACGACCCGGAAGACCAGGCGGAGCGCTTCATGGCGCAGGTGCGGCAGAAGGAAGCCGGCGACGCCGAGGCGATGCACTACGACGCCGACTACATCCGCGCCCTGGAATTCGGCCTGCCGCCCACCGCCGGCGAGGGCATCGGCATCGACCGCCTGGTCATGCTGCTGACCGACAGCCCGAGCATCCGCGACGTCATCCTGTTCCCGCAGATGCGCTCGGAGGAATGAGCGCGAAGCAGCCAAGCGTTTAACTTCGGCTGCGAAGGCTGCTTCTTAAAAAAACATAAGGCGAAAGTCATCCGACTTTCGCCTTATTATTTTCACTTTTGAGCCGACCGGATTAACTGTCGGCTGCTTAACCAGTACTTCAGAACGACGCCGCTTACTGCCCCATCGCCAGCAATTTTTTCTCCGCATTCGGTTGTGGCAGGCCCGCACGGGCACGCAGGTCGGCAAGCACTTTGCCGCCGTTGTGGAGTGAAGCCTCGTAAGATGCACGGCGCTCGTCCTCGGCCAGAATCTCCGCCGCCTGCCGCACCCAGGACTGATATTGCGCGTGATCCCGATGTGAATGCTGTTTGCGGTTCAGGGTAAACCAGCGTTGCGCCTCTGCCTCGTTCTTTTCCACGCCGTCCCCGCTCAGGTACATGGCGCCGAGATTGAACTGGGATTCCTTGTCGCCCTGCTCAGCAGCCTTGCGATACCATTTGAGCGCCTCGGCATAATTCTGCGCCACACCGTCGCCATAACGGTACATTTGCCCAAGGTTAAATTGCGCATTCACCACTCCCTTCTCGGCAAGTGGCCGCCACAGTTTAACGGCAGTCTGGTAGTCCCCGTGACGGTGCGCAGTGGCAGCACGCTCGTAATCCTGTGTCACATCAGCCTGCGCTAAAGGGATGGCCACCAGCAGGCCAAGGTAGCTCATGGACAGGAAAGTTGCCAGGCGGGAAAGCAAAGAGGCGGAATGGTTTTTCATGGAAGTTCTCCTTGAGTTGACGAATCTCAACTCATTTAGCAAGAGCAATGCCAGCCAATAATTCCTTCCATGAAATACGGCCCACCGCAAAGCAGGAGCTGGTTTTGCGGCGTTTTCAAATACGGGGAAGGGCAAGGTAATCGGCCACGCCAACTGTGCCGTATTACCAAAAGCGTGCCATTCAGCACAGCCGTTCGCTGCTTTATAAACTTCCCATCCTTTGCACAAAATAAAGTCAGGCATTAACCGGCATAAATCAGGCTCCCAATCCCAAGCTGGCAGGAAAACAATCCAACCGTTGCCCACCGATCCAATTGTTCGCATCTACGCGAGATCAGACAACAGCAACATTAACAACATTTAATCCGCATGTTCTGCCCCTTTGGTGCGTTCATGCGTTATTTTCAACGTCGCCATAAAGTTGCTTGCTTGTCGACATCCATTCGACTATTCATAAATATGCGGCGCACTGATATTTACCTACTACCCGGAGAATTTCGTCATGTCAGAACCAACCAGCAAAACCAGTCCCTTCGTCATCGCCGCATCCATCGCGGTGATCATCGCCAGCATCGTAGGAGTCGGCGCCATGACTGGCCTGATACCAGGCCGCGGCGCCAAAACAGAAGCACCGCCTGCGGCAAGTGCGCCAGCCGAGTCTGGCAAAACAGCCGGCGAGGCCACAACGCCACCCCAGCCAACCATGACGGCGCAAGCCGACGCTGCGGCAGACAAGGCCAGCAAACCCGCCACGGAAGAAAAACCTGCCGCGAAACCGGCACCGGCCGCCAAGCCGGTACACAAGGCCGCCGCAGAAAAACCCGCCGCCAAGGCGGCAGCAAGCGAGGAGAGCCCTAAACAATCACTGGCTGCCGTGTGCGGCAACTGCGGCGTCATTACCGCCATCCGCACTGTCGAGCAGGCTGGTGAAGGCAGCGGCCTGGGTGCGATTGCAGGCGGCGTGGTGGGCGGTCTACTGGGGCACCAGGTCGGCGGTGGTACCGGAAAGGATATCGCCACCATCGCCGGCGCAGTCGGCGGCGGCTATGCCGGCCACCAGATCGAGAAGAAGGTCAAAACCACCAAGCATTACGAGATCACCGTCCGCATGGATGACGGCAGCAGTCGCACCATGGTGCAGGAAACCGCGCCTGCCTTCGCCGTCGGCGACAAGGTGAAGATCATCGACGGCGCATTGGTGCGCAATTAATCCTGTAATCCGCAGATGGCGCAGATTCACACAGATAAAACCTCGCTGAATCAGTTAGTTGCCAGTCAATCGCACATCACCGTCAGGGTGAGTCAAGCAATGAAGTCAACGTATTGAAATATCTGTGTAAATCTGTGTTCATCTGTGGATGACTGATTTTTCAAGGTTAATTAGCCCAATTCAGCGAGGAGGTGCGATCGAATATGGCCGCCCTCCACCACCGAATATCGAACTTTAGCAGGGTGTTGAAAAACTCGGGAAAGTAACAAAAGCGACCCGTCACACCGGCGAAAGCCGGTGTCCAGGATAGGGTGCCAACGAATAGACAGTGTGTTACTGGATTCCGGCTTTCGCCGGAATGACGAAATGGGCGCGTGGCGGTTTGTTTTTCAACACCCTGTTAGATCGAAGGCATGGCCTGCGCCGCTCGGACTGCAAGTTACTCAGAATTTCCCTTTATCGAGTTTGTCCGTGATTTCCGGCGTCACCTGGTCGAAGGCGAGTATCTGTCGGCCCTTGTGGTCCTTGAAAAATTCTTCCGCGTCTTCCTTGCTGGCGAGCGGCACCAGTTCATGCCCCATAGGGCCGAGCACGTCCGAGCCGATGACATAAAATGCCTCGCGCGCATCGACCCTGGAAAGCCCGTAGAATTCGGTGACGTAGAGGCCGGCGAGGTCTTCCCGGCGGTGGCCGGGGGCGTATTTGGCATATTCGTGCAGGTATTTGAACATGTCCTTGGCCCCGTCGAAGAAGTGGGCGTGGCCATCCTTGTAGAGCGCCACGGCGACCCAGTTGGGATATTTCGACACCAGCATGCCGCACACCGGGCATAAATCCTTCGCGCCCGGTTTGGGAATGGCGACCTCCCCCTGGGCGGCGGCTGCCGCCGCCCAGAGGACAAACAGCAAAATGGCGAATAGGCGTTTGCTTAATGTCACGCCATCAGCCCTGCTTCTGCATCATTTTCTTGCGCCGTTCCTCGCGGTTCTTGCGGATCATCTTTACGTCCTGCGCCATGTCGGTGTAGGCGGCGGTGAGTGCCTTGTCGAAATCGCCCAGTTCTCCGCCGTTGGCCGCCTGGGAGGCCTTGGCGGCTTCCTCGCTGGCGTAGGCCACCTTGCTGCGCTTGGTCATCACCCCCTTGATCTGGCTGCCGATCAGGAAGGTCGCCTTGTCCGCCTCGACCAGCGGCTTGATTTCCGCAGCGGAGGCATTGTCGGCGACGTAGATCGCTTTCGGTTCGCGGTCGACGTTGAGCGACAGGCTGATCGCCGCGCAATGCAGCGAGCAGGTGCCATCGGCCAGGTCGTCGCTGTAATGCACCAGCATGCGGGAATGGTGGTACTGCTTGCGGTCCATGCCGCAATAGGGACACTTTGGGTACTTCTCGATGTCGTTTTCGGCGGCCTTGGGGTCGGGTGCCTTTTTCGGCAGGAATTGCGCCGGGGTGCCGTCGCCGGGGCAGGCTTCGGCGGCTTGGGCCGGGAGGGCGGCGAGGCCGGCGGCGGCGAGGGAAAGTTTCAGCAAGTCACGTCGATTCATGGTTTTTCTCCTTTTAGAAATTAACACATAGATATCATATTCAAGCGTTGCGCCGTTGCAATGACAAAGCGCAATTCGCCATGGCCGTCACCAGTTCGCCAGATTGCGCATCACGCCGTAGTAGCGGATACCCTGCCACAGCGTGGAAAGCCCGAGCGCAATGACGAACAGCGCCGCGCCGCGCAGCAACCAGCCGCGCGTTTTCGCTCCCAGCCTGCCGAACAGGAAACTGGCCGCGAGCATCGACGGCAGCGTCCCGGCGCCGAAGGCCAGCAGCAGCAGCCCGCCCTCGGCCGGGCTGGGCGCGGTGGTGGCCTGCACCGCCATTGCCATGGTCATCGAGCACGGCATCAGCCCGTTGAGCGCCCCGCCGATTGCCGCCCCGCCCACCGGCCCGCGCTGCGCGGCATTGGCGAACTGCCGGCGGATCCAGGCGAGCGGTGCGAAGCTCAGAGTGTTGCGCACCGGCGACAGGCCGAGCAGATCGAGACCGAGCAGAATCACGATGATGCCGGCGAGAATCTGCAGGATGCCCTGCGCCTTGCCGAAGATGCCGGTCTGCACCAGCACCGCGCCCAGAGATGCGGCGGTCAGCCCGATCAGGCCGTAAACCGCTACGCGGGCGGCGTGGTAGGCAAGATAAGGCGCATAGGCCTTGGCGCCGAGGCGCAGGAAGAAGCCGGACACCAGGCTGCCGCACATGCCGATACAGTGGCCGCTGCCGAGGATGCCGGTCATGAAGGCGAGCCAGTAGGAAAATTCGACGACGTAGTGGTGATGCTCCATCTCGCCCGATTAATCCTTTTGCAGGCGCAGCGAGTTGGTGACCACCGACACCGAGCTCATCGCCATCGCCGCCGAGGCGATCATCGGGCTGAGTCGCCCGGCGGCCGCCACCGGGATCGAAACGGCATTGTAGCCGAGCGCCCAGAACAGATTCTGGCGAATGATTTTCATGGTCCGCCGCGACAGCTCGATGGCGGCGGCGACGCGGGCGATGTCGCCGCCCACCAGGGTGATGTCGGCGGCCTCCAGCGCGATGTCAGCGCCGCTGCCGATGGCGAAGCCGACGTCGGCGGCGGCGAGCGCCGGCGCGTCGTTGATGCCGTCGCCGATCATGCCGACGCGCTGCCCTTGCGCCTGCAAGTCGCGGATCAGCGCCAGCTTGTCGGCGGGGGTGGCACGTGCGACGACATGGGCGATGCCCACTTCGCGGGCGATGTGACGGGCGGCAGCTTCGACATCGCCGGTGGCCATGATCGTCTCGATGCCGAGGTGGTGGAGCAGGGTGATCGCCGCTTTGGCGCCCTCGCGCGGCCGGTCGGCGATGGCGAACAGCGCCGCCGCCTCGCCGCCCAGTGCCACGAAAACCGGGGTCTTGCCCTGGTTGGCGAAAACCTCGGCCTGTACGGCGAGATCGCCCGGCGCGACGCCGTTTTCCGCAAGCCAGGCGGCGTTGCCGACGAGCAGGGAGCTCTTGCCATGCTTGGCGCGCACGCCCCGCCCCGCCAGTGCCTCGAAGCCGCTGATCTTGGCCTCCGCCACGTTGCGCTCGCGGCAGTAGGCGCCAATTGCCCGCGCCAGGAAATGTTCGGAATGGTTTTCCGTCGCCGCCACGATGGCGAGCAGCTTGAGGTCGTCGAGTCCGGAGGCATTGACGAAGTCGGTGACCGCGGGCTTGCCCTCGGTGATGGTGCCGGTCTTGTCGAACACCACGGTGGTGAGCTTGGCGGCGGTTTCCAGCGCCTCGCCGTTGCGGATGTAGATGCCGCGCCGCGCCGCCTGGCCGGTGCCTACCATGATCGCGGTGGGCGTGGCCAGCCCCAGCGCGCACGGGCAGGCGATCAGCAAGACGGCGACGGCGTGGGCGAGCGCTCGCGGCAGGGGATGGCCGGCCAGCATCCAGCCGCCGAAGGTGAGCGCGGCGATGCCGCCCACCGCCGGCACGAAGCGCGCCGAGATGCGGTCGGCGAGTTTTTGCACCGGCAGCTTGGCGCCCTGGGCGTGGTCAACCAAGTGGACGATGCCTGCCAGCACGGTGCTTCCGCCGACGGCGGTGACGCGCAGGGTGAAGCTGCCCATGCCGTTGAGGCAGCCGCCGATCACCGGGGCTCCGGGGGTTTTCGCCACCGGCAGGGATTCGCCGGTAATCAGCGCCTCGTCGACGCTGGAGTGCCCTTCGAGCACCACGCCATCGGTCGGGATGCGCTCGCCGGGGCGCACGCGCAGGATGTCGCCGACCACCACCTCGTCGATCGGCACCGTGAACTCGCGCCCATCGCGCAGGAGGGTGGCGGTTTCCGGTTGCAGCTCGATCAGTTTGCGGATCGCCTCGCTGGCCCGGCCTTTCGCCTTTTCTTCCCAGTAGCGGCCGAGCAGGACGAAGGCGAGGATGCTGGCGGCGGCCTCGAAATAGACGTGATGATGCCGCCGCGCCAGGCCGGGCAGGCTGTAGAGGTAGGCCGAACCGGCGCCCAGCGCGACCAGCGTATCCATGTTGGCGGCGCGCTGACGGCCAAGCATTGCGGCTTTCTTGAAGATCTCCGCGCCAGGGCCGAACATGACGGCGCTGGTGAGCGCGAATTCGACCAGGCGCAGCAGGGGGGAGCGGTGCATCACCATGCCCAGCGCCGCCACCGGCACCGCGAGCAGGGCGGCAAGCTGGAAGCGGCGTTTGGCCTGTGCCAGTTGCGCCTTTTCCCGCTCCACCACCAGACGGCGCTGCGCCAGCGTATCCATCGGGCGCGGCGTATAACCGAGCCTGGCAACCAGGGCGGAAACCTCCTCGCGGCCGAGCGCTCCCGTCACGCTGGCGGTGCCGGCGGCGTAGTTGACGCTGGCGCTGCTCACCCGCGGGTCGCGCTTGAGCTTCATCTCGATCAGCAGGGCGCAGGACGCGCAGGTCATGCCTTCCACCGCGACGGCGCACTCCCTTGGCGGGCCGGCGGGTGCGGTGGCTGGCGGCGGTGCGGCTGGCGCGGCGGAAATGTTGCCCAGCACGGCATCGAGGATGGCAAGCAGCCTGGCTTCCGGCAGACGCGCCGGATCGTAGTGCAGCGCCATCGAGCCGATTGCCGGAACGGATCGCATTTCCCTGATTTCCGGCCGCTTCCTCAGCAGGATTTCGAGGATGTAGCAGCGCTCCGGGTTCTTCGCCAGCAGCGGCGAAACGATGCGCAGGCGGCGGGCCAGCCGGTGCGCCACGGCGAAGCGGGCGGGAGCGGCGGGCTCATGCGTCATGGTTTCTTGGCGGCTTGCTTGCGGTAACGCACCAGCAGGAACACCAGGTAGAAGCTCGTCAGCCAGGCGTAGCGGTACTTGAACGGCTGCTTCAGCCACTTCTGGGTGATCAGGTCCCAGTGCACCTTGATCAGGTAGAAAACCACCAGATCGTTGAGAAAGTTGGTGACCGCCCGCTCGGAAAACACGTTCTGCATTTGAGGGTGGTAGGCGATGATCTGCTTCAACAGTTTTGCCTTGAACCGCCATTCCTCCACTTTGGTCTTGGCCCGCTCGGTCTGGGCCTTGAACCAGGGCATGGGGTTGGCGGCGCGCAGACGCTGCGCCATGGAAGCGCCGACGGATTCCTGCGCCTTCAGCTTGTCCAGGCCGCCGAGCGCGCCGTGCAGGCCCCGCGCCACATCGTGCAGTTCGCAGGCGTGCGGATCGTAGAACACCGACAGCTTGCCTTGGCGCCGGTAGAGGGTGACGCGATAGACGCCGGTCTGGCGCAGCAGACTTTCTTCGATCGAAGTGGCGAAGGGCTCCGCGCAGAGCACGGCTGGAACGGTGAAACGCACGTGCCCGGTACCACGATAGCGCACGACGATTTCCCGGGCGAGGGTTTCCGGGCGGATAACGTCAGTCATGAGACCTCCTGCGGGATTCTGCCGTTATTCCGGCTTTTCGGCAGCCGCCTGCTGCGCTTCTTTTTCCTTGGCCTCCTCGACCAGGTCGGCGAGGTTTTCCTTCTGCTGCAGGAGGAAATCCTTGCCCATCCCGCTGGCCTTGGACAGGGAACGGATGATCTCGTCCTGGTGTTTGTGCAGGTAGTAGCCGGCCACGACGCCGGCGGCCAGCAACACCCAGGGGTTACGCAGCAGGCCACCCATCAGCCCGCGCCCGGCGACGTAGCCGGTCGCGGCCATCATCGCGCCCTGTGCCGGGCCCATCACCTGCGAACCCATCATGTGCGGCATGTTCTTTGCAGCTTCATCCATCATTCCATTCATGGTATTTCTCCTTGTGTTAGCTGTGGGGAAGTGACAAATATTACGGCTTCTGCGAGCTCTCTGGTTTATTTATAGCACCTGTGGCAGGCGGGGAGGCGCCGGATGTCGCGGTAGGCTCGGTTTCGTGCAGCATCTGGTAGATGCCGAGGCAGGCATCGCAGCAGAACTGCAGGCGTTTTCCCGCGCTTTCCAGATAGAACGGCTTGATGCCGATATCCAGGCCGCACAGGTCGCAGGCACGGCTTTGATTCATTGCAGCAGCTCACTCGCCAGCCGGTCGAAGGTCGCCTCGTCGGCTTCCCCGACAACCTTGGCCGTGACGATGCCGTCGGCGCCGACAAAGAACGTCGTCGGCAACCCGGTCACGCCATATTGTCGGGCGATGGCCGATTTCTCGTCGAGCAGCGCCGGATAACTGACGCCGATTTTCTTGATGAAGGCAGCGACAGCTTCCTTGTCCTGGCCGGCATTCACCGCCAGCACTTGCAGTCCCTGGGCGCGTCGGCGCTGGTAAACCCTGTCGATGGCCTGCATTTCGCCTTCGCAGTAGCGACACCAGTCGGCCCAGAAGCGGATGACCACCGGCTTGCCGCGAAAGTCCTCGGGAAAACGGACGGCGGAACCGTCCAGCCGGACAGCGGAAAAACCCGGCGCAGCGGCGCCAATATTGAGTTTGGGCGCGCCGCCGTCGCAGGCGGCGAGCAGCGGCATCAGCAGCAGGAACATCAGAAAACGGAACATTTCAGCCTTCCAGCAGGATCAGGTTGGAGTTTGCGATCATGAATGTCGCCACAGCAGCAAACAGGGCAAAACCCAGCGCCGCGATCCAGGACAGCCGTCGCGCGATTTCCGGCACGATGGCGACGAGGCTGGCGACGCGGGCAAACGGCTGCACCGCGCCGACACCCAATCCGGCGGCGGTGGCGGTGAATAGCGGCAGATACAGCCAGTAGCCCTGGTAATTGTATTCCGGTTTCAGGATGCAGAACGGGCAATGATGATGGGGGTGCTCGTAAACATACAGCGAGACGAACGACAGGATGCCGATCAGCGCAGCGACGAAAGCGATGGCGGAGAAAAGTGCGACGAGATAGCCGCCGCGCAGTTTGCGGGCGTGGAAGACAGCGGCGGCGACAGCCAGCGCCAGCGCACCGTAGAACAGCGCCAGCGCCTGTTGCGGCGGCAGCGCCGCGGCATCGCCGGTGAGCGTCTTGGCGTCCCCGGAAAACAGGCTGCCGCAGCAGGAAGTGATGACGTCGGCCTTGAGGTTGAGGAAATACTCCAGTTGCAGCGCAAAGGCGAGCGCGACGAAGGGCAGGATGCCGAGCAGCAGGCTGTATTTCACCCGCACCAGCGGGTAGTCGTAGGCGCGGCTATCGGCGTGATTGAGCACCAGCCAGGCGGCGGAGAGGAAGAACACCACGATTTGCGCGATCAGCGCCGGGAAGCCGAAGGCGTTGGCGTTAAGCGTGCCCACCGCGCACATCGCGCCGACGAACATCACCGCCATCTTGTCGGCGTTGAAGACGAACAGCAGCAGGGCCACCAGCTGGGTGGCGAAGACGAAGGTGAGCAGCGTCGACATCAAATAGGTACGCCGTTCCAGGCGCAACTGGCGCTCGGAACCGCTGGCGATGTCCCAGTGGCGCACCAGCTCCCAGGCGAGAGGAGCGGCGGCGGCGAGCAGCGCCACGCTGACGGCGGAGGCCAGCAGCAGCGCAATGATCGCCGGCTGGAACATCATCTCAGGCAGACTCCACGACGCGCCCATCGCGCAGGTTGACCACCGTATCGACCACCGTCGATTCGATCACCAGCGGGTCGTGGCTGGTCAGCAGGATGGTCTTGCCCTGTTCCTTGAGGTTTTCCAGAATCGCCAGGAATTCTCGCGACAGCGCGGTGTCGAGATTGGCGGTCGGTTCGTCGGCGATCACCACCTCCGGATCGTTGATCATGGCGCGGGCGATGGCGACGCGCTGCTGCTCGCCGCCGGACAGCCATTCGACGCGGGCGTCGCGGCGATGGCCGAGCTTGAGCGAGTCCAGCAGGGTTTCGGCGCGGTCGTGCAGCGCGCGCCAATCGCCGCCGAGCGGGTAGGCCGGCAGCATGACGTTGTCGCGTGCCGTGAGTCCCTTGATGAGATTGAACTGCTGGAAGACGAAACCGAAGGTGCTGCGCCGGATTTCGGTGAGGAAGCGCTCCGGCAGGCCCGAGAGGTCACGCTCCCTGAGATGGACGCGACCGCTGGTGGGGCGCGCCAGACAGCCGACGATGGTCAGCAGGGTGGTCTTGCCCGAGCCGCTCGGGCCGCACAGGGCGGTCACCCGTTGCGCTTCGATTTCCAGGTCGATGCCGTCGAGCGCCCAGAACTCGTTTTCGCGCCCCTGGTTGTAGGCTTTGCGGATGTTGGTAAGTTTTATCATCCCAGATTGTCCATTGAAATGCTTGTGCATGTAGGAGCGTCGCCCCCGGCGCGAATGCGGCTGCAAATCGCGGCGAGGGCGCCGCTCCCACAACGGTGTTTTGGTTCTAATGGATAATAGGGGATCATGTCAGCTCCGCATCACCGCATCCGGATCGGTAATCGCCGCGCGCCAGATCGGCACGATGGTCGCCACCGTGTAGGGGAATACCGTGAAAAAGAACAGCGTGGCGACCTGAAAGCCGTCCACCGCCGGCACCAGTTCGAAGCGCGGATACAGCACCGCCCAGCCCTTCAACACCGGCTCGAACAGCGCCGAGGAAAAGCGGAACACATGCAGGTAGGCGGCGACGTAGCCGAGCAGGAACGCTGTCAGGGAGATCAGCGCGCCTTCCCAGAATTTCATCTTGAGCACGTCGCCGGTTTCCCAGCCGATCGCCTTGAGGATACCGATTTCGCGCTTTTCCTCGGCCGACAGGCCGGACGCCTTTTCCCAGGCGAAGATGGCAAAGGCGAGGATGCCGCCGGAAAGCAGCACCAGCACGATGCCCTCGCGCCAGTTGAAGATGGATTCGTAGGTGCGCAGCACCTCCTCGCGCAGGATGGGGCGCGAATCAGGCAGCGTTTCGGCGAGCTTGGCGGCGATGTTGCGCACTTCCTGCGGGTTGGCCACCGACAGCGCGATGTCGGTGTAATGGCCGGCGGGAATCTGGAAGAAGGCGCGGTAATCGGCTTCGCTCAACAAAATGAGGTCGGCGCTGACCAGCTCCGCCTCGTGCGGCAGCACCGCCGCCACCGCGAACGAGAACAGCCGCCCCGAGTAGGAGCGGAAGGAGATCAGGTTGCCGGGCACCAACCCGCGCTCGCGCGCCACTGCCGCGCCAACCACGATTTTGCCGTCGGCGACTTTCCCGGCTGCGACAGCTGCCGCCGTCGGCACCATGAAAGTGTAGTTGGCCTTGACCACCGCATCGTAATAGTAGCCCCACAGCCGCCCTTCCTTCTTCTGCACGCCCCGGATGCGGCCGAGCTTTTCCAGGTAGCCGGGCGGGATCAGGTCGTGCCGGCCGGCGACCATGCGCTGGACGATAACTTCGGGCGAGTTTTGCAGCATCTGCGCGGCCTCGCGCCGCAGTGCGCTGGTATACAGCATCACCGAGGCAAGCAGGAACACGATCAGCGTGTAGACCAGCAGCAGGCCGAGGTTCTTCAGCTTGCGCCGCGCCAGCGACGCCAGGGTGAAATCAATCAGGGCGGTTTGTTTTTTTATCCAGATTTTCATAGGAGGCGACAAGGCTGCGTGGTGGCGGCAACAAGGCTCCGCTCGGAAAATGTTCGAGGCCCATGGGGTGATCCTGGAAGGCGCTGTGCAAGTCGGCCTGGGAAGGATGTCGCGTGTAGCGGGCTTCGGTAAACAAGCACAGGTCGGTCAGCCCCAGTTGTTCCACCAGCTGCCCATTCGCCGCCAGTAGTGTGGCTCGGTTGGCTTGCCGGCTGGCGGTGTCGGCGAAGGTCAAGAAAAACGCCGTCGCGATGCAAGCGAGGAAGACCATGGCGCGGTGGGAATTTCTCGACAGCATGGCGGGCAGGGATCAGGGCAAGAATTTGCGCACGGTATCGACCACTTTCGCCGCGTTGGCGCCATATTCGATTTCCCCCGCCAGCCGTCCGTCGGGATCGATGACGTAGGTCTGGGCGGAGTGGTCCACCGCATAGCCGCCGTCCGGGCGCGGCGCCTCCTTGATGAAGCTGGCGCCGTAGGCGCGCGTCACCGCCGCGATTTGCTCGGGCGTGCCGGTGGCGCCGATCATGTCGGGATGGAAATAGGCGGTGTATTCCTTGAGCTTGGCCGGCGTGTCGCGCTCCGGGTCCACCGAAACGTACAGCAGCCGCGTCTTGGCGCGTTCTTCCGGGGAAAGCCGCGTCAGCGCCTGGGCGCCCGCCGCCATGGAAGCCGGGCAAACATCAGGACAGTTGGTGTAGCCGAAGTACAGCAGCACCACCTTCCCGCGCAGGTCGCGCAACGAGATCGGGCCATCCGCGGTTTGCAGGGTGAAATCGCCGCCCACCGGGCGTTCAGCGAGGGCGGGCGCGCCGCCCTGCCCGACCCATCCCGGCGCCAACCACAACAGCCCGAGCGCAACGGCCAACCCGAGCGCTACGATGGCCAGCAGGATATTCCGGCGCCGGGTCATGACGGCGGCTTTCGATGGTGCGGCGCTGTTCAAACCCGGTTCGAGGCGCGCATCAAGGCGCCGCGCAGGGCGATGGTCAGGGTGGAGCCCAGGCCGACGCGCTGCGCCAGCGCCGGCAGGATAATCAGCGAAGCCAGCGCGAAGCCGGCGCCCAGCAGCAGCGAAGTCATTTCACTGTCGTTGCGGGAATCCGCAACCGGTTTGGTTTCTTTCATGATGGCCGTCCTTTTTCTCTTTACGCGATGCAAAGCCGCGCCGACGGCGCGGCGACGAGACGCGTCCGCCCGCGAACGGGCAGACAGGGACATCAGGCAAGCGAAGGAGGACCGCGCTTGTGAGAGACTGACCAGAAAAGAAGGGGATTGCGGACGATTTGCCGGTCGCTCGCCACGACCATCACCGTTTGCGGCGGGACGAACACGGCAGCCGCCTGTTCGGTGGGGGGCGGCGGCGTGCCGGCGGACGGGCAGAACTGGCAGTGCTTGAAGCCGTGCGTGGAGGAAGTATCCTCGCCGCCTGTCCCGGACACCAGCACCTTCTTGAGACCGAAGCTGGTGCACATCTCGACCACCGCACCGCCCTTGTCCGCCGCCATCGCGTAGGACAGCGTCGGCGCGAGCGCATTGAGCAACACCGCGAACAAGGCCATGAAGGCGGAACGGCGCATGAGACGACGCGTTATGTCGGCGATGGAGAGCATGCAAAAATGATAGCAGACTCCAGATATGTTTGCGACGGGGCGACGCAATATTTTTCAGCCTTCGATCAGCACCGGGGCGAAGCCTCCAAACGGGGTGCGGAAATTGGTGGTTTGCCCCTGGTAGAGGCGCGCCGCGATCAACTGGGTGGCACCGGCGTAGACGTAACAGCGGAAATCCATTTTCAGCGAGACGGGCGTTGCCGCGTCGCGCAACATGCGTTCGCTGGGCGGCACGAAAGCCTGCGCGACGTACTGGCCGGCAAGGATGTCCTGCCAGACGCGGCGGGTCAGCTTTTCGCCGCGATAGGCGCCGCGTCCGCCGAACCCGTGCGCCGGCTTGAAAAACAGGCGGCGCCGCTCGCGCCACAGGGATTCGGCATTGTCCGGCGCGACTTCAACCGTGGCCGGGACGCCGCGTGCCAATACGGCGACAACGTCCTCGGGCGCGCCCAGTTGGCGCAGGCGCTCCGGATCGCTCAACAGCACCAGGTTGCGCTTGTCGGCGTAGAGGGCGTGCGCGCGCGGGTGCGGCGTCACGACCACGGCGCCTTCCAGGTAGGCGCGGCGCAAGCCGGCGTGGGCCGGCTGTTCCAGCATGAAATCGGTAACGCGGTTGTAAACCAGGTCGATTGACGTGTCACCATGCCAAAGCAAACCATCCCGGTAAACCAGAGCGCCGGCGTCTGCCACCTCGGCCAGCAGTCCGTGGCGGCGGAACAGCTCGCGAAACAGCAGGAACTCGGGGTAAAGATATTGCCCGGCGGGGTCATCATCCACGATGGCAATCGCACGCAACGGCCGGTCGCCGCGCTGGAGGCGCCATTCATCGCGGAACATGGCGACGAAGGCGTCTTCCCGGCTTGCCGCATCCGGCTTGCCGGCGGGCAACGAGTTCGCCAGCACCGCATTGAGCAATCCTCCGCCGGCGTTGGTGTTGATTTCGATGAGCCGGGGAACGCCGTCAGCGAGATGGAAGTCGTAGCCGAGAAAAACACCGCGAGCGCCCGGATCGAAACGGGCGATTGCCGGGGAACGGGAAAGCACCGCCTCACGGTAGGCAGGCAACGCCACCACCGCTTCCACCGCCGCGATGGTGGCACGCATCAGTGCATCCGCCTCGCGCGTAAGATGCGCCGCTGACGTGGCGAACAGGTGGGGGCGCTGTTCGAGCAGGGCGCGGCAGGCTTCTTCGCCACCGCAGCGCTGCGCCAGCAGCCCGCGCAGCCGGGAAAAATCGACGAGGGGGAAAGCGCTTGCGCCGCAAGCCTGTACTGGGCTTGTCGAAGTGGGCTGTTGGGTGGTCAATCCGGTTATTCTTCGAAAATCTTGTTGCGCGCCTTGTACAACGCGATATGCCAGACGGCGAAGCCGAGCAGAGCCACGCCGGCCAGCGTATGGTAGCGCATCACCTTGCGGCTGCGCGCCATCGCCGACCATACCAACACGCCCATCGATGCGCCCATGCCGGCCTTCGCCAGCGTGCGCTGGGTGGCGATGGCCTGGTTTTTGCGCGTGTTTATGGCCTGGGTTTTTCGTGTGTTATTGGGGAGGGCGGGAGATTTTTCCATGCTGGGAGCTTTCGCTGTCATTCCTGAATGTGGTCCGCAAAGTAGCACTGCGGATAATCGGGTGTCAACCGGTAGCAGCTTCCCCGAATTTTTCATCGCAGCGAACTTGTATCTTGCATTCCAAATCGCAGTGGGTGGCGGCGGGATGTGTGGATGATGTAGAATCCAATTGAAATGTCAGCCCCCTTCCCCCAGCATATCGAACTTCCGATCGAAGGCATGACCTGCGCCGCCTGCTCTGCGCGCCTCGAAAGGAACCTCAACAAGCTGCCCGGCGTAAAGGCCGCGGTCAACCTCGCCAGCGAAAAGGCCCGCATCGAATTCGACCCGGCGCTGAACTCGCCCGCCGAGCTGGTGCAGGCCATCCAGAAAACCGGTTTTGCCGTACCCGATCAAGAGCTGGTACTGGAACTGGAAGGCATGACCTGCGCCGCCTGCGCCGCGCGGATCGAAAAGGTGCTGAACAAGATCGACGGCGTCAGCGCTACGGTCAACTTCGCCACGGAAAAAGCCCGCATCCGCGTCGCACCGGGTGCAGCCACCCTGGAAACGCTGATCGCCGCAATCATCAAGGCCGGCTACGGCGCTCACGAATCGATCGGCACCAGCCGCGAGGAGGAAAAGCTGCGGCGCGCCGCAGCTTACCGTAAGGAACTGCGCATTTTCTGGATTGCCGCGCTGTTGACGCTGCCGCTGGTGGCCCAGATGAGCGTGATGTTTCTCGGTTACCACGAAGACATCCTGCCGCGCTGGCTGCAATGGCTGCTTGCCACGCCGGTGCAGTTCTGGGCGGGCAAGCGCTTCTATGTCGGCGCCTGGCACGCCCTGCGCGGCGGCGGCGCGAACATGGACGTTCTGGTCGTCCTCGGCACCAGCATGGCCTACCTCTTCAGCGCCGTTGTCACCCTGTTCGGCCTCGACCAGCACGTGTATTTCGAGGCCGGCGCCGCCGTCATCACCCTGGTGCTGATGGGCAAGCTGCTGGAGGCGCGCGCCAAGGCGGGCACCTCGGCGGCGATCGAGGAACTCGTCAAGCTCCAGCCCAAGACCGCCCGAATCGAGCGCGACGGCGAAATCGTCGAGGTCGATGCCGCCAGCCTCAAGGTCGGCGATGTGTTCGTCGTCCGTTCCGGCGAGAACATCCCGGTCGATGGCGAGGTGATCGAAGGCCGCTCCAGCGTGGTGGAAGCCATGCTCACCGGAGAAAGCCTGCCGGTGGCCAAAGAAACGGGCACGAAAGTATTCGCCGCCACGCAGAACCAGCAGGGCATGCTGAAATGCCGCGCCACCGGCGTGGGCGCCCATACCGTGCTGGCCGGCATCATCCGCCTGGTGGAACAGGCACAGGGCTCCAAGGCGCCGATCCAGCGCCTGGCGGACGTCATTTCCGGCGTTTTCGTGCCGGCGGTGGTCGCCGTCAGCCTCGCCACCTTCGGCCTGTGGTGGGGCATCGGGGGCGAATTCACCGCAGCGCTGATCAACGCCGTGGCAGTGCTGGTGATCGCCTGCCCCTGCGCCCTGGGCCTTGCCACCCCCACCGCGATCATGGTGGGCACGGGAAACGGCGCCAAGGCGGGCATCCTGATCAGGAACGCGGAGGCGCTGGAACAGGCTGAGAAAATCCGCATTCTGGTGGTGGACAAAACCGGCACCCTGACCGAAGGCCGCCCCGTGGTCACCGACATCGTTCCGGCAGGAAACACCCGTATCGAAGAAGTGCTCCGCCTCGCCGCCACCCTGGAACAGGGGTCGGAGCATCCCCTGGCGAAGGCGATCACTGGCCGTGCCGCCGGGGAGGGAATTACGCCGGGAGCCATCACTGGGTTCGCCGCCGTGACCGGCAAGGGCGTGCAGGGCGAAATCGACGGCCGGCTCTACCGGCTCGGCTCCCCCGCCTTCCTCGTCGAGCTGGGGCTGAAATCCGGCGAGGACACTGTCACCCGCCTCCAGCAACAAGGCAAAACCGTGGTCGCCCTCAGCGACGAGGAAAACGTCATCGGCTACCTCGCCATCGCCGATGCCCTGCGCGCAACCTCGGCCAGTGCCGTGGCACGGTTGCAGGCGATGGGCATCGAGGTCGTCATGCTCACCGGCGACAATGCCGCCACCGCCCGCGCCATCGCCGCGCAGGCTGGCGTCGATCGCCATCTCTCAGACGTCCTGCCGCAGGACAAGGCGGCAGAAATCCAGAATCTCAAAGCCCAGGGCAAAGTGGTCGGCATGGCCGGCGACGGCATCAACGATGCACCGGCACTGGCTGCGGCGGATGTGAGCTTTGCCGTCGGCAGCGGTACGGATGTCGCCATCGAAACCGCCGATGTCACGCTGATGCGCAACGACCTGACGAGCGTGGCCGACGCCATTGACCTGTCCCGCGCCACCCTGAAGAAAATCCGCCAGAACCTGTTCTTCGCTTTCATCTACAATGTGCTGGGCATCCCGCTGGCGGCGCTGGGCATGTTGAACCCGGTGATTGCCGGCGCGGCGATGGCGATGAGCTCGGTGTCGGTGGTGAGCAACTCGCTGCTGCTGAAACGCTGGAAGTCGGGAAACTAACTTTTTGAATTTTTTTGCCACAGAGCACACAGAGACCACAGAGAGATGATCTCCCCGGTTTTCTCTGTGCCCTCTGTGTACTCTGTGGCAAAGTCTCACAGAAGGAGTAAATGAAATGGAAAAAATCACACTCGCCGTCAAAGGCATGACCTGCATGGGCTGCGTCAAGAGCGTCAAGAACGTGCTGGAACCGATTGCCGGCGTCGCCGGCGTGGACATCGTCCTGGACAACGGCCAGGTAACGATCAGCTTCGATCCCGCCAAAGCCGGCCCGGATCAGTTCAAGGCCGCGATCCAGGATGCCGGCTATGAAGTTGTCGGTATATAGTTAAAAAGGATGAACAATCATGACCAGCAACAATGAAACGTCAATGGAACAGCGCGTCCTGCGCGTAATGCGCAAAGTGCTGGCGAGTGTCGTCAAGGACACCACGCCACAACCCGGCATGCATCATGCCCTGTCGCAACAGACCATCGAAGACATCAAGGCCTGCTTCGCGCTGATTTCGGCAAGGGAAATGGAATTGGCAAGGGAGGCCGGCATCGCCGAGGAAAGGCCCCACTTCAGCGACGACCCGAAGAAAGCCAAGGTCGTGCCGATCACCCGATCCAGCCTGAAGAGCATCAAGCCCAAGGATTAAGGCACTTCGTAACTATTCAGGTGCAGCAGTTTTTCTCCTTCCCCCTTGCAGGGGGAAGGCCGGGATGGGGGTAGAAAGGTGGATGAAAGAGGCTGTGTCGATAACGCCACCCTTTCACCCCCATCCTAACCTTCCCCCTAAAAGGGGGAAGGGACTGGCGTTGTGGTTATTTTTGAGCATATCGTTTCGACCTGAATAGTTACGCCGCTTCACTGACTGACTCGGTGTTTCACGCAGTACAGCCTAGTTGTGGTCTTGTCGCACTCGATCAGGAAACCGCCCTATGCCGACCTGCTCAAAGGTGGTGAGCGCCGCGAGCAATGAAGCCGGCATCGATCCCGGCGCAGCTGGCATAAGGAACAGGCGTTTCCTGTCCATGCTCAACTGGCGCGCCGCCCCCACAGATCGTGAGCATCGGCGTCGGTGATTTCCACTTCGACGAAATCACCGGGTTTCAGATTGCCCGCATCCTCGATATAGACCAGGCCGTCGATTTCCGGCGCATCCGCCGCACTGCGGGCTACAGCGCCATCCTCGTCCACTTCGTCCACCAGCACGGTGAAGGTCTGGCCGATCTTGCGCTCCAGTTTGGCCGCGCTGATTTCTTCCTGCAGCTCCATCAGCCGCGCCACGCGCTCCTGTTTCACCTCTTCCGGCACCGCGCCGGGCAGCTCGTTGGCCGTTGCCCCTTCCACCGGCGAATAGGCAAAGCAGCCGACGCGGTCGAGTTCCGCCTCGCGCAGAAAATCCAGCAGCAGTTCGAAATCGGCCTCGGTCTCGCCGGGGAAGCCGGCGATAAAGGTGCTGCGTATCGTGATCTCCGGACAGATCTCGCGCCAGCCTTGAATCCTGGCCAGCGTGCCCTCGATATTTCCAGGCCGCTTCATCGCCTTGAGAATGCGCGGGCTGGCATGCTGGAGCGGCACATCGAGATAAGGCAGGATCTTGCCCTGCGCCATCAGCGGGATGGCCTCGTCAACATGCGGATAAGGGTAGACGTAATGCAGCCGCACCCACACGCCCAACTCGCCCAGGGCGCTCGCCAGCTCGGTCATCCGGGTGCGCAGCGGGCGGCCGCCCCAGAAGCCGCTGCGGTACTTGACATCGACGCCGTAAGCGCTGGTGTCCTGGGAGATCACCAGCAGTTCCTTCACTCCGGCCTTGACCAGGTTTTCCGCCTCCTGCATCACTTCCCCCACCGGTCTGCTGACCAGGTCACCGCGCAACGAGGGGATGATGCAGAAAGTGCAGCGGTGATTGCAGCCCTCGGAAATTTTCAGGTAGGCGTAATGTTTCGGCGTCAGCTTGATGCCCTGCGGTGGAACCAGGCTCTCGAACGGATCATGCGGCTGCGGCAGGTGCTGGTGCACCGCCGCCATCACCTCGGCCGCAGCGTGCGGCCCGGTCACCGCCAGCACCTGGGGATGGGCCTCCAGCACCACGCCGGACTTGGCACCGAGACAGCCGGTGACGATCACCTTGCCGTTTTCCTTGAGCGCCTCGCCGATGGCATCGAGCGACTCGGCCACGGCAGCGTCGATGAAGCCGCAGGTGTTGACCACCACCAGGTCGGCCCCTTCATAACTGGGCGAAATAACGTACCCCTCGGCCCGCAAACGGGTGAGGATCTGCTCGGAGTCCACCAGCGCCTTGGGGCAGCCCAAGGAGACCATACCTATAGTTTTTGGCATTGACATGACTTACCGTGATAATTGAGAGTGTTGGTTCAAATCTGCTCGGCTCGCCGCAAGTAGCGCCGCCCAGTCATCGGGTGGATTGCCTCGATCCAGCATTTTCTGGAATACCGCATAGGGATCGGATTGACTCCCTGCCGACCGCAACGTGTGCTCGTCATTGACCCAGGCAAAAACGATGACTTTCGCCTTCGAGTCATAACGAAAAAACAGCCTGAAGCGGCGCCCGATCTTGGCCCGGCGCCAGTGACGATAATTCGTTCCCATGGTATTGCCCTGCCGATATTCCTCACGGGCGGGATCGCTGGGCACCGTCTCGAAAATCAACTGGCTCAGAGCACGGAACAGCTTGACGTTGGCATTGAGCGAAAAACCGGACGGATCAGCCGCTTCAGCCCGATCCGAGGCCGCCCTCAGTTTCTGTAGTTGCTCGACCAAACAGTCGTGAAAAAGCAGCGACCAACCGTGGCGCTGCATTACAGGGCAACTTCACCGATGATCTCCTCATCGAGCGCAGCGACATGATGAAGGTTGGCCAGCATAGCCTGCGCCAGATCGTCCGGCAAAGAGATCAGGTGCTTGCCTGACTTGATGTCGCTTTCCAGCAGAGACAGAAAGGCACCAATGGCGGGATCTTCGTGTTCCTCATTGTCGGCCCGGGTCACGACGACTTCGGAGCCGCGAAGATCGAAGGCCACCTTCCCGCCGACGTCAATGCCCAAGGCTTGACGGATAGGCTTGGGCAAGGTGATCTGGCCTTTTGAGGTAACGGTCGCTATTTCGTGAATGTGGGGCATGGAACATTCCTTATGGAAACACAAGGAATATAGTAAGGATATTTCCTTACATTGTCAAGGATGGATTCCGTGATTGACACGTACCAATAACTTGTATTCTTGATATTTGCCGCAGTAAGGTTGATGGCTCAACTTCAACGGCAGCTTATGAAAAACATGAACATCGTATACCGGACCCAGAACGGTCTGTCGGTGAGTCACACCCAAACTTCCGCTATTCGGCCAAAGGAGCCGGTCAGCGAGGCTTGAAAATTGGCGCAGGGGAATGACTGCTCCAAATCCAACACCGGTCATTTCCAATATTTATTGGGAAATCTTCGCTGAAACCAACTTGAATGACGGCTTCCAGAAAAGCTGGTCGGCAGCCATCGACCCGAAAGGAACACTCACGACTTGTCGTCTAAGGTCAGTTAAGACGCACAAAGCAGTCAGTCAACGTTTGAATTCACCGGCCTGCGCGGCTTTTCGCGCAGGTCCGGTGGAATGATGGGTTGGGCATCGGGCTAAACATGGGGGAAGCTTGGGTTGTGAGCAACTTCCCAAAGGAAACCGTCTGGGTCAGTGAAGTACCCGGAATAGCCGCCCCAGTCAGTGGGTTGGCCTTTCTTCGTAACTGTGGCGCCATAGCCAGCGACACGCTCAAGTAGTGCATCTACCTCTGCCGGGGAACGCACGTTATGGGCAAGCGCAAAACCTCGAAACCCGGAACCTTGGGGTGGAAGTCCCGCATCAGCAGCCAAACTCTCCCAAGACCAGAGAGCGAGCCATGTCTTCCCAAGCTCAAAAAATGTGACCGATGGAGGTGTCTCAATCCGTGGAAGGCCAAGACATTCTTCGTAGAACCGTGTGGCTCTCTCAAGGTCGGAAACCCCGAGCGTGATTAAACTAATGCGAGGTTCCATGGAACATTCCTTGAGATGCCCAACGTTCAAGGTAACCGGGCGCCGGAGCGGCGAAGCCGCGGAGGGAACCTGCAAGCGCAGCTTGCAGGCGGTCCGTGTTGACCGAGAGGTTAGACTTCGCCTTTCTATGCAAGAGCATTGGAATCTCTGGCGCTTGAATTCGGAATTCGGTGGCGTTTCTCGATGGCGGCCAAGATTTCGACACCGACTTGCCGTGCCCTCTTAACAATGCGTAGAGCCTCCTGGAATGCCTCCGCCGGGGCCGGTCTCACGTTCAGTAGACCACCAGGTTTAACGTCTTGGACTACGGCTTCCAGTAGTTGGTAGAACTCGACCACTTTCACTTGAAGGTCGACTTCGAGCATGCCAAGGCGATCTAGGCTGCTCTTGAAGATGGGGAATCTGTCATCTGGCACCTGAATCTGATACGTGTAAGCGGTTATCTGTTTGGCATTGAACGCCTCTACCACGCGCTCCAGTTGCTGTATGTAGTTCCGGTGTTCGGCAAGCTCGATAGTGGCTTTAACTTCCGCATATAGCTGGAGGGTAGTGGAACGTCTGTCTTTGCGGTCTTTGAGCTTTCCAATTATGTAGTTTGGAAAAAACGACGATACCGCTCCGACGAAGGCACCACCAAGTGCGCTGTACATCGGAAGGTACGGGTTCTGCTCAATGAACAGAGACTTGACGGCTCGTATGATCTCAATGGTTTCGAGAACGGATTTCGGATCGATGTCGGCCATGTGAGAACCTAGGGTGAGGTCTAACGTTGGAATTCACCGGCTGGCCGCGCTTTTCGGCTAGTCCGGTGGAATGAGGGGTTAGCCATTAAGCATGGGCCAAGCTATGAATGGAGAAGAGACGATTGGCGATGCTTTTCTCAGCAGTTTTTAGATCATAGCTGGCTTGCAAATTGAGCCAATACTGTGGAGTTTGCTCAAATGCTTTTGCAAACAGCAATGCTAGTTCAGCCGTAACAGGGCGCTTGCCTTTAACGATATGGGAAATGCGCATGGGCGACACGCCAATGGTACGGGCGAACAACGCTTGAGAGATATGAAGCTCTTCAAGGATTTCGGCGAGGTACTCGCCGGGATGGATAGGTGTTAAACCATTGTAGATCATGTTATTCCTCCTAGTGGTAATCCACTATTTCGACATTAAATGCGTCACCACTTTCAAACTTGAAACAGACACGCCACTGTTGGTTTATACGTATACTCCATTGACCAATGCGATTACCTGAAAGAGCCTCCAAATGGTTAGAGGGTGGCAAACGTAGATCATTCAACTCTGTAGCGGCATGCAACTGATTGAGACGCATGGCTGCACGTTTGAGAATTTCCGAAGGTAAACGACGCGATTTACCTGTAACGAAAAAGCCTTCGGTTTCAGTGTTGGCGAATGTTTGAATCATGCGCCAATAATAAACATAATGTTTACGATGTGCAAATTTTCTTGATGGATAACGTCCAAGTTCAGCGGGCGCCCGCTTGCGGGCGGTCCGCTGGAACGCCTGGTTGGGCACTGCCGGCGTATGTGGAAAGCACAGCCTCCATGCGAGGCCAATTAGTTGCGCGGCCTGAGAGAATTCGTTTACCGCGGTCTATGGCAGACTCGCCGTTTCGCGACCGGAGATATGGATTTGCCCCAAGGTTAACCAAAGTTCTGGCTGTCTCGATCCTTTCCTCCGACGCCATATTGACAACGTAATGTAGGGGGCGAAGGTCTTCTTCATATGCCCAGTTCAAATCTGCGTTTCGAGCGGCCAGGAAGCGTACAGCAACCGAACAGCCCGCTATGGCTGCGGCTTTCAATAATTCCTGCTTGTCCGACATTTCGATACCTGAGCTTTCGAGAAGAAGAAGGAATTCCTCGGTAGAGCCCTTGGGGTAGTCACAGTGCTTGGTAATCCAGACTTCACGGAACCGCTGAGCGTACCCAGGTGCGCAAAGGCGCGCGTCAGCGTCATTACGTAGCAACTGGCGAAATACATTCAAGTTTCCATAGTTGGCGGCCAATTGCAATAAGCATTGGTTGCCTACCTTGTCGTTTGCATTCTCTCGAGTAATAGGAGCGGGGTCACGCATCCGATCGTTAGTTTGACAGCCCTGTAGATGGGCAAGAACTGGATGAACGTCCTTGCATGTATTCCATCCGCCACCACCAGGAGCGTAAAAGGGAGTGGTCGATTTTGCTGCGCAGCCAGTTAAGACGGCGGCCAGAAAGGTGATGAGATAGAAGCAGCGGAAATGTACGAGCATAGATAGTGCCCAACGTTCAAGGTGACCGGCGCTGCGCGGCTTCATCGCGCAGCGTCCAGAGAGCGAAGCGAACGGGGTCGACCGCCGGGTTGGGCCTCATTTGCGACTCTTGGGTTTGGGGGTAGCTGCGCGCCTGGCCTCAGTTGCTGCCTCTTGATATGCGGCAGCAGCTTTGTTTCGCATTGCTATTGCTTTTCCCAACGCCTCGTCATAACGGGCATCCGTGAAAGTATTCTCAGTACCGATGTACACCTTTTGATTTGCTGGCTTTTGACCGAAGCGCGGAATGACGACCTGGAAATTGAACTCAGAGACGTTTCGCCTTTTCTTTTTGCTTTCTGCGGGACCAGAGATACCGATGGGTAGATCATTGGTCTTCGAGCCACTAGTGTGCCGTTTGAGTTTTGTTGGTGCGTCAAGTGAGTGAACGCGACGAATCAGTTCTTGAGTGGCCTCGGCCAGGGCCGCCTCCGCTCCACTGCCGTCTGCAGAGTGATCCCCAAAGAATGGCTCGAATTCTCCATAGCGAACCTGCCATCCATATGTGGCACCTGTGATGCCATTGGAAAGTGACTCGATTCGTTGAATGTTCTCCGGAACAAGAAATTTTGCTCCGGTAAAGATTACGCACTCGCGGTATTTCATGGTGTCGTTCTCCGTTTGTGCTGCCGTATCAAGAGGCCCAACGTCTGAATTCACCGGCCTGCGCGGCTTTTCGCGCAGGTCCGGTGGAATGTTGGGTTGGGCCTCGGCCATATGCCAGTCGGGGTACTGACGGCCTCCATGTAGAAGGTGATGCTCCCGTGAAGGCCGATAAAGGCAGAAAACTATGCTTCATATGATAGCAAGACCATTTCCGCAGCTTGCTGTCGGAGCGGGATAAGTGATTGATAGGCAGGAGATGAAAACCAACTGTTTACAGCTGCGACACTGGGGAAACAGATAACGACGATGTCAGGGTGAGGGTTTTCACCGGACAGGGTTGCCACTTGTTTTCCACGAAAGACAAGTTCCCCTCCCCAAGGGGCCAATGTCTCTGGAACCTTGCTTCGATATTCAGCCCACATTTCCGGGTTCTTTACTGTGATGTGGCCGACAACATATGCCCTATTCATGTGCGTGAATTCCAAGAGTGATGGATAAGAGAGGCCCAACAGTTAATCAACGGACCCACCGGTCAGGGTTATTTTTAATATCAGGGCGTGCTGTTTTTTGATAACTATATGATTCATAACAACTCCATAAAATTCCCTGTCCGTATATTGTTTAATATTACTGCAAATCATTAATACCCGCGTGTACTGTAGAGGATTTAATCTCAACAAGGATTGACACTTATGGGGTACGAATCGAAATTTCCCTCAAAACGACAGCGTTCCGCAACCAATGCGCCTGATGGATCAGGTTCACGCGGTTTGTAGACGTCGCCATCTCAGCCCACGTACAGAAAAATCCTATCGGTTCTGGATTCGCCAATATATTTTCTTCCACAACAAACGGCACCCGAAAGAGATGAGAGAAACCGAGGTGATGCAATTCATCAATTACCTGGCCGTTAAGCGCAAGGTCGCCGCATCTACCCAATCTCAGGCTCTTAATGCGATTGCGTTTCTCTATCGAGATGTTTTGGTTATTCCGCTTGGCGAGATTGCCGGATTGAATCGCGTGCAACAACATAAGCGCATTCCTGTGGTAATGACGGCAAGTGAGGTTTCTGCGGTTTTAGCACAGATGTCTGGTACAACGGCCCTAATGGCTAAGATAATGTTTGGTTCTGGTCTCAGAGTTGAGGAATGCTGCACATTGCGGATCAAGGATATTGATTTCGGTTCGTCAGTCATCAATGTCCGTGATGGCAAGGGGGCGAAAGATAGAACAACGATTCTTCCTGCCCGCTTGAAGGCAGATTTGCAGGCGCATCTAATGCAGGTTGCACGGTTACATACTGACGACCGAGCTCGTGGAGCAGGATTGGTGCCCTTGCCTGGTGCTCTTGAAAGCAAATATCCAAAAGCAGCGGAATCCCTTGCTTGGCAATTCGTCTTTCCCTCTTCCGTCTGCCGCCCTTGGGGTCAAAGTGGGCGTTTGGCTCGTTGGCATGTTTCTCCGTCAACAATCCAGCGCGCATTCAGGCAGGCGGTGATTCGTGCGGGCATGATGAAACACGCGACTGTCCATACGCTGAGGCATTCCTTTGCTACACAGTTACTCTCTTCGGGTACGGATATTCGGACAATTCAGCTTTTGCTTGGCCACCGAAATCTTCAGACTACGATGATCTATACACACGTTCTTGAGGTCACAAAGAAGGTGACTAGCCCATTCGATAATCTTTGACGATAGATAATCCTGACGCTATTGGGGGCCGTCGGCGCGGGCTATGACTAAAAAGTCTGGCGGCTGCTCTTGGAGGTTAAGCGGCCGCTCCCCACGTAGGTCATCACCGGCGGATTTGGGTCGATGGCTGCCGACCAGCTTTTCTGGAAGCCGTCATTCAAGTTGGTTGCAGCGAAGATTTCCCAATAAATATTGGAAATGACCGGTGTTGGATTTGGAGCAGTCATTCCCCTGCGCCAATTTTCAAGCCTCGCTGACCGGCTCCTTTGGCCGACTTTGAGACGGTCGCGGATCTCAATGCGAACTTCCGCTACTCACGGCGCCATTGAGACCGTCACCCACCTATTCACAGAACCAACTTTGGAATAGAAGCGATTAACAGTATCTGTTGAATGCGTTAACTAAAGAGGACACGGAGGACAGCAAGCTAAGACACATTTATTGGTCTTTCCTCTGCGCCCTCTGCGGTAAAATCAAGTTTTGCTTACACTACCTCTCATGTACCTTTACATCATCGCAATCGGCTGGGCCTACGTCGTACTCTTGATGGCCGTAACGGCAAAAAGCCTCGTTGCCGGCGTGCTGACTTTCGTTTTTTACGGGCTGCTGCCTTTGGGACTGGTGTTCTATATCACCCTGAAACAGCTCAGGCGCTCACGCATGGCCGCCCAGGAGCGCCTTGGTCAACCAGATCGAGCCGATCCCCAGCCCGATCAGGAGCGCCTGCTGTAGCGTGGCAAGCAGCTCCGGACGCTTGTGCAGGCCCGGGATCAGGTCCGCCACCGCGACATAAATCATGCTCGCTGCGGCAATGCCTAGGAAGAACGGAATCCACTCGTGCATCGATTGCAGCATGAAGTAAGCAAGCACGCCTCCCACCACTGTCGCCAGACTGGACAGCAGATTGAGCAGGAATGCCTGCTTCTTGCTATAGCCGGAGTGAAGCAGGATCAGGAAATCGCCCACCTCCTGAGGAATTTCGTGGGCGATGATGGCCAGCGCAGTCACCACGCCGATCTGGAAATCGGCCAGGAACGCGGCAGCGATGATGATGCCGTCGACGAAATTGTGGAAGGTGTCTCCCACCATGATCATCAGACCGCTGCGGCCATGATCGTGGCCGTGATCGCGGGCCGGGACGTGAGCCTCGCAATGGTCGATATGGCAATGCCGCCACAGAACCAGTTTCTCCAGCACAAAGAACATCAGGATGCCGAACAGGATGGTGGCCGCGGTATTTTCGATGCTTTTGGTCAACTCGAAAGCGTGCGGCAAAATTTCCAGGAATGCCGCCCCGAGCAAGGCGCCGATGGCGTAGCTGACCAGCATCGGCACCCACTCGGCGCGCGCCGACATGGCGAACAGCGCCGCCACGGCAATGCTGAGAGCGCCGCCGAACAGGCTGGCAAGGATGATACCGGTCAGAGTGGACATAAGCCCGCCATTATACGGAATATCATCAGGCAAGCCAGATTAACGACGCCATGCGCCCGGTAGCCTGATCGCGCCGATAGGAATAGAACTTCTGCGCATCGGTATAGGTGCACAGGCCGCCACCGTAAACCCGCTTCACCCCGAGCATGGCGAGGCGCTGGCGTGCCAGGAGATAGATATCCGCCAGCCATTTCTGGGCGGCGAGGGGTGAGCGAGGAACGAAAGCCTTTGCGGCTTCAGGATCATGCGCCATGAATGCCTGCCTGACCTCCTCGCCAACCTCGAAGGCGGCGGGCCCGATCGCCGGGCCGAGCCAGACCAGCAAGCGCTCCGGCGCGACCTTCATCGCCTTCACCGTGGCTTCCACCACGCCATCCGCCAGCCCGCGCCATCCGGCGTGGGCAGCGGCCACCACCGTACCGGCTTCGTCGCACAGCAGCAGGGGCAGGCAATCCGCCGTCATCACCACGCAAATTTTGCCCGGTTGCCGGGCCAGAGCGGCATCGGCTTCGGGCACGCCGACCGTACGGTCGGCATCCGCCACGATATTGCCATGCACCTGTTTCAGCCAGACCGGTTCGGCGGGGAGAGTCGCGCGCAGCAACGCCCGGTTCCGCGCCACGGCAAGCGGGTCATCGCCAACATGGTCACCCAGGTTAAGCGTAGCATAGGCGCCCACGCTCACCCCGCCGTCACGGGTGGTCTGTACGGCGCGCACATTGGACGGTGCCGGCCAGTCAGGGATAATCCAGGATGGGTTCATTTGTTTTTTAGCCCCGAACGTTCACGAATTAAGCATGAATAGAACCGGATTCCGGAAATAAAATGCCATCATATTTGAAAATCAACGATATAACATCGTCATAAATACTGGGGTAAAGTGTATGACACTGCTACTAATAGCTGCCCAAAACAAACGTTCTCAACGTTTGCGACAGAACCCTAATGCTCGCTACTCCCTTCATCCAGGTGCGCGACTTTGAGCCTTGCCCGGGAGCGATAACTGTTGGGGTCCATGCTGTGTAAATTGAGCTTCTGATGGATCGCCCTCGGTGTAAGCCCTAAAGATTTCGCCACCTCGCTGACATTGCCGTGGAAATGGATAAGCGCCTCCTTGAGGATTAGCGCCTCCACCTGTTCAGCAGCCCGCTGTTTCGCCTCCTTGAGGGACAGGCCAACAGGTTGCCCGACGCTCGCCGCTACCGCGCCGCTGGTTGGAGGAAGCAGCAGCTGGGTCATAATCGGGCCGGGTGAGAACAGGAACGAACGCTCCAGTACGTTCTCCAGTTCACGCACGTTGCCAGGCCAATCGTACTGCATCACCCGCGCCATTGCGGCCTCACTTAATGCTTTGATGACTTTGTTGTACTTCGCTGAAAGCTGGGCAAGGATATGATTGACGAGCGGTAAAATATCCTCGCATCGTTCGCGTAGCGGTGGGAGAAGGATGGGTACTACGTTTATCCGGTAGTAGAGATCAATCCGGAAAGTCCCCTCGGCAATGAACTTGTCCAAACGCATACTGGCCGCGGCGATCACACGAACATCTGCGGAAAGGCGCTGCTTCCCCCCAACCCGCTCGAACTCACCGCCCTGGAGCACCCGCAAAAGACGCGCTTGGGCGGCAAGAGGCAACGAATCGATCTCGTCAAGAAACAGACTTCCGCCCTCTGCCTGCTCAAACAGTCCGTGGTGGACTTCGTAGGCGCCGGTAAACGCACCGCGCTCGTGTCCAAATAGTGTAGTCTCGACTAAATTTTCGGGTATTGCGCCGCAGTTCACTGCGACAAAATTTTTGTTCCAGCGCTCACTCATGGCGTGGATGCGACGAGCAATGACCTCCTTGCCCACGCCGGTCTCACCGGTAATCAGCACGGTCGCGGTGGTTGGTGCTACTACTTTTACTATCTCCAGAGCATTGAGCATGGCAGGGGACTTCGCCACGACGGGAGGTTTGTCTGCATCCTCGGGCTGGCTCGGGCTGACACCGCACCATACTTTCCCGTCGCGCCGCTCTCTAGTGATCTGCGCTTTGACTGTAGCCTCCCGCCCTCGGATGACGCCCTGTTCCCGACGATATTCGTCGCCCTCAAAGGAGGCGGCTTTCTTGGTGTCGGTATAAATGCGTGCTTCGCACATCCCATCTTCCACCGCAATGCGTTTGTCCAGGATCACTTTCGCGTAACCGAAGTTACGCGCTGCAATCCCGCCGAATACGCTGGACGTCATTTTGCAAAGCTCCGGCGCCTGCATGACGGCTTCCCCGAAGGGGCAGCGCGTGTTGACCACTCGCACCATGCCCGGTTCGCTTGATGCACGGGAAAAATTCCCGCCGATCTTATTCTTGATCTCCACAATCATGTCCGCGTACTTGCTATGATCCAGGGGTCCATTTTGCGCCAACTCTTGGCGATACGCGGCCTCAAAGCAACCGCTCGCGGTGAGGCCGAGCTGCTCGATGTAATTTAGGCGATCATTACCTTTGCCACCACCCATCTTTGCGCTGACCTCGACGCTCTGGGCAACAAAGGTTTGCAAAAACAGGATGGGATTAAGATGGGAAAAAAGCTTATCGGGCATAGTTGTTCTCCTCAAATCCGACATCGCTATCGTAAGTCGCGCGCTGTTGCGCGCTGGGCTTAGCCATTCCAAGGTTCCGCTGTGGCCATCTGCCTAGGCTACGCCAAAAAATTGATTGCGTTTAAGAATGTTGGTGACGCCCACATCCGCACCCAGGTCCGTGTACGTGTTTTTCCTGGCCCGGTTTCGGCTGAAGTGAGCGCATTGCCAGATCACGACCTCGCGCCATGTTGCCATGCGTCGCAGGGGCAGAGAGGATCACCTTTTCGGTCGCGCCCCCACATACCGAGCAATCCGGGCTGGCCGCGTTGATTGCATGGCGTGCTTCGAATTGCAGTTTGCATCGGGTACACAGGTAATCATAAGTTGGCATTTGGAACCCCCATCCATTGTGTTAACGCGTTTCTCAGAAATACCAAGACGTGGACACCTGTTACGCCAGGCGCCCACGTTTCCAGGCCTCTTTCTCGGGCCTAGCTCCAACGCGGCGGTTGCTTCCCTTTGACGCCGAATTGGCTGGAGGTGACATCGGTTCTTGCCCGTTTTTCATGATCCCGGGTCGGCGCCCTCAGCCGACGCGTCTCAACCTCCCAGACCCAGCCGCTGATGACCACATCCTTGGGAATGAGGGGATGATTTTTGAATGCCTCTATTGTCTTCATGCAGGTTTCGTCCACGTCGTCCATCATCCCGATCCACTTGGCGAACGCGCCTTTCTCCAGCTTCAGTTCCGGTAGCGTCGGGTCCATCGCGATATTGTCCGTATCGACCCCCTTGTCGCGTAACATCTTTTCCAGATCGGTCGCATTCGCAGACAGCATGCCGCATTGCGTATGCTGCACGATGACGATTTCCTTGGTACCAAAGAAATTGCAAGTCAGCATCGCCGAGCGAATTGCATCGTCGGTGACGATTCCTCCGGCATTGCGGAAGCAGTGTGCATCCCCGCCGCCGGCCGGTGTATCTACGTGAATGCCGAGCGCTTCGTCTACCGGCAGGCGTTCGTCCATACAGGCAAGTACCCACAAGCTTCGATTGTTATGCCCATCCGGTCCATAGCGGCGACGTTGTGCCCAGAGGTCATATGCAGCGACGTGTGTGCTCAGTTGCTCTTTGAGAGTAGTCATTTTGAGTCTCCTCGGTAAAAGGATACAAATTTAGAACCCCTTGAACGGCTTAACTTCTTTGGTAGCAGCCCAAGGGGATTGGTAACGGGCACTTTACCCGCGCAACTAAATTAAGCAATCCTCATGCCAGACAATAACAACTTAAAAAACAATGGCTTAGATATATACGTACGCGCTCCATCGATTTAAATTTCCTGATAAATCAAGTTTATCGCACATAATGTATTGATAAACAATGATAATATTGAAACGAAGGAACACTTCGTAGTAGGAAGTGATATTGCTTGGGGCGGAGCAAATGGGGTCTGCCATGGTCAATCAGCATCCAGAGATTTACCAAAATCAGCGTCGAATCCAGCCAGTGGCGAGATGACCACAATTTTTGTTATATCATGTCCTGCGTGGCAATTTACAAATAGAAAATTCCGGAAATAAAATGCCATCATATTCGTATAATTTCGTCTTCATTCGCGATTGATCTCTTCCTTATTCAATCTCAGCGCTTCCAGCAGTGCCGCCATGTCCTGCGGCAGCTCCGCCCGCCATTCCATCGCTACACAGCTGATCGGATGGATCAGTCCGAGCCGCTCGGCGTGCAGGGCCTGGCGCCCCAGCGCCTTGACCGCGTCGCGCAGGGGCGGCGGCAAGTTGATCGGCCTGCCGCCGTAAACCGGGTCGCCCGCGAGGGGATGGCCGATCGACAGCATATGCACCCGAATCTGGTGCGTGCGGCCGGTCTCCAGGCTACAGCGCACCAGGCTGTGGTAATCGAAACGCTCCAGCACCGTGTAATGCGTGACCGCCGGCTTGCCGTTGTGGACTATCGCCATTTTGACGCGCTGGCTGGGATGCCTGCCGAGCGGCGCTTCCACCTTGCCGTCATGAGCCAGCACCCCCTGCACCACCGCCAGGTAATCGCGCTTCACGCTGCGAGCCTGAAGCTGGCGCACCAGATCGGTCTGCGAGGTCAGGGTCTTGGCCACCACCAGCAGGCCGCTGGTGTCCTTGTCGAGGCGATGGACGATGCCGGCACGGGGAATGCATGCGAGCTGCGGTGCATGATGCAGCAGGGCATTCAGCATGGTGCCCTGCCAGTTGCCGCTGCCGGGGTGGACCACCAGTCCGGCCGGCTTGTTGACCACCAGCAGCGCATCGTCTTCATACACGATGTCGAGGGCGATTTCTTCCGCTGCATAGGGGGTTTCGGAGGGATGCAATTCGGGCTCGACCCTCACCTTCCCACCGCCCCACACCGCCTGTTTGGGCGCGACATACTCGCCATCGAGCGTGACGCGTTTGTCCTTGATCCAGGTTTGCAGGCGGCTGCGGGAATAATCCGGCAACAGCTGCTGCAAAGCCTGATCGAGGCGCAAACCGGTCATTTCCGGCGGAATCGTCAAGTTGATGGGGGCCGGATTTGGGTTATAATCGGGCGGATTACCACTTTCGCCCTGCTGGGCATCGGATATTGTCATGAGGCTTAGTTTAGCGTTAATTCTTGCATTGTTGATAACCGGTTGCGGCCTGCTGCCGGAAGTCCAGGATGAAACCAAGGGCTGGTCAGCCCAGAAACTCTACGCCGAGGCCAAGGATCAAATGGCCGACGGCGGCTATGAAAAAGCCATTCAGTACTTCGAAAAGCTGGAAGCGCGCTACCCCTACGGCCGTTATGCGCAGCAAGCCCAAATCGAGGTAGCCTACGCCTACTACAAGGCGAACGAACCGGCCTCCGCCCTCGCCGCCTGCGACCGTTTCATCAAACTCCACCCCAACCACCCCAACGTGGATTACGTTTATTACCTGAAGGGTCTGGTGAACTTCAATGACGACCTGGGCTTCCTCGGCGCCCTGAGCGAGAAGGTTGCCGAAACCTCGGAAACTCTTGCCCCTCTCGCCAGGCAGGACATGAGCGAACGCGACCCGAAAGCATCACGCGAAGCCTTTGAATCCTTCAAGGAGCTGGCGACCCGCTTCCCCGGCAGCAAGTACACCCCGGACGCCATTGCCCGCATGAAGTACCTGGTCAACGCCCTCGCCTCGCATGAAGTTCACGTGGCTCGCTATTACTACAAACGCGGCGCTTACGTTGCTTCCGTCAACCGCGCCCAGTCCGCGATGCAGCAGTATCCGCAGGCGCCCGCCACCGAGGAGGCGCTGACTATCATGGTGAAAGCCTACGATGCGCTCGGCATGAATGATCTGCGCGACGACACCCTGCGCATCATGCAAAAGAACTTCCCCAACAGCCGCTACTTCGCCCTTCAGAAAAAGGCGGAAACGCCGTGTTGGAAAATCTGGTAACGGGAAACGCCTAGATCGCCGCTTCGTCGGTTTCGCCGGTGCGGATGCGCACCACCTGCTCCACGCTGGTGACGAAAATCTTGCCGTCGCCGATCTTGCCGGTGCGTGCCACCTTGATAATGGCATCGATGGCGGCCTCCACCTGGCTGGCTGCAATCACCAGTTCGATCTTGACCTTGGGCAGAAAGTCGACCACATACTCGGCGCCGCGGTAGAGTTCGGTATGCCCTTTCTGCCGGCCGAAGCCTTTCACCTCGGTCACGGTCAGGCCGGTGACGCCGATATCCGATAATGCCTCGCGCACTTCATCAAGTTTGAACGGCTTGATAATCGCCTCTATTTTTTTCATCTGCCTCTCCTAAGTTACTGCATCCAGGGACGATACTTCGATGTAATCGGATAGCGCCGGTCCTTGCCGAATCCGCGCGGCGTGACCCGCACTCCGACCGGCGCCTGGCGTCGCTTGAACTCGTTCTTATCGATCAGTTTCACTACGCGGCGCACATCCTCTTCAGCGTAACCCTGCGCGATGATGTCATGCGGACACAGGTCGTGCTCGACATAGGCCTCCATGATGGCATCCAGAATTTCATACGGCGGCAGGGCATCCTGGTCGGTCTGGTTGTGGCGCAGTTCGGCGGACGGTGCACGGGTGATGACCCGTTCCGGGATCACCTCGCCGAGACTGTTGCGATAGCGCGCCAGGCGATACACCAGAGTTTTCGGCACGTCCTTCAGCACCGAGAATCCGCCGGCCATGTCGCCATACAGCGTGGCGTAGCCCACCGCCATTTCGCTCTTGTTGCCGGTGGTCAGGACAATCGAGCCGTATTTGTTGGACAGCGCCATCAGCAAGGTTCCCCGGATGCGGGCCTGGATGTTCTCTTCGGTGGTATCGAGCGGCAAGTCGTCGAACTCTTCCGACAAGGTTCTGAGAAAAGCGTCGAATGCCAGCTTGATAGGCAACTCGCTGTAGCGAACCTGCTGTCGTTCCGCCATGATCTGCGCGTCCTGCAGGCTCATGGCGGCGGTGAACTCGGAAGGCATCATCACCGCCCGCACCCGTTCCGCACCCAGCGCATCCACCGCTATCGCCAGCGTCAGCGCGGAGTCGATTCCCCCGGACAGTCCCAACACGATGCCGGGAAACCCGTTTTTCATCACATAATCCCGCACGCCCAGGCACAATGCCTTGTAAACGGACGCCTCGATCGGCGGCTGCGGAATGACCTCTCCCTGCTGCGGCTGATCCTTGTCAAGCTCAACGATGCGCAACATTTCCTCGAATGCCGGGAGCTGGTGCACCAGCACACCCGCGCCGTCCATGACGAAAGAAGCGCCGTCGAATACCAGTTCGTCCTGACCGCCGACCAGATTGACGTAAAAAACCGGTAAGCCGCACTCGCCGATCCGCTCACGCACCGCATGGTAGCGCGAAACCTGCTTGTTCATATGATAGGGCGAGGCGTTCAGCACCAGCAACAAATCAGCGTTGGCGTTGAGCGCGCAGGTAGCGGCACCCTCTTCCCAGATATCGGCGCAGATGTTGATGCCGAATTTGATGCCATCAACCTCGAACACGCACGGCTCGGTACCGGGCGAGAAATAGCGCACTTCGTCAAAAACGGAATGGTTGGGCAATATCTGCTTGTGATAGGAGCTGACTACCTTGCCGTCACACAGCACCGAGGCGGAGTTGTAGCGCTGTCCATCCACCTGCTGTGGGTGACCGATCACCAGGGTGATCCCTTGTATCTCCCGTGCCAAGCCGAACAGAGCATGGTCGCAAGCCTCATAGAAACCCTCGCGCAGCAGCAGGTCTTCCGGCGGATAACCGGTCAGGGCCAGCTCCGGCGTCACCATCACCTGCGCGCCCGCCGCCCTGGCCTGCTCGGCATAATCAAGGATCTTTGCCGCATTGCCGGCGAGATCGCCGACGATGCAGTTGATTTGGGCAATGGCGATCTTCATGCTTTTTTGTTGATTGCTTCAACCACCGCCTCGCCCATGCCAGCGGGCGATTTTGCCACCACCACGCCGGCCGCCTCCAGCGCAGCGATCTTGTCCGCTGCCAGCCCCTTGCCGCCGGCGATGATCGCGCCGGCATGGCCCATGCGCTTGCCCTTCGGCGCGGTCTGGCCGGCGATGTAGGCCGCAACCGGCTTGGTGACGTGGGCCTTGATGAATTCCGCTGCGGCTTCCTCGCGGTTGCCCCCGATCTCGCCGACCATGATGATGGCCTCGGTCTCCGGGTCGTCCTGGAACATTTTCAGGCAGTCGATGAAATCCAGCCCCTTGATCGGGTCGCCGCCGATGCCCACACAGGTGGACTGGCCCAGCCCGAGTTTGGTGGTCTGATACACGGCTTCGTAAGTCAGCGTGCCGGAGCGCGACACCACGCCGACCTTGCCCTTCTTGTGAATGAAGCCGGGCATGATGCCGATCTTGCACTCGTCCGGAGTGATGATGCCGGGGCAGTTGGGGCCGATCAGCACGGCGTCGCTGGCGCGGAGCGCGGCCTTGACGTTGAGCATATCCAGCACCGGAATGCCCTCGGTGATGCAGACGATCACCTTGATGCCCGCGTCCGCCGCCTCCATGATCGAATCCGCCGCAAAGCCCGGCGGCACGTAAATCACCGAGGCCGTCGCGCCCGTCTCGCGCACCGCGTCGCGCACGGTGTTGAACACCGGGAGATTGAGATGGGTCTGCCCGCCCTTGCCCGGCGTCACGCCGCCGACCATTTTAGTGCCGTAGGCAATGGCCTGCTCGGAATGGAACGACCCCTGCTTGCCGGTGAAACCCTGGCACAGAACCTTGGTATTATTGTTGACTAGAATGCTCATGGGAGAATCCTTAAAATTCTTTGTTTACCGCTAAGGACGCGAAGGAACGCAAAGGAAAAACTGCTTAAGAATTCCTTTGCGAACCCTTGCGTCCTTAGCGGTTAAATTCAATCTTCAATCAAGCCACCGCCGCCACCGCGCGCTTGGCCGCGTCGGTCAGGTCGCTGGCGGAAATCACGCCGACGCCGCTCTCTGCCAGCATCTTCTGCCCCAGCTCGACGTTGGTGCCTTCCAGGCGCACGATCACCGGCACGCTTACGCCGACTTCCTTGACCGCGGTGATGATGCCCTCAGCGATGATGTCGCAGCGCATGATGCCGCCGAAGATGTTGACCAGGATGGCCTTGACGTTGGCGTCGGAGAGGATGATCTTGAATGCCTGGGACACGACCTCCGCCGTGGCGCCGCCGCCGACATCGAGGAAGTTGGCGGGCTGGCCGCCGTGCAGCTTGATCAGGTCCATGGTCGCCATCGCCAGGCCGGCGCCGTTGACCATGCAGCCGATGTTGCCGGCGAGGGCGATGTAGTTGAGGTCAAATTCCTTGGCCGCCACCTCTTTCGGGTCGATCTGGGCGGGGTCGTTCATCTCCGCCAGTTTCTTGCGCCGGTAGAGGGCGTTGTCGTCGACGCCGATCTTGCAGTCGAGCGCGACCAGGCTTCCGGTTGCAGTCACGATCAGCGGGTTGATCTCCACCATGGCCAAATCGCTTTCCTTGAACAGCTTGTACAGGCCCTTGGCCAGTTTGCCGAACTCGCCGATCTGCGCGCCTTCCAGCTCCAGACCGAAAGCCAGGGCGCGACACTGGAAATCCTGCAATCCCCACAGCGGGTCGCACGTCTCGCGCAGGATCTTTTCCGGCGAAGTCCGGGCGATCTCCTCGATCTCCATGCCGCCGCTGCCGGAGGCGACCAGCACGATACGCTCGAATTCGCGGTCCACGGTCAGGCTGAGGTAAAGCTCGCGCGCGATCGGCAGCGTTTCCTCGATCAGCAGGCGCGACACCATCTGCCCCTCGGGTGCATTCTGGTAAGTCACCAGTTGCTTGCCCAGCAGCGCATTGACCGCTTCCAGCAGCGCCTCGCGCGACTTCACCAGCTTCACTCCGCCGGCCTTGCCGCGCCCGCCGGCGTGGATCTGCGCCTTCACCACCCAGGCGTCGCCGCCCAGTTCGGCAATCGCGCCATCCACCTCGGAAGCACTGGCTATCGCCGTACCGCGGGGCGTCGCGATGCCATAGTCACGCAACACCTGCTTCGCCTGATATTCATGCAAATTCATATCTGTCCTCGATTCCTGGCGTATCCCCGGCCGTTCCTGTTCATCCCGGGAATTCGTTCCAGCTAATTTTCATTCTGCAGCAGCCGTTACGCCCGCCATGGATAGTGATGGCCGGTTAAAATCGTTGGCGGAAGAGAGTGGGAGTCGAACCCACCAAGAACTGTCTGACAACCCTTGCCAGATTTGAAGTCTGGCCGCCCCACCGGGGAACGCTTCTCTTCCAATCGCAGCCAAGCAGTATAAAGCTTTGCAGCTATCCCCTCAACGCAGACGATGGGTATCGCCGGCACGACGGGTGATGCCGCTGCTGTCGAAAAACTCCAGAATCTGGATCGCCAGCTTGCGCCCGGTGCCGATCCGGTCGCGGAACTGCGCCGCCGCAATCGCCCCATCCTGGCTTTCCGCCGCAAGCTCGCGCGCTATCCCATCGAGCTGCGCCACCGATTGTGGCATAAAATAATGGTCGTGGGCCACCCGGTAAGTTTCTCCCATGGCCGCCAAACGCTGAAGCAGGAGGCGCATGCGCGCTTCCCCCACCTGCAGCGCAGCTGCCAGGTCGCGCACCCGGGGCGGCTGGAATGGCTGATCCAGCAGCAGCGGCGCCACCTTGTGCCAGATCTCCTGATCAGCGGCGGAAAGCGTGATGTGGTGATCCGGCAGGTGCAGCCAGGGTCCGTTCTGGGCGACCAACCCGTCCGCGCGCAGTTGCGCCAGCAGGCTGTCGAAAACCGCACGCGCCAGGCGCGGCGCCACCTGCATCCGCAACTGATTGGCCCCCGGCCCCAAGCTATCCGGAGTCTGGCGATGCGCCTCCGCCAGGCGCTCCAGCACGGCCTGTCGCAGTCCTTGCCAAACGCCAGGCGCGAAAACCATGCCGTCGGCGGCGGCCAGCGGGACTTGCCGCTGCAAGGCTTCGGCTTCGGCGCAGCTCAGGTTACAGGTGAGCGCGAAGCGCGCCAGGTCGACACCGCCCGGAGAGGCCTCCAGCACGCCGCTCAGCACCGCTTCCAGTGTCCCCCGCTCGAGTGCCGCCAGTATCGCCAGGCGCTCCGGCGAGCGCCGCTTGCGCGCCGGCGGGAAAGGGTCGAGCACGGCGCCGCCGCCCAGGGTGCGACTGGCGGATTGGTCGCGAATGATGAAGCGGTCACCGCGCAGGGCGCCGATGGCTCGGTCGAGCACAATCTGCGCCCAGGCGCTTGACCCCGGCTCGAGCGCTTCGCCCTCTAGCAGCGCCACCCGTGCGGTGACATCGACCGCACCGAGGTGAAAATGCACCGGAGACCAGTGGCGCAAGGCCTTGCCGGCGCTGGCCAGCAGATGCAGGCGCACATCCAGGCGCTGCGTCGGCCCATGCGCCGCCCCGGCCAGCACCCAGTCGCCGCGGCGCACGTCGTCTTTATCGAAACCCATGCCCGCCAGGTTGAGGGCGCAGCGCTGCCCGGCTACGCCAAGCTCGGCAGGACGGTTCTGGGCGTGAATGCCGCGCACCCTGACCGCGATGCCGGAAGGCGAGAGCAGCACTGGGTCGCCCACCCGCACCGCGCCGGAAAACACCGTGCCGGTCACCACCGTGCCGGTGCCGGCCAGGGTAAAGCAGCGGTCGACCGCCAGACGGAAGTTGCCTGTCGCAGCACGCGGCGGCAGGGCCGCAGCGACCGCCTCGAGATGTCCGCGCAGCGCCTCCACTCCCGCACCGCTCACGGCGGAAAGCGGAAAAACCGGACAGTCGGCAAGCGGGGTCCCCTGCAGCAGAGATTCCACCTCCGCCCGGGCTTGCGCCACCCGTTCTTCCGGCACGCGGTCGATCTTGGTCAAAGCGACGGCGCCGCGCGACAGTCCAAGCAGGTTAAGAATGGCGAGATGCTCGCGGGTCTGCGGCATGGGGCCGTCGTCGGCAGCCACCACCAGCAGCACGAAATCGATGCCGGTGGCACCGGCCAGCATGTTGTGCACCAGCTTTTCATGCCCCGGCACATCGATAAAACCCAGCATCTCGCCGCCGGGCAGAGGCGAATAGGCGTAGCCCAGGTCCAAGGTGATGCCACGCGCCTTCTCTTCCTTGAGGCGGTCGGCATCGACGCCGGTGAGTGCCTTCACCAGAGAGGTCTTGCCATGGTCGATGTGGCCTGCGGTGCCGATAATCATGTTCTAAAACAAAAAGCTCATGGAACAGCCAGGTGGCTTAATTGGGCCACAAACCCCGCCTCATCCTCCAGGCAGCGCAGGTCGAGCACCAGAGCGCCTTCCTCGATGCGACCGATGACCGGAATCGGCAAGGCACGGAAGGCGACGGCAAGTTTTTCCAGGGCAGTTCCCTCGCCACGCCCCTTTCTGGCAGGGCGGATGGCGACGCCGCGGCTGGCCAGACGTTCCACCGGCAACGAGCCGCTGCCAATCTGGCTGGAGCAGTCGCAAAGCGACACGCTGTGGCTACCCGCAAGCTTCTCCTGCAGTGGCGGCAGCACCCGTCCGGCGGCACAGCCGATGTCTTCTGCCGTCCGCGTCAGCAGCCGGAGAGTGGGCAGGCGCTGGGCCAGACGATCGGGGTCGCGATAAAGCCGCAGGATCGCTTCGAGCGCCGCAAGCGTCATCTTGTCCAGACGCAGGGCGCGCTTCAGCGGATTTTTCTTGATCCTGTCGATCAGGTCGCGCCGACCCACCAGGATGCCCGCCTGAGGGCCGCCCAGCAGCTTGTCGCCGCTGAAAGTAACGAGGTCGGCATCGGCTGCCAAAGCCTGCTGGGGAGTCGGTTCGGCAGGCAAGCCCCAGCGGGACAGGTCAACCAGGGTGCCGCTCCCCAAGTCGACCACGAACGGCAGGCCGTGCTCATGGGCCAGCCGCGCCAGTTCCTGTTCCGGCACCGCGGCGGTGAAGCCGACGACGGCGTAGTTGCTGGTATGCACCTTGAGCAGCAAGCCGGTTTTCGGAGAAATAACTGCCGCGAAGTCCCGCAGGTGGGTGCGGTTGGTAGTACCCACCTCGACCAGGCGACAGCCGGCGCGGGCCATGATGTCTGGGATGCGGAAGGAGCCGCCGATCTCGATCAGCTCGCCGCGGGAAACGATGACCTCCTTGCGCCCGGCAAGCGCGTTGAGCGCCAGGAATACCGCCGCCGCATTGTTGTTGACCACGGTTGCGGCTTCGGCGCCGGTCAGCTGGCGCAGCAGCTCTTCCACGTGCACATCGCGGTCGCCGCGCCGGCCGCTGCTCAGGTCAAATTCAAGGTTGGAGGGCTTGGTCAGCACGTCCATCACCGCCTGTACCGCCTCGGCCGGAAACAAGGCACGCCCCAGGTTGGTGTGCAGTACCGTGCCGGTGAGATTGAACACCGGACGCAAGGATGGCTGCTCGCTGGCTTCAAGAAGTTCGGCGCAGCGCGCCACCGCCGCCTCCTCGCTCAACGCCCCCCCAGCCGAGCCGACTCGCCAAGCCGCCCGCGCCTCATCCAGCACGGCGCGCACGGTTTCGACCGAGCGCGTCCGGCCGAACCGGGCTATCACCACCTGCATGGCGGGCAGGTTGAGAACGCGGTCAACTGAAGGGAAAGGAGATAGTCGGCTCAAGGCTGGGCTCGGTGTTCGCTTGGAAAAGGAAATCGAGCTTTATTATGGATGTTGAACGAAATCCCGGCAACAGGTCCTTAGCCGGGGTGAAAGAACAGGTTGGGACCGCCGCGCGCCTTGCCCGCCTCGTCCATCAGCACATCCAGGGCAAGGTTAGCCAGGTCGTCCGCCACTGCTTCTACCTGGCTGTCCTTTTCCATGTACATCAACTTCAGGTACGAGTTGCAGTCATCGCAGCTTTCCGCCTTGACTGCGCCGTTCGAGCCCTCCAGCTGGTAATAGTTGATGCCGTGGGTGGACTCGCAACTGCTGCACTTGATCCGCACCATGTGCCACTCGGTGGCGCACAGTGAGCAGGAAAGATAGCGCAGCCCCTGCTCCGTCCCGCCTACGCGCACGATGCCAGCGACCGGGTGCGAACCGCATACCGGGCACAGCCCGCCCTGCTCCAGGCGGCCGAAGGCATGCTCCCCCAGGGCTGCAGCCATGTGGACCCAGTAAACCTGCAAGGCGGCGGCGACGAACGGCATGTCCTGCGCCCCGACGCCGGCCAGATCGCCCGCCAGAAGCTTGCTCGCGAGCTCCTCCAGTTTGGCATCGCCCGCCTGCATCAGGCGGGCGACGGCCTCGCTTGCGGGGCCCGGAAGCGAGGCCGCGGCCATGTGCCGCAGCATCGCCTTCAATCCTGCCCGCCAGGCTGCATCCCTGGGCCAGGACTGGGCACCGAGCACCGGCATGCCGTATTCGCGGCATAGCGCCTGCTGTTCGGCACCGGGCAGCGGCACCGTTGGAAAATGGGCCAGCGCCTCCTGCTGAGCCTGCGCCAGGGTCGCCAAAAAAGCCAGGTAGCCGCCCAGGGCATGCCCCTGGGAAAGCTGCCGGAACCGCTCCGCCCGTTGCTTGAAAACATCCGGCCCAGCCAGGCGGAGAAAGGGAATCTGCCCGGCCGGGGCTTCGATCTGACCTGGTTCGATAATGCGTGCCTGGGTATTCATTTTCCTCCACCGGTAATCTGCCGGAACCACGCCGGATGGTGCTGCTTGGCCCAGGCGCGGCTGACCGTGCCGTACCACATGGCGCGGATAGTGCCCCGGGTCCAGATCGCGGCGTAAACGTGGACGATGATCAGGACGATCATGCCCGCCGCCGCTGTCGCATGCACGACCGAGGAAAGGCGGATCAGGCCGATCGGGAACAGGGCCGAGAAGTAGGCGCGCCAGATGACGATACCGGACACGGTAAGCAGCGCCATGCAGCCCGCCAGCAGCCAGAACATCAGCTTTTGGCCGCCGTTGTACTTGCCCGCTTCCGGCATGTTGTGGTCATCGCCGTCCACCATTTCGCGGATACGGCTCAGCCATTCCTTGTCGGTCGGCGTCATGATGTTCAGCTTCCAGAAGCGGAAGAACATGGCGACAAAAGACAGCGCCATCACCACCCCGATGAAGGGATGGAGAATACGCGCCCAGACGCCGCCGCCGAAGAGCTGGTTGAGCGGGTAGAAGGCCGGATGGAAGAAAGCCAGGCCGGACAGCGCCAGAAGGATGAAGGTCATCCCGACCGCCCAGTGATTGGCGCGCTCGGGAGCCGTATAGCGGACTAGGTCTTTGGGATCGCGTATCATTCTTCGAACTCCTTCTCGATGTCTTTCGAGACCTCATTGGGGCCCTTCATGACGTAGTGGAACAGGCTGCCGATGGCGACCAGCCCGATGGCGAAGGAGGCCAGCGGCTTGGTGACGCCCTTCCACAGGCCGACCATCGGACTGATGGAGGGATCCTTGGGCAGGCCACTGTACAGCTCCGGCTTGTCGGCATGCTGCAGCACGTACATCACGTGCGTGCCGCCCACCCCCTGCGGGTTGTACAGCCCGGCATTCGCGTAGCCGCGGCTCTTGAGGTCGGTGACGCGCCCCTCGGCATGAGTGATCATATCCTCCTTGGCGCCGAACACGATCGCACCGGTGGGGCAGGTCTTGACGCAGGCCGGTTCCAGCCCCACTCCCACACGGTCTGAACACAGGGTGCACTTGTACGCCTTGCTGTCATGCGCCGAGATGCGCGGCACGTTGAACGGGCAACCTGTGATGCAATAGCCGCAGCCGATGCAATTCTCCTCGTGGAAATCGACGATGCCGTTGCTGTACTGGATGATCGCGCCGGGCGCCGGACAAGCCTTGAGGCAGCCCGGGTCGGCACAGTGCATGCAGCCGTCCTTGCGGATCAGCCATTCCAGCTTGCCGGCTTCCACTTCCACTTCCGAAAAGCGCATCAGCGTCCAGGACTTGGCGCTGAGATCGGCGGGGTTGTCGTACACGCCGACGTTGGTGCCGACCTCGTCGCGCAAATCGTTCCACTCCATGCAGGCTACCTGGCATGCCTTGCAGCCGATGCATTTGGAGATATCGATGAGTTTCGCCACCGGCATCGTTTCCCGCACGCTGGGAGAAGGCGTCGTCGTGGCGGAACGGGCTTTGATGTCTAATGATTGCAGTGCCATATCGCCCCCTATACCTTCTCAACGTCCACGAGGAACGATTTGAATTCAGGCGTCTGAGTGTTAGCGTCGCCCACGAAAGGGGTCAAGGTGTTGGTGATGTAGCCGTTCTTGGCCAACCCCATAAAGCCCCAGTGGATCGGGATACCCACGGTATGCACCTTTTTGCCTGTCACGGTGAGCGTCTTCAGGCGCTTGGTGACGACGGCCACGGCAATGATGAAGCCGCGGTTGGATTTCACCCGTACATGGTCACCGGCCTTGATGCCTTTCTCCTTGGCCAGCTCCTCGCCTATTTCCACGAATTGTTCCGGCTGCATGATGGCATTCAGCTTCACATGCTTGGTCCAGTAGTGGAAATGCTCGGTAAGCCGATAGGTGGTCGCCACATACGGGAACTTGTCCGGCTTGCCGAACGTATCCCAATCGCCTTTGAACACCCGCGCCGCCGGATTGGCCCGTGCCTTGGGATTGTCCGGATGCAGCGGATTGCTGGCCAGCGGCGATTCCATCGGTTCATAGTGTTCCGGGAAAGGGCCTTCCGCCATCTTGTCGATGGCGAAGAAGCGCGCTACTCCCTCCGGGTTCATGATGAACGGATTGATGCCTTCTTCAGGTGCGGAATCGGCCTTGATATCCGGAATGTCCGAGCCGGTCCACTTGCCTGCGACGGCGTCCCAACCGATCAGTTTGCGTTTCGCATCGTAGGGTTTGCCGGTGAGATCGCAGGATGCACGGTTATACAGAATGCGCCGGTTCGCCGGCCAGGCAAAGGCCCAGTTGAGCGTTTGCCCCATGCCGAACGGATCGGAGTTGTCCCGCCGCGCCATCAGGTTGCCCTTCTCCGACCAGCTGCCGGCGAAGATCCAGCAACCGCACGAGGTGGAACCGTCGTCGCGCAATTCCGCGAAACCGTTCAGTTGCTCCCCGGCCTTTACCAGCACCTTGGTCGGGTCCTTGGGATCGGTCACTTCCTTCAAGGCTTTGCCGGAAAATTCCTTCGCCAGTTCCTCAGGAGAAGGCGAATGCGGCTGACGATGCTTCCAGGTCAGGTTCAGGATAGGGTCGGGGAAAGCCCCGCCTTCTTTTTTGTACATCTCCTTCAGCTTGAGGAAAATGCCTGCCATGATTTCAGGATCGGGTTTCGCCTCGCCCGGCGCTTCGGTGGCCTTCCAGTGCCATTGCAGCACGCGGCTGGAGCTGACCAGAGAGCCGTCTTCTTCCGCGAAGCAGGTGGAAGGCAGGCGGAACACTTCGGTTTGAATCTTGGCCGGGTCCACGTCGTTGTACTCGCCGTGGTTCTGCCAGAACTCAGAGGTTTCGGTCGCCAGCGGATCGATCACGACGAGGTACTTGAGTTTCGCCAGAGAGCCGGAGATCTTCACCTTGCACGGCGCCGCTGCGAGCGGGTTGAAGCCCTGACAGAAGTAGCCGTTGACCTGGCCCTGGCTCATGTTCTCGAACACCTGCAGAATGTCATAGCCCTTGTCGAGCTTGGGCAGCCAGTCGTAGCACCAGTTGTTGTCATGGGTCGCGGCGTCGCCGAACCAGGCCTTCATGGTGCTGACAAAGAACTTGTTATAGTTCTGCCAGTAGCTCATCTGGCCCGGCCGCAGCGGTTTGAAAGCGCGCTTCTCGACATAGCCCTTGTAGTCCTGCTCGGCATCATTGGGCAGCGTCATGTAGCCCGGCAACAGATTGGACAGCAAACCCAGGTCGGTCAGACCCTGGATGTTGGAGTGGCCTCTGAGGGCATTCATGCCGCCACCCGCCACGCCAATGTTGCCCAGCAGCAACTGCACCATGGCGCCGGTGCGGATCATCTGCGACCCCTGTGAGTGCTGCGTCCAGCCCAGGGCGTACATGATGGTCATGGTCTTGTCGGACTTGGAGGTCTCCGCAATCATCTCGCAGACTTTGAGAAAGGCATCCTTGGGCGTGCCGCAGATGCTGGACACCATTTCCGGCGTGTAGCGGGAATAGTGCGCCTTCATCAACTGGTACACGCAGCGCGGATCCTGCAGCGTCGGGTCGGTGACCACGAAGCCATCCTTGCCGATCTGGTAGCCCCAGGTGGATTTGTCGTACTTACGCTTCTCCGGGTCATAGCCGGAGTAAATGCCGTTCTCGAACTTGAACTCGTCCTTCACCAGGAAACTGAAGTCGGTGTAATTCTTCACATACTCATGGTGAACCTTGTCGTTGCTGAGCAGGTAATTGATCAGACCGCCCAGAAAGGCGATGTCGGATCCGGCGCGTATCGGCGCGTAAAAATCCGATACCGCGGCGGAGCGCGTGTAGCGGGGATCCACCACAATGAGCCTGGCTTTGCGCTGAGCCTTGGCCTCGGTCACCCATTTGAAGCCGCAGGGGTGGGCCTCGGCGGCATTGCCGCCCATGATGAGAATGAGATCGGCATTCTTGATGTCGACCCAATGATTGGTCATGGCGCCGCGGCCGAACGTAGGGGCAAGACTTGCCACCGTAGGTCCGTGTCAGACGCGTGCTTGATTATCGAATGCGAGCATCCCCAGGCTGCGCACCACTTTATGGGTGAGGTAGCCTGATTCGTTGCTGGAAGCGGAGGCGGCCAGGAAACCCGTGGTCACCCAGCGGTTCACGGTGACGCCGTCCTTGTTCTGGGCGATGAAATTCTTGTCCCTGTCTGCCTTCATCAATTTGCCGATGCGGGTGAAGGCCTCGTCCCAGGAAATGCGCGTCCATTCCTTGCTGCCAGGGGCGCGGTATTCGGGATGCTTGAGACGGTTGGGGCTGTGCACGAAATCCAGCAGTCCGACGCCCTTGGGGCAGAGCGTGCCGCGATTTACCGGGTGATCCGGGTCGCCTTCGATATGGACAACTTTCGCACGGACGTTCTTGGCTTTATCGCCCAGGCTGTAGATCAGGATGCCGCAGCCCACCGAGCAGTACGGGCAGGTGTTGCGGGTTTCGGTAGTGCGCGCCAGCTTGAAACTGCGCACCTCCGCCAGCGCATCGCCGGGCGCGAATCCCAGCATCGCCAGGCTGGAACTCCCCAGCCCACCGGCGCAAACTTTGAAGAACTGCCTCCGTGTGACTTGCATTTCCACACCTCCTTTTATTATACGATCGATTAGTTGTCGTTGATATTTTATTGCCCTATAAAATTAATTGATAAACCAGCAATTGTCAACCTCGACATGCGCACGAATGCCTGCTCGATGGCAGTACGCGTACGGGCATTCCCGCTAATAAATGAAGAACTTCATGAAGTTGGGCGAACACGCCCGGTATGGAAATGCGACGGGAATTTAGCCGATGACGCTCACAAATCAATCGACTCGGCCCAAACCAGCGCCTTGACCTGGGCGGTATTGACCTCATTGGCATCCATCCCGCAAGCGGCGGCATACTTGATGATCGCCTCCTGATCGGCCTCCTCGCACGCTACAGAAAGAGCCAGGAAAGGAGCATAGATGCCTTCGCGACGGGCCAGCGCCGCCATGACCGGGTCGGACAGTTGCAGCTGCTCAAGGGCCTGTTCCATCGGCACATTCAGCAACACGTCCAGCAAGGAAAATATCCCCACGATAAACAAGCCTTCGCGCTCTGCCGGCGGCAGCTTGTCCTGGCCCAGCAGTTCCGTCATGCGCGCGCGCACCAGCGCATTCTGCAGCAGTGCCTTGCTGCGCGGGTCCGCCTTGCCACTGGTAAACAGCAGCAAAGTCAGCCAGCGATACAGTTGTTTGTAGCCGAGAATCACCAACGCATGGGCAATGGAGCGGATTTGCTGCTGAAATCCGTTGACCGGCGCGTTGATGTAACGCAGCAGCTTGTAGGAAAGCATCGCATCGTGCTTGAACCCTTCCTCCAGCAGCGAGATTTCTTCCTGGTTCTTCACCATGTTGAGCAGTTCAAGGACCCTGATGCGGTCGCTATCGACACGGGGCGGCATGGACGGGCGCAAACGGGTGAAATAATTGCCCTCGAAGCAATGAAACTGCATCTTGTAACAGGCCTCGAAATCGTCATCCGTATCCACGTTTTTCGCCAGCAACTGCGGCGCAGGCTTATCCAGGAAGCGATCCGCCAGCGTGCCGAGTTCAATGGCGTTGAAGCGGGCAACGTCCACTCTGATGAAGCTCGCCAGTGTGACAAATTGCCCCAGACCCCGTTTCACCTCAAAATCATCAAGTGCAATCTGGTAGCCCAGGCTCCTGAGTTCGCGGCAGCGCAGCAGGTTGTCCTCCAGCTTGTCCTGATCCGGGCACACGAGCAACACCACACCCTTGCTGGGCAATTTCTGCAGCAGAGGGCTTTCCAGCATGACAGGAGAAATTCCGACAAACGCCAGCTTGTCTTCGAGCAAGCGGTTGACATCGAGGTCCGCCAGGCAGCGGATCAGGGCTTCGTCCTGCATCCGCCGCACCGCTGCGTCTGGCGCCTTGACCGTGGGCAGCACTTTGCTGCGCAGCAGTAATTCGTAGCCGATAATCTGCTGGGAGCGATTCAGAACTGGCTGGCGGCCGATGATTTTCAGCCGCAGTTTTTCCGCATCGGTACGCTGACCGGTCGTTTCGATTTCCGGAATGCTGGCGACTACGCTATCCGCATCAATATGGCCGGTGTCGATCGATTCTTCATCCGCCACGGACGGAATGGAATCGAGCAAAGAAATGGAGCCGCCCCGTGATGAGGCAGGCGGAGTGTCAGACTTGGACGCGGGAGGCATCACTTTGGGCTTGTCAGTGCCGGGCTTGTCACCTCCGGATTTACCGCCCCTGATGAATTTCAGATATTTGCCCAGCACTTGACGGACTCCATGAAAACTTGTCCGATTCTAGCACGCAACCACTTGCATGTCATAAACCCTGCATTCGAGAACTTATATTGCGGTAATGGCCTTTTTTGATTTATGCTCCCATCTAAACGCACAAGAAAATTCAAGACACACAAACATCATGAGGCACTGCCTGCGCAATTTCATCCTCGGCTTTCTGCTGCTGTGGCTCCCACTGCAGGGCTTTGCCGCGGCCGGGATGTCGTTCTGCAGTCATGACCACACCGCCCCGCCAGCAGTGCAGGCCGGGGCGCAAGACCATCCTGGTGGCCATGATTGCGGCCATGCTCAGGACTCCCCCTCTGCCACACTGCAAATCCAGTGCGACGATTGCGGCTATTGCCACCTGGGCGGCGCGCCCGCTCTGCTGCCCACGCCCGCCGGACTGAGCGATAACGCCAGCTTCTCTTTCAAATTCGCTTTTGACACACACTTTCCGCTGTTCTTTCCCGAACAGCCTCAGCGACCCCCTCACGCGCGCTTCTCCTGATTTTTCTTTCCGAATCCACACTATAAAGTAACGTCTAGCCAGCGGATTAATCCGATCGTTGGCTATCGTACAAGGAGCACGTCATGAAAAAAGCGCTGACCACCCTCATCGCCGCCCTCGCCATGCTGGCGGCCATTCCCAACCTTCATGCCGCCGATACGGCCAGCGGCAGGGGCACGATCAACAAGGTCGACAATGCCGCCGGTTCCGTGAACATTTCCCACGAAGCCATTCCTGCCATCAAGTGGCCCGCCATGACCATGGACATCAAGGTCGCCGACAAGAAAATCCTGTCGGGTGTAAAGTCCGGCCAGACAGTCACCTTCGGCCTGATCAAGGACCCCAAGGCCGGTTACGTGATCTCGCACATCGAGCCGGCAAAATAAGCCTCCGGGTGGGAGGCCGCATGGCTCCCACCCGCACGCATCGAAAGGACAGAGGCCATGAAACCTCCTCGCCATCCCTTTAACCCGGATAATCCATTGGCCGTTGAGACATTGCAAAATCAAGGGGTTGTAGGTCGGGTTTTAACCCGACATGTCGGGCTGAAGCCCGACCTACGTTCCAATGGATTATTTTGGTTTAAGTCAGGTGGACTGCGGCTGATCGCGCTTGCGCTGACGTTAGCCGTAGCGCCGGCACTGGCCGAACCCCCTGCATCGCTGCCCGGCGCCAATCTGGAAAGCCTGCTCGAACTGGCGCGCAGCCAGAACCCCGAGTTCGCCACCATGCGCTACGAAGCGGAAGCGGCAGCGGAGCGGGTTTACCCCGCCGGTGCTCTGCCCGACCCGACGCTGCGCACCGAGCTGCGCGACATCACCAACCAGGGCACGGATGCTGGCCCCAATCTGCTGCCTGGCCGGATCGGCAGCACCAAATACACCCTGATCCAGCCCGTGCCGTTCTGGGGCAAACGCGATCTGAAGCAGGATGTGGCGGAAGCCCAAGCCAACCAAGCCAGGGGCAGCGCATCGGCAAGCTGGGCGGAACTGGCGGCGCGCATCAAGACAGCTTATGCCCAGTATTATGTGCTCGTACATACCGAGGCCCTGACCAGGGAAATCCTCGGCCTGGTCGGCAGCCTGGAAAAAATCACCCAGGCACGCTATGCCAGCGGCCTGGCGCCGCAGCAGGACGTGATCCGCGTTCAGGTCGAACAGACCGGCATGCGCGGCGAACTGGTGGCGATCGGCAACGAGCGCCACCATGCCCAGGTCAAGCTCAACACCCTGCTGAAACGGCCGGCGATGGCCCCCCTGGCCGATCCCGAACGCTTGCGCCCGATTCCGCCACCAGCCAGACTCGATCATGGCGCGCTGGAAGAACGCCTGCGCAGCCGCAACCCGCAGCTTTTTGTCGAGGAAGCGCGCGTTACCGCCGCCGCCAAAAACCGCGAACTGGTTTACCGCAACCGCTATCCTGATTTCAACCTGGGCCTGTCGCCGATCCAGAGCGGCAGCCGGATCAACGAATGGGAGCTGATGATCGAGCTCAACATTCCGCTGCAGCAGGAAAGCCGCCGCTCCCAGGAGCGCGAGGCACAGGCCATGCTGGCGGCAGCCGAATCGCGCCGGGAGTCTACCCAGAACCAGCTGCTCGCCGATCTGGCCGAAAACATCGCCGCCCTCGATACAGCCCGCTATTCCGAGAACCTGACCCGCGCCAGCTTCCTGCCCCAGGCCGAGCTGAGCTTCAAGGCTGCGCTGGCGGGCTATGAAACCGGCAAGCTGGATTTCGCCACCCTGCTCGACGCCCAGCGCCAGATCCGCAAGGCCAAGCTGGACGCCCTCAAGGCGCAGGGTGAAATGCAGGTACGGCTGGCCGAAATCGAACGACTGTTGGGAGAAGACCTATGAACAAGACCACGGCAATCGCGCTGGCGGCAGTCATGGCGACAGCGCTTGGCGCCGGCTACTGGCTGGGCAACCAGGGCGCATTCGGGCCGGGTACCGCACCGGAAGCGCCAGCAGCCAGCAGCGCGCCGGCCAAGAAAGAGCCCAAGCTCCTGTTCTACCGCAACCCGATGGGCCTGCCCGACACATCGCCGGTGCCGAAGAAGGACGAAATGGGGATGGACTACATCCCGGTCTACGAGGGTGAAGAGGACGGCAGCCCCGAAGCAGCCAAGCAGGTCAAAATCAGCCCCGAGAAAATCCAGAAACTGGGCGTACGCACCGAGGCCGCCAGCCTGCGTGACCTGGCGCGCATCGTCCAGGCAGTCGGCCGGGTCGAAGCCGACGAACGCCTGACCTATACCGTGGCCCCCAAATTCGAGGGCTGGATCGAGAAGCTCCACGTCAACACCACCGGCCAGACGGTGGGGAAAGGCCAGCCCCTGCTCGAGGTATACAGCCCGGAACTGGTATCGGCGCAGAAGGAATACGCCATCGCCCAACAAGGCCAGCGCGACCTGAAGAACGCAAATTCAGAAGCGCAGGCGGGGATGAAACAGCTCGCCGAATCCAGCCTGACCCGCCTGAAAAACTGGGACATCTCCGACGAGCAGATCCAGGCCTTAAGCAGAAGCGGCGACAGCAAACGCATCCTCACCTACCGCTCGCCGGCCAGCGGCATCGTGATGGAGAAGAAAGCGGTGCAGGGCATGCGCTTCATGCCCGGCGAAGTGCTGTACCAGATCGCCGACCTGTCTGCGGTGTGGATCATCGCCGACGTGTTCGAGCAGGATCTGGCGCTGGTCAAGCCGGGGCAGAATGCCAGGGTCAAGGTCAACGCCTACCCCGGCAAGGAATTTGCCGCCAGGGTGGCCTATGTCTATCCCACCCTCAACGCCCAGACCCGCACCGTGCCGGTGCGGCTCGAACTCGCCAACCCGGGCGGACTGCTCAAGCCGGCAATGTACGCCGATGTCGAACTGGCTGCGCCTAGCCGGGGCAAAGTACTGACTGTTCCGGCTTCGGCCGTGCTCCACGGAGGCACCCGTCAGACCGTGCTGGTGGAACTGGCCGAAGGCCGCTTCGAGCCGCGCGAAGTGAAGCTCGGGGTGCAGGGAAACGACTACGTCGAGGTGCTGGAAGGGCTGGGAGAAGGCGAAAAGGTCGTGGTCACGGCCAATTTCCTGATCGACTCGGAAAGCAACCTCAAGGCGGCTTTCAGCGGCATGGGCAGTGGTCAGGCGAAGCCTGCGGCGCCGGCTGCCGAGCATAAACCGGGGGAAAATCATTGAACCGCAGAGGACGCAGAGGACGCGGAGGAATTCAAAAGCTTAGGCGCAATTAGGCTTTCATTTGAATGGAATTCTGCGTATTCGCTCAATGCCTTGCTTTTCCTCTGCGTCCTCTGCGGTGAATAGCTGTTATTAAGGATTAATCATGCTCAATCGCCTCATCGAATGGTCGGCGCGCAACGTCTTCCTGGTGCTGCTGGCCACTCTCGCCATCATCGGCGGCGGCATCTATGCCGTGCAGAAGACCCCGCTCGACGCCCTGCCCGACCTCTCCGACGCCCAGGTCATCATCTACACCGAGTATTCCGGCCAGGCGCCGCAGGTAGTGGAAGACCAGGTCACCTACCCGCTCACCACGGCCATGCTGTCGGTGCCGAAATCAAAGGTGGTGCGCGGCTTCTCTTTCTTCGGCGCCTCGTTCGTCTACGTGATTTTCGAGGACGGCACCGACATCTACTGGGCGCGTTCGCGGGTGCTGGAGTATCTCACCACCCTTGCCGGCCGCCTGCCGAAAGGGGTCTCGCCCCAACTCGGGCCGGACGCCACCGGCGTGGGCTGGGTCTACCAGTACGCGGTGCTGGCGAAGAACAAATCCCTGGCCGAGCTGCGCACCATCCAGGACTGGTATCTGCGCTACCAGCTCACCAAGGCGCCGGGCGTGGCTGAAGTCGCCAGCATCGGCGGCTTCGTCCAGCAGTACCAGGTGGTGGTCGACCCGCGCCGGTTGCAGGCTTACGGCGTGCCGCTGTCCCGGGTTTCCCAGGTGATCCGCGACTCCAACCGCGATGTCGGCGGGCGCGTGGTGGAAATGGCCGAAACCGAGTACATGGTGCGCGGCAAGGGCTATCTGCGCGGCAAGGGCGACCTGGAGCAGCTCGTGGTCAAGAGCGAAAAGGGCGTGCCGGTGCTGTTGCGCGACATCGCCCGGGTCGAACTCGGGCCGGACGAGCGGCGCGGCTTGACCGAGCTCAATGGCGAGGGCGAGGTGGTATCGGGCATCGTCATGGCGCGCTACGGCCAGAATGCGCTGGAAGTCATCGCCAACGTCAAGGAGAAAATCAGGGAAGTCGCCAGCGGCCTGCCGGAAGGGGTGACGATAGCAACGGTGTACGATCGCTCCGACCTGATCCACCGCGCCATCGCCACCCTCAAGACCACGCTGCTGGAAGAAAGCGCCATCGTCGCCCTGGTCTGCATCGTGTTCCTGCTCCATGTGCGCAGCGCCCTGGTCGCCATCATCATGCTGCCGGTGGGGGTGCTGATCGCCTTCATCGCCATGCGGCTGCTCGGCATGAACTCCAACATCATGAGCCTGGGCGGCATCGCCATCGCCATCGGCGCGATGGTGGACGCGGCCATCGTCATGATCGAGAATGCCCACAAGCATCTGGAACGGTTATCTGTAGGAGGCCCGCCCTCGGGCCGATTGAATCGCGGCGAGGGCGCCGCTCCCACAGAAGAGGCCCTCTCTCTCTCGGCCCGTATGAATGCCATCATCTCCGCCTGCAAGGAAGTCGGCCCGGCGCTGTTCTTCTCGCTGCTGATCATCACCGTCTCCTTCCTGCCGGTGTTCACGCTGGAAGCGCAGGAAGGTCGGCTGTTCTCGCCGCTGGCCTTCACCAAGACCTTCGCCATGGCCGGCGCGGCGCTGCTCTCCGTGACACTGGTGCCGGTGCTGATGATGCTGTTCATCCGCGGCCAGATCATTCCCGAGGCGAAGAACCCGGTGAACCGCTTCCTGATCTGGGTCTACCGGCCGGTGATCGCCTGGGTGATGCAGCGGAAGAAACTGACTATCGCCCTGGCTCTGGGGGCCTTGGTGGTGAGCCTGTATCCGGCGACCAGGCTGGGCAGCGAGTTCATGCCCACCCTCAACGAAGGCACGCTGTTTTACATGCCCACCGGGCTGCCTGGCATGTCGGTAACCAAGGCGGCGGAGCTGCTGCAAACCCAGAACAAGATCATCAAGGGCTTCCCCGAGGTGGCCTCGGTCTACGGCAAAGCCGGGCGCGCGCAAACCGCCACCGACCCGGCACCGCTGGAGATGTTCGAGACCATCATTAACCTCAAACCCGAAGCCGAATGGCGGCCCGGCCTGACCATAGACAAGCTGATTGCCGAACTGGACAAAGCCCTGCAGATCCCCGGCATCGCCAATTCCTGGACCATGCCGATCAAGGCGCGCATCGACATGCTCTCCACCGGCATCCGCACTCCTATCGGCATCAAGGTGTTCGGCAAGGATCTGGACGGCATGGAAAAGCTGGCCAAGGAGATCGAGGCCGTGGTAAAGCAGGTGCCGGGCACCACCAGCGCCTATGCCGAGCGCCTCACCGGCGGGCTGTATCTCAACATCGAACCGCAGCGCGATCAGCTGGCCCGCTACGGCATCACCGTGGGCGAACTGCAGGACGTGATCGCTACTGCTCTCGGCGGGGAAATGGTCACCACTACGGTGGAAGGCCGCGAGCGTTTCGGCGTCAGCGTGCGCTATCCGCGCGAGTTGCGCAGCGACCCGCAGACAATCGCCACACAGGTGCTGGTGCCGGTCGGCGGCGAAATGGGTGGTCCGCCGGCAATGGTGCCGCTGGGCCAGTTGGCGAAAATCGAGATCGCCAGGGGCGCGCCGGCGATCCGCACCGAGAATGCCCTGCTCTCCGCCTACATCTACGTCGATATCCGCGACCGCGACATTGGCGGCTACGTGCGTGATGCACAAAAGGCGGTGCGCGAACAGGTCAAGTTCCCGCCCGGCTACTACGCCACCTGGAGCGGCCAGTTCGAGTACATGGAGCGCGCCACCGAGAAGATGAAGATCGTCATCCCGGTCACGCTGGCGATCATCTTCGTGCTGCTCTACCTCAACTTCCGGCGCCTGACAGAAACCCTGATCGTGATGCTGTCGGTGCCCTTCGCCCTAGTCGGCGGAGTGTGGCTGATGTGGGCGCTGGGCTACAACCTGTCGGTCGCGGTGGCGGTGGGCTTCATCGCCTTGGCCGGAGTGGCGGCAGAGACCGGGGTAGTGATGCTGATCTACCTCGACCACGCCCTGAATGAAATCAAGGCCCGGCGCGAGGCCGAAGGCAAATCTCTGGCCCCGGCCGATCTCTATGCTGCGGTGATGGAAGGCGCGGTGGAGCGGGTGCGGCCGAAGATGATGACCGTGGTGGCGATCATGGCCGGCCTATTGCCGATCATGTGGAGCAGCGGCACCGGCTCCGAGGTGATGAGCCGCATCGCCGCGCCGATGGTGGGCGGCATGATTTCCTCGACGATCCTCACCCTGGTCGTCATTCCGGCGCTCTACGCCTTGGTCAAGGAATGGACACTTTTCAAGCGGAGTTAGCATGAACAAGAAACTGATAATCGCCCTGAGTGTTGCACTACTGGCCGGCTGCGGCGAGGACGCCAAACCGCCGGAGGTTCAGGGCAGGGGCCTGCGCCAGTACGACAGGAACGTGCTGGCGCGCGGCGAGCGGGTATTCCTGGCCAATTGCGCGGTATGCCACGGCAGCGGCGGCGAAGGCAAACCCGGCTGGCAGCAGCCCGGCCCGGACGGCAAGCTTCTGCCCCCGCCGCTGGACGGCAACGGCCGGGTCTGGCGTCTCACCAGCAGCCAGATGAAACAGTTCGTCCACCAGGGCAGTCCTGATGGCCGAGCCAACATGCCGGCCTGGCAAGGCAAGCTGACGGAGCAGGAAATCGACGATACGGTCACCTGGATTACCTCCTTGTGGTCAGATCAGATTTATCTGAACTGGAAAACAAATACCGAGCGCCCCGCCCAATAATTTTGTAAAATCAGCATTTTCTAATTTACCTGGAGATTTCCATGTACGGATTCAGCACCCAACTCGACATCCCCTTCGATGCAGCCGTAGCAAAGACCATCGACGCCCTGAAAGCGGAAGGCTTCGGCGTCCTCACCGATATCGACGTGAAGGCCACCATGAAAGCCAAGCTCAACATCGATGGCCGCCCCTACCGCATCCTCGGCGCCTGCAACCCGCCGCTGGCGCACCGCGCCATCGAAGCCGACCCGGATATCGGCCTGCTGCTGCCCTGCAACGTGGTGGTGCGCGAGGAAGCCGACGGCAAGATCACGGTCGCCTTCATGGACCCATCCGCCGTGCTGAAACTGGTGGACAAGCCCGGCATCGAGGAACTGGCGGCGGAAGTGAAAGGCCGGCTGGAACGGGTGCGCGACAGCCTCAAGGCGTGATCCCCTGGCTTAACCCGAACGACCCTTTCCCGCCGCTCGAAACCGCCCTGCGCGAGCCCAACGGCTTGCTGGCGGCGGGCGGCGACCTTTCCCCGCAGCGGCTGATCGAGGCCTACTCGCGCGGCATTTTTCCCTGGTTCAACCCCGGCGAGCCGGTCCTGTGGTGGAGCCCCGACCCCCGCATGGTGCTGTTTCCCGGCGAACTGAAAGTATCACGCTCGCTGCGCAAGACCCTGAAGAAACGGACCTACGAAATCCGGGCAGACACCGCCTTCCGGCAAGTCATGGAAGCCTGCGCTGCGCCGCGCGACGGCCACGGCGGCACCTGGATCACCCCCGCCATGATCTCCGCCTACACCGAACTTCACCGCCAAGGCCTGGCACACTCGGTCGAAACCTGGATGGAGGGCAAGCTCGTCGGCGGGCTCTATGGCGTCAGCCTGGGCCGGATGTTCTACGGCGAATCCATGTTCAGCCTCGCCACCGATGCCTCCAAGATCGCCTTCGTCCACCTGGTCAGGCAGCTCGAACGCTGGGGCTTCGGCATGATCGACTGCCAGATGAAAACCGCGCATCTCGCCTCGCTCGGGGCGCGCGAGATCCCACGCGCCGAATTCAGCCAAAAGTTGTCGGAACTGGTAAACTTTCCCGGAATTAACGCTGCCTGGCAATTCGACCATGAACTTGCTGAATGACTTTTCCACCCGCGAGCTGCAGTTCTACCTGACCTCCGCCTACCCGTGCAGCTACCTGCCGGGGCAGATGGCGCGCTCGCTGGTGGCCACTCCCAACGAGCTGGTCGACAGCGCGGCTTACAGCGAATTGATCCGCCTCGGCTTCCGCCGCAGCGGCGCCTACACCTATCGGCCGCAATGCAGCCAGTGCCAGGCCTGCGTCCCGGTGCGGCTGGTGGTCGCTGAATTCGAGCGCAACCGCACCCAGCGGCGCGCCTGGAAAGCCCATTCCACAATGACCGCAGCGGTGAAAGAACTGGTCTACGACCCCGAGCATCACGAACTCTACCGGCGCTACCAGGCATCGCGGCATGCCGGCGGCGGCATGGATCAGGACGGCCGGGAGCAGTACGAGAATTTCCTGCTGCAAAGCCATGCCACCACCTATCTGGTCGAGTTCCGCGAGGGAGGCGAGGGAGCTCCCCTGCGCATGGTCAGCCTGATCGACAGGGTGAATGACGGCCTCTCCTCGGTGTACACTTTTTACGACCCCGACCTGCCCCGCGCCAGCTTCGGCACTTACAACATCCTGTGGCAGGCTGCGCTGTGCCGAGAGCTGGAGCTGCCCTACCTTTACCTCGGCTACTGGATCGAGCACAGCCGCAAGATGGCCTACAAGATCAACTACCAGCCGCTGGAAGGGCTGATCGAAAGCCGCTGGCAACGCCTACCTCCAATATCGAAACTATCCCAAACGGAATAACATGCGCCAATACCTCGATTTAATGCAGCACGTCCTCGATCACGGCCACCAGAAAAGCGATCGCACCGGTACCGGCACGGTCAGCGTCTTCGGCCACCAGATGCGCTTCGACCTGTCCCAAGGCTTCCCTTTGGTTACCACCAAAAAGTGCCACCTCAAGTCCATCCTCCACGAACTGCTGTGGTTCCTGCAGGGCGACACCAACATCCGCTACCTCAAGGAAAACGGCGTCAGCATCTGGGACGAATGGGCCGACGCGAACGGCGAACTCGGCCCGGTATACGGCTACCAGTGGCGTTCCTGGCCGACCCCGGACGGCCGCCACATCGACCAGATCAGCCAGGTGATCGACCAGATCAAGCGCACCCCGGACTCGCGCCGCCTGATCGTTTCCGCCTGGAACGTGGCCGACGTCGACAAGATGAAGCTGCCGCCCTGCCACGCCTTCTTCCAGTTCTACGTCGCCGACGGCAAGCTGTCCTGCCAGCTTTACCAGCGCAGCGCCGACATCTTCCTCGGCGTGCCCTTCAACATCGCTTCCTACGCCCTGCTCACCCTGATGGTCGCGCAGGTATGCGGCCTCAAGCCGGGCGATTTCGTCCACACCCTGGGCGACGCCCACCTCTATCTCAATCACCTCGAGCAGACCCATCTTCAGCTCTCCCGCGAGCCACGCCCATTGCCGGTTATGCATCTGAACCCGGCGGTGACGGATATTTTTTCGTTCAAATTCGAGGATTTCGCCCTCGAAAACTACGACTCGCACCCCGCAATCAAAGCGCCGGTGGCTGTTTGAATCGACCCGGTTTGAATAACCAATGAACAATCCGCAGGAAATTGAATACAGTTAAGGCACCCACTATTTCTAATAATTTCTCAAAGCATGCGGTGCAATTACTGGAGTAAAACGAGAACATGAGCCATCCACGCATTTCCATCATCGCCGCAATGGCGAGAAACCGGGTCATCGGCATAGCCAACACCCTGCCCTGGCGCCTGCCCGAAGACCTGAAACATTTCAAAGCCCTTACCCTCGGCCACCACATCCTGATGGGGCGTAAAACCTACGAATCGCTGGGCAGGCTGCTGCCCGGCCGCACCAGTGTCGTCATCACCCGTTCACAAGATTTGCAGGTGCCCGGCTGTCTCGTGGCGAATTCGATCACGGAGGCCGTCGCCGCCTGCGATAATGACGATGAAATTTTTTTCATCGGCGGCGCGGAGCTTTACCGCCAGGCACTGGATGTCGCCGACCGGATCTACCTCACTGAAATCAAGGCGGATTTCGCGGGTGATGCGTGGTTCCCCGAGTTCGACACGAACCTGTGGCAGGAAACCGGGCGCAAGCCCTGCAAATCCGAAAACGGGCTGGAATGCGATTTTTTGATCTATGATAGAAAATCCTCAGCCCCTCAAGGATAAAGCATGAAATTTTTCCGCCCATTGTTTCTGTTCCTGCTCCTGCAAATCCCACTGCTCGCCATCGCCGGCCAAGCCGAACTCACCTGGTACGGCCATGCCGCCTTCAAACTCACCACTCCTGCCGGCAAGGTATTGCTGATCGACCCTTGGCTCACCAACCCGGCCAACAAGAATGGCAAGGATGATTTGGCGAAGCTGGAAAAGGCCGACTTGATCCTGATCACTCACGGCCACTTCGACCATGTCGGCAACAGCGCAGAAATCGCCCGGAAGACCGGCGCCAGGCTGGTCAGCACCTTCGACTTGGGCAAGGCGATCGCTCAGTACGGCGGTTACCCGGAGAAGCAGATGGGTTTCGACACCCAGGGCAACTTCGGCGGCGAGCTTACGCTGCTCGACGGCGAGGTAAAAATCGCCTTCATCCCGGCCATACATAGCTCCACGGTGATGGCGCCCGAGGGCAGCGCCGACAAGGACATCCACGACGGCGGCAACCCCGGCGGCTTTCTCATTACGCTGAAAAATGGCCCGGCTATCTACCACACCGGAGACACCGATGTGTTCAGCGACATGGCCCTGATTCGCCAATTCGGCAAAGTGGACGTGATGCTCGCCTGCATCGGCGGCCATTTCACCATGGGCCCGGAGCGCGCTGCAGAAGCCGTTCGACTGGTCAAACCCGGCAGGGTCGTGCCGATGCACTTCGGCACCTTCCCGGTACTGGACGGAACGGTGGAGGCCTTTGCCAAGGCGTTGAAGAATCAAGGTGGCAAGACCAGACTGCATGAAATGAAAGCGGGTGAGACCCTCAAGTTCTGAGGCGTCACCCCAAAAGCAAAACGGGCGCTGTAAGCGCCCGTTTTGCTTTGGTACAGACTGCGCTAAAGATGCTTCACACAATCCACATAATAGCGTGACTTCCCATTCAGTTCGTCCTTCACCAGACCGTGTATGTCGGTCTCGAAGCCAGGAAATTTCTCGTTGAATTCACGGGCGAATTTCAAATAACGCACGATGGTCTCATTGAAGCGTTCGCCGGGAATCAGCAATGGAATACCCGGTGGATAGGGGGTCAGCAACACGCTGGTCACGCGCCCGGCCAGATCGTCGATCTCGACCCGGTCGATCTCCCTGTGTGCCATGCGGGCAAAGGCATCGCTCGGCTTCATCGCCGGCACCATGTCGGACAAATACATCTCGGTGGTCAAACGCGCCACGTCGTTGGCCTTGTAGATGCCGTGTATGCTATCGCTCAGTTCCTTCAGGCCCATCCGCTCGTAGCGCGGATTCTTGGCGACGAATTCGGGTAGCACGCGCCACAGCGGCTGGTTGCGGTCGTAGTCGTCCTTGAACTGCTGCAACGCAGTCAGCATGGTGTTCCAGCGGCCCTTGGTAATGCCGATGGTGAACATGATGAAGAAGGAGTAAAGGCTGGTCTTTTCCACGATCACGCCGTGCTCTGCCAGGTACTTGGTGACGATGGCCGCGGGGATCCCCGAGTCGGCGAAATCCCCGTCCACATCCAGTCCCGGCGTGATAACGGTGGACTTGATCGGGTCCAGCATGTTGAATCCCGGCGCGAGGTTGCCGAAGCCGTGCCAGCGTTCGCCCTGGCGCAGCATCCAGTCGTCGCGCTCGCCGATGCCCTCCTCGGCGAGATGTTCCGGCCCCCATACCTTGAACCACCAGGAAGCGCCAAACTCCTCATCTACCTTGCGCATGGCGCGGCGGAAATCCAGGGCTTCGAGGATCGACTCCTCCACCAGCGCCGTACCGCCGGGCGGTTCCATCATCGCCGCCGCCACATCGCAGGATGCGATGATGGCGTATTGCGGGCTGGTGGAACTATGCATCAGGTAGGCCTCGTTGAATACGTCGCGATCCAGCTTGCGAGTCTCGGAATCCTGAATCAGGATCTGCGACGCCTGGGACAGCCCCGCCAGCATCTTGTGGGTGGACTGGGTAGAAAAAATCATCGAGTCCTTGCAGCGCGGGCGGTCCTTGCCGATGGCGTGCATGTTCTGGTAGAAATCGTGGAAAGTGGCGTGGGGCAGCCATGCCTCGTCGAAATGCAGGGTATCGATCTCCCCGTCCAGCATTTCCTTGAGGGTTTCCACGTTGTAGAGAATACCGTCATAGGTGCTCTGAGTGAGAGTGAGTACCCGTGGCTTGGTTTTTACCCCGCGCGCGAAAGGATTGGCCTCGATCTTCTTGCGGATGTTCTCCGGCCTGAATTCTTCCAGCGGAATCGGCCCGATGATGCCGTAATGGTTGCGGGTTGGCGTCAGAAAGACCGGAACCGCGCCCGTCATGATGATCGCGTGCAATATCGATTTGTGGCAGTTGCGATCCACCACCACCACATCCCCCGGCGCAACCGTGGAATGCCATACCATCTTGTTGGAAGTGGAGGTGCCGTTGGTGACGAAAAACAGGTGCTCCGCATTGAAGATGCGCGCAGCGTTGCGCTCGCTGGCCGCAACCGGGCCGGTATGGTCGAGCAGCTGGCCGAGCTCGTCCACCGCGTTGCACACGTCCGCGCGCAGCAAATTCTCGCCGAAGAACTGGTGGAACATCTGCCCGACCGGGCTCTTCAGGAAGGCAACGCCGCCCGAATGGCCGGGGCAATGCCAGGAGTAGGAGCCGTCGGCGGCATAATGAGTGAGCGCCCGGAAGAAAGGCGGCGCGAGGGAGTCCAGATAGTCCTTCGCTTCCCGCACCACATAGCGCGCGATGAACTCCGGCGTATCCTCGAACATGTGAATGAAGCCGTGCAGCTCCTTCAGCACGTCGTTGGGGATATGGCGCGAAGTGCGGGTCTCTCCGTACAGGAAAATGGGAATATCCGCATTTCGGCGGCGGATCTCCACCACGAAGGCACGAATCTGCTCAACCGCGTGCTCCGCCAGTTCGGGCGTGGAGAACTCTTCATCGTCGATCGACAGGATAAATGTTGAGGCACGGCTCTGCTGCTGTGCAAAGGAAGTCAGGTCGCCATAACTGGTGGCGCCCAATACCTCCAGACCCTCTTCCTCAATCGCCTTGACCAGCACGCGAATGCCAATGCCGCTCGCATTCTCGGAGCGGAAATCTTCATCGATGATGACTACGGGGAAACGGAATCGCATTTGTGTTCCTAGCAATGTAGATCGGGCACCCCGTGCCCGACAAGGGAGTTTCCATATTTGTTGGGCACGGGGTGCCCAACCTACGTCTCAGGACTAGATTTTTGGCAAGGTCACGCCGTGCTGGCCCTGATACTTGCCGCCACGGTCCTTGTATGAGGTTTCACAGACCTCGTCCGACTCGAAAAACAATACCTGGGCCACACCCTCGTTGGCGTAGATCTTGGCGGGAAGCGGCGTGGTATTGGAGAATTCCAGGGTCACGTAGCCTTCCCATTCCGGCTCGAACGGCGTCACGTTGACGATGATGCCGCAGCGTGCATAGGTGGACTTGCCCAGGCAGATCGTCAGCACGCTGCGCGGGATGCGGAAATACTCCAGGGTGCGCGCGAGGACGAACGAATTGGGCGGGATGATGCAGACATCACTTTTGACGTCGACGAACGAATTGGGGTCGAAATTCTTGGGATCGACGATAGTGGAGTTGATATTGGTGAACAGCTTGAATTCATCCGAGCAGCGGATATCGTAACCATAGCTGGAAGTGCCGTAAGAGACGATTTTTTTGCCGTCCACGCTCCGTACCTGCCCCGGCTCGAAAGGTTCGATCATGCCGTGCTGTTCCGCCATGCGGCGAATCCACTTGTCCGATTTAATGCTCATCATGTACCCGTGTAATGAGTAATGGGTAATGAGTGATGGGGGGCGCCGTTACACATTCCCCATCACCCATTCCCCATTACGTGTTTTGTATAACGATATTGGGAAAGCGTGCGCTGAAATCCTGCGCCTGCTCGGCCACTTTAACCGCCACGCGGCGTGCGATTTCCTTGTAGATATGGGAAACGCGCCCGTCAGGATCGGCCACCACCGGCGGCCTGCCTTCGTCAGTCTGCTGGCGGATGTTGATATCCAGCGGCAATGCGCCGAGAAACTCGACATTGAAATCCTTGCACATCTTCTCACCGCCACCAATACCGAAAAGACGCTCTTCATGGCCGCAGTTGGTGCAGATGTGCAGGCTCATATTTTCCACGATACCGAGGATGGGGATGCCCACTTTTTCGAACATTTTCAAACCCTTACGCGCATCGATCAAAGCCACGTCCTGAGGTGTGGTAACGATCACGGAGCCGGTCACCGGAACGGTTTGCGCCAGAGTGAGCTGGATGTCGCCGGTGCCGGGCGGCAGATCCACCACCAGATAATCCACGTCCTTCCAGTTAGTGTCATTCAGGAGTTGCCCCAGCGCCTGGGTTACCATCGGGCCGCGCCACACCATGGGCTGATCCGGATCGATCAGGAAGCCGATGGACATGGCCTGCAGGCCATGGCCATTCAACGGCTCAAGTTTTTTGCCATCTGCGGAAGGTTCGGGGCGGTCATCCTTGATGCCCAGCATCAGGGGCTGGGAAGGGCCGTAGATGTCGGCATCGAGAATACCGACCCTCGCGCCTTCGGCAGCCAGCGCCAGAGCCAGGTTCACCGCGGTGGTGGACTTGCCCACGCCACCCTTGCCGGAAGCCACGGCGATGATGTTCTTGATGCCCGGAATCAGCTTGACGCCGCGCTGCACGCTATGTGAAACGATGTTGGAGGAAACGTTGACCGTCACGCCACCGACACCGGCAATGCTTTTGATCTTGTCGCCAACCTGGGCGCTGATGCTTTCGAACACGCTCTTACCCGGGTAGCCGAGGACGATGTCGAGGGACACCTTGTCGCCGTCGATCTTGATGTTCTTGACCGACTTGGTGCTGACAAAATCCTTCTTGGTATTAGGATCGGTAATTTGCTTCAGTGCATCTTGCACCTGCTGTTCTGACACGGACATGCTTGCTCCTTGAGTGTAACCATTTTTGCCAAATACCCCTATAGAGCAAAATGGCAGAAAACGAAAGTTTAACGAATAATTGGGCTTGCTACCACGGTTTGTTACAATTGGGGTCTTTCAAGTTCCTGACAAACCGCAATGAAACGCAAGATCCTGGTTACCAGCGCCCTACCCTACGCCAATGGCAGCATCCATCTTGGCCATCTGGTTGAATACATCCAGACCGATATCTGGGTACGATTCCAGAAAATGCAAGGGCACGAATGCCATTACGTCTGCGCCGACGACACTCACGGCACCCCCATCATGCTGCGCGCGCAGGCCGAGGGCATCACCCCGGAAGCCCTGATCGAACGCGTCTGGCACGAGCACAAGGCCGATTTCGACGGCTTCCACGTTGAATTCGACAACTACTATTCGACCAATTCCGACGAGAACCGGGAACTGGCACAGAACATCTACCGCAAGCTGCGCGATCAGGCCAAACTGATCGAAACCAAAACCATCGAGCAGTTCTACGATCCGGAAAAGGAAATGTTCCTGCCGGACCGTTTCATCAAGGGCGAGTGCCCCAAGTGCCATGCTTTGGACCAGTACGGCGATTCCTGCGAGGCCTGCGGCGCCACCTATTCGCCCACCGACCTGATCAACCCGGTTTCGGCGGTTTCCGGTGCCACGCCGGTGCGCAAGGAATCCGAGCACTACTTCTTCACCCTCGGCGCCTGTGCCGATTTCCTGAAAGAGTGGACCAACGCCGGCCACCTGCAACCGGAAGCCGCCAACAAGATGCAGGAATGGATAGCCGGCGGCCTGCAGAACTGGGACATTTCCCGCGACGCGCCCTACTTCGGCTTCGAGATCCCGGATGCGCCGGGCAAATATTTCTATGTCTGGCTCGATGCCCCGGTCGGCTACATGGCCAGCTTCAAGAATTTGGCAAAACAGCGGTCAGCAGTCAGCAGTCAGCAGTCAGCAGAAGCGTTGTTCGACGAATTCTGGAATGAGGGCTCTGAAACCGAGCTCTACCACTTCATCGGCAAGGACATCCTCTACTTCCACGCCCTGTTCTGGCCGGCGATGCTGAAGTTCTCCGGCCACCGCACGCCTACCGGCGTCTTCGCCCACGGCTTCCTCACCGTCAACGGCCAGAAGATGTCCAAGTCGCGCGGCACCTTCATCACCGCCGCCAGCTACCGCAAGTATCTCAACCCGGAACAGCTACGCTACTATTTCGCCGCCAAGCTCAACAGCAGCATCGAGGATATCGACCTCAGCCTGGAGGACTTTACGGCGCGGGTTAACAGCGACCTGATCGGTAAATTCGTGAATATCGCCTCGCGCTCGGCCGGCTTCATCACCAAGCGCTTCGGCGGCAAGCTCGGCGGCATGGCCGATCAGACCCTGCCGCAACAGCTGCAGGGCGCCGCCAAAGACATCGCCGCCCAGTACGAAGCTCGCGAATATGGCAAAGCTTTGCGCGACATCATGCGCCTGACCGATCTAGCCAACCAGTATGTGGATGACAACAAGCCTTGGGAACTGGCCAAACAGGAAGGCATGGAAGCCCGGCTGCATGAAGCCTGCAGCGTCAGCCTCAACCTGTTCCGCCTGCTCACCCTCTACCTCAAGCCGGTGCTGCCCAAGCTGGCTGCTGACGTGGAAGCATTTTTCAACATCGCGCCGCTAACCTGGCAAGATGCGCAGACCCTGCTGCCGGCAGGCCACGCCATCAACCCCTACCAGCACCTGATGACCCGTATCGACCCGAAACAAGTGGAAGCCATGATCGAAGAAAACAAAGCCACCCTGGCTCCGGCAGCGGAACACTCCCCCGCGCGCCATGCCGAGAAGCAAACGCACGAAATCCAGCCGATCGCCGAAACCATCTCGATCGACGATTTCTCCAAAATCGACCTGCGCATCGCCAAAATCGTCAACGCCGAACATGTTGAAGGCGCCGACAAGCTGCTGCAACTGACGCTGGACATCGGCGAGGGAAAGACTCGCACCGTGTTCGCCGGCATCAAGTCGGCCTATGCGCCGGAGAAGCTGATCGGACGCCACACCGTGATGGTCGCCAACCTCGCCCCGCGCAAGATGAAGTTCGGCCTGTCGGAAGGCATGGTGCTGGCTGCCGGCGGCGACGGAGGCCTGTACATTCTCAGCCCGGACGAGGGCGCCAAGCCGGGCATGCGGGTGAAATAAAAAAAGGCGGCTCGAGCCGCCTTTTTTTACGCCTGCCCTTTTCGATCAGGGCTTCACGTAGGCATAGCCTTGCTGGGATTGCAGCTTGGAAATTTCCGCCACGCCGGAGGGCACGATCACAGCTTCATGGATCACTTTTTTCGGGTCGATCTTGCGTCCGACCAGCGTATTGTTGCACACATCGAATGCCACGCCCTTTGCCTTCAACTCCTGGACTTTGACGTCATACGGATTGCCGTCCTTGTCGGCGGCGCCATCGAGCAGGAAGTCGATACCCTTGCCGTGGGTGACAACCACGATGGTCGCCTGCGGGTTGGCGCCAAGATGGTTTTTGACGTTGTTCATCGCCAAGCCCGCCACTACGGAATCGTTCACATGATAAACGACCTTTTCCGGAAAGCCGGCCTCAGCCGACTTGCCTCCGGTTGAGGCGCAACCCGCCAGACCAAACAAGCCAAATAATGCGCTCTGCAATAACAAGTTACGCAAACGTGACATTTTTCTCTCCTCGATCATAATTATGATTTGGCAAAAGCCCACAACAACGGAACTTCCGCAGAGTACATTGGCTCTTTTTCTAACATTTGTAAATAGTCCAAATGCACTTACTACATGATTTTACTGATATATTCAGGATGCACCTATCTTCTTAGTCGACATTAACCAGGAACAATATCGATGAGTATCAGCCACCATCTGAGAGTTTACGGTCATGTTCAGGGCGTATTCTTCCGCGAGTCCATGTGCCGCAAGGCTCAGCAGCTCGGCATCACCGGCTGGGTCAGAAATTGCCGCGACGGCACCGTGGAAGCCATGATTCAGGGATCGCCGGAAGCGGTAAGCGCCATGATCGAATGGGTCAGGACAGGGCCGGAACCGGCGCGGGTAGAAGGAGTGGAAATCAGTGCGGGCAGTGGCGAGTATACCGATTTTGAAAAGCTGAATACCGCTTGAAGGGTGGCAAGTAACCTGGTTAGAACATAGCCCTGAGAAAATTCAGGTACGCAGTCGCATCCGGTTCATCCTCGGCTGGCGCCCAGGGTGCTTTTTCTGCCGGCTCCAGCGCCTTATAGGGGCCGGCCTTGGCCTCGAAGAACAGGCTGCCGGGTTCCAGGGCCACCAATGAATGAAACACGCCGTGAGGAATATTCACCCCCACCGTTTCGCCTCCCGGAGCCAAGCTTGCCGTCCCGGTAACGTTTCCCTCATGGTCGAAAAAAACGACCCCGAACCGCCCCGCGAGCGCGATGATGGACTCATCCTTGCTCGCATCCAGGTGGCAGTGCGGCGGGATATATGAATCCGGCTCCATCGCATTGAGCAGACGATGACTCGCATCCGCCTCGGCTGCATGGAAATTGAAATTCTTGCGCCGACGTGGCGCTGCCTGCGCTTCCGAAGTAACGCGGTCGAATAATTCACGGTTGATGATCTGGGGGATATTCATACGGACAATGATGCCGATGCCAGAAAAAGGCAAAAAAAAACGCGGCTCACCTAAGTGACCGCGCTTAAAATCCACCAAAAAGGAGGATGGAGGAGACAACACAGGAACAACTCATAGTTGATGAATCATTCAAGTTATTAGTATTGTCTAATATTCGAATTTGCTTTGCAAGCATTAATTGAAAAATTTTCAATGCTTAATATTGAATGGCGGAATTCTCGCTGCCGATGCAATCGGCCAACGACACCAGCAGATTGTCCTTGAGCTTCACCCGCCAGCCTTCACCCAAGTCCAGCTCGCAGCTCGCCGTGGTGTTGCAGTAGCCGATCCGCACCCTGCACCCTGCTTGATCCCGGTAGCCGGACAGAATTTCGCGTAATTTGTCAGTATTGGCGGGCGCCATGCACGACAGCCGCAACAGCTTGGCGAAACGAGTACGCGCGCCGGCCAGGTCAAGCAAGCTTTCCGCGACCACGCGAAATCCGCCGGAATAATCGTCCTTGCTGATCTTGGCCTCGATGATCAGCAACTGATCCTCCTTGAGGATATCCTTGTGCGCATCGAACAATTCGCTGAACACCGAAACCTCGATGCGTGAAATGCCGTCCTCCAGGGAAATGAATGCCATTTTCCCGCGCCGCGTCATCTGGGTACGAATGGCATAGATCACCCCTGCCAGCCAGACCGGCTGCTGCTGCGGCGCAATGTCGGAGAGCCGGGTCTTGATGAAGCTGGCGAGTTCCGCGCGGTAGGCGTCGTAGGGGTGGCCGCTGAAGTAAAAGCCCAGCGCCTTTTTCTCGTTCGTCAACTGCTCGACCATCGGCCAGGGAGCGGCATCCACCATGGCATCGGGTCGGCTTTCCGCGCCGCCGTCATCCATGGCATCGAACAGGCTGTTCTGGAGAATATCGCGGTTCTCCTGTTCCGCCGCTTCCATCGCCACGCCGACACTCGCCAGCAGGCTCGCCCGGTTATCGTTGATGGTGTCGAATGCGCCGGCGCGCACCAGGGACTCGATCACGCGACGGTTGACGGTGCGCTTGTCCACCCGGCGGCAGAAGTCGAACAGGCTGGTGAATGGCCCGTCTTTTCCCCGCGCTGCGACGATGACGCTGATCGCCGCCTCGCCGGTGCCCTTGATGGCGCCGAGACCGTAACGGATCTCGGTCCTGGAAACCGGCTCGAAACGGTAGCCAGAAACATTCACGTCAGGCGCCAGCACCTTCACCTTGTTGGCCAGGGTGTCCTCGTAGAACACTTTGAGCTGGTCGGTGTTGTCCAGCTCCGAGGACAGCGTCGCCGCCATGAAGGCCGAAGTGTGGTGCGCCTTCAGCCAGGCGGTCTGGTAGGAAATCACCGCGTAGGCGGCGGTGTGGGACTTGTTGAAGCCGTATTCGGCGAACTTCGCCATCAGGTCGAACAGGCTGTTGGCGAGCTTTTCCGGGTAGTCTTTCTGGAGCGCGCCCTCGACGAACAGGCTGCGGTGCTTGTCCATCTCCTCCTGCTTCTTCTTGCCCATCGCGCGCCGCAGCAAGTCCGCCCCGCCCAGGGTGTAGCCGCCGATGATCTGGGAGATCTGCATCACCTGTTCCTGGTAGACGATCACGCCGTAGGTCGGGGCAAGGCTGGCCTGCAGGTCGGGGTGGAAATAATCGATCGACTGCTTGCCCTTCTTGCGTAGGATGAAATCGTCCACCATGCCCGAACCCAATGGCCCCGGCCGGTAAAGCGCGAGCACGGCGATGATGTCCTCGAAACGGTCGGGCTGGAGCTTGGCCAGCAGCTTCTTCATGCCCTCCGATTCCAACTGGAACACCGCCGTGGTGTTGGCCTTCCTCAACACCTCGTAGGCTGCCGGATCGTCGAAATGCTGGGTATCCAGGGGCTGGTCGAAGCTCGGGTCGAGCTTCTTGATGTATTTGAGGGCGAGGTCGATGATGGTCAGGTTGCGCAGGCCGAGAAAGTCGAACTTGACCAGACCGACCGCCTCCACGTCGTCCTTGTCGAACTGGCTGACCACGTTGTCCGCGCCGGAAGCGAGGTACAGCGGGCAGAAATCGGTCAACTTACCGGGCGCAATCAGCACGCCGCCGGCGTGCATACCGACGTTGCGGGTCAGCCCTTCGAGCTTGCGCGCCAGAATGAACAGCTCGCGCACTTCCTCCTCGCTGTCGTAACGCTCCTTGAGCTGGGGCTCCATCGTCAACGCTTCGTCGAGCGAATACTGCTTGCCGGGCGCAGCTGGAATCAGCTTGGAAAGCTGGTCGCAGAAATTGTAGGGCAGGTCCAGCACCCGCCCGACGTCGCGCACCACCGCCTTGGCTGCCATGGTGCCGAAGGTGGCGATCTGAGACACTGCATCGGCGCCGTACTTCTCGCGCACGTATTCGATCACCCGCCAGCGGTTGTCCTGGCAGAAGTCCACGTCGAAGTCGGGCATCGACACCCGCTCCGGGTTGAGGAAGCGCTCGAACAGCAGGGCATAGCGCAGCGGATCGAGGTCGGTGATGCCGAGGCTGTAGGCCACCAGCGAACCGGCGCCGGAGCCCCGCCCCGGGCCGACCGGCACGCCGTTGTGCTTGGCCCAGTTGATGAAGTCGGCCACGATCAGGAAGTAGCCGGGAAAGCCCATCTGGATGATGGTGCCGGTCTCGAACTTGAGCCGATCGGTATAAGTGGGGTATTGCTCCGCCCGCTTCGCCTCGTCGGGGTAGAGTTCCTTCATGCGCTCGGCCAGGCCCTCCTCCGCCCGCTGGCACAGGTAGTCTTCCAGGCTCATTCCCTCCGGCACCGGGAACTGCGGCAGCTTGCTCTTGCCCAGTTCGACACTGAGGTTGCAGCGCTTGGCGATCTCGACGCTGTTGGCGAGCGCCTCGGGGATATCCGCGAACAGTTCCGCCATTTCCGCCTGGGTCTTGAAGTACTGCTGCTCGGTGAAGACGCGCGGGCGCCGCTTGTCCGCCAGCATGTAGCCCTCGGAAATGCACACCCGCGCCTCGTGGGCCTTGTAGTCGTCGGGCGCCAGAAACTCGATCGGGTGGGTCGCCACCACCGGCAGTTTTAATTCCGAAGCCAGACTCAGCGCCAGTCGCACGTGGGTATCTGCCTGGGGTAGCCCGGTGCGCTGCAATTCCATGTAGAACGCGCCAGGGAACAATCGCTGCCACTCTGCCGCAAACAACTGCGCCTGAGCGCGGTTAGCCTGCAATAGCGCCTGACCAATATCGCCGAAATGCGCACCGGACAGCGCAATCAGGCCGTCGCTGCCGCCGTCCGCGAACCATTCGCGGTGGACTTCCGCCCGCCCGCGATGCTGGTTGCTACGGTAGGCGCGAGTGAGCAGATCACACAGCCGCAAATAGCCCTGACGATTACGGCACAGCAGCAGCAAACGATGGGGCTGATCGCGATTGGCTTCGTTGCTGATCCACACATCGCAACCAATGATCGGCTTGATACCCTTGCCGCGGGCGGCCTGGTAGAACTTCACCATACCGAACAGGTTGCTGAGATCGGTCAGCGCCAGCGCCGGCATCCGGTCGGCGACGGCGCTGGCAACGGCATCATCGATGCGCACGATGCCATCGACAATCGAATACTCGCTGTGCAGGCGGAGGTGGATAAAGGAGGGATCGGACATAGCATGCCATTTTACCACCATGGAATGCAGCGGGCGTTTTATCCTGGAAAAAGGTGGCAATTGAAAATGTTGGGAAATGGTCGAGTGCCCCGACTATCCTCGTCATTCCGGCGAAAGCCGGAATCCAGTGCCGTAGGGCGGATGAGCGTAGCGTTATCCGCCGTATGTCTGCCTCGCACATTTTTCATTCGGCGGATAACGGCCTGCGGCCTCATCCGCCTACGTGTGCTGAATGTTCGTTTCACCATGTGATACAATGAATACATGTATTCAATTGGAGCACCATCATGGCAACCTCTATCCGACTTGACCCCGCCGTTGAACAACGGCTAGACCAACTGGCCGCACAAACTGGCCGCACCAAGGCGTATTACCTGCGCGAACTGGTCACGAACGGCCTGGATGATCTGGAAGACTACTACCTTGCCGCCGCAACGATGGAGCGCGTCCGCAAGGGCGAAGAGAAGGTTTATTCCGCCGATCAAGTAAGGACAGACCTTGGTCTGGACGATTGATTACACCGAGTCCGCCAGAGGGCAGCTTCGCAAACTCGACAAGCAGACAGCGCGGCGCATCCTCGATTTCATGGATGAACGCATCGCCGCCCAGGAAGACCCTCGCAACACAGACAAGGCATTGACCGGGCCAACACTCGGCGCGTACTGGCGCAACCGTATCGGCGACTATCGAATCATCTGCGACATTCAAGACGGTGCGCTCTGCGTCCTCGTAATCGAGATCGGCAATCGGCGCGAGGTCTACCGATGAGCGCAAAAATAAAAGTGGCGCGGCTGGTTCTGGACGCGAATTTAATCCGAACCCGACCCCTTTAATTCGCGTTGTCGGGAGTATGAACGCCACCCTTCGCGGGTGGGCGAACTACTTCCACTACGGCAATTCCACTGGCGTGCTGGAAAAGGTGAAAGTGCATGCAGAAGAGCGCCTGCGCAAACACCTGATGAAACGGCACAAGGTCAAGGATCGTGGGATCGGCCTTGGTCGTTTCCCGAGCCAGCAGCTTTATGCGAAATATGGGCTATACAAGGTTCCGACAACGGCTGGCTGGAAAACGGCGCATGCCTTGGCGTGAAGAACATCGGAAAGCCGTGTGCGGGAAAACCGCACGCACGGTTTGATGAGGGAGGGCAGGTGAGAGCCTGTTCTCTACTCTACCCGTGATTTCCGCCAAGTTATATTCGTGGGGAAACCTCAGCGCCTGGCGCCTTTGACGCTTCTTCAATAACTTAGATTTCAGGAGCCAATTTCGCGATGTACCTAGTGTAGTGCTTCGTAATTAATGGAACTAATAGGCGATGTCTGTTGTCTTAAAATCAGACGACAGATAGGAGCCCCCAAATGCGTGTAGCGTCGAAGATCATGCTGACAACCGAAGAAGAGAAAACCCTGAGGCGACTGTCGCGCTCGAATACGACGAGCGTTCGACTGGCGCGGCGTGCGCAGATTGTTTTGCTTGCCGCGGCAGGACTGGATAACAAGGCAATTGCCGCGGAACTGAATGTCGGGCGGATTCAGGTGGGGCGCTGGCGTGAACGCTACGCCGAAGGCGGATTGGCGGCCATTGAACGCGACTTGCCCCGTTCCGGGCGCAAACCCGTTGTGGATGCCGCCGAGATCGTACGGCTTACGACCCAGACCACGCCGAAAGCGGCGACCCACTGGAGCACGCGAACCCTGGCCAAAGAGGTCGGTGTCAGCGATACCACGGTACTGCGGGTGTGGCAGTCTCATGGTTTGAAGCCCCATCGGGTCGAGACCTTCAAGGTCTCCCGCGACCCGAAGTTCATCGAGAAGCTGGAAGACATTGTTGGGCTCTATCTCTCCCCGCCAGAACATGCGCTGGTGCGCTCAGGGCTTTGAGTTGGTCGAGCTTGATCTTGCGTTTGTTGGCGGGCATGTTGCCGGAGACGAAGTCGGTACGCAGGGTTCCGCTGGGGCGATGTTCGTCGCTGACCCATGCCATGATTTGCCGGATGTCGGTGGTGAAGGCTTCGGCGCGATTGACGCGGCTGTGGAAGCTGATGATGCGCTTGAGGTCGTAGTCTTTGATGGCTTTGAGCAGGCCGATCTGGGCGGCGAGCGATTGGCTGTCGGTCTCGATGCCCGTGCCGGTGGTGACCAGTTCGCGGTTGGCGATCCACTGCGCGATGGTGGGGTCGTCCACGCCGATGATGACGACGCGGTAATCGGTGAGCAGCTTTCTGGCGATGGCCTCGCCAAACGGCAAGGCATACAGCACTTCACCAAACAGGGCGGCGTTATCCATGCCGACGACTTCGACACCACGATCTTCGGCGGATTTTTTGACATTGCTGGAATAGGTGCGCGGGGTGGCGGTGGCGAACAGCCGTTTATGGCCGCGTATCTGTGCGTTGTCGAGTACGGCGGTGAAGTCACTGCCGACCTTGCCCGCGCAACGGTGGGCCTCGTCCGCCACGACCAGATCGAAGGCGGGGATGGCGCTATCTGCCTGCGCTGCGGCGATGACGGAGGAGGATTGGTAGGTGGAAAAGACCACGCGATTGCCTGTGCTGCTGAGAAAATGCCTGGCTTCATCCGCATCCGAGGTGACGGGGAAGGCGAGGTCGGCAACGCTGTGGATGGCTTCGTCGTTGCCCTTGGTGCCGACGGTTTGATCCGAGCAGACGCACAGCACTTCGAACGGGGTGGCGGCGGCAAATGTCCATTCGCGCAGCAGTTGGGACAGCAGCCCTAATGACGGAACAAGCACCAGGGTGCGTTGTGCGTTCAGGTGTTCCTTGATCCACAGCGTGACGTAAGTCTTGCCCGTGCCGCAAGCCATGATGAGCTGGCCACGGTCAGCGGTTTGCAACCCTTGCACAACGGCGGTTCTGGCTTCGTGCTGATGGTCGCGTGGTTCGGGACGAGCTTTGCGCTTGGCTTGTGGGAGTGCAGCGAGATTGGCAGGATAATCCAGCGCGGCACGTTCAAAATCGGAGAGCAGAAAACGGATAACGGGTTTTTCTTGTGCATCGCAGACTTGCTTGGCATTGCCGCCGATGCGGTCAGTGGTGGCGATCAGCAGGCGGTGTTTGATGCCTGGCCGGTTGGATTCGCTGAGAAATTTATCGACATCGTGTTTGGTGATGTCGTAGTCGGGCGAGTAGCACTTGGCCTGCACCGCCCAGTGCTCGCCGTTCTTGTGCTGGAACACGAGGTCAATGCCGCAGTCCATGCCCCAGCGTTCCGGGTATTCCTCCCACAGCCAGATTTGGTCAACTTGGGTAGCCCATTCAGGGTCGGCCTTGAGGAACCATTTGACGAAGTGCTCGAACTGCTTGCCCCGCTTGGCTGGGTCGGCATCGAGGCTGTTGTAGAAATCAGAAAATTGATTGGGCAAAATTTCAGCACCATGCCATAAAGAGGATTGGGTAGAACTTCACTATGCCGAACAGATTACTGAGATCGGAAGGAGCGGCCAATCATGATGGTATAATTTTACCATGATGACGAAGACCCCCGAACTATTACTCCCCGCCGGCAGCCTGGAAAAAATGCGCTATGCCTTCGCCTATGGCGCGGATGCCGTGTATGCCGGCCAACCCCGCTACTCCCTGCGTGCCCGCAACAACGAATTCGGCCTGGAGGAACTGGGAACGGGTATCGCCGAGGCACATGCGCTGGGCAAGAAATTTTTCGTCGCCAGCAACCTGACGCCGCACAACGCCAAGCTCAAGACCTATATGGCGGACATGGCGCCGGTCATCGAAATGATGCCGGACGCCCTGATCATGGCCGACCCCGGCCTGATCATGATGGTGCGCGAGGCGTGGCCGGAAATACCAGTGCACCTGTCGGTGCAGGCCAATACCGTCAATTACGCCGCGGTGAAATTCTGGCAGTCGCTGGGCTTGACGCGGGTGATCCTGTCGCGCGAAATCTCTCTGGACGAAATCGCCGAGATCCGCCAGCAATGTCCCGACATGGAGCTCGAAGTATTCGTCCACGGCGCCCTGTGCATTGCCTATTCCGGCCGCTGTCTGCTGTCCGGCTACTTCAACCACCGCGACGCCAACCAGGGCACCTGCACCAACTCCTGCCGCTGGGACTACAAGGTACAGGAAGCGAATGAAGATGCGGCGGGCGTGATCCGTGAAACCGAGTTCGACTTCAACAAGGCCATGGGCGAATCCGGCCTTACCGCGTGCGGTGACCAGCAGCGCCACCCACTCGCCGACCGGGTATGGATGATCGAGGAAAGCAAGCGCCCCGGCGACCTGATGCCCGTACTGGAGGACGAGCACGGCACCTACATCATGAACTCCAAGGACCTGCGCGCGGTGGAGCATGTCGCCCGGCTGGCGGAGATCGGCGTGGATTCCCTGAAGATCGAAGGGAGGACAAAATCGGCCTACTACGTGGTGCGCACCGCCCAGATTTACCGCCAGGCGATCGACGATGCCGCCGCGGGTCGCGCTTTCAACCCGGCGCACTTGAGCGCGCTGGAAAACCTCGCCAACCGGGGCTACACCGATGGCTTCTACCAGCGCCACCACACCGTCGAATACCAGAACTACCTGACCGGCCAGTCTGAAAGCGCGCGGCAGATGTATGTCGGCGACATCGTCGCCTATGACCCGGCCAGGAAAATGGCGGAGGTGGTAGTAAAAAACCGCTTCGCCGTGGGCGACCGACTGGAACTCATCCACCCCACCGGCAACCGCGAGATGGTGCTGGAACAAATCTTCAACAAGAACGGCTCTGCCATAACGGAAGCGCCGGGTAACGGCTGGGTGGTTCACATTCCGCTTAGCGACAATGTCGACAGGGCGATGCTGGCGAGGTTTCTGTAAGTTTAGGGGTTTCAAATCCAGATCATTTACGATACCCGCATAAAGCAGACTAGGCCTCACCCTCAGGCGTGGCGTAGATCTTGTGTATGCTGATGTCGGCGCCGTTGAACTCATCTTCCGGCTCCAGGCGTATCCCCACCAGCTTCTTCAGTAGTCCGTAAACCACGAAGCCGCCAACCAGCGCGATACCGACGCCCATCAGGGTACCTATCAGTTGCGCGGCAAAACTCACGTTGCCGATGCCGCCCAGCGCCTTGAGGCCGAAGATTCCGGCAGCTATCCCGCCCCATGCACCGCACAGGCCATGCAGCGGCCAGACGCCGAGCACATCGTCAATTTTCCATTTATTCTGGGTCAGGGTAAACGCCCACACGAACAGCGCACCCGCCACCCCACCGGTTATCAGCGCACCCAATGGGTGCATCAGGTCGGAACCGGCGCACACCGCCACCAGGCCGGCGAGCGGTCCGTTATGCACGAAGCCGGGGTCATTCCTGCCCACCACCAGCGCTGCCAGAATGCCTCCCACCATCGCCATCAGCGAATTCACTGCCACCAGGCCGCTCACGGCGTTTATGGTCTGCGCCGACATGACGTTGAAGCCGAACCAGCCCACCGTCAGTATCCACGCGCCCAGCGCCAGAAAGGGGATACTCGAGGGCGGATGCGCTGCCACCATGCCCTCCTTGGTATAGCGGCCGCGCCGCGCACCGAGCAGCAGCACTGCCGGCAACGCGATCCAGCCGCCCATGGCATGCACCACCACGGAGCCGGCAAAGTCATGGAATTCCGCCCCGAAAGTCCCTTTCAGCCAGTCCTGCACGCCGAAGTGATGATTCCAGGCGATGCCCTCGAAGAAGGGATAAACGAAGCCCACCAGAAGGAAAGTTGCCGCCAATTGCGGATTGAATCTGGCCCGCTCTGCGATGCCGCCGGAGACGATCGCCGGAATCGCCGCAGCAAAAGTCAGCAGAAAGAAGAATTTGACCAGATCGTAGCCGCTCTTCTGCGCCAGCACCTCGGCACCGGAAAAGAAATTCACCCCATAAGCGATGCTGTAGCCGATAAAGAAGTAAGCAATAGTGGATATGGCGAAATCCACCATGATTTTCACCAGTGCGTTGACCTGATTTTTCTTGCGCACCGTGCCCAGTTCCAGAAAGGCGAAGCCTGCGTGCATAGCCAGCACCATGATCGCGCCCAGAAGTATGAACAATACGTCGTTACCAGTCTTGAGATTTTCCATCGTCGCTCCAGAAATAAATGTTTCACCCCAGACAGCAATAATTGGGCCAGAATTGAATTGCCCTGTTTCGAATAGGAACTTTCCAAAACAGTGCACCTAATGACGCACCAACTTAGTGCAAGTATCCATTATGCGCTCCGGAACGGTGCTCGATTGAACCGGTCAATTGACAACATGCCGTCACCTGATAGTATTGAAGCATGATGAATAAGTTGCTTTGCCTTGATGCCAACATCCGGATACCCCCTGCTTTCCAAGCGATGGCATTGCTTGTTGTTTCCGCGCTTTTCTGCCTGTCTGACGCTCATGCCGGTACGGAATCCGACGATACCATCAGTGCATCTTCCGTGGTTTTCACCCAAGCCAAACGAGATGCCATTGCAGCACCGGATATCCTGCCCGATCAGGGAGAAGGCGCAAGAGCTGCAGCGCTGTCCGAAGAAGACAAGCGGTTTCGGACGCAGGCGCTAATTTGGGGCGGAGCCGGCGCTGTCGTGGCCTATGGCGCCGCCAACTGGTGGAAGGATGGATTCTCCGGGCATTTCCGCACCACCAACGAAGGCTGGTTCGGGCAGGACACCTATACCGGTGGCGCGGACAAGATGGGTCATGCCTATGCCCCCTATGTGGGAACCCGCCTGCTCGCCCGCGCCTTCGAATGGGCAGGGCACGACCGCGACTCTTCCCTCTACCTGTCGGCTGCAACCGTGTTTGGCACCTTGCTGGCAGTCGAAACACTCGACGGTTTTTCTAACCGATACAAATTCAGCAAGGAGGATTTGATCATGAATGCCGTCGGCACCGGGCTGGGCCTGTTGTTCGAGAAAAACAAACGCCTCGACGATCTGTTCGATTTCCGCCTGCATTACTGGCCTTCCGGCGATGCGAAACGGCTCAACCAGGTAGGACCGATCGGCGACCATTCAGGCCAGACCTATCTGCTGGTCGCCAAGGCAACCGGCATACCGCAACTGAGAAACCATGATGTGCTGCGCTACTTCGAACTGGCTGCGGGCTATGGCACTCGAGGCTACGAGCCCAACGAGGGAGCGCCCGCGCCAGACCGCAGCCGGCATGTATACTTCGGCATTTCGCTGAATATTTCGGAGATATTGAGTAACACGGTGTTTCGCGATTCTGCAGAGAAAAGCCGCAGCCAGCGCGTCACCGAAACCGTCCTGGAGTATGTTCAGGTTCCCGGCACCGCCGTACTGGCCGACCACCGGCTTTAGCCGTTATTAGCCCGGATATTTCATAAATTGACGCGCGCCCTCACTGGTCTTTTGTTCCGTATGGGAATTTTGTTCTGTCGGGCGTATGAATAACTACGCCACTCTTTCACAAAATCCCCCTACAAAACAAA
>JASJPA010000022.1:0-9360 GCA_031426955.1 Sulfuricella sp.
GCGGCGCGGAAATCCTGGAGCGCGCGCAAAAACTCACGGCGGTGGTATTCGACAAGACCGGCACGCTCACCCGGGGCGAGCCCACCGTTACCGATATCGTTGCGCTCGGCGCGGCAACCGAGGAAGACATCCTGCGCCTTGCCGCCGCGGTCGAGGCCGGTTCCGAGCATCCCTTGGGCGAGGCGATCGTACGCGCCGCGCAACAGCGCGAACTCGCGTTGCCGAAGGTGGCAGGCTTCGAGGCTATTCCCGGCCACGGCATTCGCGGCCGCGTCGATGACAGGGCCGCGCTGCTCGGCAACCGCCGCCTGTTCGCGCGCGAGAACATTGATGTATCCGCCGCCGAAGCCGCCATGACACGGCTGGAAACCGAAGGCAAGACCGCCATGCTGGTCGGCATGGACGGCGCACTGTCCGGCATCATCGCCGTCGCCGACACCTTGAAGCCGGAGGCGCAGGAGGCGGTGTCCGCACTGCAGCAAGAAGGCATCGAGGTGATTCTGCTGACCGGCGACAATCAGCGCACCGCGCACGCCATCGCCGCGCAACTCGGCATCGCGCAGGTGATCGCGGAGGTGCTGCCGGGCGACAAGGCGCGCATCATTCAAGACCTGCAGCAACAAGGTAAGGCTGTCGCCATGGTGGGCGACGGCGTCAACGACGCGCCGGCGCTGGCGGTGGCCGACATCGGCATCGCCATCGGCTCCGGCTCCGACGTGGCGAAGGAGACCGGCGGCATCGTCCTGATCAAGGACGACGTGCGCGACGTGGTCGCGGCCATCCGCCTGTCGCGCGCCACCATGCGCAAGATCAAGCAGAACCTGTTCTGGGCCTTCATCTACAACACCATCGGCATCCCAGTCGCGGCACTGGGTTTTCTCAACCCGATCATCGCGGCGGCGGCGATGGCGCTCAGCTCCTTGTCGGTCATCGTCAACTCGGCGCTGCTGAAGCGAACGCGACTGGTCTCGTCATAAGGAGAGAACTGTGAGCCGTATCATTGCAGCGCTTGTCCATCGGCTCGCCGCCGCGCTCGCGACGGGCCTGTTCGCGGCCGGCTTGGCTGTGGCCCAGCAGCCGGCGCCTGAGGGGAGCGAGTTCCTGCGGCCCGTCACCGCGCGCGACCACATCCGCGGCGACCCGGCGGCGCCGGTCAAGGTCATCGAGTTCGGCGACACCGAATGCCCCCTGTGCAAGCGCTTCCATCCCACCCTGATGCGCTTGGTGCGGGAGTATCCGGGCAAGGTCGCCTGGGTGTTCCGCCACTACCCCATCGACGAGATCCACCCCAGGGCGCGCAAGGAGGCGGAGGCCACGGAGTGCGCGGCGGAGCTGGGCGGCAACGACAAGTTCTGGGCCTATCTCGACCGCCTGTACGAGATCACGCCCTCCAACGACCGGCTCGATCCGGCGGAATTGCCGCGCATCGCGGCCCACGTCGGTCTGGAACAGAAATCCTTCATGCAGTGCCTGGCCAGCGGACGCCACGCCGGCCGCGTCGAGGAGGACGTGGCCGACGCCCTCGCCGCGGGTGCTACGGGCACGCCCTACACCGTGGTGGTGGCGCCCAACGGCCGCAAGTTCGCCATCCTCGGCGCGCAATCCTACGCCTCGGTGAAGCTGGTGGTGGACATCGCCCTGGGGGCGCGATGACCATGCCGCGCGTGGATACCGCCAACCGTAGCGTCGAAGCTCTGCGCGAGGTGTTCGCCCATCCCGCCTACCTCGGGCTGGCGGCGCTGCTCGGTCTCGCGGCCTTCCTCGCGCAGTTGTGGCTGCCCAACTACCGCCTGCTCGGCGCGGTGTTCGCCACGCCGGAGGCGGCGTTCGCGCTCAAGCTGGAGTTGCTGTGGAGCCTGCTGGGCGGGCTGTTCACCAACTTCGATGCGGTCGCCGCGTTTTCCGCGGTGGCGGTGCCGCCGCTGTTCGGCATCGATATCGCCATGATCGTCTATTTCCTGCGGCGCCGGCGCGCCCGATTGCCGCGCGGGGAGATCGCCGCCGGGGTGGGCGGCGCCGCGAGCGGGGCGATCGCGGCGGGCTGCGCCGCCTGCGGCTCCTTCCTCCTCATCACCATCCTGTCCTTTCTCGGCGCGACCGGGGCGCTGGCGCTGCTGCCCCTGCGCGGCGGGGAACTGGGCCTGCTGAGCGTCGCGCTGCTGTTGCTGTCCATCGTGCTGATCGCGCGCAAGATCGCCACCCCCGCCGTGTGCGAGATCGCGCTTCCCGCTCCGGCTGCACCTATGCGCAAGGAGGGAACATGAACCGTTGGGGCTGGCTCTGTCCGTGGCTGGCGATTCTGCTCGCCGCCTGCGTGCTCGTGCTGTGGGGGCTGTCGTGGTGGACGGCGCTGCTGGCCGCGCTGCTGATGGTGTGTCCCGCGCTGGTTCTGTGGGGCGTGTATGCCGTGCGGCCGCCTCCAGCCGGCGAGCCGGTGCCGCACACCGCGGGCATGACCATGAACTGGGCCGCGCCGTTCTATGACCCGTACTGTCCGGTGATCGGCTTCGGGCCGGCGTTTCGCGCGCGGACGCTGGGCCATGCCGCGATCCGGCCGGGCGAGCGCATCCTCGACGTCGGCTGCGGCACCGGCGTGCTGACGCGCCGGGCGCTGGAGGCGGCCCAGCCGGGCGGCTTTGCGGTCGGCATCGACCCGTCGTGGAGGATGGTTCAAGTGGGGCGGGAAACCGCCGCCCGGCTGGGCAGCACGGTCGAGTTCAAGCTGGCGGCGATCGAGCGCTTGCCGTTCGAGGACGCGCAGTTCGATGTCGCCTTGTCCAGCCTCATGCTGCACCATCTGCCGCCAGACACCAAGCGCCAGGGGCTGGCCGAGGTGCACCGGGTATTGAAGCCGGGCGGGCGCCTGGTGGCGGTGGATCTCGGCCGCCCGACCCAGCCGCTGTGGTGGCTGGTGTTGTGGCCGCTGATGATGATGCCCTCGGTGGCCGACAACCTGCGCGGCCGCGTCCCGGCTCATCTGCGGCAAGCGGGCTTCACCCAGGTCGAGACCCGCGGCCGGCGCGCCGGCCTCATCACGTTCTGGACCGCCGTTAAACCCCTGCAACAAGGAGGTGCGCCATGAACACCCGATTTCTGCGTTGCGCAATCGCGAGCGTCTGCGCGGCGCTGTTGGCGTTGCTGCCCTTGTCGCTGCGCGCCGCCGAAGACAGCCAGCAGAAAACGGTGGACGGCGTGTCGGTCTATATCGGCGTGCTGCCCGCGGCCATGCTGCTCGGCCATCCCAAGGGCCATCACGAGCGCGAGATGCATGGCGGCGTGCCGTCCGGCTCGAGCCGCTACCACGTCGTGGTGGCGCTGTTCGACGCCGCCAGCGGCAAGCGCATCGCCGACGCGCAAGTGAAAATCGGCGGTGCCAGCCTCGGCATGGCGCCCTCGCGCCAGAAGGCGGAGCCCATGCTGGTCAACAATGTGGTGACCTATGGCAACTACGTGAGCATGCCCGGCCCCGGGCCTTACAAAATCCAGGTTACGATCCGGCTTAAAGGCGCGAGCAGGCCGATCGAGATCGAATTCGACTATCCGTTCGCGCGTGTCTGACCGGGGATATCCGCCATGAGCCGTTCCAACTGGGTGCTGCTGGGTTTTCTCGCCATCGCCGGATTTTTCCTGCTGACCGAGCACAGGGCGCATGTACTGGGCGTGCTACCTTTCCTGTTGCTGTTGGCCTGTCCCCTGCTGCACCTGTTCCATCACGGCGGGCATGGCGGACATTCGAAGGCGCCGCCGCACGCGCATGGACCGGAGGAAGGGTCAAAATGAACACCTCGCCCGCCTACGGCCTGTGGACCCTGGTGATCCTCAACTCGGCGATCTTCATCCTGTTCGCGTTCAGCTTCTTCAAGCCGCGCACCACCCGCGACTGGCGTTCCTTCGGCGCGTTCTCCGCCTTCCTGGTCGCCCTGTTCACCGAGATGTACGGCTTTCCGCTCACCATTTATCTGCTGTCAGGCTGGCTGCAATCGCGCTTCCCGGGGGTGAACTGGCTCGCCCACGATTCCGGCCACCTCCTGGAAATATGGTTTGGCTGGAAGAGCAATCCGCATTTCGGACCGTTCCAACTGTTGAGCTTCGCCCTGATCGGCGGCGGCTTCGTGCTGCTGGCTTCCGCCTGGAAGGTGCTGTACCGCGCCCAGCGCGCGCACCGGTTGGCCACCGAGGGGCCGTACGCGCGCATCCGCCATCCGCAATACGCCGCCTTCCTGCTGATCATGTTGGGCTTCCTGGTGCAGTGGCCGACCTTGCTCACCCTGTTGATGTTCCCGGTGCTGGTGTGGATGTACCTGCGTTTGGCGCGGCGCGAGGAGGAAGAAATGCAGCAGCAGTTCGGGGACGATTACTTTAACTACGCAGCTCGCACGCCAGCTTTCTTCCCTCGTTCGACTTCCACTCCGGGAAAGACAGGATGAGAATCGGCGACTGCGGCCCTTATTAGCGTTCCGCTACCATCCAGTCACCCTTAGGAGGCCGAAATGGAACAAGGACAGGATAAAGACGCGAAATTCGACCCCAAGCGCCGGGACTTTGTCACCCGGGTCGGCCAGGCCGGAATGTTGACGGCCTTGGGTGGGCCGCTGTTTTCGACTGCCGCCTTCGCCCAAACCGCACCGCCACCGGCCCCATCCGCGCCGCCGGCCGTCCCGGGAACCGTACCGAATGCCGTGGTGATGACGGAAAAGGATGGGGTCGTCAAGGTGCTCACGGAGACGCCGCTCACCGCCAGCACCGTGGCCGAGCACTACCACGACGCGGTGACCCCCACCCGGCGCATGTTCATCCGCAACAACCTGCTCATCCCGGAAGTGGACGCGGCCACCCACAAGCTCACCGTCACCGGCTTGGTGGCAAAGCCGCTGGAGCTGAACCTGGACGAACTCAAGAAGTTGCCACACGTCACCATCCAGGCCATGCTGGAATGCGCCGGCGCCGGACGCACTGCCTACCAGCCACTGCCGCGCGGCACGCCATGGCCACCCACCGGGGGGTTCGGCTGCCCCCGATGGACCGGCGTGCGCCTGGGGGACGTGCTCAAGGCTGCCGAGATCAAGCCGGGCGCAGTACACGTCGCCTTTTTCGGCGCGGATTTCAGCGCCGTGGCCACCGCCCCGCCGGTGGTCCGCAGCATTCCGCTGTCCAAGGCGATGGAACCCAATACCCTGATCGCCTGGGACATCAACGGCGAGCCGCTGCCCAAGGTCCACGGCTTCCCGCTGCGGGCGCTGGTGCCGGGTTGGGCCGGGTCGGCCTCGATCAAATGGCTCAAGGGCATAGAGGTGCTGGACGCCCCGTTCAAGGGCACCTACATGGACGACAGCTACCGCATGCCGCGCCATGCCGTTGCCCCTGGGGAGAAAATGCCGGCTGATACCGTGATGATCGAGGCCTGGCCGGTCAAGTCGATCATCACCTCCCCGGCGTCGGGCGCCAAGTTCAGCCTGGGGCAGACGGTGCTCATCGAAGGCAAGGCGTGGTCCGGCGACAACACGATCACCAAGGTGGAAATCTCCATGGATGAGGGTGTCACCTGGCGGAGCGCGCGGCTCGCGCGGCAGGGCGACAAGTACGCCTGGCGGCTGTTCAGCTTCGGGTGGAAGGCGGAGCGCCCGGGCTACGTGACCTTCCTCGCACGGGCCACCGATAATGCGGGCAACATCCAGCCCATGATTGCCACATGGAACCCGCTGGGATACTATTGGAACGGCATCCATCGCATCGGCGTGGTCATTGAGCAGGCGTAAACGGTCGGCCACCAGCGCCGGCTATGGCGCGATTGTATGGTGGACTGCGCGCTCGTACCCGGCTTTTGCCGGAAATACCGGCCCCGAAGCCCTGGTGGCCGGCGTGCCCGGGGCGGATCTCGTGCGGGCGAGGTGCACCCTTTGCCACGAGGCCGGCCATATCACCCGCTCCCGCTTGACCAGAGCGGAGTGGGAGGACACGGTACGGCTCATGATCAAGCGCGGCGCCCCCATCGCGCCCGAGGAGCTGCCGGCCATCCTTGATTACCTCACTATCAACTATGGGCGTCCGTAGCAATGCGGGTGGCGCGCCGCGAACAAGGTTTAATACTATGTATGCAGCCCATGAGGTTTTCCCATGACTGAGTCGCTGCGAGAGCGCTGGCACCTTGTCGGCCGTCTTCGGCAGATCGTCCGCGTGTTGGCTCGGCACGGCTTCTATGAAGTCCTGAAGCGCCTCTCGCTGCACCGCCGACTTTCCCCGCTGGAGCGCCTGCGCTACGCCAGCCTGCATCGAAAGGAGGACGTCAGCGCCGCCGTCCACCTGAGGCAGGCCTGCGAGGCGCTGGGACCCACCTTCGTGGAGTTCGGCCAGCTTCTGAGCGGCAGGCCCGATTTGATCCCCAGTGCCTTTGCCCGGGAGCTGGGCCGACTGCTGGCACACGCCAAGCCGCTGCCTTGGCAGGTCATACACCGTGCGCTCGTCGAGGAACTGGGAAAGCCCGAAGAGCTCTTCAGCGGGATCGACCATCAACCCTTGGCGGCGGCGAGCATCGCCCAGATCCACCGCGCCACCCTGAAGGATGGGGCGGAGGTGGTGATCAAGGTGCAGCGACCGGGGATCGACAAGGTGGTGGAGGCCGATCTGGCCGTGCTGCGCCTGCTGGCCCACCTGGCTGAAAAATACCTGCCTGAGGCCCGCCCCCTGAATCCGAAGGCACTCGTGGAGGAGTTTGCCCTCTCCATCGCCCAAGAGCTCGACTTCGCCCTGGAGGCCGCCAATACCGAGCGCTTCGCCCGCGCCTTTGCCGGCGACCCTCAAATCCATGCGCCCAAGGTTCATCGGCAGCTCAGCACGCCCAGGGTGCTGGTGCTGGAATACCTGGAAGGGATACTCATCGACGACGTCGAGGCCTTGCGCGCCGCCGGGGCTGACCTGGAAGGCATCTCCCAGCACCTGTTGCACGCCCTGCTGCTACAGATCTTCCGCCTGGGCTTTTTTCACGCCGACCCCCATCCCGGAAACTTCCTGGTGTTGCCCGGCGGCGGCCTCGCCTTCATCGATTTCGGGTTGGTGGGACAGCTCAACGAGGCCGAGCGCCAGAGCCTGATCGAGCTTTTTCAAGCTACCCTGGTGGAGGATTACGAACGCGTCGCCTCGCTTTGGCTGGACATCGCCCACGCGGGTGCGGAAGTGGACAGGCGCGCCTTTGAAAGGGGGCTGCAGCCCATCCTGCGCACCCACATGAACCAGCCCTTCGAGCGCATACAGGTGGGCGAGATGTTCTTGCAGATGGTGCACAATGGCACCCGCCATGGGCTGAAGCTGCCGCGGGAGCTTTTCCTGCTCTTCCGCACCTTTGCCGAGATCGAAGGCGTTCTTCGCAAGTTGCACCCCGGGTTGAACGCCGTTGCTGCGTGTCTCAAGTTTGCCGAGGAGCAGCAGGCCGCGGCGCGGCAGCCCGGTGCACTGCTCCAGGCCGCGGGGGAGGAGCTGCAGCAGTTGGCGGGAACGGCCAGACGGCTTCCGCGCGAGGTGGAGGCGCTGGTAAAGAAGGCGAGCTCCGACCAGCTCTCCATCGACTTCGTCCACAAAGGCTTGGAATTCCTCATCGGGGAAATGGACCGCTCAAGCAACCGCATCGCCATCGGCCTCATCATCGCCGCCCTCATCATCGGCTCCAGCCTGGTCATCCAGGCGGGTAGGGGGCCGAGCCTGTGGGGGCTTCCACTCCTGGGCTTGGCGGGTTTCACCGTGGCCTTCGCCCTGGCGCTGGTCCTCATCTGGCGGGTGCTGCGTTCCGGCAAGTTTTAGAAGCTGTCTCAACAAACGCACGCAGGGGGCCACCAGTATATCGCCCTATTAAGTGATTGATGAACGATCTACGAGTGGTGAGCGCTATGACGGCTATTCGGCACCAATCCGTTGCCACGATTCCGGTCCCCATCCTGGCCGATGAAAGGTTTTGTGGCCTATATTTAATAATGGGAGTGGATAATATCTTATTCCTGCACGTCATCTTATTCCTGCACGTCCGGGGAAAAATGGGCGTGGATTGCTGACCAACCCTTTGAAGGAGACACACATGAAAGCGATTACGATTCGGACGGCGGCGGTGCTCACGATTCTGGCTGCGCTGTTCCCGCTGGCAGTACGCGCGGCGGAGAACCCAGCGTTTTGGAAGCATGAGGTCAAGGGCGAGTTCGCGCCGGTGCTGGCTAACCTCAAGACCAGCCTGGAGGCCAAGCAGTTCCTCATCACCGGCGAGGAAAATCTCGCCAAGGGGCTGGAAAACAACAAGCAGGTTTTCGGCGCGGACAAATGGAACACCATCGGCTTCAAGGACGTCACGGCCGTCCATTTCTGCTCGCTGGTGTTCAACCAGGAGGTGTTCAACCTCAACATGGACTGGTCCATCCTCTGCCCGTTCAAAGTCACGGCCTACACTATGAAGAACAAACCGGGCGTGGTGACCGTCATCACCGTCCGGCCAAGCTATCTGCTGGCCAAGGACACGCACCCGAAAGCCAAGGAAATCGGGAGCAAGATCGAGCGCCGGATTATCGAAGCGCTGCGCGAGGGGGGGGCACAATAGCCATTGCGGCGAGGCGCGGATGATGCGCGAGGTCGGAGTGATCGTCCAGGGGGTGGCGCTGGATTTCGGCGCCGCCCGCGCCATGGCCCAGCCACTGGCAGAGAAGGTCCAATGCAAGGCAATGCGGGTGGCGTGGTTCGACGGCAGGAACAGTGTGGGTTGACCGCAAATGCAGGCGTGTACTGGCCATGCCCGTGCTGGCTGGCTTACGCCGGGAGCCACGGCGGCAATATGCGGGTGAATGTCAATCATCATGAGTTTGTTTTCATCTTCCCGGTGAGACTGGCTCCGGAGAGAGACTGAGATGGCGACCGATCCTGTTTGCGGCATGCGGGTCGAGCAATCCAAGGCAGCGGGAAGCATCGCCTACGGTGGCGCGACGTATTATTTTTGTTCAAGCGCCTGCCTTGAACGCTTCCGGGCCGACCCCGCGAAGTTCGCGGCGCATGGTCACCCTCACCCTTCACAGTCCTGGATGCAAGCCACCGTCTCCGGCAAGGCCAAGGATCCCATTTGCGGGATGATGGTGGACCGCGCCAGCCGTGCCTATTATTTTTGCAGCGTCGGTTGCCAGCGCACTTTCGAGTCGCCCGAGCAGGAACTCAAGTCGATGAAGACGCGGGTGGCGATCGCGCTCACCGGCGTGCTGGCGCTGGCCATGCTGCGCGCCGGCGCTTTTCTCGCGCTGGCCACCGGCGCCACCATCGTGAGTTGGGCGCCGATCCCGCAACTGCCCTGGTTCACCTGGGGGATGTGGCTGTTCCTGCTGGTGACCCCGGTGCAGTTCA
>JASJPA010000023.1:0-23828 GCA_031426955.1 Sulfuricella sp.
TTTAAGACAACAGACATCGCCTATTAGTTCCATTAATTACGAAGCACTACACTAGCAGCCTGTCGGACTTAAAGAATCGAAGCGAAAAATGAGCTGGTCGAGGGCAGATTTTACCGATTTTCAAGCCAATAGTTATTCATATTGGCGCAGGAAAGCGGGGAAATATGCACCGGCCAGGTCATTTTGCAGCCGATTTCCTTTAAGTCCGACAGGCTCCTAGGGATATCCACCTTGCGGCTATACGGCGGCTGGCTGTATTCATCCGCCATTTTTAGGAAGAAGATAGGGGCAGTTGCTTCAGATAGTCGCCATAGCTCACGCCGTCGTCGCGCAGCGTGGTGCAAAAACTCCAGGCCTTGGAAACAATAGAGCGGTTGCGTTCATAAGTTATTACCCTCTTTATTACCCTTACCAAGGGGTAACTACCCTTTCCTCTTCCACCGTGCCGCAGGCCCACGGCCTTGGCACTCAATGACGTTAGCGCTTTGCCGCTCTCTCAGCACACGCCGGATCATATCCCTGCTCACGCCGGGACAAGCCTGCTCCAACTGCGACACGGTAAATTCGTCCGCAAATCGGTTGATGGCGGCCAACACCAAATCGGTCTTCGACCCTCGCGGTGCTTTTACTTCGCCCACGCGCTCGGCAAACTCGCGGTAAGCCATCTTGAGGATGGACAGCACGTAGTTGATGTAAGGCCAAGGGTCATGCCTACCCTCATGCCACCGTTGCGAGCTTTGCTCCAGCGTCTCGTAATAGCGCTCCTTGTTTTCTTCGATCAACCGCTCCAGGCTGATGTAGTGCCCCACCTCATAACCCAACTGATAGCACTGAAGCAAAAGCGCCAGCCTCGACACGCGCCCGTTGCCATCGCGGAAAGGGTGAATACAAAGAAAGTCCAGATTGAATGCCGCCATCGCAATGAGTGGATGAACCCAGCGTTCGTCCAGGCAATGCTGCCAATCGGCAACCAGACCCGCCATTGCTGTCGGCGTGCCCGCCGCAGAAACGGGGCGGAAGCGTACCCGCTCGCGCCCATCCGGGTAACGCTCGATAATATTGCCGTCTTTCTCCTTGTACTGCCCCGCATCCCAGATTTGGCCGCGCGCCAACCGGTGCAGCTCGCGTATCGTCGCCTCGCTGACGGGCATGCGGGCAGCACCTTCGTGGATCAGCTTCAACGCATCGCGATAACCCCGCACCTCCTCCTCGTCACGATCACGAAACAACGGCTTCTGCGCAACCAGCACATCACGCACCCGCGACGGATCGACCGACACACCTTCGATCCGATTGGATGAAACCGCGCTCTCAATCAGCGCATGCTCCCGGAGCGTCTTGAGACGCTGCGGAGACTGCTGCGTATAAAGCTTCTGCTTGCCGCGAAACTCGCCAAGATCGGCGAGATACCAGGACGTGCTGGCGGGAATGGAAAGATCTTTTGCCGTGAAAAGGCGCAGGGTGTTCATGTCGGCACTCCTTCCGTTTCTGAAATCCCTTTATTTTTATGGGTATTAGGGGGTCGAACGAAGTTTAACGCGGATTATCCGTCCAGCGAAATCCCAACTGCGATACTTCACTTTTAAGCCACGCCATTGCCTCCGCCACTCTCGGCCTTGCCCCCTGCAAGCCGAATTCCACCTTGCGTTCGCCCCCCTCGCCGATGTGGGGCAGGCTGGAAAAGCGCAGGTCGGGGTAGAGCCGGACGAATTCGTTCATCAGATCGAGCAGCGGGCTTTCCATGGCGTCCAGCACGGTGATCACGGCTTCGGTCTCCGGCGCCTGGTTGCGAATCCCTGGGTAGAGCGTGTCCAGCACCCAGTCCATCATCGGCCACGCCATCTGCGGGAAGCCGGGCAGAAAGTGGTGATGGAGGAGGGAAAAGCCGGGGATGCGGTTGAACGGGTTGGGGATGATGCGGCTGCCTTGCGGCAGATCGGCCATCAGGATGCGCCGGGGGTAGGCTTCCGCGCCGAAGCGCGCCTCGATTTCCGCCACCGCTTCGGGGTGGCGGTAGAGCGGCACGCCGGCAGCCTCGGCTGCGCACTGCCGGGTATGGTCGTCAGGGGTGGCGCCGATGCCGCCGAAGTTGAATACGATATCGTTCTGCGCCAGGGTCTGGCGCAGGGTTGCGACGATCAGCGCGGGGTCGTCCCCGATGATGCGGCACCACTTGAGTTCCAGCCCGCGCTGAGCCAGCGTTTCGATCACGTGCCGGAAGTGCTGGTCCTGGCGCTTGCCGCTCAGCAGCTCGTCGCCGATGATGATCGCGCCGAAATTTGTCATGCGGTATCTACTCGCAGGCAAACAGGACGGTCAGGCTGAAATTTTCGTTCGACATGACCGCATTATAACGATAATCGTAGAAAAGCAGCCATGTAGGTTGGGGTGACGAAGGAACCCCACCAGAAGTAGGCGCCTCCAGGCGACATTCCCCTGTCTCATTTCGTGTCCGAAGTGTTGGGGTTCGCAAGCTCACCCCAACCTGCACATGAGTTCTTAGTGCTCGCCCTTGGTTTTGAGAAGACCGGCCAGTCTGTTTCCCTGCTTTTGCGGACCGCCCTTGCGGAAAAGCTCGTGCAGGTAGTGGTTGTTGCCCTTTTCCGGACCCCACTCTTCGGTGAAATGCTTGATCATGGCCCTGACCTGCGCCTGGACGCAATGCTCTTCGTAGTAGGCACGCAGGTAGCGAATGATCTGCCAGTGTTCGTCGGTCAATTCCAGGCCTTCCTGCGCGGCCAGGGCGCGGGCGAAGTCTTCCGACCAATCGTCCAGATTTTTCAGGTAGCCTTCTGAATCGGTGAGGATTTCCTTACCGTTTACCATGACTGCTTTGGTATGCAGCGGCATCTGCATGGTTCATTCTCCTTCATTGAATCCGGTGTTATTCCAAAGACAAGATAAATTTAACCAGTACCCTGCGGTTTTCTTCGCTGAGGTCCGGATAGGCGGGCATAGCTATTTTGCCCCATACTCCGCTACCGCCCTTGGCAATCTTGCTCATCAACCTGGCTTCTGCAGCGGGATCGTCGCGATTTATTGCCGCCACATTCTTCCATGCCGGGCCAAGAAGTTTCTTGTCAATCGAGTGACAGGCAAGGCAGCCGATATCTTTCGCCAATTTCATGGCGTCTGCTCCAGATACGGCTGGCGTAGCTGCATTGCCCTTAGCAGGCTGTTGCGTGGATTCTTCAGGCTGGCAGCCATACAGTACTGCCAATAACGGCACCATAAAAGTTGTCAGCACGATGTTTTGTGTCTGCATGATTTCTCTTCGTTGATATCGCAGAATGTAGGTTGGCGGTGAGCGCAGCGAACCCCAACATAACGCCGCCGTGGAAATGTTGGGGTTCGCTGCGCTCACCCCAACCTACATGACTTGTTTCCGCGTGGGCACAAAAGCGGTGCCCACCCTACAAAGGCTATTTAACGGCTCTGATACTTCACTTTTTTACTGCGCACGATCTGATAAGACCGAGCCAGGTAACCGAACGGCGCGCTCCAGACGTGTACCAGACGGGTAAACGGGAAAACCAGGAACACCGTCATGCCGAAGAACACGTGCAGTTTGAAGATGGTATCGACACCTTCCAGATAAGCCGGATTCGGGTACAGGTAAATAATGCTCTGTATCCACTCCGCCATGGCGGTCACCACGCGCGGGTCGCCATGACCGGCATGGCCAATGGATACCGGGATGGTGGCCAGGCCAAGAATCAGCGTGACCATAATCCATGACAGCACGAACTTGTCCGAAGGGCGGCTGGTAGCGGAAATGCGCCGGTTGGTATAACGCCGTATCCATAGAATGCCACCCCCGATCAGGGTCATCCCGCCGAAAATCGTGCCCAGGATGATGGCCAGGTATTGGTGCTGGATGTCACCCATAACCATCAAAAACACGCTGTGCGGTGTCAACAGGCCCACGAAGTGCCCGCCGAAAATCGCGAGCACGCCGATATGGAACAGGTTGCTGGCCCAGCGCATACCCGCCGTGGAGAGCATTTGGCTGGATGCGCTTGTCCAACCATATTGTTCGCGGTCGAAGCGCAGCCAACTGCCGATAAAAAATACGCTCAGGCAGACATAAGGATAAATGCCAAAAAGCAGATTATTCCAGCTAAAAATATCTTCGTTCATTTTATTCCTCCTTAAGCAGCTAAACAGGCCGGTGTGGAGCGGCTTTTGACGATGGAAAGCAGCGGCGCATAGGGGCTTTGGGCCTTGTTCAGGTTATTGGTCAGCACCGTCAGCACCTTGTTGGCGTCAGACAGAAACGCCGTCGCCTCGTCGTCTTCCAGAAAGGCGACGAATTCCAGGACCAGAGGCAGGTAGTCAGGCAACTCGTTAGTCATCACCTTCACACCGTAATCCTTATACAGTTCACCAAGGTCGATCAGCGCCGGGCCACGATTCTTGTCGTTATCGTCACCGAACAAATGGTGAGTCAAATGCAGACTGTGCTCAGGCGTCAGATCGAAAGTCTTTACATACGCTGCTTGCAGTTCGGTCAGCGGCACACTTGCCAAGTGATCCAGCAATTTCTGCAATGCTTCATTTTCAGTTACGTCGATATCCAGGCTGTTTCCGATTTCAACGCGGATTTCCGGCAGATGATCAATCAGCTCCTGGTCCGGGTACTCCAGCAGTGCCGACAGTATTTTGTAGATTTGCATGATTTTTCCTTTTAGCGATTGTCTGCTGACGGAGCCAGTTCGGCGGGTTCCACCGATTCTTTGCGACGCCGAGGGAACAGGGTGATCTTGCTGATTCCTGCAGAAGAATCGTTGCCGAAGGTGAAGCCGTTCTGTCCCTGGAATCCGTGTGGGTCATCCAGGCGTTCTTCTTCATGGCCGGTGGGGATCACAAAGCGGTCTTCATAGTTGGCGATAGCCAGGTAACGGTACATTTCCTTGGCTTGATCTTCCGTGATGCCGGCAGCCTCCAAAGGCTTGAGATCTGGCACACCTTCAACGTGTACCGAGCGCTGGTAGCTGCGCATGGCGATGAGGCGGTTCAGCGCGCTGACGATGGGCTCTTCCTTGCCTGCGGTGAGCAGGTTGGCAAGGTACTTGACCGGCAGGCGCATCGTGCCAGCCAGCGGAATCGCACCGTCCGGACCGACAGGCAGGTTACCCTGATCGAGCTGGGATTGCACCGGAGAGAGTGGCGGCACGTACCAGACCATCGGCAGAGTGCGGAACTCGGGGTGCATCGGGAAGGCGATCTTCCACTCGATCGCCATTTTGTAGATCGGCGATTTCTGAGCCGCGATGATCCAGTCGTCGTTGATCCCCTCGGCACGGGCGGCGGCGATGACTTTCGGATCATTGGGGTCAAGGAAAATCTTGCACTGCGCTTCGTACAGATCTTGTTCGTTGCTGACGCTGGCGAGTTCTTCGATGCGGTCAGCGTCATACAGAATGATGCCGTTGTAGCGGATACGGCCTACGCAGGATTCCGAGCATATCGTCGGCATACCGGATTCGACGCGTGGGTAGCAGCCGATACACTTCTCGGCCTTGCCGGATTCCCAGTTGTAGAACACCTTTTTGTAGGGGCAAGCGCTCATGCAGAAACGCCAGCCACGGCACTTGTCCTGATCGACCAGCACGATACCATCTTCTTCGCGCTTGTAGATCGAGCCGGAGGGGCAGGCAGCCGCACAGGCCGGGTTCAGACAGTGGTTACAAATACGCGGCAAATACAGATTGAAGGTGTTCTCGAACTGGCCGTACATCGCCTTCTGGATGTTATCCATGTTCTTGTCTTCGCTGCGCTTTGAGTATTCGCCAGCCAGGTCATCTTCCCAATTCGGGCCCCAGGTGATCTTTTCCATGGGGTCGCCGGTGATCATGGACAGCGGCCGTGCGGTGGGCGCGGCCTCAGACAACGGCGCGTTTTGCAAACGTGCGTAGTTGTAGGTAAACGGCTCATAGTAATCGTCAATCTGCGGCATGTCGGGATTGGCGAAAATGTTCAGCAGCTTGGATGCGCGCCCGCCGGATTTCAGTTCCAGCTTGCCGTTAGCCAGCTTCCAGCCACCTTTCCATTTTTCCTGGTTTTCCCACTGCTTGGGATAGCCGATACCGGGCTTGGATTCGACGTTATTAAACCAGACGTATTCCACGCCCTTGCGGTTGGTCCAAGTGTTTTTGCATGTCACCGAGCAGGTGTGGCAACCGATACATTTATCCAGGTTGAAGACAAATGCGAATTGTGCACGTACTTTCATGGGTTTCTCCTATTTATCCTGTTCACGTGACGATCAACGCTTGCCGATTCCAGGCGGGTTGAGCTGAGCTTCCCGTTCCGGGGTGAGCGGCCGTTCCAGCCAGTCGATGTCCTTGTCCGCGACTTTACGCATGATCACCTCGGTATCGCGGTTGCAACCCACCGTGCCGTAATAGTTGAAGCTGTAGGCCAGTTGACCGTATCCACCCACCATGTTGGTCGGCTTGATGACGACGCGCGTTACCGAGTTGAGAATGCCGCCGCGCTTGCCGGTGGCGTTCGATCCCGGCACGTTCACAATCTTCTCCTGGGCGTGGTACATCAGCGCCATGCCGCGCGACACGCGTTGCGAGACAACCGCACGCGCCACAACGGCACCGTTGGAGTTGATCGCTTCCACCCAGTCGTTGTCTTCGATACCGGCCGCCTTGGCATCAATTTCGGAGATCCACACATAAGGTCCGCCACGGAACAACGTCAGCATGCGCAGATTGTCCTGATAGCTTGAATGGATACCCCACTTGGAGTGCGGCGTAATCCATTTCAGCTTGACGTGTTTGCCTTCCATGATGCTCGGCGAGAGCTTGCCGAACGACTTCATGTCTTGCGCCGGTTTATGCACGCAGAAGCCTTCGCCGAAGTCCAGCATCCACTCGTGATCCTGATAGAAGTGAGCACGGCCGGTCAGGGTACGGAACGGGATGTGCTCGTGGATATTGGTGTAGCACGAGGTATAGGAGACCGTTTCGGACTCAATCCCCGACCAGGTTGGCGCGGTGATGATCTTGCGCGGTTGTACCTGGATATCGCGGAAAGTGATCTTGTCCTCGTGACGGGCAGCGTACAGGTGATGATGGTCGATGCCGGTTTTCTTGGACAGAGCACTCCAGGATTTATGCGCCACTTCGCCGCAGGTTTCCGGTGCCATGCGCATGATCGAATCGCAAACGAAGATATCTTCCTCGAGAGACGGCATACCAAAAGAAACGCCCGGTACTTTTACCGTGCCGTTCATCTCCTTGAGCTGGTCGTACTCCATCTCGGTATTCCAATCGATACCCTTGACGTTGTTGCCCAGCTTGACCATCAATGGGCCGATTGCGATGTACTTCCTGTAGGTGTCGGCAAAGTTGCGTTCGACTACCTTGAGAAGCGGCATGGTCTTACCGGGAATCGGGTCGCATTCGCCCTTGTTCCAATCCTTGACTTCACCGAATGGCTGAGCCAATTCAAACGGCGAATCATGCTGCATCGGCAGAGCGACGAGATCCTTACGTGTGCCAAGATGCTTTTCGGCCAGCGTCGAGAAGGTCTGAGCGATATTTTTGAATATCTGCCAGTCGGATTTTGATTGCCAGCCCGGTGATACTGCTTCCGACAAGGGGTGAATGAAAGGATGCATGTCGGTGGTGTTGAGGTCGTTCTTCTCATACCAGGTTGCAGTCGGCAGAACGATATCGGAGTAGGCGCCGGTGGAATTCAGGCGGAAATTGATGTCGACCATCAGGTCCAGCTTGCCGATAGGCGCTTCTTCGTGCCATTTGACCAACTTGTTGTCGCGGCCATCGCCGGACTCTTTCAACACGCCGTTTTGCGTACCGAGCAAATGCTTGAGGAAATACTCGTGCCCCTTGCTCGAACTTCCGATCAGGTTGGCACGCCAGACGAACAGGTTGCGCGGCCAGTTGACAGGGTTGTCAGGGTCTGCAAAAGCGACATCCAGCGAGCCATCCTTGAGTTTGCCGATCACGTGCTTGGCAATGCCTGCCTCGTCAGTCGCGCCGGCCTTCTCGGCTTCGGCAACCAGATCCAGCGGGTTGGTGTTCCAATGCGGCGCGGATGGCAGCCAGCCCATGCGAACCGCTGCGACGTTGTAATCGGCCAGCGAATAGCCCTTGTACTTGCCTTTGCCGGCTGGCGATGTGAGGTCATCTCCTTTGAGAGTCTCATAACGCCACTGGTCGGTGTGGAAGTACCAGTAGGAAGTGGAGTTCATATGGCGAGGCGGACGCTGCCAGTCTAGCGCGAAGGCGATCGGTGCCCAGCCGGCTTGCGGACGCAGTTTTTCCTGACCCACGTAGTGCGCCCAGCCACCACCCGATTTACCCACGCAGCCGCAGATGTGCAGCAGGTTCATCACGCCACGGTATTGCATGTCGTTGTGATACCAGTGGTTGATCGCGGCGCCCATGATCACCATGGATTTGCCCAGTGTTTTGGAAGCGTTGTAGGCAAATTCGCGGCCGGTACGTTCCAGGTCGGCAGCCTTGACGCCGGTGACTTTTTCCGCCCAGGCGGGGGTGTAGGCCACGTTGGCATCGTTGTAGTCCTTGGCGACATTGGCGCCGCCCAAACCGCGGTCAATACCGTACTGGGCAACCTGCATGTCGAACACGGAGGTGACAAACACTTCTTCGCCGTTGGCCAGCTTCAATTTGCGCACCGGCACATTGCGGAACAACAAATCGCCTTCACCCGGTTCGAAGTGCGGGAAGCCGACTGAAGCCAACGCATCCTTGCTGTTAATGCAGCTCAGTTCTGCCAGTATTTCCTGCTGGTTGGCCGCATTTTTCGGCAGCAGATTCCATTTGCCTTCTTCGCCCCAGCGGAAACCGATCGAACCGTTTGGCGCGACGAAGGTTTTGGACTTCTCGTCATAGACAATGGTTTTCCAGTCGGGATTGTTGGTTTCGCCCAATGCGCCGTCGAAATCGGAAGCGCGCAGGCAGCGGTCGGACACATAAGCGTCGCCATGCTTGCGCAGCATCACCTGGATTGGCAAGTCGGTGTACTTGCGGGCATATTCTGAAAAATACGGATCCTGTTTGTCGATGTAGAACTCTTTCAGTGCCACGTGCCCCATTGCCAGGAAAGCAGCGGCATCGGTGCCTGGATTAACAGGCATCCACAAGTCGGATGCTTTGCAGAATTCGGCGTAATCCGGTGCCATCGAGATGATTTTTGCACCCTTGTAACGGACTTCAGAGACGAAGTGTGCATCCGGTGTGCGAGTGGTCGGCAGGCTGGAGCCGCAGACGATGATGTAGGTGGAATTAAACCAGTCGGCCGATTCCGGTACGTCGGTCTGTTCACCCCATGTTTGCGGGGAAGCCGCAGGCAAGTCGGCGTACCAGTCGTAAAACGAGCCGCATGCCGCTCCGATGAGGGAAAGGTAACGGGCGCCGGATGCGTAGGAAATCTGCGACATCGCCGGAATAGGCGAGAAACCGAAAATGCGGTCAGGTCCCCACTTCTTGATGGTATGGACGTTGGCGGCAGCGATGATTTCTTTTACTTCTTCCCACTCGGCACGCACGAAACCACCCAGACCGCGCACTGCAGTGTACTGCTTGCGCTTCGCTTCGTCGGCCTGAATGGCCGCCCATGCTTCAACCGGATCCTTGCCGATCTTGCGTTCGGTGCGGTACAGGTCGAGCAGGCGACCGCGAATCAGCGGATATTTGATCCGTTGCGGGCTGTACAGATACCAGGAAAAAGACGCGCCACGCTGGCAGCCGCGCGGCTCATGATCCGGCAAGTCTTCGCGGGTACGCGGATAGTCGGTTTGCTGCATCTCGAACGCCACCAGGCCATTCTTGACGAAAATTTTCCACGAACAGCCGCCGGTGCAATTTACGCCGTGAGTGGAGCGAACGACTTTGTCATGCGCCCAGCGATGGCGGTAGGCATCCTCCCACTGACGGTCTTCGTTGGTGACGATGCCGTGGTTGTTGGAGAAGGTCTCCTTGGTTTTTTCGAAAAATTTCAGTCTATCCAGAAAGTGACTCATGCTTTTCTCCTTGCGTTTTTCGTAGGGCGCATATCCGCCGTATGTAATTCGATTCGTTCGGCGGATATGCGCCCTGCATCAATCTTTACGGGTTTTTAATTTCCGAACCTGGGCGCAGGTAGAACCACCAGTTCAGAATCAGGCACAGCGCATAAAATATGGCGAAGCCGTACATCGCGTTTTCCGGGGTGCCGGCCTTGATCTGCGCGCCGATCACTACCGGGGCGATGAAGGAGCCGTAAGCTGCCACAGCGGAAGTCCAGCCCAGCACGGGGCCAGCCTGCACGCGGTCGAAGATCACGCCCACGGTGCGGAAGGTCGATCCGTTACCTATGCCGGTGGCGGCAAACAGCGCCACGAAAATCAGCAGGAAGGTGGTGAAGTACTGCTCGGGCGTGGCGGAGTTGTAAGCCAGGAACATCACGTAGCCGGCTGCCGCGGAGGCCACCACCATGACGACGGAAATCAGCTGGGTCACGATGGAGCCGCCCACCTTGTCGGAAATCCAGCCACCCACCGGGCGGATCAGCGCGCCGACGAAGGGTCCGATCCAGGCGTAGGTGAGTGCCGACACCGCGTTGGGGTTCTTGATGGTGTGGGTCATCAGGCCGGTCACCGGGTCAGGCACATGCTGGAAGCCGAAGATCACCGTGATGGCAAGGGGCAGGGCCATCGAGAAGCCGATGAACGAACCGAAGGTCAGCAAATAGAGCACGGTCATGGACCAGGTGTGCTTGTTGCTGAAGATGGCGAATTGCTTGGTGATGTTCGCCTTCATTTCGCCGAACGCCGCGAGCTTCATCACGAACAGCGTGCCGACCATGATCAGGGGCAATGCCACCCACATGTTGAGCAACCCCAGGCCGGTCGGCGCCGGGAGGTACAGGTACAGGCCCACAGCGGCGGTCAGGAAAGCCAGGCCGTAGAGCCACAGGATCTTGGTGAAGGCGGAAATTGTCGAGCCGATGTTGGGCGAAATCGGCTTCAGGTTGTTCATGCCGAAGAAGCCGAAGAAGGCCAGCGGCACCAGCGCCAGCATCCACACGAAGCCGGCGTTCTGGATGAAGGTGGGGGTGCCAGCCTTGATCTTGCCGAGAATCCAGCCGCTGTCCTTGACCAACTCCATCGAGCCGCCCGCCAGCGCACCGAAGATGCCGGCAGTCATCACCAGCGGAATCAGGATCTGCATGGTGGTGACGCCGAAGTTGCCGAGGCCGGCATTGAGGCCGAGCGCCGTGCCTTGCAGGCGTTTCGGGAAGAAGGTGCTGATGTTGGACATCGAGCAGGCGAAGTTGCCGCCGCCGATACCGGACAGCAGCGCCATCAACTGGAACACCCACAGCGGCGTGCTCTTGTCCTGGAGCGCGAGGCCGGTGCCGATGGCTGGAATCATCAGCAGCGCGGTGGTCAGGAAGATGGTGTTGCGCCCACCGGCGATGCGGATGAAGAACGAAGCCGGAATCCTCAGTGTCGCCCCGGCCAGCCCGGAAATTGCGGTCAGGGTGAACAGCTGGTCAGGCTTGAAGGGGAAGCCCAGGTTCAGCATCTGCACCGTGATGATGCCCCACATCAGCCAGATGGCGAATCCCAGCAGAAGGCTGGGTATCGAAATCCACAGGTTGCGGTTGGCGATTTTCTTGCCGGTGGATTCCCAGAACTTCTGGTCCTCCACGTCCCATTCTTTGATATCAGGCACGTCTATCTCCTCGTTTAAAATTTACTGCTAACCGTTATTCGAACCCACATCACTCGATGATGTCGGCTGCCTTGACACGATGCTTTTCCCGTTCCGCGTCCAGCGGCTTCACCTCGGTCCAGTACATCCACATCAGGGATACCCATACCACGCCGAACATCAGCATGAAGGCGGAGGAGCGGATGCCCGTCAGATCCACCAGCGCGCCGAACATGATCGGCATGAGGAAGCCGCCCAATCCGCCCGCCAGTCCCACTACGCCGGAGATCACGCCGATGTTGTGGGGGTAGTCATCGGAGATGTATTTGAAGACCGATGCCTTGCCTATCGCGAATACGATACCCAGGGTGAACATGATGATGGTGAATGTGGTCGGGCCGAGTCCCACGTGGAAAGTGGAAGGGCCGGTCACGGTCTGGATGGTGAATTCAGTCTGCGGGTAGGACAGGAAGAACAGGCAGACCAGCGATATCCACAGCACCCACCAAGTGATGGAATGGGCACCGTACTTGTCGGAGAAATAGCCGCCGACGGCGCGCAGCACGCCTCCGGGTATGCTGAATGCCGCAGCCAGCAGAGCTGCCGTCTTGAGGTCGAAACCGTACTCGGAAACGTAGTACTTGGTCATCCACAGAGCCAGGGCGACGTAGCCGCCGAACACGATGGAATAGTACTGGCTGTATTTCCACACTTTGGGGTCTTTGAACGCGGCGAGCTGCTCGCGGATCGTTACGCTCTTGCCCACCGCGTGACTGGGTTCGGTATAGCTGAAGATCCAGAACAGAATCGCGGTGACCAGCATGAGGACCGCGTAAATCTGCGGCACCATGGTCCAGCCATAACCTACCACGATGATCGGTGCCACCAGCTTGGTCACCGCCGCGCCGGTATTGCCGGCGCCGAAGATGCCCATCGCGAAGCCCTGCTGGTTTTTGGGGAACCAGCGGGCGCAGTAGGAAATGCCCACCGTGAAGGAACCGCCGGCAACGCCCACGAAAAGGCCGGTTACCAGAAACTCCCAGAATTCAGTGGCGCGGGAAATCATGAAAATCGGGATGACGGTGGACAGCATCAGCAGGAAGAACACGATGCGGCCGCCGAACTTGTCGGTCCACATGCCCAGCGGCACGCGGATCAGCGAGCCGGTAAGAACCGGCATGGCGATCAGGATGCCGAACTGGGTCTCATTGAGCCCCAGGGTTTTCTTGATGGGAATGCCGATCACGGCAAACATCATCCAGATCATGAAACAGACGGTGAACGCAATCGTGCTCGCAATGACCACGGACCAAGCCTTGTATTTCTGCGTAGCCATGTTTCCTCCCACCGATTAATGCTTTGAAGATGTTTGAGAGAATAGTGATTCGCAGGGCTGCGGCATATATGCAGGACTGTGGATTTTAAGAGGAAAAAAGAACGATGGCCGGCTCCGCCATAAGGTCGGCGGCGCTAGTTCTTATGGCTGAGGGGAGTAGTTATTTTGGGGGAGAGGACAGTGCCAGGCTGGACCACGGCATCCGCCATAGGCATGGCCAGGTCTTTGACGATGGCTGTCTGCGTCGCCTTCAGTTTGGGAAATCTGGAGGCTAAAAAAAGAGGTCCGTCAACCGAAGGGTTCGACCCCGTGCGTGAATGAAGCAATGACTTACGCCGGAGAATGGTTCTTGAGCCACTCACGCAAGGCAGCATCCACTCGGGTTTGCCAGCCCTCGCCACCTTCGCGGAATTGCTCTACCACGTCTCGCGACAACCGAATGGTGATGCGCTCTTTGGTCGGTGTTTTCTGAGGGCCACGCACGCCTAGTTTCTTTCTAAGGGATAGTGGCAGCACCTCAGCGGCCGGCTTAAATTTCGCCATATCTTCGGCGGTCAGTTCGCGGACCTCCCCGTCCGCTTCAATCAAGGGTTTGCGGCTTGCCATGTCTATTTGCCTCTCTCGTATTTGCCTTACGGAAACTGATTACCCGAATGCCCGTCTCGGTCTCGGTAAAGCACAGCACATGCAGCCGGCGATCCAGGTAGCACAGCGCGATGTAACGGGTTTCGCCATATGCCTTTCGGGTGTCAGGAAACACCAGCGCAGTATTGAAATCGACTTCTGCCGCTCGTTCGAACGAGAGCTGGCGCTCTCTGATGTTTCTCTCGTTCTTGATCGGGTCAAAGTCGACTTTCATAAACTAAAGTGTATGTACAAATAGGTGATTGGTCAAGGTTTTTGTATGCACAAATACCCCCCTAAGCTTCCGAATAAAGGTAGGGGCGAACGTTCAAATTGAGGGGCGCGCCGCTTTTGGCGCGTCCCTCTCAAATGCAGAGTTAGGCTTTATGCTTGGCAGAACGCGCCTCATTCACCCGCATGAGCAGTAAGAAACAATGACTTTTCAAGCGAAACAAAAAAGTCTTGGTACTGCTTAGGGTCTTCGACCGGTGTTACGTTAAATTGAGCATTCGCTCGCACCAACATACGATCACTCCCCTTCGAACGCACCGAAACCGTGATTTTTATTTGGTGCTGATCAAGTTTCGTGCCGCTTACGCTCCCTAGCATTAAATCTGCACGGTCGATTACGAAGCCAAGGTCTTGAAGGGTTGAAATTGTTGCTCTAAGTACCTTTTCCTTGTCCGCCGTATCGAATATGCGTGACTGATAACTACGCTTTTGAAGTTGAGTTTCACCACCCGAATCAAGCACTCGTTGATTTGTAGTGGCACAACCGCTTAACAGCAAGGCACACACCATAAGGACTGGGAATAGAAGTTTCATATTTTATGATCCTCAAGAAAGACAGATTTTGAAACCCGCTCATAGAAATCTTGATAGAGCTGGGGATCGCGGAGGGTCTGGGCTAAGACGCTATTGTCAGTGCGTCGCACAAGACGCTGAAAGGAAACCCGGACAAAGTGGCTATCGACCATTGCCTTGCCGTTGCTGTCATTTACTGGACGGACAACAAGAGCTACGCGAATAGTTTGGTCTTTGCTGATGGCCATTGCGCCACCACCAAGCAGGGCAACAATGATTGCCGCTGCTACTTCGCCTCCATCGGTGGCATCTCGTTGTTTGCTGGCCGTTAGCACACCTAGCTTGGTTTCTGAGTTCTCAAGATTAAATCCGAGATCCTGGAGTACGTTTGCACTCGCGGTAATCAGGTCAGCTTCTTTGATGCCGTCATAGCGCCGAGTTTCAAGTTGTCTTTGCTGTAGAAGCTCTGGCGTTACGACAAAAGTGTTTGGAGGTATGGTCACGCAGCCGGCGATGAGGAATGCGACGAGCAATATTGGTAGCTTCTTCATCTTAGAACCTCGATGTGTGGTAGGCGAAGTCACGCACTTTCCCGCCCTTGTCAAACTTGATGATAACGGTAAGGGTGCGCTGACTTGTAGAAGATGCTCCCGCCGAAGAACCACCGCCCCCACCGACACCTCCTGCCGCCCCTCCCCCAAAGCCGAGGATTAGGGCGTTAACGCCACCACTACTCGATGAGTAAGCGCGATCAGTTGCGATTTTGTCGTAAATCCACACCTCTCTGCGCTCTTCATCAGTTGACACAATATTGGGCGAACCGAGTGTCTGGGCAACTTCAGCACCACTCATGCCAACACGTATTTCCTTTTGAACTTTACCGACGGTCATTCGATCGGCAGAATCATCTTGAACATCTGCTTTGTGGAAAGCAGCGGTTTGGCATCCAGCGAGTAGTGAGGCCGTCAGAAGCCCCAAGAGAACGGTGCTTTTTGATCTTGTTAACATGTTCATGTTCCCTTTCATAAAAGTTGAATCAAATGCCCACTACTACTTCGAGTGTGCGGCCTAACGTCGAAGTTCAGCGGACGGTCGCAGGCGGCGCGAAGCGCTGCTTGTGGCCGGTCCGCTGGAACGCCCAGTTAGGGGGTTATTCATCGCTCTTGTTGAATGGATGGCGCTCAATCAACCCCCACATGTCGTCGTCTTTTTCGGAACCACGCGCGCCAACTTCGAACAACAGTCTTTTTGTTGTTTCACCATCAGCACCGATAACTCTACTGAGAGTGGAAAGACTCCTCCATCCCTTCGGAAAGCGGGAATCATTGAGCATCTTCTTTAGTAGCTCTTTGCGGCGATTGTCTAGCTTTTGTCGTGGCCCATCTTGCATTTTGTGAAGAACAATGTTGCCAACGACGGTGACGACGGCACCGATTACAACCCCGATAAGCCCCACAATGGCCACCCAGAATGAGGTGTCGGACACAACCGTCTTTGCAATCTCGGCTGCGAGAACTGTTGTGTCAACAGAGTGCGGGTCCATAATCGTTGAAGGGCTCTTCAAATTGTGTTCAATAAGCCTTATTTGTCAAGGTGCCACTTGCTTTTCGATGTATAAATCCGTGTGTTTACAGTCTTGCAACAATTTCGTTAGTTTTAAGTGCAGTGCACATGACCCAGGGCTCTCTTCACAGTCTTTGTGTAGTGAAGCCAAATCTATTTTGACTTTTTTAAAATCATCGAGATCAGCAAGCATGCAAGTTGCCGCCTCTACTGGGCTTCTTACATATTCGATTGGTTTAACCAGTCCGCTCTCGAACACCGTCTTGTAGTCGCTGGTTCCCCATTGGTTGATATGCATGCCAGAGTAGAGCCTCCCTCGATTTTCGCCAAAATATTCGACGATGATGTAGCCCGTGTCGTGCTGGTTCTTATATATCGAATATATCTTTGTTCTGGAGTTACCGGTTTTGGCGAAATAATCGTAATAGCGCTCGCGCAAAAGAAATTCTTCATCATAGAATTCTTTTCTGTAGTCTCTTGGAAAGAATCGCCATGAAAAGAGGAGCCATTCGTCCGGAGAAAGCTCATGCCTTATGCCGCCGTCTGGTTGATACCGTGAGTCAGCACAACTGATAACAAGCCCGCCTCTTTCAATTCTCGTAATTTGCCGGGCTTGGTAAATACCAAGCTTAAATTGCGTCGAGACGAAAGCTCTTGATAGTACGCCCACATTTGCCCCCTAACGTTTGAAATAACCGGACGGCAAAAAGCGCAGCTTTTTGGCGGTCCGGTTGATTGATGAGTTAGGCAATTTGGATTTCATGTGCACGGGCATCGATTTCTAAAGGGGCGCTTTGGTACCCAAAATCAACGATCTGCTGCAAATAAACAGGCAGGAATCTCTCAATTGAGCCAAGCGTTTCGTATTGGTAAACGTGGCGGCACTCATGAGAGATGAGACGCACGTTGTCATGACCATGAACCAAAAAAATACTGTAGCCCAAGGTAAGACCAACCATTTTTGGTCCAAGTAGTCCTGTTTCGATAGCGGCTTGCCTGAGTGTCGGTTCTTCTGGGACAGGAAGGCTATCGACGAGCTTTACTCGAATCAGCTCTGGACGTTGCACACCTACGCGACGCGCGACAGCTAACAGCGTATCTGGCAGTGCGACGCCCAATGAGGCAACGTGTTGGGATTGGAATTCAGCCCATGCAATCGCATGAGGCAGTAGTTGAGGTAGAAGCGTGCGAAGGTCCATGTGAATTCGCCCAACGTAAAGTAGAACCCAATAAAACATCAAATATTTTATCGGGGTTGGTTTATAAACATGGCACCGACTCTAAACTTAATTTAAAACCAAGACAAGCAAATATTTATCGGGCATTTAACTGGTTTTTAACACCCCACCATGCCTATCCTACCCCTACAAACCCGCCAAAATTACTCGATCAAGTGCAAGCCGTGCTGCGCACGAAGCACTACAGCATCCGCACCGAGCGGGTTTATCTGGATTGGATTAAACGCGATATTTTGTTTCACCACAAGACCCACCCGGCGCAGATGGGCGCGGCGGAGGTGGAGGCGTTTTTGTCGCATCTGGCGGTGGTGGGCAAGGTGGCGGCTTCGACGCAGAATCAGGCGAAGAGCGCGTTGCTGTTTCTTTACCGCGAGGTGCTGGCGCTGGAGTTGCCGTGGCTGGAAAATGTGACGCGGGCAAAAACACCGCAACGCTTGCCGGTGGTGTTGACGGTGAGCGAGGTCAAGTCGGTGCTGAACCGGTTGAATGGGGCGTTGTGGCTGATGGCGAGTTTGCTGTACGGCGGCGGCTTGCGGCTGATGGAGTGTGTGCGGCTGCGGGTGAAAGATGTGGATTTCGAGATGCGCCAGGTGACGGTGCGCGAGGGCAAGGGTTTCAAGGATCGGGTGACGATGCTGCCGGAAAGTTTGATTGCGCCCTACGCTCGCTTCACCATAAACGATCCCCCGCCACCACCAGGAACGAGCCCCAAGGCCAGCGGCCGGGCAATGCCTGTTCCACCCAGCGACCCAGCCAGCCGTCCAGGGGCAAAAACACGCCGCTACGGATGACCAGGTTGGCCACTGGCAGACCCTCCAGCAGAGCCGGAATTTCCGCCGCCGTATGCCAGTGCGCGCCCCGGTAGGCGCCGCTGCCGCCGCGTCGTCCTTTTTGCCAATAGAGCAGGCTGGCACGGTTCAACAACCCGATGGCAAAGCGCTTGCGCGTCACCCTCAGCATTTCGTTCAGGAACTGGCGCTGTTCCTTGACAAAGCACAGCGAGGTGACCGCAACAGTCCGGTCAAAACTCCGATCCGGGAACGGCAGCCGCGTTCCGTTCCCGGCAACAAACCGCTCTCCGGCAACGGCATGACTTCCGGCAAACCGGAGCCACGCCAGATTCGGATCTAACCCGACCACGGATTGCCCACACTCCCGGGCAAAGCGGCGCGCAAAGTAACCGGTGCCACAGCCGACGTCGAGCAGCGTTTCACCCTTTTCCGGCGCCAACCACTCCGTCAGCAGGCGGAACTCGACATCCCCGACCCAACCCCCGCGCTGAGTCTGATACCAGGCGTCGTACTCCGCTGCGTCCATCACACGTGCAGCACCTTACAGGCGGCTATCAACGCCCGCGCCGCCCGGTCGATATCGGCCGATATGGTGTAGATCCCGACCGACAGGCGCACCGCGCCGGAAGCCCGCACGGCGCTGACTCTCATCGCCCCCAGCACTCCGCTCACGGCTTGGTCGCCGGAATGACAGGCGGAGCCGGTGGAAGCCGCGACATCCTGCGCGGCCATCTCCAGCAGCTCATGACCGCTCACGCCGGGAAAGGAAACATTCAGGGTATTGGGCAGGCGCTCCTCGGTGTGGCCATTGAGGGCAAGACGCGGAATCCCTGCTTGCAGTTGCGCATGCAGCTGGTCGCGCAGTGTTTTCAAATAGGCCTGGGCCTTGGTCAGCCGCTTGCGAGAAAGTTTTGCCGCAGCGCCCAGGCCGACGATGAAGGGTACATTTTCGGTTCCCGGACGCAGGCCATGCTCATGGCTGGCCCCCGCCTGCAAGGGAGCAAGCGGCGTGCCGTTACGGACAAATAGCGCCCCCACGCCTTTGGGGGCATAGAATTTGTGCCCGGCCAGCGTCAGCAGGTCAACACCGAGCTTGTACACATGAACCGGAATCTTGCCTGCGGACTGGGCGGCATCGGTATGCAGCAAAATGCCCTTCGGCCGGGTTATCTGCGCGATCTCCGCGATGGGCTGGATGGTGCCCACTTCATTGTTGGCGTGCATGATGGAAACCAGGGCGGTGTCGGGCCTTATTGCCCGCTCCACCGCAATCGGAGAGACTCTGCCGTTTCTGTCCACCGGCAGGATCGTCACCTCCCAGCCCTCTTCGCGCAGCTTGAGGAAGGGCTGCATCACCGAGGGGTGTTCGATGGCGCTGGTGATGAGGTGTCTTTTCGTTCCGGCGAGCGCCCGCGCCGTGCCCAGGATGGCCAGGTTGTTGGCTTCGGTGGCGCAGCCGGTGAAGACGATTTCCTCCGGCCTGGCGCCGATCAGCGCGGCCACCTCCCCTCTTGCCTGCTCCACCGCTGCTTTCGCCCTCTGTCCGAAAATGTGGGACGAGGAGGGGTTGCCGAAGTGTTCGCGCAGGTAAGGCTCGATGGCGTCCGCCACTTCCGGCGCCACCGGGGTGGTGGCGTTGTAGTCGAGATAAACCGGATCGTTCATCTTAAAAACGGCGATTAACCACGAATGACACGAATGTTCACGAATAAACACGAATAGTTAGAGGCCATCATCGCATCACCAAACGGGTGAATCATGCCATCCATACTAACCAACTTATTATTAGTGAACATTCGTGTTCCATTCGTGTGAATTCGTGGTTAAAAGAGCTTTTCTAGGTTCATACGGGCAACTGCTCCAGATCGACAATCCGGCCGGATGGCCGAGTCAGGATTCGCCCCGCTATCCTGCCGAGCCGGTAAATACGCAGCTCCCCCGGCTCGAAAGCGGTCCAGCTTCCCTCTCCGGGCAAAGGCTCGGTGGCGATCATGGCGCTGTCTGCCGTATCGCCGCCTCGTTCCAGATAGTGGAGCCGGTCATGGCCGTAGGCGATCAGATATTCTCCGTCCGACATGAGAAAATTGAACTTGCCGTGCGAGGCGATCAGCTCGCTGATCATCGCCACGACGGGGAACGAGAAGTTCGCATTCGCGGCAGGGGAAGCCTGAAGGTTCTGGGAAATATGGCTCAGGAGGTGGCAAAAGGCATACTCCGAATCGGTCTCTCCCGTAGGTTGGCAGACCGATTCGTGATTTGCGCGCTCCATCTCCACGATATCGGGCACCAGCCCATTGTGGGCAAACACCCATTCTTTTCCGCAACACACCCGCTGGAACGGATGCGTATTGTCCATGGTATTGACGGGCGGAAACCGGGCTTTGCGCACATGCGCGACGATCAGGTTCGAGCGCGTGGTTTCGCACAAACGCGCGAACGGCGCGCTCTGGTGTGCCGGCAGCGGCTCCTTGGCAAGACGAAAAACACCATTCTCCCACCAGGCGAGCCCCCATCCGTCGGGATTGTCCGCCGCCAGTCCGCCGCGCAGACGGAAATCACCGAGTGTGCCGCTTGCCGTCACGGCTTGGCTGGCAGACATCCCGAATAGCTCGCACATCGTCAGAAAGCTCCGTTAAGCATGGGTGTTTTTTCAGGAATTCATCCGAGCGCCTGCTCCAGGTCGGCGATCAGGTCGGCGGCATCTTCCAGGCCGATGGAGAGCCGGATCATGGTATCGGAAATGCCGCGCCGCGCCCGCTCCTCCGCCGCCAGGCCATGGTGGGTGGTGGTCACCGGCATGGTGACGAGACTTTCCACACCGCCCAGGCTGGGCGCGATGGCGAACAGCTTGAGCCTGTCCACTGTCCGCACCGCATCCTCGTAAACACCCTTGACCTCGATCGTCAGCATGCCGCCGTAGCCCTGCATCTGGGACCCAGCCACGGCATGGCCGGGGAAATCGGGCAGACCGGGATAAAGCACTCGCGCCACTCTGGGATGCCGTTCCATCGCTTCGGCCACGGCTTGCGCCGTGGCATTCTGCCGCTCCACCCGCACGACCAGAGTGCGAATGCTGCGCGCCAGGAGCGATGCGGTTTCGGGCGCGGGCATCTGCCCCAGGTTCTTGCGCCAGCCCCACACCGGGGCCAAAAGGTGTTTCGACCCCATCAGGGCGCCGGCGGTGATGTCGCTGTGGCCGCCGAGATACTTGGTGGCGCTGTGAACCACGAAATCCGCGCCCAGAGCCAGCGGGCTCTGGTTCACCGGCGAGGCGAAGGTGTTGTCCACCGCCACCAGGGCGCCGTACTTGTGGGCGATAGCGCTGATTTTCCGGATATCCAGCACTTCCAGGGTGGGATTGGTCGGTGTTTCAAAAAACACCAGACCTGCGCCTGCTTCCAGAAATGCCTTCAACCCGTCCAGCTCGCTGCCGAGGAGAAAATGCGTGGGGATGCCGAGTTCCGGCAACTGGCTGGAAAGAAGCTCCATGGTGCCGCCGTAGGCATCACCGATGCAGACCACGCCCTTGCGGCCATGGGCAAAGAACAGCGCCGCCTCAGCCGCCATGCCCGAGGAAAATACCCAAGCCGCTTCCGCCCCTTCCAAGGCGGCCAGCTTTTCTTCCAGGCTGAAGAGGGTGGGGTTGAGGCCGTAGCGGGTGTACAGGCTGCCCGCCTTGCGCCCCTCCACCACGTCGAGCAGGTCGGCGGTGGAATCGAACTTGAAGGTAGTGCTGGTGTAGATCGGCGTATGCGGCGAGCCGTGGGCATCCTGGATTTCCCCTGCGTGGACGCAGCGGGTGGAAAGCCCTTGGTTTTTGTCGTTCATGCAAACTCCTCGAGAAAGCGATCCTGAATGGCGTCCAGACGCGAAGTCAAATTCGATGCATCGCTCCAGTCCAGTCCCGCGTCCGCCAGCCCCGCACAGATATCCTCCGGTGACAGGATCACGCCGTCCGATGGCTGTAGCGCCACCCCCTTCACCAGCAGCGCGGGAGAGCCCTCGCCATGCGCGTCGCGGCAGTCAGTATGAACGACGCGCCGGGCCAGGCCAAGGCTGGATGATAGCTCTTCGGCATAAAGCGCGTAAAGCGTGCAGCGCCCACCGGGCGGATGTTGGGAATATACCTTGATCGGTTGCGGCACGATTCTTCCTTATTGTTGGAATTGAAAAAAAGGTCAGTCGGTCATCGTGGCCTGATGTGCCGCGGTCAGGGTTTCCAGCAATTCCGCCGGCGCATCGGCCAGAGCGGCGCAGACATCCTGCGGCAACAACACCTCGCCATGCGCGGGAACCAGCGCCACGCCCCCCACCAGCAAGGCCGGTGTAATCCGCCCCTGCACGGGATGGGGCGAGTGGAAGATGGCGGAAAAGGGTGCGCCGAGATGTTGTCCGATTTTCTCGGCGTAGCGGATATACAGGGTGCAGCGCTTGCCGGGCGGATTGTTGGCCTCGACATGAATGGTGTGGCTCATGGGCGTTCTCCTTACACCACGCTCTTGAGCAGAATGTAGCTCGCCACGAACACCAGGAACACGCCGAAGCTGCGTTTCAATGTCTCCTGCGAGAAGCGGTGTGCAACGCGCGTGCCGACGAAACTGCCGGCCACCGTCACCGCAGTGAACGAAGCCATGGTCGACCAGTCCACCGGCACCGCCGCAACATAACCGGCGAAACCGGAATAGGATTTGGCGGCGACAATGACCAGCGAGGTGCCGATGGCGATCTTCATCGGGATGCCGGACAGCAGCACCAGCGCCGGTACGATCAGAAATCCGCCGCCCACGCCCACCAGCCCGGTCAGCACGCCCACGCCGACGCCGTGCGCGGCGATATGTCCCATGTGCGCCGAAATGGCTTCATCTTCCGACAAGGGTGGTCCGCCTGCCGTGGCCAGCTGACTTACCGGCTGTTTTTTGATTTGCAGCATCTTCCAGGCAGCGGCATACATCACCAGAGCGAACAAGGTGAGCTGCACCTGTACCGGCGTGTAAACCCCGAGACGGGCGCCGCCGTAGGTGCCGATCACGCCGAACAGGCCGAACATCGCCGCCACCTTGAGATCGACATTGCCGCGCCGCCAGTTGTCCCAGCCCGAAATGGTGGCGGTCACCGCCACGATGCCCATGCTCATGGCGATGGCCGATTTGGCCTCCACATTGAGCAGATACATCAGCGCCGGCATGGCGATGATGGAACCGCCGCTGCCGAACAGACCCAATACGATGCCGGTGATCGCACCGGAAAGAATAACCAGGAAAATCATGATGCCTCCTACGCTCTAAAGTTTGCAGGGTTAATAATATACTATTCAAACGAACTTTAGAATATAGAAACAAAAAAATATTACGGGCTGGATTGTCGGGCGGCATCGGCAAGATCGCAGGGTTCATGCTAAAAACCGCTCTTATCCACAGATGAACACGGATTACCAGAAGTAGGCGCCTCCAGGCGACGCAGATATAAAGTAGGCGCCTCCAGGCAACGCAGATTTTCATAGGTTTGCGGGTGAGTAGCGCATCACCCAAAAGGTGCGTCACCTATCCAATCTTACTCGTTGTTTAATCTGCGAAAATCTGCGTAATCTGCGGACAATTGCTTTTTCTAGGGAAGCGCTGATTAATTCGTCACACCGGCGAAAGCCGGTGTCTAGCTTGTTGATTCTTCTGGATTCCGGCCTTCGCCGGAATGACGGAATTTGATTTATTCAGCGTCTCCCTAGTGTAGTGCTTCGTAATTAATGGAACTAATAGGCGATATCTGTTGTCTTAAA
>JASJPA010000024.1:0-3481 GCA_031426955.1 Sulfuricella sp.
CCAAAACTTTTCCTTCCAGCCGATCCGCAACCTCCTGCAGCAGCTCCTCCGGCACGCCGTCCGGATACCACTCTCGCAGCTGGTTGTTTTCTATCGGGGTCGGCGGTCGTCCGAAAATATCGCTCAATTTCATTGCCGCCTGGATGTGGTTCAGCGGCTTGATCTCGACTTCAATTCGGTTGGGCACATTCAGTTCGGTGCCGCGCTTGGCGAGGTACGCCGGCATGTCGATTTTTTGCAGGTGTGAGAAGGCATCCACCGTGCCGCCGAAAGGGACTTCGTTTTTATCCTTGGCGCGGGTGATTTGCTTCAGATCGCGATCGGGATAGGCGATGCGGTCGAGTTCCTTGGCGCGGACATCGGATTCGGTATCGGGTTTTGACTTGAATTCCTCGCACCAGACCGGCGCTCCGATCGGGAATCCGGCGGCATTAACTTCAACAGGCTCGCGGATGAATTCGATGGGCTCGCCGTCGAACCGAGACACCTTAACGATGACAGCACAGCGGCCATAGAGCAGCGGGCTGACTTCCACCGAATCGCCGTCGCAAACGCCATCGCAGCCGGTCAAATCGTATGCCTGGGTAAATTCGGCCTGTGGATGCTTGTAGGTGATCTCCAGACCGTTGACTTTGCGGGTGGCCGTTTTCCCTTCCAGGAGGGCGCGGCAAGTTTCGATCATGGGAAGAAAGCGCAGCTGCTCCGCAGTGATGCTAAGCCAGAGGTCCGTCCTGGCAACGGGCTGAACGCCTTTGCGATGCAATCGACAATCCAGCCTCGGAATCAGGTCCGCGTTCCAGGCATTGGCCCAGGCCAGAGAGGCGGCATTCAGCTCTTCAACCGTTTCAACCGGCTCGGCTTTAAGGCGGCACTCGAAGTGCGTTTCCACCAGGTTGTTTCCACCTTCCGCGCCGCCTTTGGCTCTGGCATTTCCGGGCAGGTGCGATTCGACCTTGACGCCAAGGTGGCGACACAGATTCTTGATGGCATGCGCAGCGTTCGCGCTGCCCTTGTCCATCAAGAGGATTTCCGGCACGCCGTGATTCGGGCTTCCAGGTCGACGTCCCCACGCAAACATCAGGAACTCGAACAGATTGGCCTGAGATTCGCCGCGCGCTTCCACATACCAGGGGATCAGCGAAGCGGAATAATGGTCGTAAAGCACGTAGCGCCACACCTTCAATTTGATCTTGGCCACGTTTTCCAGCTTGTTCTTGTAGAACTGATCGTCGCGGATGATGTACTGATGGCCCCTCATGTAATAGATCAGGCACAAGCTCGGGTCGACCTGGTGTAAATGGTTCGGGTAGAGAGAGCGCATCCGGGTAAACGCCTTGGCCCGCGCCTGCGTGGCCACGTCCATCCGACGCTCCTTGAGTATCCGCCCCATCCTGGACGGGCCGACGCTGATGTCGTGACCGTTGGCATGGGCAATGCTGATCGCGGTCGGCACATGCATGGTGACCTTGCCGTTTTTGCGCACGGAGGTTTTTTGCAGGGACGCAACGAATTTGGCGGTTTCAAGGTTCTGGCTGGTGGTGCCCTTGTCGGCGCGCGCCTTGCGGCCGGCGCTCCATCCCGTCATGGTTTTAAGGCGGCGGTATAGCGTTTGGGGGCTGATCCCCAGGAAGCCGGCCTCGGCCTTGATCAGGGCGGTTTGCTCGCCATGAGCGGCGGATTCGAGCCGCACGGCTACGCCCTTGATATGCTCCCGCAGGTTAAAATCTTCCGCCGCCATGAAGGTTTACTCCTCGATCTCGGTGGCGGGGTCTTTTCCGAACAGCGCGACGGCGATCGCCTTCTCGCGGTTGAAGTTCTCCGTCACCCAGGCGTGAAACTCTGAGCTGATCACCGGGTTGGCACCGGGCCGTCCCTCGGCCTGTTCATGCAGCAGATAACCGGAAAACACGTCGTCGGCATCGGCCAGCAGGTTACGCATCGCGATATCCAGATTCAGCAGGCCGGTATAGTAGATTTGCGCCATCGGGCTGATGGCGGCTTCCTCATCCTTGAAGCCCTCGATATCCACCTGCAGGATGTGCTCGCGCAGCTGGTCCATGCGGTTGAGCAGCTTGACCATCTGGCCGGTGATGCCCACCACCTCGACGCGCACGTCCTGCACCACGTCGGGGAACCGCTGGAACTCGATGCGCTTTTCCGCCGCGAGCAGTTTGTCGGTTTTTTCTTTCAGCAGACGGTCCAGTGCGGCATTGTCGCCCTTGAGGTCGGAAGCCTCCTTGGTGTGGGCAATTGTTTCGTGATCGCCTTTTACCATCACGTCCTGCAGTAGCTCGATAACGGCATCCTTGTCCTTGGCGGCCACCGCCATCTTGATGATTTCCTGTCGGTCGGAGGGCAGCGCCTTGATGGCGTTGTAGTCGCGCTGGCGCAGGCCCATTGCTTCGCTTTGTTCGTAGAGGTCGGCGCCTATCAGGTGGTAGTTCTCTGCCAGTTGTTGGCAACGCCGCCCTGTTTTCTTTAGAAAGACCTCGCAGAATTCATCCAAATGCGAAATATTTTTCGTATTTCCGTTTTCGTCAAGATAAGACAACCCTTTGTATTTCTTCCCATCCTTGATATTCAGGAAGGTTTCAACGATCAATTTTTCCGCAATATTTCCGAAAAATGCGGCAGTTTCGATCCTTCCGATCGCCTTTATGATGTCAACCGATCCCATGACGGCCTGATTGACCGTATGCACCAGCTTTTCCTCCGCCAGCGTGAGGGCGTGCCCGGCGGGGATGCCCTCTGGAACTTTCTGTTCTATCGGTGTGTCTTTTGCTTTTCTTGGCATGACGGGAAACTCCTAGTGAGGGTTGCGGGTGTAGCGTTGATTGACTTCCTCGGCGCGCCGGGTGACGTCTTCCATGTGCGCCTTGAAGGCGTTGGCGATCTGGATGATCTTCGGCCCCAGGCGCCAGCGGTTATGGTCGTGCGGCAGCGGCTCGGCCAGCCCGGCCTTTTGCAGCACCCGCAGATCGCGGGTGATGTTGCTCGGGTTGGTGGCCAGCGCCTTGGCAATATCACCCGGCGCCAGCCCGCTGAACTCATTGCCAGCCAGCAGGATCAGCACCTTGTAGCCGCGCTCCTGCGAACCGCTGGTGTATTCCTTGGCGTTCATCAGGCAACCCTCCTTCTCGCCAGAAACCATCCGCCGAGCGGAGAGGCCGACACGAATGTGTCACGCCACAGCCGTTGTTGTATCAACGCCCGCAGGCGCCATAGATCGATGCGGTTCATGCCTCACCTCCAAATTCAAATTCAGGTTGCAAATGCTTTTCCACGTTGCCGTGGTGCCAGGCCAGCCCGGTCATCGCGTGGTTGATGGAGGCCAGCACCTCGCCCGCCTCCGCCTTGCCGTCGGCAAAGCTCAGGATGCCGCCCACCGCCTCGTTGAGCAGCGCCTGGAGCTGTTGCACGTCGGTCGCCTTCACCGTCCGCCCGGTTGGGATGTTCACCACCAGCTTCCCATCCGATGTCA
>JASJPA010000025.1:0-82657 GCA_031426955.1 Sulfuricella sp.
CCCCCCCCCCCCCGCAGCGGCGAAACCCCCATCCCAGCCTTCCCCCTGGCAGGGGGAAGGAGCGATTATGAAGCCGGTGCTCAAGGGACCCGTGCCGAGCATGAACTTTTCCCGGCTTCCCAGGAAATCGGCATAGGTTTCGCAGGGCACCGGCCTGAGACCATGCTCCATCAGGTATTGCAGCATGGTTTCGCGCCGCCCCAGGCTTTCCGCCAGCAGCAGGATGCGGCCGTCGAAATCGGCGACGAACTGCTGCAGCCGGCTGACCGGGTTATCGGCGCGGCGGTCTACCTGCACCGAGGGCAGGGGCAGTGTTGAGTGCTGAGTGTTGAGTGCTGAGTCCTGAGTATTGTCGCCCAGCTCGATGCGCGGGTAGGGCTTGAGTGCTCCGAACAGCGCCTCCACCGTGAGGAACAGCTCCTGCGGCGGTAGCAGCGGACGGTCGCGGTCGCCGCGCAGCAGTTGGTAGCGCGACTGGGTGTCGCGCCAGAAATTCTGCGCCGCCGTTTCCAGCCCATGGTACTGGCAGATCAGCGCATCCTGCGGCAGGTAATCGAACAGCGTGGCGGTGCTCTCGAAAAACAGCGGCAGATAATATTCGATGCCGTGCGGCGCAAGGCCCGCGCTGACATCCTTGTACAGACGGCTCTTGGAAGGATCGCCCTCGAATTTCTCGCGGAAGTTGCGGCGGAAAGTGTCCTGGCCGGCTTTGTCCAGCGGGAACTCGCGCGCCGGCAGCAGGCGGATATCCTTGACCGGGTAGATGCTGCGCTGGGTGTCCGCGTCGAAGGTGCGGATGCTCTCGATCTCGTTGTCGAACAGGTCGATGCGGTAGGGCAATGGACTGCCCATCGGGAACAAATCGACGATGCCGCCGCGCACGCTATATTCTCCGGGGCTTAACACCTGGGTGACGTGGGTATAGCCGGCCAGGGTCAGCTGGCCGCGCAGGGCGTCCAGATCGAGTTGAGTACCCTGCTTCAGGAAAAAAGTGTGTGCAGCCAGAAATTCGCACGGCGGCAGACGGTAAAGCGCGGTGGTGGCAGGAATGATGGCGACATCGCAGCTGTTTTGCGAAATCTGGTAGAGTGTCGCCAGACGTTCCGAAATCAGGTCCTGGTGCGGGGAGAACTGGTCATAGGGCAGGGTCTCCCAGTCCGGCAGCAGATGAACCGAAAGAGCCGGCGCGAAATAAGGGATTTCATCGTGCAGGCGCTGGGCATCCAATGCGGTTTCGGTGAGGATGATCAGAGGCCGTTTTTGTCTCGCCAGCTGCGCCAGCGCCAGGGCGTCGCTCGAGCCTTGAAGGCTGGCGTAGCGCTTGCGGGAGCCGGGAGTGGGAAGGGGTTGGCCGAGCAACATGGAATGGCAATTAAAACCGCGCATTATAAAGCAATTTCTGCTAGATTTCAGGGTAAGACAACTCGAATAATCAGAAGGAGATCATCATGACTGAGAAAAACTCGAACATGCTTTCCACCGAGGAAATCAAGCAAGCGGCAAGCGCTTCGGTTGAGGAGGGGGTGGATATCCGCGCGAAAGTCCGCGATTTGACGCTGCGGGCTCTGAAAACCCGGAAGCTGAGCACCGAAGAGATCCGGCCTGTGATCAACGCGGTAACGGAAGGGATCAGCGTGGGTGCGGCGAAACGCGCCGGCGAAGTGAAGTCCGCCCTGTCCGAAGGATTGGCCGGGATGGATGAGGCTCTGACGAAAGCGGCGGAAGCAACCCGCCTGGCGCTGGAGCAGTTGACTTCCCATGCCAAGGATTTTTCCGAAAGCGAGCTGGACTGGGCGCTGGTCAATCTCAAGCGCCTGGAGGAGGAGTTTCTCGACACCGTGAGCGTGGTCGCCGATTCCGCGGCGGGCAAGATCAAACAGGAACTGAAAGATCTGGTCGTCCATGCACGGCGTACAGGCACCGATACCGGCGCCAAGGTTGCCGAAACGGTGAGCACGCTCGGCAACAAGGTTTCCGCGACGCTGCATGAAGGCAAAGTTGTCGGCAAGGACGCGGCGCGCGAGATGAGTGCGCGCCTGGCATCGCTGGCAGGCGGCATTCTTGCCGGCATGGCGGATGCCCTGCACGAGAAGGCGGAGAAGCTGAAAAAAAGCGAATAACAAACTGATATTCACCGCAAAGACGCAGAGGCGCAAAGGTTGCCAAGCATTGAGGGCCAAGGGTTTCGGCTGTTGCTCTCCATTCCATGAATCCGAGTGGGCGGTTGCCATTCTGATGTCTTTGCGCCTTGGCGCTTTTGCGGTTATCGAATTGCCGAAATTAGGATAAACACCCCGATGCTCTGGGAAACCGTCAATGTTGTACGTGACCTGCCGCGCCTGCACGAAATTACCTCTACCCTGATCCGCTATGGCATGGCGGATATCGTGCGCACGCTGGGAATCGGCGCCCTGCTCGAACGGGCGGGGCGCTTTCTCCACTGGAAGGAACAAAGCGATGTCATGCACCTCGATGCGCCGGTGCGGGTGCGGCGTGCGATCGAGGATCTGGGCCCGACCTTCGTCAAGCTCGGGCAGGTGATGGCGACCCGGGTGGACATGTTCCCGCCCAACTGGATCACCGAGTTCGAGAAGCTGCAAAGCGGCGTGCCGCCGGTCCCTTTCGAAAACCTGTTGCCGCAGCTTGAAGCTGCCCTGGGTTGCTCCCCGCACGATATTTTCCAGGAGTTGCAGACCGAGGCAGTCGCCGCCGCCTCCATCGCCCAGGTGCACCATGCCAAGCTTCAGGATGGCACCCCGGTGATCCTGAAGATTCGCCGTCCCGAGATTCTCGCCAAGATCGAGGCCGATCTACGCATCCTGATGCACCTCGCGCGTCTGATCGAGTTCGAAATGCCGGAAATGCGTCGCTATCAGCCGATCCAGATTGTCCTGCAATTCTCCCGCTCCATTCGGCGCGAACTGGATCTCGCGGCCGAGGCGCGCAACATCGACCGATTCGCCGAGAATTTCGCCGGCTCCGATGCTATCGTGATTCCCAGGGTGTACTGGGAGTGGACCAGCGAAGTCATGAACGTGCAGCAGTGGGTGGACGGCATACCCGGCAACAATCTGGCGGCGGTCGAAGCGGCCGGGCTGGACCGCAAGCTGCTCGCTGCGCATGGAGCCGATGCGGTGCTCAAGATGATCATGATCGACGGCTTTTATCATGCCGATCCGCATCCCGGCAACGTGTTCTACCTGCCCGGCAACCGCATCGCCATGATCGATTTCGGCATGGTGGGCCGGTTGGTGGAGGAGCGCCGCAACCAGATTGTCAACCTGCTCGCCGCCCTGGCCGGCAAGGACGATGAAGCGATGCTCGACGTGCTGCTGGAATGGACCGGCGACGCGACAGTGGACGAATCGAAGCTGGCCGCGGACGTCAACGAATTCGTCTTCAATTACGCCAGCGTGCCGCTCAAGGACCTGCGCCTCGGCAAACTGCTGAGCGAGCTGACCGTGATCATGCGCGACCACACCCTGGTGATGCCCGCCGACCTCGCCATGCTGTTCAAGGCGCTGATTACCCTGGAAGGCCTGGGCCGTCAGCTCGACCCGGATTTCGACATGGTGGCGCATATCACGCCATTCGTGCGGCGGGTAATCACCGAGCGCTACATGCCGGACGCACTCTTCAAGCGCGGCAGGCGCAATTTTCATGATGTTCTTTCCATCGTCACCAGTCTGCCGCGCGAGGTGGCTCGCCTGATCAAGGAGGCGCGGCGCGGAAAGTTCAAGATCGACCTCGACCTCAAGCGCCTGGAACGTTTTTCCCACCAGCTCGACCACAGCGTCAACCGCCTCACGCTGGGAATTCTTACCGGCTCGCTGGTGATCGGTTCTTCGATCGTGATGACGGTGGAAGGCGGCCCCACTCTGTTCGGCTTGCCGCTGTTCGGCCTGCTCGGCTTCATGGTGGCATTCTTCAACAGCGTCTGGCTGGTTCTTTCGATCTGGCATTCCGGACGCGATTAGTTGGCTATAGTTCAAAAGCAGGGAGGAAATCGTCCGCATGCAGCAGTTCGAGTTCTCTGACCTTTCCCGGATGTTGACGCCGATTCTTGCACGGCATGGCAGCGATGCTTCCCGCCTTTTGCAGGTTCTGCTCGAAGTGCAGGATACCTGTCATTGCATTTCTTCCGAGGCCATCGACCGCATCGCCGCCCATTTCGATGTGCCGCGGGTGAACGTGGAAGGCGTGGCCGGTTTTTATTCCTTCCTTTCCACCCAGCCGGTCGGCGAATACCGGCTGCTGTTCAGCGACAATATCACCGACCAGATGCTCGGCAAGGACGAGCTGATGCAGTACCTGTGCAACAAACTCTGGGTCGAGCCGGGCAAGGTGTCGGAAGACGGTCTGGTGAGCGTAGCCAGCACCTCCTGCACCGGTATGTGCGACCAGGGGCCGGCGGCGCTGGTCAACGGCTGGCCGCTGACCAACCTGGACCGGAACCGGCTCGACCTGATCAGCGAGATGATCCGTGCCCGCAAGCCGGTGGCCGAATGGCCGCCGATGCTGTTCGAAACAGTGGACAATCTCCGTCGCACCGATGTGCTGCTCGGTGAGCCGCTGGTGCCGGGCAACGGCATCCGTGCGGTGCTTACACGCGGCGCGAAGGAAACCCTGGCAGAGGTAGACAAATCCAACCTGCGCGGCCGTGGCGGCGCGGGCTTCAAGACCGCGTCGAAATGGTCGTTCTGCCATGCCGCCATCGCCGAGGAAGAGGGCAGCGTGATCTGCGACATCAACGGGCACCCGGAGCGCTACATCGTGTGCAACGCCGACGAGGGCGAGCCCGGCACCTTCAAGGACCGCGTGCTGCTCAACAGCTATGCCGATCTGGTGTTCGAGGGCATGACCGTGGGCGCGCGCGTGGTCGGTGCAAGCAAGGGGTTTCTCTACCTGCGCGGCGAGTACCGTTATCTGCTGGAGCCGCTTGAAAGCGTGCTGCAAAAACGCCGCGAGGCCGGTCTGCTGGGCGACGCCATCCTCGGCCAGGCGGACTTCAGCTTCGACATCGAAATCCATCTTGGCGCCGGCGCCTACATCTGCGGCGAGGAATCCGCCCTGATCGAGTCGCTCGAAGGCAAGCGCGGCCGCCCGCGCAACCGTCCGCCGTTCCCGGTGACGCACGGCTACAAGGGCAGGCCGACCGTGGTGGACAACGTCGAAACCTTCGCCTGCGCGGCGAAAATCGCGGAGCGGGGCGGCGCCTGGTTCGCCGCGATGGGTACGGCGCAATCGACCGGCACCAAGCTGCTTTCGGTTTCAGGCGATTGCGCGAGCCCCGGCATCTACGAATACCCGTTCGGCGTCACGGTGAGCCAGATCCTCGCCGATTGCGGCGCCAGGGAGCCTTATGCGGTCCAGGTGAGCGGGCCTTCCGGCACCCTGATTTCATGGAAGGAATTCGACCGCAGAATCGCCTTCGAGGATTTGCCCACGGCGGGCGCTTTCATGGTGTTTCAGCGCAAGCGCGACCTGTTTCAAACCGCGCGGAACTTCGTCCACTTCTTCGCCCACGAGAGCTGCGGGTTCTGCACGCCGTGCCGGGTCGGCACCGAGTTGCAGAAGAAGATCATGGAGAAGATCGCGAGTGGGCACGGCACCGCCTCAGACCTGGAGGAGATGAAAAGCCTCGGCCATATTCTCAAAACCATGAGCCATTGCGGGCTGGGCAGCAGCGCCGCCAACCCGGTGCTGGACAGCCTGGAAAAGTTTCCCGACGTCTACGAGCGCAAGCTCAAGGCGCTGGCCTTCGAGCCGGCCTTCGACCTCGACGGCGCGCTGGAAACCGCGCGCAAGATTACCGGCCGCGACGACGATTGGGCGCATTTATGAGCAAGACCATCACCATCGACGGCCTAACCGTGCCGTTCCAGGAAGGCCAGACCATCATGGACGCGGCGCTGGGGGCCGGCGTCTACATTCCGCACCTGTGCCATAACCCGGAATTCAAGCCCCACGGCAGTTGCAAGCTGTGCACCGTCAACGTCAACGGGCGCAATGTCGCATCCTGCACCATGCCCGCGGCGGAAGGCCAGCAGGTGCTGAGCGACATCGCGGAACTCAATGCGGAACGGCTTGCCCTGACGCAAATGCTGTTCGTCGAGGGCAACCACCTCTGCCCGGCTTGCGAGAAGAGCGGCAACTGCCAGCTCCAGGCCGTGGCCTACTATCTCGGCATGATGAGTCCGCACTACAACCACTTCTATCCGCAGCGCGAGGCGGACGCTTCCCATCCCGACGTGATGCTCGACCGCAACCGCTGCATCTATTGCGAACTCTGCGTGCGTGCCAGCCGCGAAGTGGACGGCAAGAACGTGTTCGGCCTTTCCGGGCGCGGGATTGGAACCGTCCTGGCGGTCAATTCGGCGAGCGGCCTGCTGGGCGATACCGATCTCGCCGTCACCGACAAGGCCGTGAGCGTTTGCCCGACCGGGGCGATCCTGATCAAGCGGCGCGGCTTCGCCGTGCCGATCGGCCAGCGTGTTTTCGACCACCTCACCATCAAGGACGTGCAGACCGGAGGCGGCCATGAGTGAGCAAAGCGGTCGTGGCCCTCACCCCATCCCTCTCCCGCCAGCGGGCGAGGGGGAGGCTGTGTCGCCTGCTGGCGACGCTAAAAAGATTCGAATTGCCACCTGCTCCCTGGCGGGCTGCTTCGGCTGCCACATGTCGCTCCTCGACATCGACGAGCGCTTGCTCGGCCTGATCGAGCTGGTCGAGTTCGACCGCACTCCGCTGACCGACATCAAGCACTGCGGCCCGTGCGACATCGGCATCGTCGAAGGGGGGGTGTGCAATGCCGAAAACGTCCACGTGCTCAAAGAGTTCCGCAAGAATTGCAAGGTGCTGGTGGCGATCGGTGCATGCGCCATCAACGGCGGCGTTCCCGCGATGCGCAACAACATCGACCTGTGGGACTGCTTCCAGGAAGTGTATTGCTACGAGGGCGGACTGGAGTGCGGTCAAATACCCAACGATCCCGAACTGCCCCTGCCGTTCGACAAGGTGCATCCGATCTCTGAAGTGGTGAAGGTGGACTACTTTCTGCCCGGCTGCCCGCCGTCAGGAGATGCGATCTGGAAGTTCCTGACCGACCTGTTGAACGGCCGGGAGCCGAAGCTGGATTATGAGATGCTGCATTTTGACTAATTTCTTTACCGCAAAGGACGCAAAGGATCGCAAGGTAAATCAAGGTTTTTGTTTTTCCTTCGCGTACCTTTGCGTCCTTCGCGGTTAATGGGTTTGCTATGACTTTTGAACTGGAAACTGCACCCAATCCCGAAGGACTAAAGCGCGTCGTGATCGAGCCGGTCTCCCGGGTGGAGGGGCATGGCAAGGTCACCCTCCTGCTCGACGACGACAACCGCGTGCACCAGGCGCGGTTCCATATCGTCGAATTCCGCGGCTTCGAGAAATTCATCCAGGGCCGGCCCTACTGGGAAGTGCCGGTGATCGTGCAGCGTTTGTGCGGCATCTGCCCGGTGAGCCACAACCTGGGGGCCGCCAAGGCGATGGACATGATCGTAGGCGCGCAGTTGACGCCGACCGCCGAGAAGCTGCGCCGCCTCATGCACCTGGGCCAGGTGCTCCAGTCCCATGCGCTGCATTTTTATTATCTGGCCTCGCCCGACCTGCTGTTCGGCTTCGACAGCGACGTGGCCAGGCGCAACATCATCGGCGTTGCCGCCGCCTACCCGGATATCGCCCGGCAGGGCGTGGCCCTGCGCAAGTACGGGCAGGAGGTGATCCGGCTCACGTCCGGCAAGCGGATACACGGCACCGGGGCAATCCCAGGCGGAGTGAACAAGAACCTGTCGCCGGAAGAGCGGGACATTCTGCTGAAGGACATCGACCAGATGGTTGTCTGGAGCCGGGATGCGGTGGAGCTGATCAAGAAAATCTACTGCGGCCAGGCGGATTTCCACAACGGTTTCGGCTACTTCAAATCCTGCTTCATGAGCCTGGTGCGGGAGGACGGCGCCCTGGATCTTTACCACGGCGGATTGAGGGCCAGGGACGAGCATGGCCAGACGATTTTCGACCATCTGGATTACAGCCGTTACTGGGATTATGTCCACGAGGAAGTGAAACCCTGGTCCTACATGAAATTCCCGTTCATCCGGTCCAGAGGCAGGGAAGAGGGATGGTACCGGGTCGGCCCGCTCGCCCGGATCAACAATTGCGACTTCATCCCGACGCCGCTGGCCGAGACCGAAAGAAAGACCTTCAAGGCATTCGGCGGCGGCAGCGCCACCCAGTCCACGCTGGCCTACCACTGGGCGCGCATGATCGAGATGCTGCACTGCGCCGAGGGCATCCGGGAGCTGCTGCACGACAACGATTTGCTGGGCAGCGACCTGGTCAGCCGGGGCGAGCGGGCGCTGCGGGGCGTGGGCGTTATCGAGGCGCCGCGCGGCACCCTGATCCACCATTACCGCATCAACGAGGACGAGCTGATTGTCCGCGCCAACCTGATCGTATCCACCACCCACAACAATCAGGCGATGAACGAAGCGGTGCGGCAAGTGGCCCTGCAGTACCTGGACGGTCAGCAACTGACCGAAGGCCTGCTCAACTACATCGAAGTGGCGATCCGCGCCTTCGACCCGTGCCTGTCCTGCGCCACCCATGCCGTGGGCAAGATGCCGCTGGAGGTGGAGCTGGTGGATGCCGGGGGGAACGTGATCGACCGCTTGAACAAGAACTCAGACGGCCGGTGCGCCGCTTGACGGCGCCGCTGCTCATCTTCGCCTACGGCAATCCGAGCCGTGGCGACGACGCACTCGGGCCGCAGCTGCTCGATCTGCTTGCCGGGAGCCGGGCGCAGCACCCCGAGTGGCCCGAATTCGAGCTGGTCACCGATTTCCAGCTCCAGGTCGAGCACGCGGTGGATCTGGAAGGCCGCGATCTCGTCCTGTTCATCGACGCCAGCGTGTCCTGCCCGGCCCCATTCCTGTTTTCCCCTCTCCAGCCGGCGCAGGATGCCCGATACACCACCCACGAAATGTCGCCGCAAGCCGTGCTGCATGTCTTCGAGCAGGTTTACCAAAGGCCGGCTCCTCCCTCGTTCCTGCTGTCGGTGCGCGGGGAAAGCTTCGAACTGGGCGAACCGCTAAGCAGTGCAGCGGTTGAGAACCGGGATGCGGCTCTGGCGTTGCTGGTACAATTGTGTTCTCAACCCAACCCCAAAAGCTGGGAAAGCATCACCACCGTCATTTCCTGTCACCCCCGCAGAAGCGGGGGATAAGTGGGAATCCAGTATTTCTGACACATGGAAAAACATCCTTGCGTTTATATTCTGGCTAGTCGAAGAAATGGCACCCTTTATATCGGCGTAACTTCCGATCTTGTAAAACGTATTTGGCAGCACAAAAATGATCAAGCGGAAGGATTTACCAAGAAATATGCTGTTCATGATTTGGTCTACTTTGAGGCTCACGAAAACATGCTTTCAGCCATACAAAGGGAAAAGCAGATCAAGAAATGGCGAAGAAACTGGAAAATTGAGATGATCGAGGCAAATAACCCCAACTGGACTGACCTCTGGAGCCAAATTGTTTAGGAAATGCCCAATAATTGTCATTCCCTGTCAGCCCCGCAGAAGCGGGGGACAAGCGGGAATTTATCGTGCTTTGAATCCAAATTATCCATTAGCCCAAAAACAGCGTCATTCCCGCGAAAGCGGGAATCCAGGGGTTGAATTAACCCCGCGAAGCGGGACAAACCCGATGTCTTGTCCGCCTCGCGGAGTGATTGCCTCGCTGGGTTCCCGCTTTCCCCCCGCTTCTGCGGGGGTGACAGGGAACGACGGTCTTTCTGATCATGCTTGATCTAGATTCCATTTTCGGCGAAGGCGGCGTACTGGCGCGCTCTTTCAAGGATTACCGCGTTCGCAGCCAGCAGCTGGAGATGGCGCGGGCCATTTCCGCCGCCATCGAAAAGCACGAAATCCTGGTGGCCGAAGCCGGTACCGGCACCGGCAAGACCTACGCTTATCTGGCCCCGGCGCTGCTCGCCGGCGGCAAGGTAATCATTTCCACCGGCACCAAGACCCTGCAGGATCAGCTTTTCTTCCGCGACATCCCGGCGATGCGCGATGCCCTGAAGGTGCCGGTGACGATCGCGATGCTCAAGGGCCGCGCCAATTACGTCTGTCATTTTCATCTTGAGCGCGCCAAGAACGAAGGGCGCTTCATGACCCGCGACGATTCGGTCTACCTGGCGAAAATCGAGAAGTTCGCCAAGCGCAGCGACAGCGGCGACAAGAGCGCCCTGAGCGAGGTGCCGGAGAATGCCGGCATCTGGTCCTACGTCACCTCGACGCGGGAAAACTGCCTCGGTCAGGATTGCCCGCAGCACAAGGACTGCTTCGTGATGGAAGCGCGCAAACGCGCGCAAGGTGCGGATGTGGTGGTGGTCAACCATCATCTGTTCTTCGCCGACGTGATGCTGCGCGACGAGGGCGTGGCTGAACTGCTGCCTGCCAGCAACACGGTGATTTTCGACGAGGCGCACCAGCTGCCGGAAACCGCCAGCCTGTTCTTCGGCGAGAACCTGAGCACCTCGCAACTGCTCGAACTGGCTCACGACGCCCACGCCGAGGGTATGGTTTCGGCCAAGGATTTCGCCCAGTTGCCCGAGGGCGCTGCGGCGCTGGAGAAGGCCGCACGCGACCTGCGCCTGGTGTTCCCGCAGGACAGCGTGCGTTTGCCGCTGACTGGTGCGAAGGGGATGCGTGGCTTCGCGGACGCCCTGACCGAAGTCAAGACCATGCTGGATGCGCTCAACAAACTGCTCGAATCCCAGGCCGCGCGCAGCCCCGGCCTGGAAAACTGCTGGCAGCGCGGCACTCAGTTCGCGGCACTACTCAAGCGCTGGACGGATGAGGAGAACAACGGCAGCGTGCGCTGGGTGGAGGTGTTCAACCGCGCGATGCAACTTAACGCCACGCCGCTTTCCATCGCCGAGATTTTCCGCAAGCAGATCGACGATCACACACGCGCCTGGATTTTTACCTCCGCCACGCTTGCCGTGAAAAAGGACTTTAGCCACTACCAAAGCCAGATGGGCCTGCTTGAAGCCGCCACGGCCTTCTGGGACAGCCCTTTCGATTATGAAAATCAGGCGGTGCTCTATTCGCCCCAAGGCATGCCGGAGCCAAACAGCCGCGGCTACACCGAGGCGGTGGTGGTGGCCGCGCTGCCGGTGATCCGCGCCAGCGGTGGCCGCGCGTTCCTGCTCTGCACCAGCCTGCGCGCGATGCGAGAGGCGCATGAACTGCTGAAGGAAGCCTTCGAAAAGGAAGGGCTGGAATTCCCCCTGCTGCTGCAAGGGGAGGGCACGCGCACTGAACTGCTGGAGCGCTTTCGCCGCCTCGGCAACGCCGTGCTGGTGGCCAGCCAGAGCTTCTGGGAAGGCGTCGACGTGCGCGGCTCGGCGCTGTCGCTGGTGATCATCGACAAACTGCCCTTCTCCCCGCCGGACGATCCGGTGCTGGCCGCGCGCATCGAGAAGATCAACCAGGAAGGGCGCAACGCCTTCATGGAATACCAGCTCCCTCATGCCGTCATCACCCTCAAGCAGGGCGCCGGGCGGCTGATCCGCGATGAGACCGACCGCGGCGTGCTGATGATCTGCGACCCGCGCCTGCTCACCAAGCAGTACGGCCGCCGCATCTGGCAGAGCCTGCCGCCGATGAAACGGACGCGGGAAGTGGTGGAAGTGGAAAAGTTCTTCGAACAGCGGGCGGGCGAGGCAGCATAACTCCCTCTCCCCTCAGGAGCTAGCGTATGCACACATCTCGATTAGATCGTCATTCCGGCGAAAGCCGGAATCCAGGAACGTGCGCCAATACTGGATGCCGGCTTTCGCCGGAATGACTGCACTGATTTGGATACTGTTACGCTGCTGTTTGGATATCAATGTGAATGTGACTTGTGTGCATAGATTAGCCATAAGGGGAGAGGGGTAAAAGTTCATGCGGTTACGTCTGATCGCGACACTGTTGCTTGTGCTTTTTTTCGCCTCGCCGGCTAGTGCCGACACAAACGCCAAACTCCTGCTGCAAAATTCACCTCTGGCCGGATTCCGTTATTACGAAGGCAAACGGCTGTGGAGCGAAATGAAGGTGGGCGACACCCTTCAGCTCGTCCGTGAACCCAGCAATTCCTACGATACCAAAGCTGTGCGAGTGGAATGGCAAGGTCACAAGCTCGGCTACGTACCGCGCGCCGACAACGAAGCTCTGGCGCGCTTCATGGATCGCGGTTCGAAAGCGGAAGCGCGCATCACCCGCCTGAAGAAAAGCCGCAACCCGTGGCAGCGGATGGAATTCGAAGTCTATCTGGATATTGCCAACCCCATTCAGGAGAAAACGCCATGACCGACCTGCCCCAACTACCCACCCACGCCGATGAATACCTTGCCAGCCTCGATCCGGTCGGCCTGATCGACCTGATGATCCACGACGAGGACCGCGTACCTCGCAACGTGATCGACGAATGCGCCCGGCGCAGCGACGCCATGATCGAACACCTGGCCGACCTGGTTGCTGACGATATCGACGGGCAAACCGAGGGTGCAGGAAAATGGTGGCTGAAAATGCACGCCGTCATGATACTCGGCCTGATTTCGACTGAACGCGCGGGTTTGTTGCTGGTGAAATTCATGCGCAGCATGTCATGCAAGGAAGGGGAGGACAGTAACGGACTGCAAGACTGGCTAGCCGGCTACTGGCCGGCCCTGTTTCACAACAAACCGGAAAGTGTGCTGCCGATATTGCGAGAGTTTTGTCATGATCGCGCCGTAAATTGGTATATCCGGGTAAATGCCATAGATGCAGTCGTGGCCGCTGCACTCAGTCAAGGAAGCAATGAACTGGAACTAGCATTGGAATGGCTGGCGGGAATCGTAGCCGACGAAGATGAAGACTGGAGCTTGCGCCTGTGTGCCGGCAACACCCTGCTGGATTTCCCTCGCGTTCAACATCGACCGCTGCTGGATGATATGGCGGCAAGACAAGGGTTTTTGGGCGTGCACTTTGCCCCGAATGACGTCCAGAAGGCTTATACGGCTATGCAGGATGAAGCCAGTTGGGAGCGTTTCAACGATCCATGGAAGTTCTACTTGCCCGGCGAGATTGCGGCTCGCCAACAACGCTGGGGGGAAGAGGATGCAGAAAACGATCCGGTCGCATGGGATGAAGATTACAGCTTTTCGGGTAACGAATTTCTGGATGATGGGTATCCGTTCGAAGAACCCTATGTTCGCGCAGTGCCAAAAATTGGCCGTAACGATCCTTGCCCATGTGGCAGCGGTAAGAAATACAAGAAGTGTTGTTTGGATGCGGATGAGGCAAAGGGAGAAATTTTTTAGCTGCTGATCTTCGCAGGCTCACGTGGTGAGCCAGTCGGGGTGTTACAGTGGGTTCGAATATCTTAATAAGAAGAAGTATTCGATATGACCGAGCACGAAATCAAGACGATTTTCAACTTTTGGGGCAAGGCTGATCCCAACTATCCGGACGAGCCGAAATGGCATCCGGTTGCCTATCACTCTCTGGACGTGGCGGCTTGCGGCCAAGTGCTTTTGCGGTGCCAGCCTGCCTGGCTGGATACGCTGGCCCGGTTGTCTGGGCTTGATTCCGCTGCGCTGTCACCCTGGCTGGTCTTCCTGCTTGCCATCCACGACTTGGGCAAGTTCGGTGACGGTTTTCAGGCCTTGCGGCCGGACTTGCAACAAATCTTGAGAAGGCGCGTAGTCCGGATGGCCTACGACGTGCGCCATGATACTTTGGGTTACGCCTTGGTCATGGAGCATCTGCCCGGCTGGCTGAGGTGCCCTGAACTGGCAGAGCGTCGTGGCAACCTGTTACGCCTCTGGGCCGCCGCCGTCACCGGACATCATGGCCGACCGCCGAAGAATGACAACCTGAGGGCGCATGTTGACCGCCATGTCCCTGCCGGTTCCGTGCGGGAAGATGCTGGGCAGTTCGTGGCGGATATGCGATGCCTGTTGCTTCCGGAAGACTGGGGGCTTCCTCCTCGCACCGATGGCTTGCTCGACCGTTATAAGCGCTCCTCCTGGCTGGTCGCGGGGCTGGCCGTGGTGGCCGACTGGCTGGGTTCGAATACCCATTGGTTCAAGTACCACTGCCCGGATCTGAGCCTGGAGGACTACTGGCATAACGTTGCTCTTCCGGCGGCAGAAAAGGCGGTTGCCGAAAGCGGCTTGCTCGCTCCGAGCCCAGCACAGGATGCCGCCTTCGCCAAATTGTTCCCCCATATCGCGGCAACGCCCACACCCTTGCAAGCCTGGGCGCAGGCCGTGCCTTTGGCACTGGGGCCGCAGATTATTGTGCTGGAGGAACTCACTGGCGGCGGTAAAACCGAGGCTGCACTGACTCTGGCCGCCCGCCTCATGGCGGCTGGGTGCGGGCGCGGCGTCTATTTCGCCCTGCCTACCATGGCCACTGCAGACGCCATGTTCAACCGCGTGGGGAAAAAGCGGGAAGGCGAAACGGACGAACCCTGGCAGCGTTTCTTTGCGACCGGCGAGGCGTCTTTGGTTCTCGCCCATTCCGCTGCCGGGATGCGGCTGAAGCTGGAGGCTTGGCAGCGGCGCGACGCGGGCTACGACGACAGGTGTGAAGAAGCCTCAGCCTCCCAGCACAGCACTGCCTGGCTGGCCGACAGCCGCAAGAAGGCGCTGCTCGCCGACTTCGGCGTGGGCACGGTGGATCAGGCCCTGCTCGGGATATTGCCGCTGCGCCACCAGTCGCTGCGGTTGTTGGGGCTCTCCACCAAGGTGCTGGTGGTGGACGAGGTTCACGCCTGCGACTGCTACATGGGCGAACTACTCGCCCGGCTGCTGCGCTTTCATGCCGGCCTGGGCGGTTCTGCCATCCTGCTCTCGGCTACACTGCCGCTAGATCAAAGGGCGAGGTTGCTTGCCGCCTTCGCGGATGGCGCTGGGTTTGCGGTCAAAGCGCCGGAGGAAACGGCTTACCCCCTCGCCACCCATCTCCATGCGAACGGTCTCAATGAAATCCCGATCCAGGCGCGGAAGGCGGTATCGCGCAAAGTTGCTGTCGAACCGCTGGCGGACGAAGCAGCGGTATCCAGCCGTCTGCAAGCCACTGTTGCCCGTGACGGTTGCGCCGTCTGGGTGCGTAACACCGTCGCCGATGCCGTGACGGCGTGGCGGGCATGGACCGCGAACCATCCCGACATCCCTGCCACCCTGTTCCACGCCCGTTTCGCCCTCTGCGACCGGCTGCGTATCGGCAAGGACATCGAAAACGCCTTCGGCCCTGAGAGCACACCCGCGACCCGGCGCGGGAGGCTGGTCATCGCCACTCAGGTTGTTGAGCAATCGCTGGATGTGGATTTCGACGACATGGTGACCGACCTCGCCCCCATTGATCTCGTCGTCCAGCGGGCCGGGCGTTTACAGCGGCACAAGCGCGATGCTGAAGGCAACCTGGCCCAGTCGGAAGGTCGTGGCGGGGCCAATCTGGGGGTGCTGATGCCCGACCCGACGGAAGATGCCAGCGCCGACTGGTTCAAGCGTTTGCTGCCCAAAGCAGCGAGGGTGTATGCGGATCATGGCCGGCTGTGGCTTACCTCGCACTGGCTGCTGTTACAACGAGGTTTCGAATTGCCGCGTGACGCCCGCACGATGATTGAGGCGGTCTATGGAGAGGAGAGCATCAACCGCATACCCGCCGGACTTCAGCAAAGTTCAGATTCCCGGCAGGGCGCCTGCTACAGCGAGCGTTCCTTGGCGTGCCAGAACGCGCTTGCCTTCGACCAAGGCTATGACCCCACCGGTCTGAACTGGCCTGACGATGATGCCCACGCCGACATCACCACCCGACTGGGCGAGAAAACGGTGCGGTTGCGCCTCGCGAAAATTATTGATGACAGGCTCATCCCATGGGCCACCACCGGGAGTACCATCGACTGGTCACTCTCTGAACTCACCGTGCCGAGACGTCTGGTGGCGAAGGAAAGCGCCCGCCACGCCGGGTTTCTTGAGCAAGCCAGGAAGGAGATGAGGGACGAAGGACGGTATTGCCTAATCGTGCCTCTGAAAGAGGCCGGGGACGTTTGGCACGGCTGGGCCATGAATGAACGGGACAAGGACATCTACGAAGACATCCGGGTGATCTACTCACCCGTGGCGGGTTTGAGCATCGAAAAAGGAGAAGCGATAGATGAATCTGATCTTTGAACCCTGGATACCAGTGCGGCGGGCAGATGGCCCTCCGTTCCGCATTGCGCCGTGGCAACTGACAGATGGCATCGGCGATCCCATCCTGGCGGTGGCAAGCCCCCGGCCCGACTTCGATGGCGCGTTGACCCAGTTCCTCATCGGCTTGCTGCAAACCACCTGTACGCCGGAGGAGGAACAATGGTGGGACTGGCGCGAGGTGCCACCATCGCCGGAGGTTCTTAAGACCCGGTTCGAGACGGTGGCCCATGCTTTCGAGTTGGAGGGGGAGAGGGCGTTCATGCAGGACTTCACGCCGGGACAATTGGACAAAAAGTTCGGTATCTCAGCTCTGCTGATTGGTTCACCCGGCGAAGATAGCGACACAGGCCTCTTCATCAAGCAGGATGCGGTGAGACAGCTTTGTCCCCATTGTGTGTCGGCGGCGATCTTTTCATTACAAACCGACGCACCTGAAGGCGGCAGAGGCTACCGTACCGGTTTGCGCGGTGGTGGCCCGCTGACCACCCTGGTGTTGGGCCAAAACCTATGGGACACCTGCTGGGTCAATGTCTTGGAAAAGACACGCCACCTTGCTGGTGCGATGCCGGAAATGCTGGCGGAACATTACCGCTTTCCCTGGTTCGCACCCACTCGCACAAGCGAGGCTCAGCCGCCGGCAGGTGTAACCACCCCTATAGAGGCTCACCCCGACCAGCAGTTCTGGGCATTACCTCGACGCATCCGGTTGTTGGCTGAAGAGTCTGAGCCGGTCGCCTGCGATGTGTGTGGCATGGAGTCAGCCCCGGTATACCGAAACTTTTTAACCAAGAACTACGGTGTGAATTACGCGGGTTTCGTGCATCCATTGAGCCCCCACTACACAAAGGACAATGCGCTCATTCCGGTTCACCCCCGGCCCGGTGGTATCGGTTACCGACACTGGCTGGGACTGGTGGAGAGCAGTGCTGACGGAATGCACAAGTCTGCACGTGTGGTGGAGCAGTTTCGCACCCTCGCCCGCGAGGATGGCCATTTATGGGCTTTTGGTTATGACATGAAAAGCAATAAGGCGCGCTGCTGGTACGACGCCACCATGCCTATCCTCACCGCCCCGAAGGGTTTGGAGGACACCTTCAAGTACCTCGTTGAACGGTTGATCCGTGCCGCCGACAAGGTGGCAGACGATCTGCGCAGCAGCCTGAAATCTGCCTTGTTCGGTGAATCCAAGGTGCGCGGCGACCTGAGTTTCGTGCAAAGCGACTTCTGGGATGCAACCGAGCCGACTTTCTATGACCACCTGCGCCAACTGCGTGACACGCTGCCGATCGATCCGATGGCGTATCCGGTGTTGGAAAGCTGGCTCAAGACTCTGCGCGCTGCCGCCTTGACCCTATTTGACCGGCATTCCCAGACCGGCGACTTCGACGCAGTGGACCCGCGACGGATCGCGTTGGCCCGCAAGACCTTGGGCAAGGCGCTGTCGGGTGCGCCGTTGAGAGTAACGGTGCTCGGGTTGCCCAAGCCCGCGCGCCAGAAACCCTGATACATAAAGGAGGCATCTGTGAGTGAAATCGAGAAATACCCGTTTCCCCAAGGTAAACCTGACCATCCCTCGTTCGCCCTGCTCGGAAATTGGTGGCGGCAACTGGAGAACGACAAAGGTGAACGCGCCGTTTTGCGCCGCGCCGCCAGCCTCACCGAGGTCATGATGAGTCCGGCCTTCCACGGCTTGTTGAATGCACTCCGACGGGCCGGTTACGGTATTACCGAATCCCGCTATCCCAAGCTTGCCGCTATCGCCGGGCTGGCGGCACGGGTCAAGCAAACAACGGACGAAGGTTTGGCCGCCCGCATGGGCACACCCAAACCGGGCGGTTCGACGCCCGCCTTCTCGGAACTGCGTCTGCGCCGGATTCTTGCCTGTAACGATCTTGAAGAGCTTTACACCCTGTTGCGTCGGGCGCTGGCGCTGCTGGGTGACCACGCCAATCTGGCGGACCTCGCCGCCACGGTCTGGCATTGGGCACCCTTGGACGACAAGCGCCCATACGACCCCCGCCGACGGCTGGCCTACGACTACTACGCCGTCGCAACCATCAAACCCTGACTTGACCTTTTAACGGAGGAAACCATGACCACTTTTCTGCAACTGCACCTGCTCACCAGCTATCCGCCCGCCTGCCTCAACCGCGATGACCTCAACCGCCCCAAGAGCGCCGTCATGGGCGGCGTGCCCCGGCTGCGCATCTCCAGCCAGAGCCTGAAACGGGCTTGGCGCACTTCGGAGCAATTCGAGGATGCCCTGACCGGGCACATGGGCACCCGCACCAAGAGGATGGGCGTGCGGGTTTTCCAGAATCTTTCGGCAGCCGGTGTCGATGAGCGCAATGCGAGGGAATGGGCCAGGGCCATCGCCGGCCGCTTCGGCAAGCTCAAGGGCGCGAAGCCGGACAGTCCTCTCAACGACTTGGAGATCGAGCAGCTTGCCCACTTTAGCCCGGAGGAGGAGATCGCCATCAATGCCTTGGCCGAGACGCTGGCCTTGGAGCAGGAGCGCCGTGCGCCGACGGAATTGGAACTGGCCTTGCTGCGTAGGAACCACACTGCCGCTGACATCGCCCTATTCGGTCGAATGCTTACCAAGGCTGACGATGGTCAATCACTCGTAGAGTTTGGCGGGGAGGCCGCCTGCCAGGTCGCCCACGCCATCACCGTCCATCGTGCCGCCGTGGAGGACGATTTCTTCACCGCCGTGGATGACCTCAACACCCGCGAGGAAGATGCTGGCTCCGCCCACATGGGCGAACAGGGCTTCGGCGCCGGGCTGTTCTACCTCTATGTCTGCATTGATTGCGACCTACTGCGGGAGAACCTCGGTAGCGACGAGATTGCGGGCAAGGCCGTCAAGGCGCTGATTGAGGCTGCCGCCACCGTCGCGCCCACCGGCAAGCAGAACAGCTTCGCCAGCCGTGCCTGGGCCTATTACGCTCTGGCCGAGAAAGGCAGCCGCCAGCCCCGTACCCTATCGCTGGCCTTCATGAAGCCGGTGCGCGAGGGTGACATGCTGGGCGAAGCGGTGACCGCGCTGACCACCATGCGCGACAACCTGGACAAGGTTTACTACGGCAAGGATGTGGATGAAAAAGACGAAAAAACCGGAAAGATGGAAAAGCGTCGTGTACCAGATTCGCTCCCGGACAAGCAGTTCAATGCCCTGACCGGCAAGGGTTCATTTCAGGAATTGCTGACCTGGGCCGCCGATTTCGGGAGCGGCGCATGAAAGACTATCTCATCTTCCAGCTTTATGGGCCGCTGGCTGCCTGGGGTGACATCGCCGTGGGCGAGACTCGGCCATCGAGCTTCGCGCCGGCCAAATCCGCCGTGCTTGGCCTGGTTGCCGCCGCGCTGGGCTTGCGCCGACCGGATACCACCAAGGACGAGGCCGAGCGCCGAGAATGGGAGGCTCGCCACGTAGCGCTGGCCGAAGGCTACGGGATGGCGGTGAAGCTCACACGGCCCGGTTTGCCGCTCACCGACTACCACACGGCCCAAGTGCCTTCCTCCGGCAGCGGCAGAAACAAAAAGGTGTTCGCGACCCGACGCGATGAACTGACCTGGATGCCGCGCCATGACCTCAACACCATCCTTTCCCGCCGTGACTACCGGCAGGATGCCTATGCCGCCGTCGCCTTGTGGGCGCGGGATGGGGCGCCTCATCCCCTGGAGCACTTGCGCTACAAGCTGCTCGAACCGGAGTTTGTGCTCTACCTGGGCCGCAAGTCCTGCCCGACAGCCTTGCCGCTGAAACCGGTCATCGTGTCGGCGGATTGCATCGAGGACGCCTTGGCCGAATCCAGCTTCGTCCAGGCGACGCAGGAATTGCTGGACACCAGAAACATGGAAGAAGCTGCCCCGATGTTGCTTTGGGACAAGGATGCCGAGACCCGGCTCGTGGCAGAACAAACCGTAACTCGCCGCGACACCCCCACCTCCCGCCGCCGCTGGCAATTCGCGGTGCGGGAAGAACGGCGTGCGCATCTTCCGAGCGAGGGTCAACAATGAATACTGACAGTTACTGGCTTTCGCGGGTGGCTCCGCGCCCCGGCATCGGCTGGAAGGATATGGCCGCTCTGGGCGAACTCGACCCTTATGGTCAGCATCGCACCCTGTGGAAGCTCTTCGACATGCCGCCGCGAGAAGAGCGCCAAGGCCAGCCTGCGCCGTTTCTTTTCCGTGCCGAGACTCGCGACGGCCTACCCGTCTTCTACGTGCTGTCCCGGCAGGTGCCGCAAGATCATCCGGGTATCTGGAACATTGAACCCAAGCGATATGTGCCCGCCATTGAAGCAGGTGATCGCCTGGCGTTCAAACTGCGTGTCAATCCGGTGGTGCAAGCCAAGATGGAGCGTACCCCGGACGAGTTGCAGCAGTGGCGGGAGAGAAGAAAACGGGAAAATCAGAAAGACAAGTTGGTCACCAAGAAACGGGTTCGACACGATGTCGTGATGGACGCAAAGCATCGGATGGGCTGGAAAGATATTCCTCATGAGAAGCGCCCGACGCTTGCCATGCTGGCTTACGAGGCAGGCAGCTGCTGGCTTCGCGACAAGTTCGAAGGATTGGGTTGTTCCTTGGATGACAAGGTCTTGCGTGTGGACGGATATCGCACCTGGCGCCAGCAGCGCGGCAAGGGGATCGAACTCGCCACTCTGGATTTCGAGGGGATGCTTACTGTGACTGACCCAGAACGGTTGGTTTCCGCCCTGCTCAGCGGCATCGGCCCCGCCAAATCTTTTGGCTGCGGCCTCCTGCTTGTCCGACGTGTCTGATGTATTGTGCTATCATTTGATGGCACAATTAAGGAGGTCAAACCATGGACACTTTCACTATCCGCGATTTGCGCGAGCGCACCGGCGATCTGGTTCGGGATGCCGAGGCGGGCAAACTGTCGCTCGTGACCAAGCATGGCCAGCCGGTTTTCCTGGCCGTGCCGTTTGATGAAACGCTGGTTAAGGAGGGCGTGCGCATCGACTTGGCGATCAAGCTGTTTGACGAGAACGTTCTGTCGACGGGGCAGGCCACCAAATTGGCCGGGCTTCCGCTTGCGGAGTTTCTGAAAATCTGTTCGGAGCAGGGCGTTCCCGTGGTGCGTTACGAGCCCAGCGAAATCGAAGAAGAACTCAAGGCCGTTGATGAATTGCGTCGTCGCTGATGCCGGCCCGCTCATCGCTCTGGCGAAGCTGGAGTTGCTGGATCTTCCCGGTCGCACCTTTGGGCAGATTCTGGTTCCGCAAACTGTGCTGGATGAATGCCGTGAGCAAGTCTACAGCCGTGATGCCATGCTGATCGGCGAAGCGGTGAATAGTGGCCTTATCGAGGTCAGGGCTGACGTTCCGTGGCCAGAATGGTTACGCGAGCCTCGGTTGGATGCCGGTGAACTTGCCGCATTGGCAATGGCGCTTCAGTCCCACGCCGGATTGTTGATCGATGAAGCGCGCGGGCGGCGCGAGGCCGCGAAGCTGGGCATCCGTGTCGTGGGCGTGTGCGGCCTGCTTCTGTTCGCCAAACGTGAGGGCTGGATTGCCGAAGTAACGCCTTTGCTGGATCACTTGCGTATTTCCGGCTACTACATCTCACCGGCATTGCGTGAGCGTGTTTTGCTGCTATCGGGCGAGGCATAGCGATGGCTGGAATGCTTCCACCATTGAAACCCATCGCCATCAAGGAACGGCTTTCCATCCTGTTCATTGAAAAAGGGCATCTCGATGTGCTGGACGGCGCATTTGTCGTGGTCGATAAAGCCGGCGTCCGTGTCCATGTGCCCGTGGGCGGTGTGGCCTGCCTGATGCTTGAACCCGGCACCCGTGTGTCCCATTCGGCAGTGGCGCTGGCCGCCCGCGTGGGTACATTGCTGGTATGGGTGGGCGAAGCGGGAGTGCGGCTTTATTCGTCCGGCCAGCCGGGCGGGGCGCGTGCGGATCGGCTGCTTTACCAGGCCAAGCTGGCTCTGGACGATGGCTTGCGGCTCAAAGTGGTGCGCAAGATGTACGCCATGCGATTTGGCGAAGAGCCGCCCAGCCGCCGCAGTGTGGAACAGTTGCGCGGTATCGAGGGCGCGCGGGTACGGCAAACCTATCAACTGCTGGCCAAGAAATACGGCGTTGAATGGAAAGCGCGCAATTACGACACCAGCGAGTGGGATAAGGCAGATATCCCCAACCGCTGCCTTAGCGCGGCAACTGCATGCCTTTATGGCGTGACCGAAGCGGCGGTTCTCGCGGCAGGTTATGCCCCGGCGGTAGGATTCATTCATACGGGGAAGCCGCTATCGTTTATCTACGATGTTGCCGACATCTTTAAATTCGAGACGGTTGTCCCTGTGGCTTTTCGTGTGGCGGCAAAAAACCCGCACAATGCCGAGCAGCAGGTGCGCCTTGGATGTCGTGATGCATTCCGGGAAACGCGCTTGCTGGAGCGAATAATCCCCACTATTGAGGAAATGCTTGCTGCGGGCGAAATTGCCCCGCCTACACCGCCAGAGGAATCCGTTCCTCCGGCAATTCCCAATCCTGAAAGCCTGGGCGATGCTGGTCATCGTTCTTGAAAACGCACCGCCTCGCTTGCGTGGCCGCATTGCTATTTGGCTACTGGAAATACGCGCTGGCGTTTATGTGGGTAACTATTCCGCCAAGGTTCGTGATTTTATCTGGAAACAAGTCGAGGACGGGATCGAGGAAGGTAATGCGGTGATGGCTTGGCGCACCAATAATGAGGCCGGCTTCGACTTTGTGACCTTGGGTGCAAATAGGCGGATTCCAGTAGAGATGGACGGCGCCAAGCTTGTATCTTTCTTGCCGCTTGATGACGGTACGGTTCTTTAAAAATATGGGAAAATATTTCAGGCTGGCGAGAAAAACACCGTAATATTTTGCAACTGGATTCCAGCAAATTAAGTGGTGAAATTTTAGGTGTCCGAAAATCGCTGTAAATTCAGCGAGAAGGAAGAAGTGTGTTCCCCACGCCCGTGGGGATGAACCGATTCGCCATAGCTGTCGAACACAATAGACAGCGTGTTCCCCACGCCCGTGGGGATGAACCGGTTCCTCTGTACCAATATGAATACGATGCTTAGTGTTCCCCACGCCCGTGGGGATGAACCGGCGACAGCCCGACCTACACTACCTATACCTATGTGTTCCCCACGCCCGTGGGGATGAACCGACTATGATACTGGCATTCTTTCTACGATAACCGTGTTCCCCACGCCCGTGGGGATGAACCGGCGGCCCACTGTTCGGCTATCGTGTTCATTTCGTGTTCCCCACGCCCGTGGGGATGAACCGTCACGACCACCGAAAAGCACAATGTAATTGCCGTGTTCCCCACGCCCGTGGGGATGAACCGATAGTGCCCTGCATGATATTGCCCTTGATGGTGTGTTCCCCACGCCCGTGGGGATGAACCGGAGATTCAAATGAAAACGATCACAACCACCCTGTGTTCCCCACGCCCGTGGGGATGAACCGAAGGGTATCCGCTCGTAATTTCCAACAGGACGGTGTTCCCCACGCCCGTGGGGATGAACCGCTGATGAAAGAAAACGAGGATGGGCGCAGCAGGTGTTCCCCACGCCCGTGGGGATGAACCGATTACAATTGCTCACGCAGTCGATCATATCAAGTGTTCCCCACGCCCGTGGGGATGAACCGACCAATACAAGGCGCTGAAAAATTGGATTGACGTGTTCCCCACGCCCGTGGGGATGAACCGTCTGCCGTAAAACTAGTTACAGATGCATTGTTGTGTTCCCCACGCCCGTGGGGATGAACCGCAATCTCACAGACCGACATAGAATTGCGCGTCGTGTTCCCCACGCCCGTGGGGATGAACCCAGATAGGCATCCGCTACGCTGGTAAGGGTGCCGTGTTCCCCACGCCCGTGGGGATGAACCGAGGGATCGCCGGCAAGCGGCGACCCCTCAATTGTGTTCCCCACGCCCGTGGGGATGAACCGAAATGACATTTATATCAAATGATCGTTAATACGTGTTCCCCACGCCCGTGGGGATGAACCGTAATTCCGACATCGTCAAAGCGCGTGAATATGGTGTTCCCCACGCCCGTGGGGATGAACCGCGTATTGGCTGTCGCAAAAACGATCACCGCCGGTGTTCCCCACGCCCGTGGGGATGAACCGATTTATTCAGCCGGGGCAACATCAAGCTCACGGTGTTCCCCACGCCCGTGGGGATGAACCGAGTTGACCATCAAGCCGATGGAGTGGTGCGGAGTGTTCCCCACGCCCGTGGGGATGAACCAAGTCACTATCTATAGCGCCACAGCGCAAAGCGGTGTTCCCCACGCCCGTGGGGATGAACCTGTATGTTAAGGAAAACGAGCGCGGCGGGCTAAGTGTTCCCCACGCCCGTGGGGATGAACCGCCTTGTGAAGATACGTCGCACGGAACACACAGACTATTGGCGCGCAAAACCGGCAAAATTTGTCCTACCGCTGCTGAATTCTCGCTTCGTCCCCATAAGTCCGACAGGCTCCTAGGATATAATGTTTACATGAAAATCCTCGCCCTCGACACTTCCACCGAGCTCTGTTCCGTCGCCTTGTGGCTGGACGGCGAAATGCTCGTGCGTGAGGAGCTGGCAGGACAGCGCCACTCCGAGCTGCTGCTGCCGATGGTGCAGGAATTGCTCACTGAGGCGGGGCTGGATCTGAAGGCGCTGGATGGTATCGCTTTTGGCGAGGGGCCGGGGTCGTTCACCGGCCTGCGTATCGGTTGCGGCGTGGCGCAGGGCTTGGCATTCGGCGCGGATTTGCCGGTGGCTGGGGTGTGTACTCTGCTGGCGCTGGCCGAGGCTTCGGGTGCAAGCCGCGTGATCGCCTGCCTGGATGCGCGCATGGGCGAGGTTTACCATGGCGTGTACGAAAAATTCGATGGCGAGTGGCATACCTTGAATGCGCCCGGATTGAGTTCGCCGCAGCAGACGCCGGACGTCCTGGGTGAACACTGGGTCGGCTGTGGCAATGGCTTTGCTGCCCATGGCGAGGTATTGCGCAGCCGTTATGCGGAGCAGCTTGTCGAAGTGATGCCTGACGTCTTGCCCCATGCGGCCCAGATCGCCGTGCTGGGCGCCGCGCAGTTCAAACGCGGCTTGGGCATGGATGCGGCCGAAGCTGCGCCGCTGTATATCCGTAATAAAGTTGCGCTGAAGACGAGTGAGCGATGAGCGCCCGGTTGCAGGAAATTGCCTCTATCCGCCCGATGTGCCTGGAAGATCTCGAGGAGGTGGTTGCTATCGAATACGAGATTTATCCTTTCCCGTGGAGCTACGGCAATTTCCGCGACTCGCTCAATGCCGGCTACAGTTGCTGGGTGTACGAGCTCAGCGGGTTGGTGATCGGCTACAGCGTGATGATGGTGGCCGTGGACGAAGCGCATCTGCTCAACCTGGGCATTGCACCGGATTGGCAGGGCAGGGGGCTGGGGCGGCGCTTCCTTCATCAACTGATCAATCTGGCGCGCGATTATCATGCTGAAGTCATGTTGCTGGAGGTGCGTCCTTCCAATCTTGCGGCGCGTCGGCTTTATCTGAGCACCGGTTTCTCCGAAATTGCCGTGCGCAAGAAATACTATCCGGCTGAAGATGGACGCGAGGATGCGGTTCTGATGGAGTTGTCGTTATGACGGGCAGGCGCGAACTCTTTCTTCAGGAAATGGGGCTGGGGCCGGTGTGGCGTGCTCGCGGGGTGCCGGCTGACGCGCCCGAGCTGGGTGATGCAGGAGCCATGGATTGGGCCGAGCTTAAAGCCGCAGTGGCAGGCTGCACCGCCTGCGAACTCCACAAAACCCGCACCCGGACGGTGTTCGGGGTGGGCGACGAAAATGCCGACTGGCTGTTTATCGGCGAGGCGCCCGGCGCGGAAGAGGATGCCCAGGGAGAACCCTTCGTCGGTCAGGCCGGCAAGCTGCTCGACAACATGCTGAAAAGCATCGGACTGAAGCGGGGCGATAACGTGTATATCACCAATGTGGTGAAGTCCCGCCCGCCCGACAACCGCAATCCGCTCCCCGACGAGATCGCCGCCTGCATGCCCTACCTCCAGCGCCAGATCGAGCTGATCCAGCCGAAGCTGATCGTAACCCTGGGTAAAATCGCTTCCGAAGCACTGCTTGGGAACAAGGCGACTGTCGCCAGCCTGCGCGGCAAGGTGCACGCTTACCAGGGCATCCCGCTGATCGTGACCTATCATCCGGCTTATTTGCTGCGCACCCTGCAAGACAAGGCCAGGGCGTGGGAAGATTTGTGCTTGGCGAAACAGACCATGCAGGACTTGTGCTCCAAAGAATCCGCTACTATGTAACAGGGTACCTCTAAAAATCCGTCACACCGGCGAAGGCCGGTGTCCAGCCTATTGAAAAATACTGGATTCCGGCTTTCGCCGGAATGACGAAAATTGAATTTTTAGAGGTGCTCTAAACAGTGTTGTTTACTCAGGAGGTCGTTATGCGTAACTGGCTAGTATTTGTGTTGCTGCTGCTGTCCATGCCCTTGAGCGGCTGCGGCTACAATACGCTGCAATCCACCGACGAGCAGATCAAGGCGAGCTGGTCCGAGGTGCTCAACCAGTACCAGCGTCGGGCCGATCTGGTGCCCAACCTGGTGAATGTGGTCAAGGGTTATGCTGCGCACGAGAAAGAGGTGCTGACGCAGGTCACCGAGGCGCGCGCCAGGGTGGGTTCAATTCAGGCGACCCCCGAGTTGATCAACGACGAGCAGGCTTTCGCCAGGTTCCAGCAGGTGCAGGCTCAGATGACCAGCGCGCTTTCCCGCCTGCTGGCGGTATCGGAGCGCTACCCGCAGCTCAAGGCCGATGGGGTGTTCCGCGACTTGCAGGCTCAGCTCGAGGGCACGGAAAACCGCATCACCGTCGCACGCAACCGCTATATCAAGGCGGTACAGGAGTACAACGTGACGGTGCGCTCCTTCCCCAGCAACCTCACGGCGATGATGTTCGGTTTCAAGACCAAGCCCAACTTCAGCGTGGAAAACGAGAAAGAAATTTCCACCGCACCCAAGGTGGATTTTGGTGCCGCGCCTGCCGTCAAGTAAAGCCTGGCTGAGCCTTTTCGCCGTCCTGTGGCTGCTTTGCGCACCATGGGCGGCGGCGGAGGTGGCGGTGCCGCCCCTCAAGGCGCGTGTCACCGATCTGACCGGGACGCTCCAGCCCGGCCAGCAGGCAGCGCTGGAGAAAACTCTGCAAGCCTTTGAAAACAGCAAAGGCAGCCAGATCGCCGTTCTGATCGTTCCCACTACCCAGCCTGAAACCATCGAGCAATACGCCATCCGCGTGGCCGAAGCCTGGAAGCTCGGGCGCAAGGGTGTGGACGATGGTGTGCTGCTCCTGATCGCCAGGAACGACCGCAAGTTGCGCATCGAGGTCGGGTACGGCCTGGAGGGCGCGATTCCCGATGCGGTGGCAAAGCGCATCGTCAGCGAGATCATCACGCCCCGATTCAAGCAGGATGATTACTTCGGCGGGATCCGGGCCGGGGTCGATCGCATCATCAAGGTGATCGAAGGCGAGCCGTTGCCGGAGAGGAAATCAACGCGGCCAAAGGGCGGGGGCGGCAGCGGCGACTGGCTGGCCATCGGTTTCGTGCTCGCAGTCGTTGTGGGGGGCGCGCTGCGCGCCCTGCTCGGGCCGTTTGTCGGCGGGCTGGTTGCCGGTTCGATCGCAGTCGTCGTTGCCTGGCTGTTGTTCGCCTCGCTGATGATGGCGCTGGTTGCCGGTTTGTTCGTTTTCATCTTTACCCTTCTCGGCCGCCATGGTGGCGGGGGCTGGTCCAGCGGCGGCGGTGGCTGGTCGGGTGGAAGCGGTGGGGGCTTTAGCGGTGGAGGCGGCGGTTTTGGCGGCGGCGGCGCTTCGGGAAGGTGGTGAAAAGATGAAGATCAGGCGGCTAGGCAGGCATTTGTTGACTACCCCATGGCGGATGAGGCGGGCATTTCCTCAGCCCACGATGCGCGCCATAGAAGCGGCGATCAGGGAATCCGAAACGACCCATTTTGGGGAGATTCGCTTCGCCGTCGAGGCGGCACTCGATCCCATGGCGCTGCTTCAAGGCCGCAGTGCCCGCGAGCGCGCCGTGGAGGTGTTTTCGCAACTGCGGGTGTGGGATACCGAGCGCAATAATGGCGTGCTGATTTATCTTCTGCTCGCGGATCGCGATGTGGAAATTGTCGCCGATAGAGGCATCCATCGCGATGTCGGGCAGCCGGGGTGGGATAAGATTTGTCGTGAAATGGAGCAGGCGTTCAAGAAGGAGGATTTTGAACTGGGGGTGGTGTCAGGCATACACGCGATTGCAGAGCGCCTTGCCCGGCATTATCCGGCCAGTGGCGCCAATGTGAATGAACTTCCTGACAAACCCATCGTGCTGTAAAAAAACAGGGGCTTAGTTTCGGGTGTCGTCGAGCAGTGCAACATCATCGAACTCGCGCTGATTTTTTTCATGCCGTTTTTTCAGGTAATACATCATGCCGCTCACGAATAGCCCAAATAGCGCGATGATCGCGTAGACCGACAAATTCAGATAGACCAGCAACGCATAGAGGCCGGTCATGACGAGGATCGACAGATTTTCGTTGAAATTCTGCACCGCAATCGAATGGCCTGCGCCCATCAGGATATGGCCGCGATGCTGCAACAGGGCATTCATCGGCACCACAAAAAAGCCTGACAGAGCGCCGATGAGAACCAGGAGCGGCACGGCAATCCACAGGTCGTGCACGAAATTCATGCTGATAACGATCAGTCCCATGGCGATGCCAAGCGGAATCACTTTCACCGATTTGCGCATCGTGACCATTTTAGCTGCCAGTACCGCACCGATCGCGACGCCTACCGCCACTACCCCTTGCAGCATGCTGGCTTTGGACAGGTCCATATTCAGCGCCGCCTCAGCCCACTTCAGGACGATGAATTGCAGGGTTGCGCCAGCCCCCCAGAACAGGGTGGTGACCGCGAGCGATACCTGGCCCAGCTTGTCGCGCCACAGCAGCTTCAGGCAGTGGTTGAAATCGTGTAACAGATAGAGCGGATTTTTCTTCAGGATCCGGTGGTCGACTCCGGTGTCGGGAATGTACAGGTTGAAAGCCGCGGCAATCAGGTAAATGCTGCCGATGATGCCGATGCTCATCTCCGGGATCGTGTCGATGCTGGTGTCGATCATCGGGAAATCGAGGTTCAACAGGGCCTGGGCGATGGCCGGCTCGACCAGCATCCCGCCAACTACAGTGCCGAGGATGATTGCCATCACTGTCAGCCCTTCGATCCAGCCGTTGGCGACGACCAGCAGACGGTGCGGCAGAAGTTCGGTGAGGATGCCGTACTTGGCGGGGGAGTAAGCGGCGGCGCCCAGGCCGACGACCGCATAGGCGGCCAGCGGATGCACGCCGGCAAACATCATCAGGCAGCCGATGATTTTGACCCCATTGCTGATGAGCATCACCCGACCTTTGGGCATCGAGTCGGCGAAAGCGCCGACAAACGCGGCGAGCAAGACGTAGGAAACGGTGAAGAACAGCTTGAGCAGGGGTTCGTATTCGCCCGGCGCGTGCATGTCGCGCAGTGCGAAGATGGCGGCGATCAGCAGAGCATTATCGGCCAGTGCGGAAAAAAACTGGGCCGACAGAATAATGTAAAAGCCACGCTTCATCTGCTATTTTTGGGTAGGTTCCGTTCGTTTTTCAGGGGCAGAAAGTAAGGCCTTAGCTTTATACCATGAAACCATGCAGGGGTGCCATGCGGCCAATCAAAGTTGGGTTTTAGCCTATCTTTGCGCCTCAATTTGTGATTGAATATATGTCCATTAAATTTGCTTATGATCCCTTATGGCAGACCGTCGACTTCAGGTTTTTTACACCGTTGCCAAACAATTGAGCTTCACCAAGGCGGCCGAGATACTGTTCATGACCCAGCCTGCGGTCACGTTTCAGGTCAAGCAGCTGGAAGAACATTTCAATACCCGTCTGTTCGAGCGCAGCCACAGCAAGATTGCACTGACACCGGCAGGTCGTCTGGCGATGGAATACGCCGAGCGCATCCTGAACCTGACCGCGGAAATGGAAACCCGTTTGACGGAAATGACCGGAGAGGTCGGCGGCACGCTGATGATCGGCGCCAGCACGACCATCGCGGAATACATGCTGCCGCGCATGCTGGGAGATTTCAAGGCGCGCTATCCCCAGGTTCAGGCACGGCTCACGGTGGCAAATTCGGAAACGGTCGAATCCAAGGTTGCTGACCACACCCTCGACATCGGCCTGATCGAGGCGCCTTCCCATCATCCCAGCCTGAAATCGGAAGTGTGCTGCGAAGATGAACTGGTGATGATCTGCTCGGCGCAGCATGAACTGTCCGGGCTTTCCTCGGCATCGGCCGAGAAACTTGCCATCCAGCCCTACATCAGCCGCGAAGCCGGTTCAGGCACGCGCGAGGTGGTGGACGATTTCTTCAAGCGCGCCGGCATCTCGCCGGATGATCTGAATATCGCGATGGAGCTGGGTAGCCCGGAAGCGATCAAGGGGGCGGTTGAGGCGGGGCTGGGCATTGCGATTGTTTCACGCGCTACCATCCTCAAGGAAGTCAAACTCGGCGATCTGGTCGCTGTGCCATTGGAACCGCGCCTGATCCGGCCGCTGTCGGTGGTTTATGCCACGGAAAAATTCCGCTCCAAGCTGTTGCAGTCCTTCCTGGACTTCACGACTGCAGCACTGAAATGAAACCTGAAGAGAAGAAACTGCTGCGCCTGCTGGAGATGCTTTCCGCGGAGCAGCGGGATACCGTGTTCGCCTTTGTCGAATTTCTTGCCGCCCGTAACCCGGCTGTCGACGTTGCCGTTCCTCAGGAACCCCTGGCTATTCCCCGTCCTGCTGAAGAGTCCGTGGTCAAGGCAATCAAGCGGCTGCGGGAAACCTACCCGATGCTGAACACCGACAAGCTGCTGCACGAAACCTCAGGTTTCATGATGAAGCATGTCATGCACGGCAAGCCAGCCGTCGAGGTGATCGACGAGCTGGAAGCCTTGTTTGCCCGGTATTATGAATCGCACAAAGACAGCTAGGGAAGGACTGAACAAGCCCAACGCCCTCCCCCTTAGAAGGTATAGGCATTTACACAAGTCGTGAAATAGGTTAAAAAGGTATGCTTTTGTCTTAATTGCATTTGAAAGCAGCTTAGTTAACAGGACGGTAGTGATTATGGGCATTGGGTGGGCGGTGTTGCTTTCTCCCGTTCTGGCGGCGGTGCTGGTGCTGGCGTTGATCAGGCCGGCGCTGCGTTATGGGCTGGTAGATCATCCAGGGGGGCGCAAGCAGCATGCGGCGGTGACGCCGCTGGTGGGCGGCCTGGCGATCTTTCTGGCCCTTTTGCTGGCCAATGGGTTGGCCGGGGGCATTCCGGGCGGGAGCTGGAGTTTGCTGGCGGCCATGGCGATTACGGTAGCCGTTGGTGTAGCCGACGATATGCATGAGATCGGCCATCGTTCGAAATTTTTTGCGCAGATAATCGCGGCGCTGGTGGTGGTGTCGGGTACGTCGATACAAGTGTTTCATTTTGGCGATCTGCTGGGCTTCGGCGATATCGAGCTGGGTAAGTGGTCGTATCTGGTGACAGCCCTCGCGATCATCGGGCTGATGAATGCGATCAACATGATCGATGGAGTGGACGGCTTGGCGGGGACGGTGGTGCTGCTGCCGCTGCTGATGTTTGCCTGGGTCGCAGTGGACTCCGGAGATGTGCGTCTGGGCGTGGAAATTCTGATTTTGGCTGGGGCGATCGTGGGATTCCTGGTGTTCAACCTGCGTTCCCCGTGGCGACCGCGGGCGCGGGTTTTCATGGGAGACACCGGGGGGATGCTGTTGGGGCTGTTGCTGGCGTGGTTTTCGGTAAAACTGGCCGGGGCGGAACAGTCGCCGATTAATCCGATTACGGCGGTGTGGATACTGGCGGTGCCGCTGCTTGATATGGGCAGCGTAATGCTGCTGCGCATGTCGCAACACAAGAGCCCGTTTTACGCGGACAGGCAACATATGCACCATGTACTGCTGGATGCGGGTTATTCGACAAGCCAGGTGGTGGCGGTGATGGCGGGGGCTTCGCTGGTATACGGGCTGATTGGCCTGCAGGCGCAACGCGCCGGGGTTCCGGAGCACCTGCTGCTATTCGCCTTCCTGGGTCTATGGGCCAGTTATCTGCTGGCTCTGGCGCAGCCGCACCGGGTACTGCAGATGTTAAGGTTTGTTATGCGGCCACGTGCGGCAGTGGGGGCGAAGGCTGTATTAGATATAGAACATGATTGATCTGCATTGCCATATGCTGCCCGGGATTGATGATGGGGCGCCGGACCTTGCTACTGCGCTGGAGATGGCGCGCATCGCCGTGGCGGATGGGATTAAGGTGGTGGCCTGTACGCCGCATATTTATCCGGGGATGTATGAAAATACCGCGACCGGGATTCGGCAGGCGGTGGCGAATTTTCGTTTGCGGCTGGCGGAAGCCGGAATTCCCTTGCAGTTGACTTATGGCGCGGATACGCATCTGGCCCCTGATTTGATCGCCCGGATGCGTGCGGGGGAGATACCCACTTTGCATGGCACGCGTTATTTCCTGCTCGAGCCGCCGCATCATGTGGCGCCGCCGCGCCTGGAAGAGTTTGTGTTCAATCTGCTGGCGGCCGGCTATGTGCCGATTATTACCCACCCCGAGCGTCTGAGCTGGATTTCGTCACATTATGCTATTTTCCGGAATATGGCCGAACATGGCGCCTGGATGCAAATTACGGCAGGCAGTCTGACCGGGCGCTTTGGTGAACAGGTGCAATATTGGGCTGAGTTGATGCTGGATGAAGGGCTGGTTCATATTCTCGCAACCGATGCCCATGGAGTTAAAAGCAGGGCGCCTTTGCTGGCGGAAGGGTGCCGCGCGGCTGAACGTTGGGTGGGCGCGGAAGAGGCAAGAAAATTGGTGCTTGATCGCCCCAAGGGTATACTTGACAATTTAGATCCAGTAAAGCTTCGGTTGCCAGCAGCCAAGGTGCCAGTGGTGAAATCGGGGGCTGGTTTTTTCTTCTGGAAGCGTTGGTTACGGCGCGCCAGTTAGATGTTCCAAGAGGAGAGCGGAAATGGGTAAATCCTTATTTAATACAGCTCTGTCATGTTTGTTTGCGGGGGTGATGCTGTCTGGCCAGTCTTTTGCTGATAACGCTGAGGCGGGAAAACAGCCTGGTTCGATTGTGACGGCTACCATCTCCGACAGTAAGGCATTGAGTGCTGCGGCTTCTGCGCCTGAGCAGGATGAGTACGTTATAGGTTACCTGGATTTGCTCGAAATCGAGGTTTTCCAGTCGCAGACTTTTTCCAAAGCTGTTCGCGTCAATTCCCGGGGTATTATTTCTTTACCCCTGATTGGCACCATTCAGGCTGGGGGACGAACCAGCCAGGAGTTGGAGAAGGATATCGCCGCCAAGTTGTCTGAAAGCTATATGCAGGATCCCCAGGTCAGTGTTTTTGTCAAGGAATACACGAGTCAGCGGGTGACGGTTGAAGGTAATGTCAAGAATGCTGGTGTTTATCCTCTCAAGGGCAGAACGACACTGTTGCAGGTTATTGCGATGGCTTCGGGCCTGGATGGTCTGGCTAATACGACGGAAATTCGCATTTTGCGTAATGTCAACGGCGAGAAGACTTCTCTCCTTTATAATCTGGAATCCATTCGCACTGGTGGGACCGAAGATCCTGTTGTGAAGGGGGAGGATCGGATCGTTGTCGATAGTTCTGCTGGAAAATCCATCCTGAAGGAATTCAAGGATATCCTTCCCATTCTTTCTTTTGGCCTTTTTTTATTGTGATGCTTTTTTAGCGTGAAGCAGTGGTGAATATTGCCACTGCTTTTTTTGTTGTGGAGATGCAATGTCAGCAGGCGATCAAAGTCAGTCAGAATCTCAACCTGAGCAGGGCCGTGCGTTAACGACCTGGTCTGCTTCGCAGTTAAGTACCCATGTTTTGCAGCCGGGCTCGCATGGTCAGGAGCCGGATGAAGATTCGATTAACCTGCGCGAATACTGGGCAATCATCGTTAAGCGCAAATGGACGGTGATTTCTTTTTTCCTGATTGTGCTGATTGCGGTCGTGACGGCCACTTTTCTGATGACACCGGTGTATCGGGCCAGCCTGACGCTGCAGATTGAACGCACCGTGGCGAAAATCGTTGAGTTCAAGAATGTCAGACCGGACGAATCATCTCAGGACAAGGATTTTTACCAGACTCAATACGAGTTGCTGAAAAGTCGCACGCTCGCGGAACGGGTTATGGGTCAGTTGGGTTTAATGGAGCATCCGCTTTTTAATGGCAAGAAAGAGCCCGGCCTGTTTGAGAGTATTTCCGCCTGGGCAGGCAACAAGGAAAATGCCAGGCGGGATGCGCCAAAAAATCAGAAGCCCGATATGGTTCAGAAATTCCTCGATCATTTGACTGTTGAACCGGTGCGCAATTCTCGCCTGGTCAAAGTGAATTTTGATAGTCCGGACCCAGAATTGTCTGCCCGAGTAGCCAATGCGATGGCAGATGTGTTCATCAAGCTTAATCTGGAAAGAAGGATAGATACCTCGTCCTACGCCAAGACTTTTCTCGAGGAGCGCTTGCAGCAGATCAAGTCCAAACTGGAAGATTCTGAGCGGCAATTGGTTGATTTTGCCCGCCAGGAAGCGATCATCAATGTGGATGACAAGCAGACGGCCGTTTCGCAACGCTTCCAGGAACTCAATTCTGCTTTGGGCAAGGCGACCCAGGAAAGGGTCGAAGCAGAATCTCAAAATCAGCAAATACAAGCCTCCAAATCCAAAGCGGTGGGCAAAATTCTCGGTAACGAACCCATCCAGAAGCTTAAGGAGTTTAAGGCCAAGCTGGAAAACGACTATATGGAGGGATTGCAGGTCTACAAACCCGCTTATCCGAAAATGCAGCAACTGGAGGCGCAGATTGCTGAAATTCAGGTCAGGATTGATAAAGAAGTGTCGAATGTCGTCGCGGCGGTCAACTCGACTTATGAGACGGCGCGCTACAAGGAGAACATGGTTCTGGCGCAGTTGAACGAGAGCAAGCGGGAATTGCTGGATTTGCAGGGGCGCAGCATCCAGTACACCATTCTCAAGCGTGAGACGGATACCAATCGTCAGCTCTATGATGGTCTGCTCCAACGGCTGAAAGAAGTGGGTGTGGCGGGTGGCGCAGATACAAATAATGTTTCCGTGGTGGACAAGGCAGAGGTGCCAAACCATAAATTCAAGCCCAGCTTGCGGTTTAACGCATTGATTGCGGCACTTATCGGCCTTTTTGGCGGCATTGGCCTCGCCTTCCTGTTCGAACATCTGGATGACACCGTCAAGCAGCCGGAAGACCTCGAGCGTCTGCTGGGAATTGCGACTTTGGGGGTGATTCCGCTGATCCGCGGTGGCGGCAAGGATCGGGACAAGGATAGTGCTGGCCTGGCTTTGTCCGCCATAGAAGACCCCCGCTCGGCTTTTGCGGAGGCTTACCGTTCGGTCCGCACGGCGCTGCAATTCTCGACCGCGGATGGGGCGCCCAGGGTGCTGACGTTGACCAGTACTTCTGCCGGTGAGGGCAAGAGTACGTCGGCGCTCAGTTTGGCGATTCACTTTGCTCAGGCGGGCAAGCGGGTTTTGCTGGTGGATGCGGACTTGCGCAATCCCTCCCTGCATCGCACCCTGGAAATTGAGAATACCCAGGGTTTGACCAATGTTCTGGCGGGGGAAGCACAAGCTTATGCAGTGACCAAGCCGACGACGGTTTCCAATCTTTTCATCATGCCTACCGGGCCCTTGCCCCCGAATCCGGCTGAGCTGCTTTCGGGTGCAAAAATGCTTGCGCTGATCAACCTGGCGGCTGAAAAATTCGATCATGTCATTATTGACGGTCCGCCTGTGCTGGGGTTGGCCGATGCGCTGGTGCTGGGGAATCTGGCGGAAGCCACGATACTGGTGGTCGAAGCTGGAATTACGCGTCGCGGCTTTGCTCAGAATGCGATCAAGCGCTTGCGCAGTTCACATACCCGCCTGTTGGGCGGGATTCTGGTCAAGGTGGATGCCCGCGGCAATGCCTATGGCTATCACCAGAATTACTATTACTACAACCGCGACGCAGAAGTGTCGGCAAATCGCTTGACTGCATAACCATGTCAGGAGCAACTACCGCCGCAGATATCATGTCTCTGGCCTGGGCTTGTTACCGTTCCCCCCTTCGTATACAGGGATTCCAGGGAAACACCAGTCTGCCGGATGGTTTGAGCCTCTTGTTAAGGGTCGCGGCGGGCGACAAAAGTCAGATGGAAACCCTGTGTGCGGCAACAGGAGCCTCCGCGTCGCAGTTGCGAGAGGCGGCCATTTTTTTTGTGAAGCAGGTGTTTTTTTCCGGCGATGCCAGCCACTATCGTGTGCTGGGGGTCGATTCTGACGCGAGCATCGATCAGATTAAAGAGCATCATCGTTTATTGATGCATTTGTTTCACCCCGACCGGGAGGGTATAGAGGAAAGCTGGGAAGATGTTTATGCTACCCGGGTTAATCAGTCCTATAACGTCCTGCGTAAGCCCGAATCACGCCAACAATACGATGCTGCGCTTAAAATAACCGCACAGCAGAAATCCATTCCTCTTCCGGTGAGGCAGAAGCGTTATTATTCTCAGGTAGGGGAATCCGATCCTGCTGGGATACGACTGCCATTAGTGGTTGCGCGCAACCTTCCCCAGTTTGTGCTGGGCGGTATGGCTGTGCTGGCGTTTTCGGTGATATATCTGGTCTATTTGCCTGGGGCAGATGTTGCCCTGACCCAGCAAGAAGAACCTGCCGTTAGTGAGAAGAATGCAGGCCGTAGTGAGGAAATGCTGGCCAGAGCGGATGATCATTTGAATTTGCAGCCGGTGGCGAAACCGGATGCGCCTGGTGTTGCAGCGCAGCAGCCGGATATCAGTGCGCATAAGACACCTGTGGTTGAGCCTGCTGTGGCGGGAAATATCATGCCGGCTTTGCCCGTTGCCATAATTCCGCCCGCTGACCCGCAGAAGGTGGTTGCGGCTGCGACTTTGCCTGATCTTCAACCGGTGAAGAATGTTCGACTCGCGGATGCTCCAAGCCCTTCTTCCAAAGCGGAACCTGCACTGCGAGAGGCGCCCCGAAAGCCCGAGGCGAAACCCGCGCCACAGGATAAGCCGGTAGTAGCCGTTTCAGAGACAGCATCGACCCATAAAACCGATAAGGCCTCCGTCACCGGAGAAGTGCCGAAGGTGGCAGCCTTAGCTCCAACGCCTGTGCCGCCAGTTGTTTCGGTTTCAGCCAAAGTGGGGCCTGCACCTGCTGTGCCTGACTCTTCTCCCCCCGCAATTTCTGACCGGGAACTTGAGTCATTGCTGGGGCGTTTTGTGGCGAGCTATGAGCAGGGTGATCTTGAGTCATATGTGGCATTATTTGACGACCGGGCACGAACGAGTGATAAGAAAGGTAAGTTGGCGATTCGCAAGGACTACGAAACGCTTTTCTCCTCGAGCCAGAATCGTCAGTTCAGCCTGAAAAATATCCGGTGGACCCGTGAGGGAGAGTCGGCAAGGGGAGAGGGGAGGTTTGCCCTGCGTATACGCGCCCAAAATGAACAGGAATTTAAGGCCTACTCAGGTACGGTTCGCTTTGAATTGGTCAAACTGGAAAACAAGTTATCGATCAAGGGGTTTTTTCACGACCTTGATGCCGCAAAGTGAGTCTGGGTGTATAGCATGAGGAGCAACTAGTTGGCGCGTATCATCAAATGGGGTCTGTTCATTCTGGTTGCCGGTTTTCTGGCATGGCGTATCGTGGTGCTGGGGATGTCCGAGTATTACGCCACCGAAGGTGGCAAGGAATCTGGCGCCAAGACGCTGGAGTGGCATGCTTCTCACCCCGCTGGCCTGCTGAAAGCGGCATCTGACATGCTGTCAACCGACCCGCATCGGGCCGAGTCTCTATTGCGGCAGGCCATACAGGAAAATCCGGGTGATGGGCGCAACTGGATGGTGCTAGCCCTGCTTTACGAAAAACGTGGGGATGCAGCCCGGGCGATGCTTGCAGTGACCAGAGCGACAGAGTTGTCACCGATGCAGAGCGGTGTTCAGTTGGATGCGGGTGCGTTCTGGTTGCGGCATAACCGGGCAGATATCGCGATCAAAAACTGGGATCGCGCAATGCGGGTGCGCGGCGAGCTTCAATCAAAAATATTTCCACTTTTTCTTCACATCGCCGAAGATCCGCGGCTGCGCCCCTTGTTTGCCCCCGTTATTGCCGAAGAACCGGGGTGGTGGAAAGGCTTTTATCAGTATGTAGCAGCAAATGCGCTCAGTCTGGATGCCGTGAGGGATCTCTATCAGATGCGAGAGAAAGCGGGCGGAAAGTCAATGTCCGATGAGCGCAAACCTTTGCTGGCGCGCTTGCAAAAAGAGGGGCGCTGGCTCGAGGCCTATTTCATCTGGTTAAACAGCCTCTCAAGAGAAAAGGTGGGCAGCCTGGGGAATTTGTTCAATGGCAACTTTGAGCAAGGAATCTCGAATGAAGGGTTCGACTGGATTGCACCCAAAGTTCACGGGGCTATGGTGGAAGATGCGCCAACTTATGGCACGACGGGCAGTAAGGCCCTGCACGTGGCGCTGGATGGTCAGCGGCTGAGGTTTGAGCACCTCTATCAATATTTGATGCTTGATCCGGGCAAGTATTTTTTGCGGGGGCGCGTGCGTCTGGACAGCCTGCAGAGTGAAAAAGGGCTGCAATGGGTTGTGAGATGCAACCCGTCGCCAGCAGAGCCTCTTGGGAAGTCTGAATATTTTGTCGGCACAGATCAATGGAAGCATTTCAGCTCGAACTTTGAAGTGCCTGAAGAAGGATGTCCGATTCAAGTGCTCAGGTTGGAGTTGGGGGGGCGATCGACTCTGGATTTTATTGCTGAAGGCTCGATCTGGTTTGATGATATGGAGATTGAAAAAAGAGATTGAAAAAAGAGTTGACTAGTCTAGAATAAATGGAATACCATCATCATAGAAGTCGATTGTTGTATGGTGGGTGTATAATTTTTGTGCGGCGCTTGCTAGGCAATAGGAGAATAAGATGAAAAAAGGATTAGGGCTTAAAAGTGGTTTAATGCTGTCTCTGATGTTTGGGGCGGGTGCCGTTTATGCTGGAGTGACTCCTGTGTCTGGCCCAATTGCGACCATTGCTCAGTCGGAAGGGATGGTGCTGGTCAATCAGGGTAAATATTATGTGGTAGCTCGTCCGGGTCAGCAGTTGAATGTGGGTGACCGCATTATGACCATGGCCGGCGCTAGTGCATCGATTACCTATAAAGACGGCTGCGTGCAACAACTCAAGCCAAACAACAAGCTGGTGTTCAACTCTGTGGCGGAATGTAGTTTAAAGACTGCCAAGATTCAATCGGTAGGCCCTTATTATGCTGCGCTAGGTGATCCGGTTCCCGGTGGTGCTGGTGCTGGTGCTGGTGCTGGTGCTGGTGGTGCCGGGGGGGTGACTCTAGGTAACGCCGTGGTTCTTGGAGCTGGAATCATCACCATTGGTGGGGCAATTGTCTCCATTACAGAAGATGACCCTGTAAGCTCGATGTAACCATCTGCATATATGCGTGAATCATATAGTGCCCGTGGGCCTGGAGATGCCACGGGCATTTTTATTTTGTCGGCTCTGCTGCTGGTCGTTGCCCCTCTGTTCAGGGGAGGCAATCGACCGCTGATTCTAATGTTTCTAGAACTGGCTACGCTGGTTCTGGCTGCAATGCTCTTTGCACGTCCGACTTTTAAAGCGCATCTGTCAGCGGCATTTCTCGCCTCGCTATTGCTGTTATTGCTTTATCCCGCTTTTTATCTGATTCCCCTGCCTGGAGACTGGTGGGCCGCTCTGCAAGGGCGTGGCTTCTATGCTCAGTTGTTTGAAGGTTTCAATTTCAAGGAAACAGATGTCCTTCGGCCTCTATCCCTGATCACTTTTAATACTGAATATTCATGGCTTGCCCTGTTTCCGCCGGTAATTATTTTTCTTGCCGTGGTGGGGCAAGCTACTAGCAAGCTGCGCATGCTGGTTACGGTTTTCCTGGGGATGGTGGTGTTTCAGGCTATTTTGGGTTTGATCCAGTATGGCGATGGGGCGGATAGTTTTTTCCGTTTCGGTATGAGCGGTAACGGTGCCAATGGGACCTACCCCAATCGTGACCATTTTGCAGGATTACTGGAGATGGCATTGCCCATTGCATTGGCCATGCTGGCTGCAACAGTCGGCCCATTGCAAAAAACAAGCCCGCATAGGAGATCGGGCTGGATGCGCAGGATTATGGCTTTTTTCAGTGGGCGAGGAGGCAAGGTTATTGTTTACGCGGCGATAACTCTGGTGATTATGCTCGGATTGATTTTTTCCCAATCAAGGACAGGGATTGCACTTGCAATGCTGGGGATTTTCCTGAGTGCGGTTCTTTATTCCATGCGTCTGGGTGGAGCGAATTCTTTTGGACTGGTTGGCACCATAGTCGCTATTGGTTTGGCATTGGCTGCTGAAATTGGCCTCTTGCCGGTATTAAACCGATTTACTGCTGTGAATCCTGCTGACGATTTACGCTGGCCAATTTATGATGCAGTTTTACCGGCAATGGGTTCGTTTTTTCCACTGGGTAGTGGTCCAGGTACATTCCCTTCTATTTTTATGCGTTTCCAGACTGGCGACCTTCCCGGTTTTATTAATCATGTTCATAACGATTATCTGGAATGGCTGATGGAAGGCGGCTTTATTGTCGCTGTTCTACTTGTTCTTTTTACCGTGTTCTACGTTCGGCAATGGTTTTACGTATGGGTAAAGGGGCACTGGTCCACTTTCAGATTTGCTCAGGCTGGTGCGGGTGTCGGGTTGTTGTTAATGGCTCTCCACGGGTTGGTTGATTTTAATTTGCACATCCCTGCCAATGCAATTTACTTTGCCTTCCTTGCCGGCCTGTTCTTTCACCGCCACAGTGAAGAGCCTAAACCCATTGTCTCTGAAAATTCGGCTTCAGCTGAAAAACCTGTTGTTCCTCCGGCCAGGTCTAAAGAAATACCTCCTGAAAATTTATCAAATCCTTTCGCGGATTGATCGATTTTCTGATTTTATTCACTAACTGTCGTTAACCGAGATTATCCATTGGAATGCTCGTGCATGTGTGGAGCGCCGCCCCCGGCGCGAATGCGGCCGCAAATCGCGGCCAACCCCCATCCCAACCTTCCCCCGCAAGCGGGGGAAGGGGCGATCGTCTCCCCTCCCGCTTGCGGGAGGGGGTTGAGGGGAAGGCTGGCGCCGCTCCCACAGAGGCGTTTTGGCTCTAATATCAATGCATTAGAGATTGACCGGCTTTCACCAGCGGGTGATTTTCCGTGTCGGCATAACGCTTTGTTTTTGCGAGTTGGGCGACAAGTCGCCCATCCCCGCTTACCCCGTTTCCTCTGTGTCTCTGCGGTTCAATTGAGTTTTTCAAGTTTAACGCTCCCATACTACGCGTAGCAGGTTTTCCTGTTCGTTGTAATGGAATTCCAGTTCGCCTTTGTAGGCATGGTGCAATGCTTCGCCGATGCCGCGGGCGAGATGGATTCCGGTGGTGGTAACCAGGGCGCCGTCATCCTGGTCTTCGATCTTGACGATCCGCTCCATGGGATGCTCCGCCTTGGCCCTGGCTTCCTCGTTCTTCACCAGATTCAGCAATTCCTCCCGGTGTTCCTTGAGGAACGCTCCGCTCAGGGTGACGAATCCAGCCGGAAACTCGTCATGGATGCGGTGGCAGGCCGGACACATTTCCTCATGGGCCTGGGCTGGTCTGGCCATCCATTGCCAGCGTCCTTCGTGATATACGGCGCCGCAGACCGGGCAAGCCGTGGGTTCGGGCAGTTTGTGCTTGGCTTTGTAGGCGTCATGCCGATACTCCTGCCCCCAAATCTGACGGTCAGGCCGGATGGGTTGGAAACCGGCGAATCGAGTTTTCATTTTGTTCTCCTTGGTTGTCGTGTCGAGATGAATGCGCGGGTATAGGATCAATGCACGATTTTTGACGCCATCCGGATGGTTTCCCGCATGAAGGCGGGCAGGTCTGAGGGCTGGCGGGACGTGACCAGATTGCCGTCCACCACCACTTCGCTGTCTTCGTACAGGGCGCCGGCTTCTTTCAGTTCCTCGGCGACAGAGTGGTAGCAGGTGGCGCGTCGCCCCTTGAGGACGCCTGCCGTGACCAATAGTTGCGGACCGTGGCAGATGGCCGCGACCGGCTTGTTGCCGAGAAAGAATTCCTTCACGATTTCCAGTGCGGCCGGTTCCTTGCGCAACGCTGCGGGCGCCTTGCCGCCCGGAAGCACGAGAATGTCATAGTCTTTGGCATGAACGTCGCGCAGCGCCTTGTCCACGCGGACTTCGTAGCCGTGCTTGCCGTTGATATTTCCCCTGGAAATGGAGGCGACATCCATCTCAAAGCCTTCTTCCTTCAGGCGGTAGTAGGGCACCAGAAGTTCGGTATCCTCGAAATGGTCTGCGCTGATGATCAATGCTTTCATGACGCCTCCTGCTGTTCCGACTTGCTTATGGTAATTATAGTCAAACGTTCTGGAAGCGCCTGAACGGCTAGATTGCCAGCATGTCCATAAATTCGTTCACCATCGTTGCTTCGAGGCGTTTTGCATCCAGGCACAACCCAAGGATCGCGTTCGACTGCTTGGCGGGGAATCTCCGCGCCAGGTTCACCCTGAATTTCTTGACCAGCTCGGGGATGCCTTCCGCGCGACGGCGGCGGTGGCCGATCGGGTATTCGACCGCGATGTTTTCTGACCGTGTGCCGTCCCTGAAGAAGATTTGCAGGGCGTTGGCGATGGAGCGCTTTTCGGGGTCGAGATAATCCCGGGTGTATTGAGGATTCTCGACGCATTCCATCTTGTCGCGCAGGGCGTCGATGCGCGGGTCGGCGGCAGCCGCGTCCTCGTAGTCGGCGGCGGTGAGGTTGCCTTTCAGGAGGCCAACGGCGGCCATGTACTGGATGCAGTGGTCGCGGTCGGCCGGGTTATGCAGCGGGCCTTTCTTGTCGATGATGCGGAGCGCCGATTCGTGGGTGGTGATGACGATCCTGTCGATCTGCGCGATCTTCTCCAGCGTGTCCAGCCGGTCGCCCACCTGGGCATGAAGCTGGAAGGCGGCTTCCACCGCGGTCTGGGAATGGAACTCGGCGGGGAAGGAAATCTTGAACAGAATCTGCTCCATCACGTAAGAGCCATAGGGGCGCTGGAACTTGAAGGCGTTGCCCTTGAACAAGACGTCGTAGAAACCCCAGGTCTTGGCGGTGAGGGCGGAGGGGTAGCCCATTTCACCTTTGAGCGTCATCAGCGCCAGGCGCACTGCGCGGCTGGTGGCATCTCCCGCCGCCCAGGATTTTCGCGGGCCGGTGTTGGGCGAGTGGCGATAGGTGCGCAGGGCCTGGCCATCGATCCAGGCGTTGGACACGGCGTCGATGATCTCATCCCGCGAGCCGCCCAGAAGTTTCGTGACAACGGCTGTGGAGGCGATTTTCACCAGGATCACGTGGTCGAGCCCGACCCGGTTGAAGCTGTTTTCCAGCGCCAGTATTCCCTGGATTTCATGCGCCTTGATCATGGCGGTCAGCACGTTCTTCATGGTCAGCGCGGGTTTTCCGTGCGCCACGCGGGTGCGGGACAGCCAGTCGGCGGCGGCGAGGATGCCGCCCAGGTTGTCTGAAGGGTGGCCCCATTCGGCGGCAAGCCAGGTGTCGTTGAAATCCAGCCAGCGCACCATGGCGCCGATATCGAACGCGGCTTTGACCGGGTCCAGCTGGAATTGCGTCCCCGGCACCCTGGCACCGTTGAGCACCACCGTATCGGGCACGATCGGCCCGAGCAGCTTGGTGCAGGCCGGGTAGGAGAGCGCCTCCAGACCGCAGCCCAGGGTGTCCATCAAACAGTAGCGGGCGGTGTCGTAAGCCTCCGCGGATTTGATTTCGTAATCGCAGACGTAGTCGGCAATATCCACCAGAACCTGGTCGGGTTCGGGGCGGACGTTGGAGGTGTGGGAGGACATGCGGTTTCCTTTCAAAAAACATCTAACCGCAGAGGACGCGGAGGACGCAGAGGTGACAAATCAATTGTGTCTTTCCTCTGCGTCCTCCGCGTCCTCTGCGGTGAAAAATCAGCCTCTCATTTCAAGCGGAACGTAGGCACGATCTTCCGGCCCGACGTATTCGGCATTCGGCCGGATGATCTTGTTGTCGATGCGCTGCTCGATGATATGCGCCACCCAGCCGGTGGTGCGGGCGATCACGAACAGAGGGGTGAACATCTCGGTCGGGACGCCTATCATGTGGTAGCTGGAGGCCGAATACCAGTCGAGGTTGGGGAACATTTTCTTGGTTTCCCACATCACCGATTCGATGCGGTCGGAGATCTCGAACAGGTTCATGTTGTTGCCGTCCTCGCACAGCAGGCGCGACACGGTCTTGATCGCGATGTTGCGCGGGTCGCCGATGGTGTAGACCGGGTGGCCGAAGCCGATGATGATTTCCTTGCGCGCGATGCGGCTGCGGATGTCGGCTTCCGCCTCGTCCGGACTGCGGTAGCGCTGGATGATCTCCATCGCCGCTTCGTTGGCGCCGCCGTGCTTCGGGCCTCTGAGCGCGCCGATTGCGCCGGTGATGCAGGAGTGGATATCGGACAGGGTGCCGGCAATGACCCGGGCGGTGAAGGTGGAGGCGTTGAACTCGTGCTCGGCATAGAGGATCAGCGATATATCCAGCGCCCTGCTCTGGAGTTCGGAAGGCGCCTTGCCGTGCAGGAGATGAAGGAAATGGCCGGCCACGGTATTGTCGTCCGTTTCCACTTCGATGCGTTTCCCGTTGCGCGAATAGTGGTACCAGTACAGCAGCATCGAGCCGAACGAGGCGACCAGCCTGTCCGCGATGTTTTGCGCACCCTCGATATTGCGGTCGGTATTTTCGGGCAGCAGAATGCCCAGCATCGAGCAGCCGGTGCGCATCACGTCCATCGGGTGCGCAGAGGAGGGGATTTGTTCGAGCACGGTTTTCAACGCTCCCGGCAGGCCGCGCAGCGATTTCAGCTTGTGCTTGTAGCCATCCAGCTCGGATTGGGTGGGCAGTGCGCCGTGGATCAGCAGGTATGCGACTTCCTCGAAAGTGGATTTTTCCGCCAGCTCCAGAATGTCGTAGCCGCGGTAGTGCAGGTCGTTGCCGCTGTGGCCGACGGTGCATACTGCCGTAGTGCCGGCCACTACGCCGGACAGGGCGACCGATTTTTTCTTTTTTGGCGTGGTTTCAGTTTCGCTCACTTTTGACCCCTAAAAAACCCTTTACCGCTAAGGACGCAAAGGATCGCAAGGGAAACCAGGATGAGTTTTTCCTTTGCGTACCCTCGCGGCCCTTGCGGTGAAAATCATTTCTTCTCCTGCACAAACAGCTCATCCAGTTTCTGCTCGTAGGCATGGTAGCCAAGGTGTTCGTACAGGTCCATGCGCGTCTGCATCTGGTCGAGCACGTTTTTCTGCGTTCCTTCACGGCGGATGGATTCGTAGACGTTCAACGCGGCCTTGTTCATGGCGCGGAAAGCGGAAAGCGGATAGAGCACCAGGGAAACGTCCGCACCCGCCAACTCTTCAACAGTATAGAGCGGTGTCGAGCCGAATTCGGTGATATTGGCGAGCACGGGCACTTTTACCGCTTCAGAGAATTTTTTGTACATGGGAAGCTCGGTGATCGCTTCCGGGAAGACCATGTCCGCACCCGCCTCGACGCAGGCACAGGCGCGGTCGATGGCGGACTGTAACCCCTCAACCGCCAGGGCATCGGTACGGGCCATGATGACAAAACCGGGATCGGTTCTGGCGTCCACTGCGGCCTTGATGCGATCCACCATCTCCGCCTGGGAGACTATCGCCTTGCCGGGCCGGTGGCCGCAGCGCTTGGCCAGCACCTGGTCCTCGATATGCACGGCGCCCGCGCCAAACTTGATCATAGCTTTGACGGTGCGGGCGATGTTGAAGGCGCCTCCGAAGCCGGTATCGATATCCACCAGAACCGGCAGGTGGGTTGCGTCGGTAATGCGGCGCACATCGGTGAGCACGTCGTCGAGGGTGGAGATGCCGAGGTCGGGCAAACCAAGCGAACCCGCCGCCACGCCGCCGCCCGAGATATAGAGCGCCTTGTAGCCCGTATGTTCAGCCAGTTTGGCATGGTAGGCATTGATCGCGCCGATTACCTGCAGGGGTTTCTCGGCAGCGACGGCGGCGCGGAAGCGCGCACCAGCGGATGAAATCTCGGTCATGACTTACCTCTTTGTGGGATCGCTGTTGTTTTACAAAGCATAAATTCGAAGAATGGGTATAATGTGGTCGAATAAAGTATATGTCAATATTTAGCTTATGTAATATGTCTTATATAAGATAGTGGATAATTTTTATTGATCATGCTAGGGTTAGAAAACAAGGGAAAACCATGACCAAATCGCATTCAACTCCTACATTCAGACCGCTCTATGAGCAGATCAAGATTCTGATCACGCAAAGCCTTGTGGCAGGAGAATGGCGGCCGGGCGAAGTAATTCCCAGCGAGCTGGAACTGGCGAGCCGGTTCAAGGTCAGCCAGGGAACAGTGCGCAAGGCGATCGACGAGCTCGCAGCGGAAAACATTTTGGTGCGGCGCCAGGGAAAGGGGACATTCGTCGCTACCCATACCGAGGAGCATACCCAGTACCGTTTCCTGCGCATCGTAGAACTGAGCGGCAAGAAGGAATTCCCGGTCAGCGAGGTGCTGCATTGCGAGCGCGGTAAGGCCGACAGCACTGCCGCTGAACGGCTCGGGCTGAAGCGCGGGGCGCCGGTCATGATGGTGCGACGCCTGCTACGGTTTTCGGGAGAGCCGGTGATTCTGGATGATATCTGCCTGTCCGCGACCCTGTTCAAGGGACTCAGCGATGCTTTGATCACCGAGTTTGAGGGTACGCTCTACAGCCTTTACGAATCCCGCTACGGTACCCGGATCATCCGCGCCGAGGAGCGTATCCGGGCCGTCACGGCGGATGAAGATGCCGCGAACCTGCTCGGCATTGCGCCGAATGCGCCGCTGCTGGATATCGACCGGGTGGCCTATACTTACGGCGATCAGCCGGTGGAATGGCGCGTCAGCCGCTGCAACACACAACATCACTGCTATCTGAACGATCTGGGCTGACCTATTTTTCTTACAGGAACTGTTTATGACCACCTTGAATCAACAGGCTCTCGATTATCACGAGTTTCCCCGACCGGGAAAAATTTCGGTCGAATCCTCCAAACCCTGCGCCACGGCGCAGGATCTCTCCCTGGCATACACCCCCGGTGTGGCCGAACCGGTGCGCGAAATTGCCAAAAATCCGGAAAACGCCTACCGCTACACCAACAAGGGCAACCTGGTCGCGGTAATCACCGACGGCACCGCCATTCTTGGCCTGGGCAATCTGGGGCCGCTGGCGAGCAAGCCGGTGATGGAGGGGAAGGGCATCCTGTTCAAGCGCTTTGCCAATATCGACGTGTTCGATATCGAGGTCAACGCGCCCAGCATCGAGTCCTTCATCGAAACCGTGGTTAACATTTCGCCGACCTTCGGCGGCATCAACCTGGAGGATATCGCCGCACCGCACTGCTTCGTGATCGAGAAGGCGCTCAAGGCGCGTCTGGACATCCCGGTTTTTCACGATGACCAGCACGGCACCGCAGTGATCATCTGCGCAGGCCTGCTCAACGCGCTGGAAATCCAGGGCAAGAAGCTGGAGGACGTGAAGCTGGTGTGTCTCGGCGCCGGCGCTGCCGGACTGGCGGGAATGCGCCTGCTGATTTCAATGGGCGCGAAAAAGGAAAACATGCTGCTGGTGGACAGCAAGGGCGTGATCCACACCGGACGCAGCGACCTGAATGTCTACAAGCAGGAATTCGCCAGGGATACCCCGCTGCGCACTCTGACGGAAGCCATGAGCGGCGCGGACGTGTTCATCGGCGTTTCCGGTTCCAACCTGGTCAGCCGGGAGATGATAAAAAGCATGGCGCCCAGGCCGGTCGTGTTTGCCATGGCCAATCCCGATCCTGAAATCCTGCCGAGTGAAGCCCACGCGGCGCGCGACGACCTGATTATGGCCACCGGCCGCTCCGATTTCCCCAACCAGGTCAACAACGTGCTGGGATTTCCGTTCATTTTCCGCGGTGCGCTGGATGCACGCGCCAAACAGATTACCGAAAAAATGCTGATCGCCGCCGTGAAAGCGCTGGCCGAACTGGCGCGCGAGCCTGTGCCGGAAGAAGTGCTCAAGGCTTACAACGCCAAAGAAATGGCTTTCGGCAAGGACTACATCCTGCCCAAGCCGTTCGATCCCCGTTTGATCGAGCGCATTCCGCAGGCAGTGGCTAACGCGGCCGAATAGAATGGCAAACCGCCGCCCCAGGTATCTTCATCTGCTCAGGATCAAGCTGCCCTTGCCGGGTGTGGTTTCCTTTCTGCACCGGGTCAGCGGAGCGCTGCTGTTTGTCGCAATTCCCCTGTTCCTTGCCATCTTTCAGCTTACACTCGACTCTGCGGAAACCTTCGAGAAGGTCAAGCAGGGATTGGAAAGTCCGCTGGTCAAGCTGGTGTTGATAGTCCTGTTGTGGGGCTATTCCCATCATTTTTTTGCCGGCTTGCGCTTCCTCGCCATGGATATGGGCTTCGGCATGGAACTGGGCAAGACCCGCCGGAACAGCTGGCTGGTCCTTGCTTTCAGCCTGACGCTGACCGCGATGATAGGGGGGTGGCTATGGTAGAGCGCATCGTCAGCGGCGCTCATTACGGCCTGCGCGACTGGCTGATGCAGCGCGTCACGGCCGTCGTCATGGCGCTTTACTCCGTGTTCATGGTTGGTTTTTTGCTGACCCATCAACCGCTCCAGTTCGCGGATTGGAGCGGTCTGTTTCACAACCAATGGATGCGCCTTGCCAGCCTGCTGTTCTTGCTCAGCCTGTATCTCCACGCCTGGGTCGGGGTCAGGGACATCTTGATGGATTATGTGCACCACACCGTGCTCAGGTTGACGGCCGAGGTGCTGGTCATCCTCGCGCTGGTCGGTTGTACGGCATGGTCGGTGCAAATTCTCTGGGGACTCCAATAATGCCGATCGCCAAACGCACTTTTGATGCACTGATCATCGGTGGTGGCGGGGCGGGCCTGCGCGCCGCGTTGCAACTTTCCCACGCCAATCTCAAGGTGGCGGTGGTGTCCAAAGTGTTCCCGACCCGCTCTCATACCGTTTCCGCCCAGGGCGGCATTGCCGCGTCCCTGGGCAACGTCAGCGAGGACAACTGGCACTGGCACATGTACGACACGGTGAAAGGCTCGGATTACTTGGGCGACCAGGATGCCATCGAATTCATGTGCCGGCAGGCCAACGAGGCGGTGATCGAGCTGGAGCACTTCGGCATGCCGTTCGACCGCCTGCCCAATGGCAAGATCTACCAGCGCCCGTTCGGCGGCATGACGCAGAATTACGGCGGAGCGCCGGTGATGCGCACCTGTGCCGCTGCCGATCGCACCGGCCACGCCATGCTGCATACCTTGTACCAGCGCAACATCGCTGCCAAGACCCATTTTTTCGAGGAATATTTCGCGGTCGATCTGGTGACGGATGGTCACGGCTATGCCTTGGGTGCGGTGGCGCTCGAGATTGAATCCGGTGAGCCGATCTTTATCGAGGCGCGCGCCACGCTGTTGGCAACCGGGGGCGCCGGGCGCATTTTCAGCGCCACCACCAATGCCCTGATCAATACCGGCGACGGCCTCGGCATGGCGCTGCGTGCCGGTATTCCGCTCGAGGACATGGAGTTCTGGCAGTTCCACCCGACGGGCATTGCCGGGGCCGGTGTGCTGGTGACGGAAGGGGCGCGAGGCGAAGGCGGCTATCTGGTCAACAAGGATGGCGAGCGTTTCATGGAACGCTACGCGCCCAACGCCAAGGACCTTGCCAGCCGCGATGTGGTGTCCCGCGCCATGGCAGTGGAAATCCACGAAGGGCGCGGCTGCGGCAAGGACGGCGATCATGTCTATCTCAAGCTCGACCATCTCGGCCCGGAGGTAATCCAGCATCGCCTGCCGGGCATCCGCGACCTTTCCATCAAGTTCGCCCATGTCGACCCGATCGAGGCGCCGATCCCCGTGGTGCCTACGGTGCACTACATGATGGGCGGCATTCCCACCAATCTGCATGGCCAGGTGGTGATGCCGACCAGAACCGCCCCGGAGGAGGCCGTGATCGGGCTGTATGCCATCGGCGAATGCGCCTGCGTTTCGGTGCACGGCGCCAATCGCCTGGGTAGCAATTCACTGCTCGACCTGATCGTGTTCGGACGTGCCGCCGGCAACCACGTCATCGAATACCTGAAGGAAAATCCGTTCCCCCGCCCCGTGCCGGATGGCGCCCTGGATATGTCGATGGCACGCCTGAGCCGCTGGGACAGCAAGCGTGACGGCATTACCGTGGACGAGTTGCGCGAACAGATGCGCAAGACCATGCAAAGGCATTGCGGCGTGTTCCGCACGGAAGAGGTGCTGCGGGAGGGGGTCAGGGAAATGCTGGAAATTGCCGCGCGCCTGCCGGATGTGGCGCTACGCGATCACAGCAGGATCTACAATACCGGCCGGATCGAGGCGCTGGAACTGGAAAACCTGATGGGGGTGGCGCTGGCGACGATGATATCTGCAGCTGCCCGCCAGGAGAGCCGCGGTGCCCATGCGCGCGACGATTACCCACTGCGTGACGATAACCACTGGCTGAAGCATACGCTGTATTTCAGCGAAGGACACCGGCTGGATTACAAGCCGGTACGGCTGAAACCGTTGACGGTGGAGACTTTCAAGCCGAAGGCGAGGGTTTATTGAGTAATGGGTAAACGGTGTTGGGTTTCCCCATCACCCATTGCTCATTTCTCATCACCAGGAGAAATAAATGCGTTTCTCGATTTACCGCTATAACCCGGAAACCGATTCCAAGCCTCACATGCAGGACTTTGAGCTGGATGTCGATGCCGGCAACATGATGCTGCTTGACGCCATCCTGCTGCTCAAGGCGCAGGACGAAACCCTGAGCGTTCGCCGTTCCTGCCGCGAAGGGGTGTGCGGATCGGACGCCATGAACATCAACGGGCGCAACGGGCTCGCCTGCGTTACGCCGCTGTCCGGGCTCAGGCAGCCGATCGAACTGCGCCCATTGCCCGGCCTGCCGGTGGTCCGCGATCTGGTGGTGGACCTGAGTCAGTTTTACAAACAATACCGCTCGATCAAACCCTACCTCGTCAACAACGAGCCGGAACCGGAAATCGAGCGTCTGCAATCACCCGAAGACAGGGAAAAGCTGGACGGTCTGTACGAGTGCATCCTGTGCGCATGCTGCTCCACTGCCTGCCCGTCGTTCTGGTGGAACCCGGACAAATTCGTCGGCCCGGCGGGGTTGCTGCAGGCCTATCGATTTATCGCCGACACGCGCGACCAGGCTACCAACGAGCGCCTGGACAACCTGGAAGATCCCTACCGATTGTTTCGCTGCCACAGCATTATGAATTGTGTGGACGTCTGCCCGAAGGGCTTGAATCCGACCGGCGCGATCGGCAAGATCAAGGAAATGCTGGTCAAGCGCACTGTATGAGTGATCGCATTCGCTGGGACTGCCGGCGAGGCATGCTGGAACTCGACATTGTTCTGGCGCGATTTATGGAGCAGAATTTCGAGCGGCTTACGCCGCAGGAAGTGGAAGCATTCAAGGGGCTGCTGGCCTATTCCGACCCGGATTTATGGGGGCTGATCCAGAGCGATGAAACCGGCGTGGATGATAATGTAAGAAAGGTGCTGCTGATGCTGCGCCAATATTAATTGAAGAGGAACACGAGTCATGAGCGAACGCAAGGCCTATCTCAGAATCGACGGCGGCGCAGAAATCGAGCTGCCGCTTCTTTCCGGCACTCTCGGCCCGGATGTGATCGACATCCGCAACCTGGGGAAACATGGGGTGTTTACCTACGATCCGGGATTCATGTCGACGGGCAGTTGCAGTTCGAAGATCACCTTCATCGACGGCGACGAGGGGATACTGCTTTACCGTGGCTACCCCATCGAGCAATTGGCCGAGCACGCGGATTTCATCGAGGTCTGCCACCTGCTTTATTACGGTGAGCTGCCCACCAAGGAGCAGAAGCAGGAGTTCGATTCCATCATCCGCCATCACACCATGGTGCACGACCAGGTGACCAGTTTCTTCAAGGGCTTCCGTCGCGATGCCCACCCCATGGCGGTGATGGTGGGAGTGGTGGGGGCGCTGTCTGCCTTCTACCAGGATTCCGGCGACGTGTCCGACCCGCACCACCGCGAAATTTCTACCCACCGCCTGCTTGCCAAGGTGCCGACCATCGCGGCGATGAGTTACAAGTACAACACCGGGCAGCCCTTCGCCTACCCGCGCAACTCGCTCTCCTACGCGGCGAACTTTCTGCATATGATGTTCTCCACGCCCTGCGAGGAATACCTGCCCAACCCGGTGTTGGTCAGGGCCATGGACCGGATTTTCACGCTACACGCCGATCACGAGCAGAATGCCTCCACCTCGACGGTACGCCTGGCAGGTTCCAGCGGCGCCAATCCTTTCGCCTGCATCGCCGCCGGCATCGCCTCGCTGTGGGGCCCCGCCCACGGCGGCGCCAACGAAGCGGTGCTGAAGATGCTGGAGGAAATCGGCGACGTTACCAATATTCCGAAGTTCATCGAGCGCGCCAAGGACAAGAAAAATCCCTTCCGCCTGATGGGCTTCGGCCACAGGGTGTACAAGAATTTCGACCCGCGCGCCAACCTGATGCGCCAGACCTGCCACGAAGTGCTGAAGGAACTCGGCGCCAATGACGACCGGCTGTTCCAGATCGCGCTCGAACTGGAGCGCATCGCCCTTGAGGACGAGTATTTTATCGCCAAGAAGCTCTATCCCAACGTGGACTTCTATTCCGGCATCGTGCTGCGCGCCATCGGCATCCCGACCAACATGTTTACCGCGATTTTCGCCATTTCCCGCACCATCGGCTGGAGCAGCCAATGGAACGAGATGATTTCAGACCCGGAGCAGAAAATCGGTCGCCCGCGCCAGTTGTTCCTCGGGCCGAAGAAAAGGGATTTTGTGCCTATTTCGCAGCGCGAATAACTGAATCAGGCCGGTGAGGGGTGACTGGAATGTAGGAGCGCCGCCCCCGGCGCGAATGCGGTCGAAAATCGCGGCGAGGGCGCCGCTCCTACAGCACGCAGGAGAAGAGAAGAATATGGGCGTAATGAAGGAGATGCTGGACAACTCGGCCCTCTATGACGGCAATGCGCCGTTCATCGAGGAGCTGTACGAGCTATACTTGAGCAATCCCGCCCTGGTCGGCGAGGAATGGCGGGAGTATTTCAACCGCCTGCAGAAAATGCCGGGGGTACTCGCCAAGGATGTTCCCCATTCCCCGGTGCTGCAATCCTTCGCCGAACGCGCCAAACAGCCTTGCGTTCCAGTGCAGGCAGCCGATGTCGAGGCACTGGTCAGGAAACAGATCGCGGTGCTGCAGCTGATCAATGCCTACCGCTTCCGCGGTGTGCAGCTCGCCACCGTCGATCCGCTCAAGCGCCAGCAGTTGCCGGAGGTGCCGGAACTGCTGCTGGAATCTTACGGCCTGACCGATGCCGACCTGTCCAAAGTCTTCAAATCCGGTTCCCTGGTATCGCCCGAGCAGTCCACCTTGCACGATATCCTGCACATTCTCAGGGAAACCTACTGCGGCAATATCGGCACCGAGTATATGCACATCCCCGAGACCAGCCAGAAACGCTGGATTCAGGAGCGGCTGGAAACCAACCGGGCACGGCCGCAATTTTCTCCCGATAGCAAGCGACGCATACTCGAACTGGTCACCGCTGCGGAAACCCTGGAAAAATACCTGCACACCCGCTATGTCGGGCAGAAACGCTTTTCGCTGGAAGGCGGAGATAGCCTGATTCCGCTGCTGGATCACCTGATTCAGCGTTCCGGCAGCCAGGGCGTGAAGGAAATGGTGATCGGCATGGCGCACCGCGGCCGGCTCAACGTGCTGGTCAACACCATCGGCAAGCTGCCGAGTGACCTGTTTCTGGAGTTCGAGGGCAAGCACGCCGCGAACGGCCGCCTGGCTTCCGGCGACGTCAAATACCACCAGGGTTTCTCCACTGACGTCGCCACCCCGGGCGGGGCTATGCACCTGACGCTGGCGTTCAATCCCTCCCATCTGGAAATCGTCAACCCGGTGGTGGAAGGCTCGGTGCGCGCGCGCCAGCAGCGACGCCACGATCTCGTCGGCAACCAGGTGGTGCCGGTGCTGATCCACGGCGATGCCGCCTTTGCCGGTCAGGGCGTGGTGATGGAAACCCTCAACCTGTCGCAGACACGCGGCTACGGCACCGGCGGCACGGTACACATCGTCATCAACAACCAGATCGGTTTTACCACTTCCGACCCGCGCGACACCCGTTCCACGCTGTATTGCACCGACGTGGCAAAAATGGTGGGCGCACCGATTTTCCACGTCAACGGCGATGATCCGGAAGCGGTGCTGCTGGTGACGGAAATTGCCTTCGACTACCGCATGGCTTTCCACAAGGACGTGGTGATCGATCTGGTGTGCTACCGCCGCCTGGGCCACAACGAACAGGACGAACCGCTGGTGACCCAGCCGCTGATGTACAAGAAGATCGCCCAGCATCCTGGTACGCGCAAGCTTTACGCCGACAGGCTGGTGGCCGAGAGGGTGCTTGCGTCGCACGACCCGGAGGAAATGATCGCCGCCTATCGCCGGGATCTCGATGCCGGCGTTTCCGTGACCAGAACTGTGCTGACGAATTTCAGGAAAGCTTACGCCACGGACTGGTCGCCCTTCCGGAAAAGCAAGTGGGATGACCCGGCCGACACCTCGGTGCCGCTGGCCGACCTGCAGCGGCTGTCGGGCGTGTTGACGGCGGTTCCCGCCAACTTCAAGCTGCATTCGCGGGTGGAGAAGATCATCGCCGACCGCCGCCAGATGGGTGAGGGCAGGTTGCCGCTCGACTGGGGGATGGCGGAAAACCTGGCCTATGCCACCTTGCTGGAGAACGGCTTCGCGGTGAGGATTTCCGGCCAGGACAGCGGGCGCGGGACGTTTTTCCACCGCCATGCCGTGCTGCACGACCAGAACCGGGAAAAATGGGATGCCGGGGTGTACGTTCCCCTCCAGAACGTATCCGACAAGCAGCCCCACTTCGTGGTGATCGACTCGGTGCTGTCTGAAGAGGCGGTGCTCGGATTCGAGTACGGCTATGCGTCGGCCGAGCCGAACGAACTGGTGATCTGGGAGGCACAGTTCGGTGATTTCGCCAACGGCGCCCAAGTGGTGATCGACCAGTTTATCAGCGCCGGCGAGGCCAAATGGGGTCGGCTGTGCGGCTTGGTGATGCTGCTGCCGCACGGCTACGAGGGACAGGGGCCGGAACACTCTTCGGCACGCCCGGAGCGCTACCTGCAACTGTGTGCCGAGGACAACATCCAGGTCTGCATGCCCACCACACCAGCACAAATATTCCATTTGCTGCGCCGCCAGATGGTGCGGCCCTATCGAAAACCGCTGATCGTGATGAGCCCGAAGAGTTTGCTGCGCCACAAGGACGCAGTGTCATCGCTGGAAGATCTGGCGCGAGGGGTATTTCATCCGGTGATCGGCGAAGTGGATGTCACCGATCCTGACCAGATCACCCGCGTCGTGGCGTGCAGCGGCAAGGTCTATTACGATTTGCTGGCGGCACGGCGCGAGCACAAGCTCAACCATATCGCCATCGTCCGCATCGAGCAGCTTTATCCTTTCCCGGCAGTCCAATTCACGGCCGAGATGCAACGCTACAAGAAGGTTAAGGAGCTGGTGTGGGCACAGGAAGAACCGATGAACCAGGGCGCCTGGTATCAGACCCAGCATCATCTGCGCGAATGTCTGTCGGCCAGGCAGCAGCTTTTCTATGCCGGACGCCCCGCTTCCGCATCGCCGGCGGTGGGCTATGCGGCCAAGCATCAGGAGCAGCAGCAAGCCTTGGTAGAAGCGGCGCTTAAGAAATATAAATAATAATTAACTCATTAAGTTATCGGAGATTATTAAGATGCTAGTTGAAGTTAAAATACCGGTTTTATCCGAATCCATCTCCGAGGCCAGTCTGCTTTCCTGGCACAAGAAAGTCGGCGATGCTGTGGTGCGCGACGAGAACCTGATCGACGTTGAAACCGACAAGGTAGTGCTTGAATTGCCCGCACCACAGTCCGGCGTGTTGACGAAAATCATCAAGGGCGACGGACTGTCCGTGACCAGTGACGAGGTGATCGCCGTGATCGACACCGAGGCCAGGAGCGCGGTGGCGGCTGAATCGGCGCAGGTGCAGGTATCAAAGACAGTCAGCGCCGCTCTCAGCCCGGCGGTGCGCAAACTGGTGGCCGAGCATCACCTCAATCCGGCGGAAATCAGTGGCAGCGGCCAAGGTGGGCGCATCACGAAGGAAGACGTGCTGGCCCATCTCGAAAAACCGGCCAGTCCAATTGCGGCAACTGCGCCGGTGAACATCCCGTCGGTGGCGCCGGCAATTCCTGCCGGCACCCGCCCGGAACAGCGCGTGCCGATGACCCGGCTGCGCGCCCGCGTCGCCGAGCGCCTGGTAGAGGCCCAGCAAACCGCCGCCATCCTCACCACCTTCAACGAAGCCAACATGCAGCCGGTGATGGAACTGCGCAGCCGCTACAAGGAAAAATTCGAGAAGGAGCACGGCGTTAAACTCGGTTTCATGTCCTTCTTCGTCAAGGCGGCGGTCGCGGCGTTGAAGAAATATCCGATCGTCAACGCCTCTATCGACGACAGCGACATTGTCTACCACGGCTACTACGACATCGGTATCGCGGTGAGCAGCCCACGGGGCTTGGTGGTGCCGATTCTGCGCGACGCCGACCAGCTTTCCATCGCCGAGATCGAGAAGAAAATCGTCGATTTCGGCGCCCGCGCCAAAGACGGCAAGCTGACCATCGAGGAACTCACCGGCGGCACCTTCACCATCTCCAACGGCGGCGTATTCGGCTCGATGCTGTCGACGCCGATCCTGAATCCGCCTCAGTCGGCCATTCTCGGCATGCACAAGACCACTGACCGTCCCGTGGTGGAAAACGGCCAGATCGTCATCCGTCCGATGATGTATTTGGCGCTGTCTTACGACCATCGCATCATAGACGGCCGTGAAGCGGTGCTGTCGCTGGTGGCAATCAAGGAAACGCTGGAAGATCCGGCGCGCATGCTGCTGCAGATCTAAAAATGAAATTCTGGCCACAGAGTTCACAGAGTTCACAGAGTTCACAGAGAAAATATCGCTTATAAAAAGCTTTTACCACGAATTTACACGAATTTACACGAATGTTCACGAATGTTCACGAATAATCAGTTGGCTAGAATTACTAGCCTGATTCACCTGTTTGGTGCCAAAAGTACGCGCTTCTAGGCGGCACGATGATTGCCTCTAAGTTATTCGTGTTTATTCGTGAACATTCGTGTCATTCGTGGTTAATCGCCGTTTTTAGCGATCTTGACCGGAGGAAGGAAAACCATGTCCGTAACCTATGATGTGGCGGTAATCGGCGCTGGTCCGGCCGGCTATGTCTCGGCAATCCGCTGCGCCCAGCTCGGGCTGAGTACGGTGTGCATCGACGACTGGAAAAACCAGGATGGCAAGGCCAGCCTGGGCGGAACCTGCCTCAACGTCGGCTGCATTCCCTCCAAAGTGCTGCTCGAATCCTCGGAGAACTACGAACGCATCCGGGACAACTTTCCCGCCCACGGCATCACGGTCGAGGGGCTGAAGCTGGATGTCGGCACCATGCTGGCGCGTAAGGAAAAGATCGTGCGTACCCTGACCGGCGGCATTGCGGTGCTATTAAGGAAGAACAAGGTGGACATCATCCACGGCCGGGCCAGTTTTGCCGGCGGCGGCGCACTATGGAAACTCGAAGTGGTGCGGCATGATGGGAAGACGGAATCGGTCGAGGCCAGGCACGTGGTGATCGCCACCGGCTCCACTCCGCGTCAATTGCCGCAGGTGCCGGTGGACAACCAGCGGGTGGTGGACAATGTCGGTGCTCTCGATTTCAAGGAAGTGCCGAAGCGGCTCGGCATCATCGGCGCCGGCGTCATCGGCCTGGAACTGGGCAGCGTATGGCGCCGGCTCGGTTCGAATGTCACCCTGTTTCAGGCAAGCGATACCTTCCTGTCCAGCGTGGATGACCAGCTCGCAGCCGAGGCGCTGCGCATCTTTACGCGGCAAGGGTTGACGATCCATCGTGGCGTCAAGTTCTCCTCGATCAAGGTGGGCAGTAAAAACGTTGCTGTCGAATTCGAAAACAAGGAAGGCGCGCAGAAGCAGTTGTTCGACAAGCTGGTTGTGGCAATCGGCCGCGCCCCCAACACTGCCGGCCTGGATGCCGGCAAGGTCGGGCTCAGACTCGACGAGCAGGGACATGTTGACGTCGACGAGCATTGCCGCACCAACTTGCCGAACATCTATGCCATTGGCGACGTGGTGCGCGGGCCCATGCTGGCGCACAAGGGTTCGGAAGAAGGCGTCGCAGTGGCCGAGCTGATCGCCGGCCAGGCCGGGCAAGTCAATTACGCAACTATCCCCTGGGTGGTCTATACCTCGCCGGAAATCGCTTGGGTAGGGCAGACCGAGCAGGCTCTGAAAGTCGCCGGAGTGGAATACAGCAAGGGAACCTTCCCGTTCAGTGCCAACGGTCGCGCCCATGCCCTGCAGGAAACGGCCGGCCTGGTCAAGGTTCTGGCCGATGCCAAAACCGACCGCATCCTCGGCGTGCACATCATCGGCCCGTGCGCTTCCGAATTGATCCAGGAAGCGGTGGTGGCGATGGAATTCGCGGCGAGCAGCGAGGACATCGCCCGCATCGTGCATGCCCATCCCTCGCTTTCGGAGTCCTTGCATGAGGCGGCGCTGGGCGTGACCAAGCGGTCGATTCATATTTAATGCTGGCGGCATGTTGAACATGAATTTGGCGGAATGCGTCCACCAGCGGGCCAGCCAGCACGGTATTCTGCTGGATGAGGCGCAACGGCACGCGGTGGATCGTCTGCAGCGCCTTTACGATGCCTTGCTCGAAAGCGAAACGCGCAAAACTCTGTTTTTGCACAAATTGTTCGGCAGAAAACAACACCCTGTTCGCGGATTGTACTTGTGTGGCGGGGTTGGCCGCGGGAAAAGCTTTCTGATGGACGCCTTTTTCTCCAGCGTGCCGTTCGTGCATAAAAAACGGGTGCATTTTCATCGCTTCATGCAGGAGGTTCATGCCGAGCTCGACACCATCAAGCATCACGCCGACCCGCTGGTGATCGTGGCGCAGCGCATTGCACAGCAGGCGCGCCTGATCTGTTTCGATGAATTCCACGTCAGCGATATCGCCGATGCCATGCTGCTGGGGCGGCTGCTGCGCGAACTGTTGCAGCAGGGGGTGTTACTGGTTGCCACCTCGAACCATAAACCGGATGAACTTTACATGCACGGCCTGCAGCGCAGCCGTTTTCTGCCCGCCGTCGCCCTTCTCAAGGAACGGCTGGAGGTGGTTGAAATCGACACCGGTATCGACTACCGGTTGGGCATGCTGGAAAGGGTCAGGGCCTACCATTTCCCCCTCGATGAAGCGGCTGAAGCCGATCTGGCTGACGCATTTTCCAGTCTTGCCGGCGAGGAAGGGGAGAGCCAGGTTTCCCTGGAGATCGAGGGTCGCCGGATAGCCACAAAATGCACAGCGTCCGGCGTGGTCTGGTTCGAGTTTCGGACCATTTGCGGGGCACCGCGAGGGCAGGCGGACTATATTGAAATTGCCCGGCGCTTCCATACCGTGCTGATTTCCGGCATTCCGCAAATGGCGCCTGAGCAGGCGGCGGAAGCACGGCGATTTACCTGGCTGGTGGATGAATTCTACGACCGGCGGGTGAAGCTGATCGTGTCGGCGCAGGTGCCGCCGCAGGAACTGTATCCGGGCGGTCCGCATGCCGAAGAATTCGGTCGCACCATCAGCAGATTGTCAGAAATGCAGACGCGCCAGTACCTGGCCCAACCGCATTTGTCTTGAGGGAGGAACATGCAACGATTCAATGCTTACCGTATTTTCGAAAATGAGGGTCAGGTGTCGGCCCGGTTGGTCGAGCTCGGGGTAGACGATCTCGATCCGGGCGAGGTGCTGATCAGGAACAGCCATTCCAGCGTCAATTACAAGGATGCCCTTGCCGCCACCGGTACGGGCAGGGTTGTCCGTCGTTTTCCGATCATCGGCGGGATCGATGTGGCGGGAACGGTGGTCACCTCTGGCGATACGCGCTTCCGGGAAGGCGAAGCCGTATTGGTCACCGGGTACGGCATGGGGGTAGAGCATGACGGCGGCTATGCCGAATATTCCCGCGTACCTGCCGACTGGGTGGTGGCTCTGCCGCAGGGGATGAGCCCTGCCGATGCGATGGCAATCGGCACGGCGGGTTTCACCGCCGCGCTGGCGATCATGCGCATGGAGCAGAACGGCCTCAAGCCGGCCAACGGTCCCGTGGTGGTGACCGGTGCTTCGGGCGGGGTGGGCAGCGTGGCCGTGGATTTGCTCGCCGGACTGGGATACGAAGTGACCGCGATCAGCGGCAAGGACGACCAGCACGAATATTTGCGCCATTTGGGCGCATCCCGGGTGCTGTCACGGCATACCCTGGAAATGGGCAGAAAGCCCCTGGAAAAGACCCTCTGGGCGGGTGCGGTTGATCCGGTTGGGGGCGAGACGCTGGCCTGGCTCACCCGCACCATGAAACAGCACGGGACGATTGCCAGCTGCGGCATGACGGCAGGAATCGAACTGCACACCACGGTGATGCCCTTCATCCTGCGCGGCGTCAGTTTGCTCGGCATCGATTCGGTGCAGTGCCCGATGGCGTTGCGGCGCAGGGCTTGGGAGCGGCTGGCCGGCGACATGCGGCCACGCCATCTCAAGGAAATGACGCGCACCATCCATTTCGAACAGTTGCCGGACATCTTCGACGCCTTGTTGAAGAGTACGGTAAAGGGCAGGGTGGTGGTTGAAATTCATTAAACCAAAACGTTAACCGCAGAGGACGCGGAGGACGCAGAGGAATTCAAAACCAAAACCCCGGCAAAGCCACGACAATTGGCTAAACCGGGACTAGCAAGTAGCTGAGGTTTTCCTCTGCGTCCTCCGCGTCCTCTGCGGTGAAAATGAATTAGTTATGAGGTGGAAAAAATGGGCAAGTACCAGGATTTTTACCGGAAATCGATCGACGAGCCTGATGAATTCTGGGCCGAGCAGGCCAGGCTGATCGACTGGCACAGGCCGTTCGACCAGGTGCTGGACTACAGCCGGCCGCCCTTCGCCCGATGGTTTGTCGGCGGCCTCACCAATCTGTGCCATAACGCCGTGGATCGCCACCTGAAAAACCGCCCGGAGCAGAAGGCGCTGGTTTACATTTCCACCGAAACCGGTCAGCAGCAGGCCTACACCTACCGCGAACTGCATGCCGAGACCAACCGTTTTGCCGCCGTGTTGCGCGCGCAGGGCGTGGAGAAGGGTGACCGCGTCATCATCTACATGCCGATGATCCCTGAAGCGGTTTTTGCCATGCTCGCCTGTGCGCGACTGGGGGCCATCCATTCTGTGGTGTTCGGCGGCTTTGCCTCGGCCAGTCTGGCGACCCGCATCGACGATGCCCAACCCCGGCTGATGGTGACCGCCGATGCCGGCATGCGCGGCGGCAAGATCATTCCTTACAAGCACCTGGTGGACGAGGCGTTGCGGCTGTCCAGCCACCCGCCGCAGAAACTGGTGATCGTCAATCGCGGTCTCGACAAGGAAATGGCGATCACCGCCGGCCGCGATCTGGACTATGCCAGCCTGCGCGAGCTGCACAGGGATGACTGGATCGATCCGGTGTGGCTGGAGTCGTCCGAGCCCAGTTACATCCTCTACACGTCCGGCACCACCGGCAAACCCAAGGGCGTACAGCGCGACACCGGCGGACACGCGGTGGCGCTGGCGGCTTCCATGCGCCACATCTACGCCGGGCAGCCGGGCGAAACCATGTTTACCACCAGCGACATCGGCTGGGTGGTGGGGCATTCCTACATCGTCTACGGTCCGCTGATCAACGGCATGACGACCATCCTGTACGAGGGTCTGCCGGTCCGGCCCGATCCGGCAATCTGGTGGAAGATCGTGGAGGAGAACAAGGTCAGCGTGATGTTTTCATCGCCCACCGCGATTCGCGTGCTGAAAAAACAGCCGCCTGAATTCCTGCAAAAACATGACGTCTCTTCACTGCGCAACCTGTATCTTGCCGGTGAACCGCTGGACGAGCCGACCGCGCGCTGGATCGCCGATGCACTCAAGGTCAATATCATCGACAACTACTGGCAGACCGAGACCGGCTGGCCGATCCTGTCCAGCGTGCCGGGTATAGAGGATACGCCGCGCAAGTTCGGTTCGCCCAGCTTCCCGGTGTATGGTTTCAACCTGAAGCTGCTGCACGAGAGTACCGGTCAGGAAGTGGGTGTCAACGAGAAGGGTGTGCTGGTGGCGGTGCCCCCGCTACCACCGGGTTGTTTGTCCACGATATGGGGCGACGACACGCGCTTCGTCAACACCTATTTCTCGAATTTCGAGACCGAACTGGTCTACTCCACCTTCGACTGGGCGACCCGTGACGAGGATGGCTACTATTTCATCCTCGGCCGCACCGACGATGTCATCAATGTCGCCGGACATCGCCTCGGCACACGCGAGATCGAGGAGGCCATTCAGGCCCATCCCGACATCGCCGAAGTGGCGGTGGTTGGCGTTCACGACGAGGTGAAGGGGCAGGCGGTCATGGCCTTCGCGGTGGTCAAGGATGCGGGCCGCATCTCAACGCCAGAAAGTACTGCCCAGATGGAAAAGGAGGTGATGGCGACCGTAGACAAGGGGTTAGGCGCCATCGCCCGTCCCGCCAAGGTGCATTTCGTTGCCGCTTTGCCGAAAACCCGCTCCGGCAAGCTCCTGCGCCGCAGCATGCAGGCGCTGGCGGAAGGGCGCGAACCTGGAGATTTGACCACGCTGGACGATCCGGCTTCCCTTGAACTGATACGAAATGCCATTGCACAATGGCGAAAAGGCTAAGGAACCGCTGATTTATTCGTCACCCCGGCGAAAGCCGGGGTCTAGGTTGTTGATTCTTCTGGATTCCGGCTTTCGCCGGAATGACGGAATTGGAATTAATCAGCGCTTCCCTAAATAACCGGGCTAACGCTTTCTGATCAGCCAGCAGCGATGAATTTTCTTGTTGCGGAAGTCTTCGGGGACGGTCTGACCGGAAATTTCCCGGATATTTTTCGTCGCCAGTGCCGCCTCGTCGAGCTGGAAGCTGCGCAGGTTGGTGGAGAAGAACATCTCGCCGCTTTCCGGCAAAAGCTTCAGGCACTGGTTGATAAGTCGGGCGTGGTCGCGTTGCACGTCGAGCACCCCGCTCATTTTCTTGGAATTCGAGAAGGTGGGCGGGTCCATGACGATCAGGTCGTAATGCTCCCCGCGCTTTACTTCATCGTCCAGAAAAGCGAACACGTCGGCGCGCACCAGTTCATGCTGCTCCAGATTCATGCCGTTCAGCTCGAAGTTGCGACGCGCCCAATCCTGGTAGGTGTTGGACAGGTCCACGGTGGTGGAGTGGATGGCGCCTCCCGCTGCGGCGTAGACCGTGAAACTGCCGGTATAGGCGAACAGGTTGAGAAAGCGCCTGCCGGCGGCTTTCTCCTGAACCATGCGCCGGGTGTTGCGGTGGTCGAGAAACAGACCGGTGTCGAGATATTCTTCCAGATTGACGATAAACCGGTGGCCGCCTTCGTGCACGACAAAATCCTCGCCCCGGGCGCCGGTTTTTTCGTACTGCATCAGGCCGCGCTGACGTCGCCTTTGCTTGAAGGAAATGGCGGCAAGAGGCAGTGCCAGCACTTCGCTCGCCGCGGCGCGCACGCTTTCCACCCAAAGCTCATGCTCCTCCTCGCCGATCTGCCAGCCGGTGTCGAATTCCTGCAGGTGCGCCCGTTGCTCGTACAGGTCGAGCGCAACCGGAAACTCCGGTACGTCGCGGTCATAGACACGGTAGCAGCTGATGCCGCGCCGTTTTGCCCACTTCGCCCAGTGCCGGAAGTTTTTCTGCAATCGGTTGAAAAAAATCGATATATCAGTCACTTGGTAAATTGATTTGGCTGGCGTATAATCGCGCGGCAAGGATTTGTTGTCGTGCAATCCGGTCTGCCGCACAAGCCCGCGTAGTATACCCCACCCCGAGTTTTAACTTTGTCACGATCTGCCTGGACCGGCTGAATATTTTGCGGGCCGACGTTAGGAGATGCAATACATGTCGTTTGAAACTCTCGGCCTTTCGGCCGAACTGCTGCGCGCGGTTGCCGATCAAGGCTATACCGAGCCCACACCGATCCAGGCGCAAGCCATTCCGGTCGTACTGGAAGGGCGCGACCTCATGGGTGGCGCCCAGACCGGTACCGGCAAAACTGCCGGCTTTACGCTGCCTTTGCTGCAGCTGCTGAGCGTTCATGCCAACACCAGCACTTCGCCAGCCAAACATCCCGTACGCGCGCTGATCCTCACTCCAACGCGTGAACTGGCCGCGCAGGTAGAAGAAAGCGTACAGACTTACGGCAAATACCTGCCGTTGAAATCCACCGTGGTATTCGGCGGTGTCAATATTAAGGAACAGATCGCCGCGCTGAAAAGCGGGGTGGAAATCCTGGTGGCGACTCCCGGTCGGTTGCTCGACCACGTCGAGCAGAAAACCGTCAATCTGTCCAAAGTGGAAATCCTGGTGCTGGACGAGGCCGACCGCATGCTGGACATGGGCTTTCTTCCCGATATCAAGCGCATCATCGCGCTATTGCCGGCGAAGCGGCAAAACCTGCTGTTTTCCGCTACCTTCGCCGGCGAAATCAAGAAACTGTCGGATCAGTTGCTCACCGACCCGGTGCTGATCGAAGTTGCAAGCCGCAATGCCGCTTCCGAGAATGTCACCCAGGTGATCTACCCGGTCGACCGCGAACGCAAGCGCGATCTACTGGCGCACCTGATCAAGTCTGAAAACCTGCAGCAAGTCCTGGTATTCAGCCGAACCAAACACGGCGCCAGCCGTCTCGCCCAGCAACTGGAGCAGGACGGCATTAGCGCCACCGCGATTCACGGCGACAAGAGCCAGCAGCAGCGCACCCAGGCGCTGGCGGAGTTCAAGGCGGGCACGGTTCGGGTTCTCGTCGCGACCGATGTCGCCGCTCGCGGCCTGGATATCGACCAGCTTCCCCATGTAGTGAATTTCGACCTGCCCAATGCGCCGGAAGACTACGTCCATCGCATCGGCCGTACCGGACGCGCCGGCAGCAGCGGTGATGCAATTTCGCTGGTGTGCGCGGACGAACTGAGGATGCTGGCGGATATTGAATCCATGTTGAAGCGCGAATTGCCCAGAAAAACCGTGCCCGGCTTTGAGCCTGGTGCGGCCGCCCAGATTGCAGCCCGAGCCGGATTCGCAGACAGGCCTCGGCGTGAGCCACGGCCTGCGGAACATCCACGCAGCAGGGAAGGGCGGGATAGCAGGGAGGGTAGAAATGTGCCTCCGCGTCCCCAGGTCAATCCGCTGGATGCGCCGTATGTTACGCCGCCTGTCAAGCAAGCAGCGGTTCAACCCGCGTCCACATCTCGCCAGGCTGCGAAGAAACCCATCCCGGCACTGCTGATGCGGCCGGCAACGCCTCCTGCCGAAGGAAACTAATTTCCTCCTGATATTGATTAGAGTCCGGTTCTGGTTTATCCTTGCCGCCTCTTCGGAGAGGTGGATGAGTGGTTTAAGTCGCACGCCTGGAAAGCGTGTTCAGGATAATATCCTGACGGGGGTTCGAATCCCCCCCTCTCCGCCAGATTTATGGCGGGCCTCCCCGCATTGCAAGGTGGTGAATCTGGTCAGGTCCGGAAGGAAGCAGCCACAGCCATTTATTGCAAGTGCCGGGGGTAGGGCTCGCCACCCATAAACTGCTTGGCGCTCTGCCTAGTAGTCCGGATTCTGGTACAATTTCCCCCATGAGCTACCAAGTCCTGGCGCGTAAATGGCGCCCCAAAACCTTCGCTGAACTGGTAGGCCAGGAGCACGTCGTCAAGGCGCTTTCCAATGCCCTGGAACAGCAACGCCTGCACCATGCCTATCTGCTTACGGGCACGCGAGGTGTCGGCAAAACCACGCTGGCCAGGATACTGGCCAAAGCGCTCAACTGCGAAACCGGCATTACCTCTTCGCCCTGCGGGCTATGTTCCGCTTGCCGCGAAATCGACAGCGGGCGCTTTGTCGACCTGCTGGAACTGGACGCCGCTTCCAACACCGGTATCGACAATATGCGCGAGATACTGGACAACGCCCAGTACGCGCCGACCGCCGGACGATTCAAGGTTTATTTGATCGACGAAGTGCACATGCTCTCCAAGGCGGCCTTCAATTCCATGCTGAAAACGCTGGAAGAACCGCCTGAACACGTGAAATTCATCCTCGCCACCACCGATCCGCAGAAAATCCCGGTGACGGTGCTGTCGCGCTGCCTGCAATTCAATCTCAAACAAATGCCTCCCTTGTTGATTGTCGGCCATCTGCAAAGCGTCATGGCGCAGGAAAACATCCCCTTCGAGCTGGCTGCGTTGCAACTTCTGGCACGCGCCGCCCAGGGCAGCATGCGCGACGCACTGTCTCTTCTCGATCAGGCCATCGCCTACAGCGGCGGCAAGGTGGGGGAGGCTCAGGTGCGCGACATGCTGGGCTCTATCGACCAGACCTACCTGCTGGAAATCCTCGGCGCCCTGGCTGCCAAGGACGGACCGGCTCTGATTGCCGCGGCCGAACGGATGGAAGAACGCAGCCTGTCGTTCGAGGCGGCCTTGCAGGACTTGGGCACGCTGCTGCACAAGGTTGCCCTGGCGCAGACCATCCCGGAGGCTCTCGGCGAGGACCTGCCTGAACGGGCGAAACTGCTCGAACTGGCGCAGCTTTTCGGTGCCGATGAGGTGCAGTTATGTTACCAGATCGCTCTGCATGGCCGACGCGACCTGCATCTGGCGCCGGATGAATTCGCCGGCTTCAGCATGACTTTGTTGCGGATGCTGGCTTTTACCCTGGAGGAAGCGTCCCGGCCCCCGGCTCGCCGCGAAACGCCACGCCCGGTTCCTCCTGCCAGGCACATTGTACGCAAAGAAGAGAGTCAGCCTGAAACACCAGTTCCCACTACCCAGGCAAATACCCCCCCGGAAAAAAGCCCCCCTTTCGCCGGCGACTGGCACAGCCTGGTCAACCAGCTCAAACTGGGCGGCATGGCCAAGATGCTGGCCCAGCACTGCGAGCTGAAATCCTTTGACAACGGTCTGTTGGAGCTGTGCGTGCCGCAGGCGCATCGCCACCTGATGGAGAAACCTTACCAGGACAAGCTTAGGGCGGCCGTGACCGAGCACTTTGCCGAACCGGTCAGGCTCAGCATTACCGAGGGCAGCGTAACCGGAGACACCCCGGCCCAGATCGAAAACCGGGATAAACAGGAAAAACAGTCGCTGGCGGTGGCAGCGATCGAGCAGGATCCGTTCGTGCGCAAGCTGGTTGAAAATTTTGACGCAAAAGTCATTGAATCCTCGATTAAACCCCTATAGTGACAGGAGAGTGCGATGCTGAAAGGCGGATTGGGCAATATCATGAAACAGGCCCAGCAAATGCAGGAAAACATGCAGAAAATGCAGGAAAAACTGGCCACGGTCGAAGTCGAAGGCCAGGCTGGTGCCGGCATGGTCAAGGTGGTGATGACCTGCCGCCACGACGTGAAGCGGGTGAGCATCGACGACAGCCTGATGGGCGAGGACAAGGAAATGCTGGAAGATTTGCTGGCTGCTGCGGTGAATGACGCGGTGCGGCGCGTGGAAACCACCACCCAGGAAAAAATGAGCGGTTTTACCTCCGGCCTGGGTCTGCCTCCGGGAATGAAACTGCCATTCTGAGGACGGTGAATGGAAATGGGTAAACGGTAATGGGTGCGAAGTCCATTACTCATCACCCATAACCCATAACTCATGACCGATGAAACCCCCATCCAGCCTCGAAAACCTGATCGAAGCCCTGCGTTGCCTGCCCGGAGTCGGACCAAAATCAGCCCAGCGCATGGCCTACCACCTGTTGCAGCGCGACCAGAAAGGCGCAGTGAAACTGGCTGGTGCGCTGACGCATGCCCTCGACACCATCCGACATTGCCGGCTGTGCAACAGTTTTACCGAGGAGGAGGTCTGCTCTCTCTGCCGCTCGGAGCGGCGCGATGCTTCCCTGCTGTGTGTTGTGGAAACGCCCGCCGACCTGATGATGATGGAGCAGACCCAGAGCTACCATGGCCTGTATTTCGTGTTGATGGGCCGGCTCAGCCCGCTCGACGGCATCGGTCCGAAGGAGATTCATCTCGACCGGCTGATCCAGCGCGCCACTGATGGCGCCGTGAAGGAAGTGATCCTGGCGACCAATTTCACCGTTGAGGGTGAGGCCACAGCGCATTACATCGGCGAAATCCTGCGCTCGCGCGGCGTAAAAGCCAGCCGCATAGCGCGCGGCCTGCCGGTTGGCGGCGAACTTGAGCACGTGGACAGCGGCACTCTGGCGCAAGCCATCCTGGAGCGCCGCGAAGTTTGACAACTGTGGTTGTTTAGTAAGGTCTCTCCATGAGCGCCTCCACTCCCGTAGCGAAAGCTGAAGCAAACCTCGAAGAAACGAGCGAGGCCACAATCCTGCGCTGCTCCGGGATGTGGACACTGCAGGGCATCCCGCTGCTGGAGCGGCATCTCGCGCAACTTGCCTGGCCCGCATCCGGTGCCGTGATTTTTGACGGCGCGGCTGTTACCGCCCTGGATAGCGCGGGCGCCTGGCTGCTCTATCGCACCCTGCGGCAGCTTGAGCGCAAGGGGCTTAGCGTGACAATCCGGGGGGTACGCCCGGAGCATCAGGCACTATTGCAGCTGATCCAGACACATGCATCCGGGGAGATCGCTCCCGGCTTGCCACGCCACAGCTCCCTGAATCGGCTCGGCCGCATTGTTTGGCGCCACCTGGATGAATTCAACGGGCTTCTTGCCTTTCTGGGTGAAATCGTCGTTGCCATGCTGCGCTCTCTGGCGCACCCCTCACGCATCCGTTGGCGAGCCATCCTGTACAACCTGCAGATCGCGGGATTCAATGCCTTGCCCATCGTTGGGTTGCTGGCCTTCCTGATGGGAATGGTCGTCGCCTACCAGGGCGCGGTGCAACTGGTACGTTACGGCGCCAATATCTTCGTGGCCGACCTGGTGGGACTTTCCATCTTGCGCGAAATGGCGCCGCTGCTGACCGCGATTATCGTCGCCGGCCGCTCCGGATCGGCTTACGCGGCACAGATCGGCACCATGAAAGTCACCGAGGAAATCGACGCCATGCACACCATCGGCGTCTCTCCCATGGAACTGCTGGTATTGCCCAAGATGCTGGCGCTGCTGGTGGCGCTGCCGTTGCTCACGGTATACGCGGACATCCTTGGCGTGCTGGGTGGAATGATCGTGGCCCAAACCCAGCTCGATGTCGGTTTTGCCGATTTTCTCGACCGCTTCGATGATGCCATCAAAATGAGCTCTTTTCTGGCTGGCCTCGGCAAGGCCCCGGTTTTTGCCGCGATTATCGCACTGGTGGGCTGCTTTCAGGGCTTCCGGGTCAGCGGCAGCGCCGACAGTGTAGGCCGCCAGACCACAGTCAGCGTGGTCCAGGCAATTTTTCTGGTGATTGTTTTCGATGCCCTGTTTTCCGTTATCCTCAACTGGCTGAAAATATGAATGGCGCTAACGGGCCGATTATTGAAATCCGCCACCTTCACACCCGCTTTGGCAATGCGGTGGTGCATGATGACGTGAACTTCGTCGTTCAACGCGGCGAAATTTTTGCGCTGGCTGGCAGCAGCGGCTGCGGAAAGTCCACGCTGTTGCGCGAAATAATCCAGCTCCAGAAGCCTGAATCCGGATCGATCAAGGTGTTTGGATGTGAAGTGCAGGGTATGAGCGGCGATCAGGCCGCAATCATGCGTCGCCGCCTGGGGGTCATGTTCGAGCGCGGCGCACTGTTCAGCGCGCTCACTGTAGCGGAGAATGTCGGCATGCCGCTACGCGAGCACACCGATCTGAGCAGTGAATTGATCGACGAGATCGCCGCCATCAAGATCGCTCTGGTGGGACTGCCGGACAGTGCCGGAGCCAAATACCCCGCCGAGCTTTCCGGCGGCATGCGCAAGCGGGCGGCTCTGGCACGTGCCATCGCACTCGATCCGGAGCTGCTGATCCTGGACGAACCCACTGCCGGCCTCGACCCGTTGAGTGCCAACAGCCTTGACGAATTGGTGCGGCACTTGAAAGAATTACTTGGGCTGACCATCCTGATGATCACCCATGACATCGATCTATTATGGGGCGTAGCCGACCGGGTGGCGATCCTGGGCGATGGGCACGTGCTGGGGGAGGGCACCATGGAGGAGCTGTCCAAATCGGATCATCCCATGGTGCGTGCATATTTTTATGGACCGCGTGGGCGTGCGGCCTGGGAGCAAACGTGGAATCGAAAGTAAATTTCACTATCGTCGGGCTGTTCACCTTGACGCTGGTTGCAGCGCTGATTGCCATTCTCCTCTGGCTCGGAACCGGTGGCAGATACTACAAGATTTACGACACCTATTACGCTTACATGAACGAATCGGTTTCAGGGCTGAATTTGAATGCACCGGTCAAATACCGTGGCGTTGCAGTCGGCAATGTCCGCGACATTACACTGGACCCCGCCAACTCCGAAAGGGTACGGCTGCTGCTCAAAATTGAGCGCGGCACGCCGGTCAAGGAGGATTCGGTGGCGGTACTGCGCACCCAGGGGCTGACGGGTATTGCCTACGTCGAGCTTACCGGAGGGAGCCTGCAGTCCCCGCTATTGAAGGCAAAGCGCGATGAGAAATACCCGGTGATTCGCACCGGACCATCGCTGATGGCGCGCATGGATACGGCGCTGACCAGCCTGCTGGCGAACGTCAGCCGCGTCTCCGACAATGTCAATGCGGTGCTGGACGAGGACAATCGCCGCGCTTTCAAGCTCAGCCTCGCACAGATCGATGCGGTAACGCGCGTGCTGGCGGCGCGTTCCGCGACTATCGAAGCCGGCGTGAACAATGCAGCCAAAACTCTGGAACACACTGCCAGTGCCAGCGCCGATCTGGGCCGCCTGATTGAAAGGGCAGGGCGTAGCGCCGAAGCGGTCGAGCGACTGGCCAACGAGACCTCCCGCTCTGCCGCTGCCGTGCCCGGCACGCTGCAGGGCATACAGTTGCTGGTGGACGATCTGAGAGATCTGAGCGCTTCTCTGCGCCGTGTCAGCGATCAACTGGAACGCAGCCCAAACACACTTCTGTTTGGCAAGCCTCAGCCTGAGCCAGGCCCTGGCGAATAGGGGGAGGAAAGAGAATTGAAACATATCTTCGGAAAAAAACTGGATGCCAAAATCGCCGCGGCGCTGGTCGCCCTGGTACTGGCAGGCTGCTCCACCTTGCGCCCGACCGAAGCAGAATCGGTACGCACCTATCTGCTGGAAGCGCAATTTGACCGTACAGAACAGGTCAAACCCATCCCTCTCGTGCTGACTGTCAGTCCACCTCGCGCTGCGCCTGGTTACGACACCGTGCGCATGGCTTATTTACGTCAGCCCCACAGGCTCGAATATTTTGCCAAAAACCGCTGGGCTGAAACGCCAGCAAAGATGCTGGGCCCACTCCTGGTGCGCGCGCTGGAGCTGCGGACAGGCTTCAAAGCGGTAACGCCCGCTGACGGCATGGTCAAGGGCGACCTGCGTCTGGATACCGAAATCACCTTGCTGCAACAGGAATTTACACCCTCGCCCAGTCGCTTGCACATGAAGCTGCGCGTCCAGCTGGTAGAGCAGGCGAGCTACCGCGTTTTGGCAACCCAGGTATTCGATGCGGTCGAAGCCGCGCCTACCGACGACCCCTATGGAGGAGTCATCGCTGCTAACCGGATGCTGCCGAGGCTGCTCGGCCAGATTGCCGATTTCGCTGCCATGAACGGCGCTTCCCTCTCGGAACACAGAAAATGACGAGAAGCTGTCATTAGAATACACTTTCACATGTCATGATCCCGTGATAGTGTACGAAAACAGAATAAAGCCTAAAAACAAGAACCGATATTTATATATCGTGGCCATGAAGGAAAAAACAATGCCACCAGCAGCCCTGCATCAGGGTTCTACTGAGCCCAGAAAGAAAATCAACATACTGATTGTCGATGACCATCCTATCGTGCGGCAGGGCATCGCTCAACTCATCGACCGCGAAGACGACATGCGAGTCTGCTTTGAGGCGGGAGATGTGGATCAGGCCCTGGAGTCAATCGCCAAAAGCGAGGGTTGCTGCAACACTGACATCGCTCTTGTAGACATGTCGCTGCCGGGCATTTCCGGTATCGAGCTAGTCAAAATCCTGCGCTCACGTTTTCCGGAAATTCAGACTCTGGTGATTTCCATGCATGATGAATCTCTCTATGCCGAAAGGGCGTTGAGGGCCGGCGCAAAAGGCTACATCATGAAGCAGGAGGCCACAGAAAAGGTCTTGATTGCAATCCGGCATATATTGAGCGGCGAAGTTTATGTCAGCGAAAAAATGCGCTCGAAGATACTGCAGCGGATGATTGACAATCAGTTCGAAACCCCGACGTCCCCGGTATCCCACCTGAGCGACAAGGAGCTTGATGTTCTGCGGCTCATCGGCAGGGGTCTCAGAACCAGCGAAATTGCCACAGAGCTAAATCGCAGCATGAAAACTGTTGAAGCGCATCGCGCCAATATCAAGGAAAAGCTGGGGCTAAAAAATGCCACGGAACTGGTCAGGTTTTCCGTGCAATGGGTTGAGAACGAATCGTGAGCGGACTGCAGCTACAACGAAAAAACAGTAATCCCTCCTCAAATATTTCAGCCACTTGCGAATTAATAGGCTGAAATCCAAAAGTTCCTTATAAAGTTGCGTCCCACAAGAAATTATCAATTATCTACAGTGTGTTACGTGGTGAAAGGCAGGGAAAATTTTCAGTTTAGACTATTGGAGAGGGAATGGCGCCAAGGTGCTTGGCCGCCCTATTAGGGAAGCGCTTGTGCAGAGAAGAAAAGGGTGCCTTGGTGTCATACTATAAAGCGCCTGGAGCTTTTCCATGGTGCCGGTGCATTTCAGTTTAGACTTTGGCAACATGGCGGCGCAGCTCACTATCGGCCTGGCTCGGTGTGCGACAGCCTTTGCCCTTCCTATAATGAATTGATGCCCACCGATATGACAATCAGGCGATTATTGGCCATCCTGCTCATGCTCGCCGCTTTCCTTGCGGTGGGGGGTAATGTTGCCAGCGCAAATCCGGAGGGATTCAGGATGAAAACAATCCACTTGCCCCAACCCAACTCCGACAGTGATTTCTCACTGGAACGCGCATTGAAGCAGCGCCGCTCAGTACGGAATTTCAGCGGCGCTGCCCTCGCTCTGAACGAGATTGCGCAACTCCTCTGGTCAGCACAAGGCATTACCAGCCCGGATGGCTTGCGCACGGCCCCGTCCGCCGGCGCGCTCTATCCCCTTGAGATCATCCTCGCAGCCGGGAACGTCACCGGACTGGACCCGGGCGTGTACCGCTATGACCCGTCCGGTCACCTTCTCACCCCGGTCTCGGAGGGCGATCGGAGAGCCGAACTGGCGCGAGCCGCCCTGAACCAGCTATGGATGCAAACCGCGCCGGCGGTGATCGCCTTCGGCGCAGTCGAAGAGCGGACCACCCGAAAATATGGCAGCAGAGGGATCCCTTACGTCTACATCGAGGTCGGCCACTCGGCGCAGAATGTATTTCTGCAAGCCCAGGCGCTCGGCCTGGGCGCCGCGGCGGTAGGGGCATTCGACGATGCGCGTATTGCCTCCATCCTGCAGATGCCCAAGGAAGAGCGGCCCTTGTATTTGATGCCGGTGGGCAAACCCTTGCCGCCTTGAGCATGATGAGCTCGGCCACGCCAGTCTTCGAGCCTGCCTACCTGCGCCTGCTGCGCAGCGGCGAGTTGGAACAACGGGTAAAGCTCGCCTGGCGGCATCTGGAAGACTGCGACCTTTGTGCCCGCTATTGCCGCGTCAACCGCTTGCAGACCGTAAAAGGCGCGGTGTGCCGCACCGGGGAGCGGGCAGTGGTCCACAGCTACGGCCCCCATCACGGCGAGGAGGAACCACTCCGCGGCCGGGGCGGCTCGGGCACGATCTTTTTCAGCTGGTGCAACCTGCGCTGCGTGTTTTGCCAGAACTGGGAAATCAGCCAGAAAGGCATCGGCCGGGAAGTCGAGCCTTCAGGGCTGGCGCAAATGATGCTCGACTTGCAGGGGGAAGGCTGCCACAACATCAACCTGGTCAGCCCCAGCCACGTGGTGGCCCAGATCCTGGCGGCGGTATGGATGGCGGCGCAACGGGGGCTGCGCCTGCCCCTGGTATACAACACCGGCGGCTACGATAGCCCGGAGGCCTTGCAACTGCTGGATGGCGTGGTCGATATCTACATGCCGGATATGAAATACGGCGATTCGGAAACCGCCCATCAGTATTCCCACGTGCGGAACTACGTGGAGGTGAACCAGGCTGCCGTCAAGGAAATGCACCGCCAGGTCGGCGACCTGATCCTGGATGATCGAGGCATCGCGCTGCGCGGCCTGCTGGTGCGGCACCTGGTGCTGCCCGGCGGACTTGCCGACAGCGAGAAGGTGCTAGCGTTTCTCGCCCGCGAGATTTCCCCGAACACTTATCTCAACCTCATGGACCAGTACTATCCCTGCTACCGCGCCTACGAATGCCCACCCCTCGACCGCCCGATCACTTCGGAAGAATACCGGCAAGCTCTGGCGCTGGCGGAACGCTACGGCCTGCGGCGCCTGGACAGGCCGCGCAGCCTGCGCTGGGTCTGAACCGGGCAAGCCCAAGAAGCCGCGTTAGTAAGGGCACCCCGAATCTGCTATATATGAATTATCGGCGCACTCGCTGCCGGGCAGGGAGACAAGCATGATCCGAAATCCAATTGATATCGCAACCCGCGTTACTCCAAGGCTGTCCGCACTCATCGAAAGCCGGGTCAACGATCCGGACGCCAGTGAGCCGCCCACCTTGGGGATGGTCCGTGAGTTTGTTACCGGCTTGCTGCCGCCTGCGTTCAACGCAGCGGAGCGCATGCATCACTTTGATATCGGCGAATCGGTGATTGACGAGCTGAATACCCTGATCGACGAGTTCGGCAAGGATGCGCCGGCTGTCGACTTCGTCCGGGCCGTTGCCAGCGAGCCGCTTTCTCGCGTGATCGAGGAGGTGGTGAGCGACGAAAACCGGGAAGGCCCGCCCACGCTGGCAGCCGTAAGAGAAGCCATGATGGCTGGCTTGAGCGCCCGCCTGGTGGGCGAAGGGGTGCTGGACGAGGATGAGGATGAGGCGCTGCTGGCGGAACTCGAAAGCCTGATCGAGCGCCATGGCGAAGATGCGCTGGCGGAGTACTTGCTGCGCTACGAATAGCCTGGAATACTTTGGGGCTTCGCATGTCAGCGCGCTCGCGTTGCGGCCCGGCTAGCCTTGGCCGACGCTGCCCTGAGCAAGCTGCGTTTGGCGAATCTCGATCAGCGCGTCCCCCAGTTGCTTGATGCTTACGGGCTTGTGCGCATGCCCGTGCTGCTCGTAGCGGATTTGATTTTTGTCGATACCCAGGAAGCGTACGCCCAGATCGTGCAGCGCGTTGCGCAGCCGCTCGAGCGCTTCGTCCGAAGGCTGGCCCGCAGGGGCCGGCGCAGCAGCCAGGAGCCGGATTACTTCGCTGATCGCCTTGAGATCGCAGCGTCCGGTATGCGCAGCAACAACGGCGAGCGCTTTCCACAACGGCGGTTGCGAGGTATGCCGATGCAAAGGCAGGGCCTCCAGCTGGCCGCGGAGCGCCGCGGCGATGCGCTCCGCGTAACGCATCGCCGCTTCGGCGGACTCGAACACCATCATCGGCTCATGCGCGAGACGCGCGCCTTCGGCATCGCCGCGCACGATCTCCTCCAGCACGAGCAATGCTAACCCCCATGCCGGCTTGTGTCCTTGCAGAACATGATCGAGCCGCGGATCGCCCGCCGCGTAGATTTCGGCAAACAGGTCGGCAAGCGGCGGCGTCACCGACCACAGCGCATGCGCCAATACTGTTGCCGGCTCCGGCCCGCGCAGCTCGCGCCAGCGGGTTTCACACAAATCGGCCAGCACCTGCTGCAGCGCGCGACGTTTCGGCTCGGGCAGATACCCGATCAGCAGTTCGGCTTCGGTGACGATGAGAGAGAGTTTGGGCATAGTAAAAGTATAGGCAGCGTGTTGAAAAACGCCTTCCTTGCTAGTAAGCGGAGGGCTGGCTGTCGTCAGCACCCAATTCCGGATATCCATTTTCAAAACAGCTTCTAAGCCTGGACAACAATCAGGGGTACCTGCATTTCCGCCTCGCTCACCCCGCCGTGCTGACCGATGTGGGTATAGCGGCTTTCCCCGATCAACCAATCCTTGATGGCGTAATTCTCCCGCATGACCAGGGTGTAATGCCCAACCCGATCCAGCAGGCGCGGATGGGGCTCGCCCGGACCGAACCAGCCTTCTTCCACCAGCTGCCGGCTCTTGAACAGCCCGGCCTGGGCAGACAGTTCGCTGCGTACATAGGTCTCGAACTGTTCGGTTTTTTCCGGATGCACGTAACAGTATGCGGCCCGTGGTTCGCCGCACAGCGGCAACAGCAGTGTTTCCGCCAGGGAGGGATGATCGTCCAGCTCGATCTGACTTCCTGGACTGGCATCGATAAAACCGTGGTCGGCACTGACGATCACTGTACTATCGCTGCCGCCAATTTCCGCAAGGAAACGCTCGAAAGCCTCATCCAGTCTGGACAGGAGCGTCGTCGCACGCGGGCTGCCAATGCCGTATTCGTGCGCCAGCGTATCCAGGCCGGGGTAATAGGCATAGATATACTTGCGCTCGGCGCTCTCGCGCACGATCCCGGCGATGCTCCGGAACATCGTGTCCATGGTATCGTAACCCCGCCTTTGCGCCCGGCCGGAATGCGCGGCGTTGAAGTCGGAATGCACGATCCACTCCGGCGACACCACGTAGGACGGCACAGCGATCTTGTCGAAAAATGGCGTATGGCCCATCAAGGCGCCTACCTCGATGCCCGCATCCCGATAAGATCGCCCGCCGTGCCGGGGGTGGAACGGAAGTACGGCGGCCACGCTGCCGATCTCGCGAAAATAGGTGAACCATCCGGTCAGCCCGTGCTGCTGGGGTGCGAGGCCGGTGAGAAAAGTGGTGATGGCGGTGGCCGTGGTGGAGGGAAATACCGAAGTGATTTTGGCCCGCAGGTGGCGGTGCAGCGCACCACCGGCGCAACCGCTGATCAGGCGTTCATGTCCCAGGCCATCGACGATCAGCAGGATGAGATTTCGGGCACCGGCAATCTCATCCGGCGGCAGTGCACGCAGCGGCAGATAGGGCGGGTTTCCGCCGCAGGCCGACTCGATGGAGGCCATCAGGTTGAGGATGCTGCCGCCTTGATAGTCGGGCAGGACCATGAGCAATTACGGCTTTCTCAGCCAAGCCAGGATGTCATCCGGCAGACGGTCGCGGTTCTCCCGGGTCACCTGCCATATCTGGATGCCTGGGCGGCGCTTGACTTCATCGATGAGCCCCACGCCGTGCAAAGCGACGGTGGCGACAACCGGCTTGCCCGATTCCAGGATCCTGCCAATGGCGACGACGAATTGCTCCGATAGACATTCCATTTTGCCGATCTCATCCACCAGATAAACATCCGCGTGTTGCTCCGGCTTCAGGGAAGAAGCGGCCAGCGCATCGATCACCGCCACATCCACGCCGTATTTGCCGACGCGGTGGGGGCCAGGGAATTCCGTTCGCGCCATTGTTCCCTCGCGCCCATCGAAGCATACCATGCGAAAACCGTGCCGCTCGCCGTCGGAGCGGATTTCATCGGTATAGAAACCGGCAAGCCGCCGCTCCGACAAGCCGTCGGCCACCTTGCGCAGCACCGTGGTTTTGCCCACGCCGGGGACACCGGTTAAAAGCAGGGTTTTCATAAGCATCCCATCAGGCCGACATTTTGCCAGTCCACCCGCACTCGGCGTACAGGACGCACTCGCCGCATTTCGGCTTTTTTGCCGTGCACACCTGCCTGCCGTGCAGGATCATGGCATTGCTGAACGCCGTCCACTGCGCCGGTGGAAGTTGCTCCATCAGCCGCCTTTCCACCTCCTCGGGATCGTCTGATGAAACGAGGCCGAGGCGGTTGGCAACGCGCAGCACATGGGTATCCACGGCGATGCCCGGTTTGCCGAAAGCGTTGCCCAGCACCATGTTGGCGGTTTTCCTTCCTACTCCTGGCAGGGTGATGAGCGCTTCCAGCGTTTCCGGCACTTTGCCGCCGAATTCTTCCACCAGCTTGCGGCAACAGCCGATCACCGCTTTCGCCTTGTTGCGGTAGAAGCCGGTAGGGCGGATATCTTCCTCCAGCGCCGCGGGGTCCGCTGCGGCGAAGTCAGCCGCCGTCCGGTATTTCCTGAACAGGTGCCGGGTCACTTCATTCACCCGCGCATCGGTGCACTGGGCGGAAAGGATCACCGCGACCAGCAGTTCGAGGGCGTTGGCATAGTTCAGGGCGAGCCTCGGCTCGGGGTATTGCGCCAGCAGCAAACTCACCACCTCATTGCAATTTATTGGCATATTCCTGATCACGCGCTTTGCTGAAATGAGCCATTGGAGTATCAATGGCTGACATCGCGGCCATCTCCGCAGATTGGATTATTGAGTGCGCACCATCTCTAGCAGCGCACGGGAAGGCGCGATGTGGCCGCCGATGGAGCCGATGTCGGCTTTGATGACGCTCAAGGTCAGTTTCATGGCTGTTACCCCTTTGAATTGACATGCTTTGATTCAGTCTAGAGGGCGGGTTTGCGGATTACAAGAAAGCCTCCGGTATGATCTAAAATGAAACGACAGACATTGCCGGAGCACCGGATATGAGCGATACCCCACTGAAAGAGCCATGAAACCCGATGCTTCGAGTCTCATCACCGTGTTCCTGTGCGGCGATGTCATGACGGGAAGGGGGGTCGACCAGGTTCTGCCGCACCCCGGCGACCCCGTCCTCTACGAGCCGTACATGAAAAGCGCAGCCGGGTACGTGGCAATTGCCGTAGAGGCGAACGGCCCGATCCCGAAACCCGCAGGCTTTTCCTATATCTGGGGGGACGCCCTGGCTGAACTGGAGCGAGTCGGGCCCGACGTGCGCATCATCAACCTGGAAACCAGCATCACCCAAAGCGATGCGGCGGAAGACAAGGGCATCAACTACCGGATGCATCCGGAAAACACCCCTTCACTCACCGCGGCAAAGATCGATTGCTGCGCCCTGGCGAACAACCATGTTCTGGATTGGGGCTATCCGGGGCTGGCCGAGACGCTGGAAACATTGCGCAAGGCCAATATAAAAACCGCAGGGGCGGGCCGGGATCGGCGCGAGGCCGAGGCGCCCGCGGTGATGGCCGTTCCCGGCAAGGGGAGGGTGCTGGTGTTCGCGTTCGGGTCTGAAACCAGCGGTATCCCCTGGAGCTGGGCCGCCTTCGAGGGAAAGCCCGGAGTGAACCTGTTGCAGGACTACTCCGATGACACCGTCCGGAGCATCCGGAAGTGCGTCGGGCAAGCAAGGCGGCCCGGCGACATTGTCATTGCCTCGATCCACTGGGGAGGCAACTGGGGCTACCCGGTTCCCCGCAAGCAGCAGGAATTCGCCCATCGGCTGATCGACGAGGCGAACGTCGATGTCGTCCACGGGCACTCTTCCCACCATGTGAAGGGCATCGAGGTGTACCAAGGGAAGCTTATCCTTTACGGCTGCGGCGACTTCCTCAACGACTACGAGGGCATCGCCGGTTATGAAGCCTACCGCGACGACCTGGGCTTGATGTATTTTGCGAGCATGGAGCCATCGACCGGCAAGCTGGTTTGCCTGCAAATGACCCCCACCCGGATCAAAAACCTCAGGGTAAACCGGGCCTCCGGGGAAGAAGCCCTTTGGCTGCGGAATGTCCTGAACAGGGAAGGCGAAGAGTTCGGAACCTGGGTGGAACTGAATGAGGATAATGTCTTGACGCTGCGATGGACGCGTTAACCACAGCTATTTCTCGATGGCAATGCAGAAAGACAGCACCATCTCCGCGCGCCAATCAACCCAGATTATCCATTAGAGCCAAAAACCGCTGTAGGAGCGGCGCCCTCGCCGCGATTTGCGGTCGCATTCGCGCCGGGGGCGGCGCTCCTACATGCACGTGCATTCCAATGGACAATCTGGGATCAAGGCAGTTAGGGAAACGCTGATTTATTCGTCACCCCGGCGAAGGCCGGGGTCTAGTTTGTTGATTCTTCTGGATTCCGGCCTTCGCCGGAATGACGGAATTTGATTTATTCAGCGCCTCCTTCAGCCCCGCCGAGGTCATTGGCAATCTCCCGGAACTGTTCCAGCGCCGCCTCCAGGTCTTCGACAATCTCCGCGGCAATCACCTCCGGCGCAGGCAGGTTATCGGAATCCGACAACGATTCGTCCCTGAGCCAGAAAATATCCAGGCTGGCCTTGTCGCGGTTGGCGAGCTCCTCGTAGTCATAAACGCGCCAGCGGCCTTCGGGGTTTTCTTCCGACCAGGTGGCTTGTCGCTGGTGGCGGCTCTCCGGGTTGTAGCACTTCACGAACTCATCCAGATCCTCCCGCTTCAGTGGATTGGTCTTGAGCGTAAAGTGGATGTTGGTGCGCAGGTCGTAGATCCACAGCTTCCGGGTCCACGGGGTTTCGGAAGCGGGTTTCTTGTCGAAGAACACCACGTTCGCCTTCACACCCTGGGCGTAGAATAGGCCGGTGGGCAGGCGGAGCAGGGTATGTACGTCGCACTCGTGCAGCAGCTTGCGGCGGATGGTTTCACCCGCGCCGCCTTCGAACAACACGTTGTCCGGCACTACCAGGGCGGCGCGACCGTTCTGCTTGAGCAGGGTTTTCACGTGCTGGACGAAGTTGAGCTGCTTGTTCGAGGTGGTGGCCCAGAAGTCGTCGCGCTCGACGATGTCGCGCTCCTTGCTGTCACCAAAAAAAGGATATTTCCTAATTGGTGACAATCCGCGGTCCTCGATCGTGGGATATTGTCACCAATTCCCGTTCCAGATTGGTGACAGACAAGAGACGGATCGGCGGCAGCGCCGGGGTTTTGTTGTCACCAATTTTGTTTTAATCTCCTGCTGATGTCATCCAGTTGGTAATCGGCCTGTGCCATTTTCCCTTTTTCCTGATTTAATTGCTGTTGTAGTGCTTGCGCCTCGTGGTATCGGTTAACCGACTTTTGCGCCTCCCTGATCTTTTCTGGCTGCGCTCCCACATATTGCCGAATCCTGTCGCCGCTCTCATGGGTTGGGTGGATCAGGTACAGGTATTTTCCGGTCTTGTAATGCAGGGAAGCGTTAATCGTTCCCTGCTTTTCCAGCACCCGGATTTTCCCTTCCAGCTCCGTGATTATTTCCGCCTTCTCCCTGATCTTCTGCTCGATCTGGCGCAGTTTGGCAATGATCGGCAATTCAAAAGCGTCGACGGTCTTGTCGTCCTCGGTTTGTTTCATGGCATAGGCTCCTATCTTTTCCGCAATAACTGATTTTTGATGAGCCGGGCAATTACGGCGCTTTTTGCTTCGCCTCGATGCTCCAGGTAGTGCTCCAAACCCTCGTAAAGTTCTGCTGGCAGTTCTACTGTGAACGATTTCAGGTTTTTCCTTTCCCGGTACGCTTTGATTCTCGCCGCGCTGTTTTCGTAAACTCTTGATCGTCCCATGTTAATGCCCCGTATTCAAATAGTTGGATGTAACGCTATTAGTCTAAAAAAATGGGTCTTCGTGAAGTCGTGTGGGTCATTTCTCATGTCATTCAGATAGGC
>JASJPA010000026.1:0-37145 GCA_031426955.1 Sulfuricella sp.
ATGGCCACCTGCAACAAGGCTGCCGGCGAGAAAAGCCTGAAAGGCGATGAGCGCAAGAAGTTCATGAGTGCTTGCCTCAAGGCCAAAGGCCCGGAAAACTTGAAGTAAGCCACCCGGCTTACCTGTTGAGAAACCCGCCGCGGCGGGTTTTTTTACGGCATTTTGCCGCTGATGGCGCGCAGGAATTCCTGCCTGAACTGTTCGCTGTCGCTGAAGCAACCGGCAAAGGCCTGGGTATAGACCCGCTCGTCGCGCCGGTCCTCGCCCAGCAACAGACTGCGTAGGTGCAATAAGCTGCGCTATTGCGCCGTACGCACTGCGTCCAGTATTTCGCGCTCGAACACTTCCGGCGGCACCGGCTGGCTCAACAGATAACCCTGAATGAAATCACAGTCGCATCGAACGAGAAAATCCCGCTGTTCCTCGGTCTCCACCCCTTCCGCCACCACCTTCAGTCGCAGGCTGTGGGCCAGGGCGATGATGCCGGTGACGAGGGCGGCATCGTCCGGGTCGCTGGTCACATCGCTCACAAATGCGCGGTCAATTTTCAGGGTGTCCACCGGGAACCGCTTGAGGTAGCTCAGGGACGAGTAACCGGTGCCGAAATCGTCGATGGCGAGCTGCACGCCGATTTCCTTCAACTGATGCAGGGTGGACAGGGTTTCCTTGGCCTGTTCCATCAGCACGCTCTCGGTGATTTCCAGCTCCAGATGCGCCGGGTCGAGCCCGGTTTCCGCCAGCACCGCCCTGACGCTATCGACGAAATTGCGCTGCCTGAGTTGCACCCCGGACAGGTTCACCGCCACTGCCAGCGGCATTCCCGCATCGGCCCAGATTTTGGCCTGGGTGCAGGCAGTGCGCAGCACCCAGGCGCCGATGGAAACGATCAGCCCGGTTTCCTCCGCCAGGGGGATGAACCCGGCGGGCGAGATCATGCCCAACTCCGGATGCTTCCAGCGCACCAGCGCCTCCATTCCGGACAGAGCCCCGGTCGCCAGTACCGTCTTGGGCTGGTAATACACCAGCAGCTCATTCCTTTCCTCTGCCCGGCGCAGGGCGCCTTCCATCAGCATATGCTCGGAAATCGTTGCCTCCATGCCCGACTCGTAGAACTCATGGCCGCTATTGTTCTTCTTCGCCAGGTACATGGCGCTGTCGGCGTGTTTGAGCAAGGTATTGCCATCCATGCCGTCGGCAGGATAGACAGAAATGCCGATGCTGGCGCTGACGTAGATTTCATGGCTGTCGATTTCGAACGGCGTGGCCAGGGCGAGGCAGATCTTCTGGCTGGCGACCGAGGCCACTGTGGCGCCGGCCAGATCCTCCAGCAGTACGGTGAACTCGTCGCCGCCGAAGCGCGCCACGCTGTCGCCGCTGCGGACGCTGCGCCTGATCCGCCGCCCCGCCGCAATCAGCAGGCGGTCGCCGACATCATGGCCGAGGGTGTCGTTGACATTCTTGAAGCGATTGAGATCGAGAAACAGCAGCGCAAACGTCTGGCCCCTGTCCCGGGCGCGGTCTATGGTCTGGTTCAGCATATCCATGAACTGCATCCGGTTCGGCAACTCGGTCAGGGGGTCATTGTAAGCCAGATGGCGGATGTGCTTTTCGGCGTGGCTGACCGCGGCGATGCGATCTTCCAGCGCCGCCATCATGCTGTTGAAGGCATGGGCCATGTCGACGATGTCCTTCGGCCCGGACAGCACAGCGCGCACGTTGGCCTCGCCCGCCTCGGCGTGCGCCATGCTGGCCGAAAGCTGGCTGAGCGGCCGGGTCATGCGGCTGGTCAGAGAGCGGATCAGGATCAGGATCAGCAGCGCGAAGGAAAACGACGAAATCATGTTGGCAATAAAAATGTCGCTGGTCATCTGGCTCAGCGCCGCCTTGCTCATCACCACCGTAACGTCGCCAAGCCGTTCGCGCCTGGCTTCCTGAACCTGGAAAGGCGACTCGGCGGAAGGCTGCGAATATACCGGCGCGACGAAGCGCCATGCACCCTCGCTTTCCGCGTCGAGCACGGCCAAGGCTTCCGCCCCGGCAACCGGAACGAAGCTTTTGGGGAATTCTGCGGGACGGGCGCTGCCGCGCTCCAGCAGGACACGCTGGCCGGTGTCGCGAATCTCCACGCTCACCACGCCGGGGAAAGCCAGGGTCGCGCTCACCGCCTCGGCGGCGTTGTCGGACGAGGCATAGAGCAGGGCCAGGGCGCTCTGGCGCGCCAGGTTTTCGGTGATGTGCTGCCCCTGCTCGATGAGGTTGCGCCGCACCCGTTGGTTAGCCTGCCACGAGCTCACCAGGGAAGAAAACAACGCCAGGCAGAGGATGCCGAGCGTCACCGTGATGCTCAGCTGACGCCGGAAAGTAAACTCGCGGAGAAACGTTTTGAGCATCTTATTCATGGGCTGTATTTCAAGGCTCCGGGAACACCAGGTCGAAACCGTGCTGCTGGCGGCTCAGATCGAGCCCGAGGTGCTGGGCGGTGCGCAGGTTGACCGCGATCCGCACGTCGCGCAACGGCATCATGCCATGCCCCCCATGGTTGCCGGAGGCGAGAATGCCCAGCGCCAGGCCGGCGAGGCTTTTCCCCAGTTCCACGTTGTCAGGGTAAAGCGCAAACAGCACACCGCGCTTGACGTGTCCGAAGCTGCTGGAAAATACGGCGAGACTGCGGTTCCACGACTCCTGCAGCACCAGGGGCAGAACCGATCTTTCCTCCACCGTGGTGGGGTCCTGCGGCAGCCACAAGGCATCCGTGCGGCTGTCGGCCGCGGCGAAAACGGCCTGATACTGTTGCATCGCGCCGCGCAGGTCCTGGACCTCGTACGCCACCAGTTCCAGCCCCTGGGCACGCGCGGCTTCCTTGGCCAGCCTCATCAGCCAGGCATTGGAACGGGGGTCATAGACGACGAACACACGCTTCGCGGCCGGCATCAGCGCCTTCAGGCGGGCGAACAGCAGCGAGGGATCCGGCGACAGGCTGACCACCGACAGGCCGCGCGCCTCGCTTTCCGGCACCGTCACCACGCCGCCCACCACTATCGCCATGCCGCGATCCGGCGTCACCGCCTTCATGCCCTGGCGGCCAAGAGCGATCACCACCCTGGCGTCCTGGCGGCGCAGGGCAGTTTTCAGTTCAGCGATGTCGGTGCTGGGCTTCACCGCGTATTTGACCACCCGCGGACTGGCCCGGTCTTCGATGCCCTCGACGATTTTGTCGAAAATCACCCGGTAAGGCTCGCCGATGTCGGGGTAAACGACGGCAATCGGCGCCTCCGCCCCCCGTGCCAGCGCCGTGACCACCAGCAGCACAGCGCCCAGCAGCAGGGCGGACAGCCGGCTTCCGGATTCGGCGTAGTTGGAGGGTGTGGGCGGTGAAAACATCGGGCAGTGATCAATCAAAGCTGGTGGCGCAGTTCGAAGCGCCACTCGCGCGGGGCCAGCGGCAGGTCATTGGGGATCAGGCCCGGCGCCGGCGACGGCTCGCGCGCGTCGGCATCGAACAGGTTGCGCACCGTGAAGGCGAAATCCCAGTCTTTTTTCCACTTCTGTTTGCGCAGCGTGAGGTCCACGGTTTGATAATCCGGGATGGCGGGACGGGTATCCGAGGGCTCGCGCCTGCGGTCGGCGACGTGATTGACCTGTGCGTTCAGGGTCCAGCCCGGCATGAAGCGCCAGTCCGCCCGGGCATAGACGTGGTGCCGGGGGGCGTTGCCCGCGTCAAGGCCTGTTGCCTCATCGATCGAACGTTGCAGCGCGTAATTGCCCGACAGCCGCAGACTGCGGCTCGCTTCCCAGACCAGCTCGACTTCCAGGCCCTGGCCACGCTGCTGCCCGGCATTCTGCGCGGTAATAATATTGGTATCCGGGTTCTGCACGAAACGCAGGATATCCTTCATCCGGTAGCGGAACAGGTTCAGGTTGGCCTGCAAATCGCTGGCAGGCTGCCAGGCGAAAGCCAGTTCCACGGATTCGTTGGTTTCCGGCTTGAGGTCGGGGTTGCCTAACCCCACCGGGTTATTGATGATATAGAGCTCGGAGAATGACGGCGGGCGGAAGGCGCGCCCGTAGAGCAGCTTGCTGGTGAGGTTGTAGGCGGTTTCCCATACCAGGGCAAGGCGCGGGTTGGTGGTTCCACCGAAATCGGAATACTGGTCGTGACGCACCCCGGCGGTGAGGTACCAGTCCCGGGCGAAAGCCCATTCGTCCTGCACGTAGGCATGACTCACGGTGCGGCTGTGCGGGCGCAGGAAAGGCGCGCTGTCGCTCACGTCCTGCACCGATCCCAGCAGTGCCGGAAAGAAACCGCCGGGAACAGGCACCAGGGTGAAATTCTTGCTTTCCCGCGTGCGATACAGGTCGTCATCCTGCACTCCGGCGCCGAAGCGCAGCTTGTGGCTCTGCAACCCGGTATAAAAAGCCGACAGGTTGAAGCGCAAGTGGCGCTCCCACTTATAGGGATTGCCGATCACGCCGTCGGGGAAGCCGGGAAAGCCCGGGGGATAAAGCGTCAGGTCGGAACGCTCGGTGATGTGAAGATAGCTGGCCTGTGCGGTCACGTCCAGATCGGGGGCGAAGTTCGCGTCCTGCCAAGTGAGATCGGTGGAAACGCGCTCACCGAAATTGCTGCCCTGGGGGTCCAGTGCAGAAGCCACCCCTGCACCGGTGCCCACATTGTCGCGCTGCTGGTAGCCGGCGCGCAGCCGCCATTTGTCGCGCGCCAGATCGAAGCGGGCGTCGATGGCGTCGCGGCCGAGGTTGACCGGCCCCGGGGCGAGAGAAGGAAATGGTGAGCCGGACAGCGCGTCCGCGGCTATGATTTGCCGCTGGCCGTCGGTGGCACCCACCCGCAGGTAAGCGGCAACGTCGAACCCACCCCAAGTGCCCCCATGCTGCACCCAGGCGTCGCGGCTCCTGAACGAGCCGGCGCGCACACCGAGCTGGGTGCCGTTGATATCAGCGGCGGTCTTGGTGATGATGTTGATCACGCCGGAAAAGGCATCCGCGCCGTACAGCGCGGAACCGGGGCCGCGGATCACTTCGATGCGCGCGATGTTCTCCACCGGCATGCCGCCCCAGATTATGGAGCGGTCGCCGGTGTACACGCCGGTGATGGGGATGCCGTTCACCAGCATCAGCACCTGAGGGTTGTACTGGGTGTGGATGCCTCGGATGGTATAGACAGGGTTGTAGTTGATGGGGGAGCGCGCCACATGCAGGCCGGGCACGGTTTCCAGCACTTCGTCCAGATCGGCTGCGCCGATGGCTGCGATGTCTTCCGCGGTGACCACGGTGGCGACCGACGGTGCCCGCGCGATGGGCTGCCGGACACCGCTGGCGATGGTGATGAAGGATTTGTCGCCGTAGGCCAGCGCCAGATCCTCTTCCTCGCCCCCCTGGCCGGCATAGGCGCCGGCCCACGCGACGGCCAGTGCCGCGGCCACTAACCGCACAATCGCTCTCTTCATGACACCCCCTGGCGCCGGAATGCGCGCCGACTCTTCTTCTTTTTTTATGCTCGCCTCAACCTTGTAGGTCGGGCTTTAGCCCGACGTGTCGGTCTGAAGACCGACCTACAACACCCGCTGCCACTGGCGGTGGGAAACACCCTCGTAAAGCATAACCCGGCAAGGCAGCGGAAACAACAAGCCTGCCGGTTTTTCCACCGCATCCAGGTAGCAAGGCGGCATGCCGGCGAGGAAGACAGGGATCATGAATAGATAAAATTCCCGCGGCGACAGGCCGAAATCAGCCGCCAGCGCCGCGGTCAGCGCGGCATAATTCATGCGCAATCGCCAGCGGCCGGCGAGCAGAATTTTTTCCACCTCGAACGCAAGCCTGAGATGCGGTCCGCCGTCCAGGCCTGTTTCGCGTACCAGCGCCATCATCGGGGCGATGCGCTCGTCCCCGGAAGTAATCGGCCGCCCGTAGCCGGCGATGCCCCTCTGCCGCTTAAGTTCTGCACGCACCAGATCAGCCAGGTCTTCGCCCGCATCGACGTGGGTCTTGGCCCGGATCAGGAACTCGATGGCGCGCAGAACCACGCCACCACCGTAAATCTGCGCCTCGGAAACAGCGAGCGCGGCGGTGATGCCGAGAGTGCCGGTGCTGCGCACCGTGCCCGCCAGCGCCGCCACGCGGTTGTTCCACAGGCGCGCATCGGGGTAGCTGGTATAACTCCACAGAGCATGCAGCACTTTCATCTGTTGCGGCGTGTAGCGGCGGCCGGTGATGCCGAACAGGTAGAGTTCCAGCCAGTCCAGGTCCTTGAGCGATGCATGCAGGTCATGGCCACGGAATACCGCGCGTTCGCCCGGAAAAACCGCTCCCATGCGGGTGGCGAGCCGCCCGACATGCTGCTCCAACAGTTGCGGCCCCTTCACGCCCCTCCCTCCGCAAGATTCCCAGCGTTCTGGGCGGGGCCGGGGTCGTTTTCCAGTTCGGCGCGGAAAAACGGAAAATTCTTGTGGCCGTAATCCTTTTGTTCCAGGGCATGCGCCGCGGCGCCCGGCAGCCGCAGCAGCAAATGCAGCATTTCTCCCTGCGCCGCTGTGCAGCGCAGATCGCAGAACGCCGCCGCTGCAACGCCGGTCATCGCCAGCGGCAGACCGGCTGCAGATTCCAGCAGCGGCCGGTGGGCTTGCAGCCAGGGAAGGGACGGCCCGGAACTCGCATCGGCGAGGTGCGCCAGAGTTTGCAGCACCGGCCCGGGACAATACACGCCGTGGGGGTCGAAACCGGGCGGATGACCGGGCGCGGGCCAGACATCCGCCGGATCATCCACCGGCTTTGCGGCCAGACCTGCCTGCCAGAGGGCCGCATCGGTGCCGCGTGCCAGCCAGTCTTCCATGGCGAGCCGCACTTCCCGCGCGCCGCCGGATACGCCCGCGCCCACCGCCAGCGCCGCCATCAAACAGGATGCCGAGGTGGAACCGCCGACGCCGCCGCACATCGCGGCATGTACCGCCGCATCCCGCGGCCCCGGATTCGCCAGCGCCATGGCCAAACCCTCCAGCAGTCTGGCCTGCTGCGGTGACGGCGCCTCGCCGCGAAACAGCAGGAACAGGTACTCGATCCAGCTTGCATTGGCCAGCAGGTCGCCGTAAACATCGTAGCCGTGGCAATGACAGGACGCTGCCGCGAAGGCATTGTCGGGCTCGGGTTCTTCCTGCCAGATGCGGGTGCGTATGGTTTCCGCGCTCATCCCACCGCCCCCAAAATTTTGATGCGCAGTCCCATCGGCGGAACTTCCTCGCGATCGACGCGCACGTCGAGCAAGGTCGGGCCGGGATGGTGCAGAATCGCGTCCAGGTCAAGGCTTTCGAAGTCCTCTGCGGTGCGGATCACATGGCCCGGAATGCCCATGGATTCGGCCAGCAGCCGGAAATCCACAGTCGGCAGATCGACCCCGACCCGCTCCGCACCGGCCAGGCGCTGACCATGCTTCACCATGCCCAGTGCCGCGTCGTTGAGGATCACGAATACCACGGTGAGCTTCTCGGTCAGCGCCACGGTCATCTCCTGTCCATTCATGAGCAGGCTGCCGTCTCCGGTCAGACACACTACCGGGGATTTCGGAGCGGCCAGCGCAGTTCCGACCGCGCCGCCGATGGCCCAGCCCATGGGGGCGAAATTCATGGTGACGCGCAGCCAGCCCCCCTTGCTGGGATGGCAATCGTGCAGATCCAGGTGATGGATCGCCCACGCGATGCTATTGCCGGTATCGGCCAGAAAACGTGTATTGGGAGGGCAGCGTCTGCCGAGTTCATGCATCAGTCGCTGGGGCTTGATGGACGATCCCGACACCCGCCTGTCGGGATCGTCCACCGGGGCTTGCGCGGGCTGCCGCGCCGCAGCGGCAAGCTCCCTCCCTCCGTCCTGGCGCATCAGGTCCAGCAGCCGCTCGAATACCAGACGGATACGGCCGCGCACATGCAGTCGCGCCATGGGGGAACGCAGCAGGTGCGCCTCGCAGGATTCGATATGCACCAGCCGGCTGTTCAGCACCGATTCGCACCAGCCGTTGCTGGTAAACTCACCCAGATCTGAACCGACTGCAAGGATCAGGTCGGCGCGATCGTTCATCGCCGCATCGGCCGATCGGTGGCCGGCGAACCCGAACACGCCGCGGTACAAGGGATGATGAGGGCTGACAAAGCCCTTGGCGTCGGGAGTGGTGACGAAAACCGCACCGATTTTTTCCGCCAGCTCGAGAATGACGTCGATTGCCTCGCCGCAACCGCTGCCGATCAGCACCACCACGCGGCGTGCCTGTTCAAGTTGACCATGCAGCGTCTTGACTGCCGCATCGTCGACCAGGGATGGCGGCAGCAGCAGGGACGCCAGATCGTAAGCCGGCTTGTGCCCGGTCGGACTGCGCAGCACGTCAACCGGGATGCTCAAATGGACCGGGCCGGGCGTGGGCTGGTGCGCGAGCAGCAGCGCGCTGGCCAGCTGTCTTTCCAGCTGATCGGGATGGGACACCAGTGCGCTGTAGCGTGTGCAACTGCGAAACATAGCAACCGTGTCAATGCCGGTGCCGGTGCCGGCTGATTCCTGCATCGCCCCCCTGCCCAGCAAGAGCAACGATGGCTGGCCGCTGATGACCAGCAGCGGGATTTCGTTTTCATAAGCACAGGCCACGCCGGTGATGAGATTGGTGGACCCCGGGCCGGAAGTGGCGCAGCACACGCCGATCCGGCCCGTTTCACGGGCATAGCCATCGGCCATGAAAGCGGCCCCGGTTTCATGGCGAGCCACGACCGGGCGCGGTCCGCCGCGCCGGGCGCTACGCGCGAGCGCATTGTAAAGCGGCTCGATGGCGCCTCCGGGCACGCCAAAGACATGCTCGACGCCGATCTGTTCCAGATAGGCGACCACCAGATCAGCCGCTTCCATCATGGGGTGCTGTTCCTCACAGACGGCTTTTGTCCGCCGTGCCCCTGTTACGGGCTGGTTCAGTTCCAACATTCTCCCGCTTTCTCGCCGCTCTGCCTTGTGCGGCGTACTCTGATTCCACCATACCGATACTGCCCCGCCCAGCCGGGCGTTTGCAGACACGGCGCCATTGCAATGGATTCTATGGCATCCTGCCGCTGATGGCGCGCAGGAATTCCTGCCTGAACTGTTCGCTGTCGCTGAAACAACCGGCGAAAGCCTGAGTATAGACCCGCTCGTCACCGCGCCGGTCCTCGCCCAGCAGCAGGCAAAGCTGCTCCGCCTCGATCACGCAGGCGGCGCCCTTGGCCTTGCCGTGCGTGACCAGCGCTTCTGCGACATCGCGCGTCATCCACTCCTGGTAGGTGAAGCGGTGGCCGATCGCATCCACCAGCCGCGCGATACGGCCGAAGCCGTGGAGACGGCCGCCGGGGATGTAGGCAACGTGGGCGATGCCGCGAAACGGCACGAGGTGGTGCGGGCAGACGCCGTGCACCGCGATGCCGCGTATCACCACCATGTCCTCGCGCGGATCGGAGAAGCCTTCTCCCAGCACTTCGGCGGGATCCATGTCGTAGCCGCCGAGCAGACGCTTTTCCCATAGCTCGCGCACGCGCCGTGCGGTCCTGCCGGTGTGTGTGCTGTCCGGCGAGACGCCACAGGCACGCAGCAAGTCGGTAATCGCCCGCTCGAATGCGGCGGCATCGAACTGGCCGACGCGCGGAATTCCCAAACCGCCTGGGGTCGGTGCGGGATGATCGTGGTCGCAACAGTCAGCCATGGTGCCTCCTCAATTTTTCTGTCTAGGAGCCTGTCGGGCTTATGGGGATCGAAGCGAGAATTCGGCTGGGCAAGGACAGATTTTGCCGGTTTTGCAGGTCAATAGTCATTCTATTGACCAAAAAAGCGGCGGAATATGGACCGCCTAGGCGGATTTGCAGCCGATTCATCATGAGTCCGACAGGCTCCTGGGTATCCAGCCTTCCAGCAGGGCGGTGATTACGGCGTCAGCCTGTTCTGAAAGCACGAAACGGTCATTGGAAAGTATCCAGCGGAATGCCAGCCCCTGCACGGAGGAGATCAGCAGACAGGCGCTTTGCTCCGGGTTGATATCGGTGCGCATTTCTCCCGCCGCCTGCGCCGCCTTGATCTGGCCGGAGAGGAATTGCAGGAAGGACATCACCAGCTGGTTCATGCGCTCGCGGAACACCGGATCGCCAGACTGCAGCTCTTCGGAAAAAAGCAGGCGCGGGATGCCCGGCTGGCTCTGAATAAAATTGAGGTGAAAACGAATCACCGCACGCAAGCGTTCGATCGGCGTCAGCTTGTCCAGCCCGAGCTGGCCTATACCCTGCTGTAGCCGGTTCTGGACGGCATCCACCAGCGCCACCAGCACGTGGCTCTTATCACCGAAATGCAGGAACAACGTCGGCTGAGCGATTCCCACCGCCTTGGAAAGCGCGCGTGTAGTCAGCTTCGCCACGCCTTCATGGCGAATGATCTCCATCGCCGCCTCGACGATGTCGTTGCGCCGGGCTTCGGCAGATTTGCGTTTACGTTTTGGCTCAGCCATCAGTGGCTGTGGTTTTCGGGTTTCATTTTCCGTAATTATAGCCATTAATCCCCTTTATTCGCTTCGATTTCAGGCTGATCGCACAATATCAAAAAAAAGCGGCCAGAAGGCCGCTAAAAACACACACGCGAGGGGGCGTCGTGTTACTTGGAACAGCATTCGCCTTCCGGTACGCCGGCCTTTTTCAGCGTGAAGGCGAGCGGGCAGAAGTTGGTCAGGCCGCTCTGCGCCAGGTTGGCGCCCACGAACACGGTCAGCCAGATCCAGGCGGGATCGACGAAATGGCTCAGCGCAACGCTGAGCAGCACCATGCTGCCGGCCATCAAATGTACTATTTTATCAACGGTCATGATTGCTCCCTTTCTTAAAATGCGTAGCTGAGCTGCATATTGGCGACGTTCTGCTCAAGCTCGATCTTGGTTGTGCCATCTGTCGAGGTTACTTCGTTGTGGAAAGCGCGGACGTAGGACAGAGTGCCGGACACCTTCTGGCTTATCTGCCGGGTCAGGCCGAGCGTAAAATGCTTCTCGGTGACGGCCAGGGAGCCGATATTCGACTTCACATCCTCCGGCCCGATAGGTGATTTACCGTAGTTGAATCCAAAGCGCAGCGTGGTTTTTGGATCGATTTCCTTCTGCACGCCAATCATGTAAACAGTCTGATCATCCCAGCCGAAATCCAGACTTGTCGGTCCCGGGGTGCCAGCGGCATGGATCAGCGGAACCGATCCCAGCACCTCGCTGAACTGGATGCGTTTGACGTCCGCCTCGACCAGAAGCCCTGGAGACGGCTTGAATGCTACGCCCAAGGCGAATTGCTGTGGCCCATCCATGGTCATACGGTATTCCCCCGAGTTCGTGTTCCACTTGAACTCGCCCATGTTTTGCTTGCTGACCCAGGATGCGCCAATCTGGACTTTGTCGTTCACATGGTAGATCAGGCCGGCTGTCATGCCGTAGCCATAGACTTGGTTTTGGGGCAATGAAAGACCCGCCGCTCCAATCAGTCCATTGTGCATCGCCAGGCTCTGGTAGTCGATGTTGAGCGCAGCGCCGACGGAAAGCTTGTCACTGACCTTGTAGCCGAAGCCCGGTGCGATCTTGTAGAACTGCTTAGTGGTCACAAATGCCTGGTTGCCAGCAGCAGGTGCGACATCGGAGAAATCCACCCCCATCCCGGACAGTCCGCCCATTCCCATGCCGAGGTATAGCCTGTCGTTGACGTTGAACCCCACTGCACCGGCAGGGATCAGGTAATAGTTCAAATCGCTTTCACTGCTATTGACCTTGCGCGTCGGATTCAGAACCCCGAATCCCAAATCGAATCGCACCTCCTTCATGCCCAGTTCCGCCAGGCCGGCCGGGTTGGTCATCACTGTCGCCGAATCAGGCGGCGCTGCCACTACCGCACCGGCCATGCTCCTCTGTATTGCAGTTACACCAAACAACTGGTCGCCGTTGGTGGCCAGCGCGGCCTGGCCAAACCCTAACAATGTCGCTCCCATGGCGCCTGCTGCAAGATATTTTCTATTCATCATGTATCCTCCTCCAAATTTTTATAATGTTTACTTCGCTTTCGCTGCAACCGGAGTCATCAGCTGCGAACTCACTCCAGGTACGCCGCGAAATTTTTGATGGCAGGCCACGCAACCGCTCATGATGTCGCTCATGTGCGTCGCCGCCATGGCCATGTCGCCCTTTTCGGCCGCCTCGGCCAGCCTGAGCGCACTACCCTCGACCGCATCGTTCATTGCCGGCAACACAGCCATGTCCGTGCTGTTCATCTTGTCCAGCGGAAAATAAGGCAGCAAGCCGCCTTTCGGGATGCGGTGATTGGCCAGGCGGCGCGCGCTGTCGGCCGCCTGTTCGGCGTTGTCGGTCGCCAGCGCGGCGGCGATGCCCTGATACTCCGACAGGATTTCCTGCATCACCTGGCGCAGGGTCAGCTGGTTGCTCTTGCGCGTGTGCTGGGCGTGCAGCTTGTTCATGGTGGCCCGAATATCGGGGGAAAGCCCCATGATTTTTTGCCTTAATTCAGGGGTGTAGCTCATCATCATCTGCCGTATCTCCGGCGGCATTTTGGCCATCTGCGCCTGCATCTCCGGCGACATTCCGTTGCCCGCCGCCTGTTCGGCCACAGCGGGTAAAGATGCCGCGGCACAGGCCAACAGCACGATTCCGGCTTTCAATTTGTTGTATCGCATTTATATCTCCTGTCGATTTATCGGGTTTACCAACTGCCGGCCTTGGGTTGACCGATCTACATATGATCATACGATCATGTGTTCGGTTGATTATAAACTGGTATTTTTTACGAATGCAACAATTTTGTTTAAGATGCTGCGAAAGCCTTCACTACCCTGCGCACCCCAATGAAAAGCCTGTGGAATAACGAGGAAGCCGGACACTTCCAAAACGAGCTCGCCCTGCGCGCTTACACCTCGCGCTTGCTCGGCGGCGAGAAGGCGCTGGTGATGTATGGCGGCGGCAACACTTCAGTCAAACTGCAGGAAAACGGCGAGGACATCCTTTACGTCAAGGGCTCGGGCGCCGATCTCGCCCACGTCACGGAAAATGATTTTGCTCCGGTACGGCTGGCAGCGGTGCGGCCGCTGATCGAACGCGATGCCATGAGCAACGCGGAAATGGGCGCGCAATTCCGAGCCGCCCTGACCAACCCGAAGTCACCGCACCCCTCGATAGAAACCGTCCTCCACGCCATATTGCCCTTCAAGTGGGTGGAGCACACCCATGCCGACGCGGTACTGGCAGTGGCGAACACCGACCACGGCGAGCGTCATATTCGAGCAGCTTTCGGCGATGCCGTGGTGATCGTGCCCTACCATCATTCCGGCTTCGAATTGGCGAAAGCCTGCCACGATGTCTTCCGCCGCGAAGCCACCGCCAGCACCATCGGCATGGTGCTGATGCATCACGGCATCTTCGCCTTCGGCGCCAGTGCACGCGAGTCCTACGAGCGCATGATAGCCCTGGTCACTCGCGCCGAGGACTATCTGAAAAGCTGCGGTGCCTGGGACATTCCACTAATAAGGTTTCCACCCACGCAGCCCGCCAGTAGTCAGGACATGCTGGCCATCGCCGCCCTGCGCCGCGATATCTCGCACGCCGCCGGCTTCCCCCTGGTAATGACGCTTTCATCCGACCTGATGAGCCTGGCTTTCGCCCGCCGCCCCGACCTGGAATCTCTCTCCCAGCGCGGCCCTGCCACTCCGCAGCACGCGGTGTTCACCAAACGCGTGCCGATGTTGGGCCGCGACATAGAGGCCTTCACCGCAGCCTACCGCCGCTATCTGGCGGAAAACGCGCCCGAGCAGGCAGAACGCCTGCCCGATGCCGCGCCGCGTATCGTGCTCGACCCGGAATGGGGGCTGATTTCTGCCGGCATCACGGCCTTCTACGCCGACGCGGCAGCCGAGATTTACCGCCACAGCATGAAAATCCAGTCGCGCGCCGAAGCGCTGGAGGCTTATGCGTCCCTGCCGCCGCGTGAAGTGCTCGCCGCCGAGATCGAATATGGCGGCTTCGAAGAAAAAGTTCGTCGTAGCCATCCCCTCGCCGGGCAAGTGGTGCTGGTTGCCGATGCCTTGGCTCGTCAGAGCGAAGTGGCGGCGTTACTTGCCCAGGGCGCAGCGGTGATCGGGCTGGATAACGACCCGGCCGTCAAAGTACTCCACCCCCAGCCGGAATATCTCGGCCTGTGCTGCAGCCCGGACGATCCCACCGAAATGGAAGCCGCGCTGGAGCAGTCGGTACGCCGCTTCGGCGGCATTGACCTGCTCATCGCCGACAACCCGATATTGGCAGCAGCCTGTGAGCCGTTACTTGAACTTTCACCTGTAAGGAAACCCGCATGAATATCGAAACCCTGCGCTGGCAAGACAACCGCCTGGAGATGATCGACCAGCGCGTGTTGCCGGCGCGCTTCGAGTATCTCTCCTACGATTCCGCCGCCAGCGTCGCCCACGGCATCCGCGCCATGGTGGTGCGCGGCGCACCGGCGATCGGTTGTGCCGCCGCCTACGGCGTGGCGCTGGAAGCGCTGCGACTGAAGGAAACCGCCCCGGAAGTGTTCCGCAGCGGGATGGAAAAAGGTTTTGCCAGCCTGGCACAGAGCCGCCCCACGGCGGTCAACCTGTTCTGGGCGCTGCAACGCATGCGCCAGGTGTGGCAGGGCATGGGCGCAGCCGCACCGGCGGTCGTGGCCGAGCGTTTACTGGACGAGGCCCATGAAATCCATGCCGAGGACATCCGCATCAACCGCGCCATGGGCGCAGCGGGCGCAGCGCTGCTTGCCGACGGCGCGCGCGTGCTTACCCACTGCAATGCCGGAGCCCTGGCCACGGCGGGCTGGGGCACGGCCCTGGGAGTGATCCGCTCGGCAGCGCAGGCCGGCAAAAAGATCTCGGTCATCGCCGACGAAACCCGCCCGTTCCTGCAAGGCGCACGCCTCACCGCCTGGGAGATGGTGCAGGAGAAGATCCCGGTGACCCTGATCACCGACAACATGGCCGGCCACCTGATGGCACGCGGCGAGGTCGACGCGGTGATCGTCGGCACAGACCGGGTGGCGGCCAACGGCGACGTGGCCAACAAGATCGGCACCTACATGGTGGCGGTGCTGGCGCGCCGCCACAGCATCCCGTTTTACGTCGCCTGCCCGCTCTCCACCATCGATTTGAACATCGCATCGGGAGCAGAAATCCCGATCGAGGAGCGGGCTCCGGAGGAGGTGACAGGCTTCCGCGACTGCCAGTGGGCGGCGCAAGGCGTCAAGGTGCGCAACCCGGCCTTCGACGTTACCCCGGCAGAACTGGTAACGGCGCTGATCACCGAGAAGGGCGTGGTGCGGGAACCCGACAAAGAAAAGATTGCAGCGCTATTCCAGCTGAACTAACCGGCAATATCGGTGTATTGGCACTTCCCTACGCTTTATCGTTGTTGCCGTTATTTCTTCTGAGTATTACAATAAAAAACTTAGTAATACAAAAGGAATCTTGCCGTGTCGACAACACTCACCAGCAAGGGCCAAGTAACCATCCCCAAGCAAATTCGAGATGCGCTGCATCTGACACCAGGAAGCGCAGTGGACTTCGCCGTCAATCGCGATGGCGACGTAGTGCTCCACAAGGTAAACGCTCGCCCAAGCCGTAAGCCAGATCGTTTCGAAGCCGCCCGCGGCAAGGCCGACGTAAAATGGCGGACCGACGATCTGATGGCACTGCTACGCGGCGAGGACTGATGCTGCTGGTCGATACCAATGTACTGGTCGACGTTCTGGAGGACGATCCGACATGGGCCGATTGGTCGATCAATCAATTGCGCGCTCAATCCAAAATTCATCGACTGGCAATCAATCCCATCATCTACTCCGAGCTATCGCTGACGTTCTCTACAGTGGAAGCACTGGATCAGACTCTCGACCAACTGGGTTTGGTCATGATCGAAATTCCACGCCCGGCCCTGTTTCTCGCCGGCAAGGCGTTTGTGCGCTACCGCCGGCAAGGGGGTAGCAAAAGCAATGTCCTCGGTGATTTTTTCATTGGGGCGCACGCAGCCGTGTCGGGCAATGCGGTTCTGACTCGGGATACACGACGTTATACGTCCTATTTCCCCAGCGTCATGTTGATCTCACCGGAAACATCGACATGAGATCGGACGACCATCCTGCCATCACCACACCACCCTTGTATGGTGCTGGGTTTCAGTGTGTTGCGGCCCAATCAAGCTACACCCTTTATTTATTACGATGCCACATCTAGCCCTCTACCAACTCGAACATTATTGGATGAAGTGCACAAACGTTTCGAGTCGTTGCGGACGGTTCCGCCTTCTGCCGCCCTTTGATCAAGAGAACCTGATGTCTCCCCTGCTATTGGTTCATGCAATATGAGCATCATCGGCCCTTTCGATCCCAAATTGCTTGGAAACCCTGGCGCTGAAGCTGCCATAGCAAGGTTCCGTGAATTACTTCTTTGCGAGGCAAGATATGTCGGCCTGCGACCAGATGCGGTCACCATCTCAGCGAATCTTTACGTTTCTGATGGCGGTATTGATGCCCAAGTCGAATCAAATTGTCCTTTGCCAGAAGACTCATTTATCCGCTATGGAAGAACTGGATTTCAACTCAAGACAGGCACGACATTCAAACCGTGGCAGCAAAGCACGCTAAAAAGCGAACTGCTTTCTCATGCGAATGAGTTGACATCCGAAGTCAGACGGACTCTTGAGGCTGGGGGCCATTATTTCCTGGTTTGCTTCGGGCTTGACCTAACCCCGGAACAACGGAACGACAGTAAAGAACAAATCGCTGCATTGTTTGCGGACTTCGGCTTCTTAGGCATGGGCGCTCACATCGAAGTCTTCGGACAAAGCCAGATTTCAGCATATGTTGAGCGCTATCCCTCATTGCGCCTCGCGATCACGGGAGGCAGCAACGAAGATTTTCTATCTGTGTCCGAGTGGTCGAAACATGCTCACATGAGCAATGAACTTGTTCTATCTGAAGACCAAGCGAAACTTGTTGAGCAGATTCGAGAAAAATTGAGGGGAGATGCTAAACACCTACGGATATTGGGTGAACCAGGCATCGGAAAAACTCGTCTGGTGCTGGAAGCGGTCAGCGCGGAAGATATATCTTCGATCACTCTCTATGTCGATCATGGTGAACGATTTGCGCGTACCCAATTGTTCCGGGAGCTCCTGCGCGCCGATTCACAATTCCCGCTTGTGTTAGTCCTTGACGAGCTTTCCGAACGTGAAATGTCGGAGATTTGGGGGCACCTCAAGAATCGTAGTGGGGCATTGAAGCTGATCAGTATTGATCATGCCCCAGATCGGAGTAGGGATTCCGAGATTGAGCGCATTTCTGCTCCCCGCCTTCCAGATCAAACCGTCCGGGAAATTTTGGCACGCCACGTAGGAGAGCGCGCAGAACTTGATCGTTGGGTGGCTGTATGCGAGGGTTCTCCTCGTGTAACGCAGGCAGTAGGCGAGAATCTGGCCGCAAACCCTGATGACATCCTCAGGTCACCAGCGACGGTGCCGATCTGGGAACGGTTCCTCTTTGGGTATGCGCAGCATCAGAGCGATGAAGCTCGTCAGGTGGCAAGGATAATGAGGCACATTGCCTTATTCTCTCGCTTCGGCTTCGAAGACCCAGTGGGAAGCGAAGCAAGGTACATAGCGGGACTCGTGGCACAAGCTGATCCGGCAATTACCTGGTCGAGGTTCCAAGAAATTGTACAAACACTACGTGGGCGGCGCGTTCTTCAAGGATCTAGTCCGCCGATCGGGCTTTGATAATCAAGTGTTGAGTGCATGCTTAGATACGTTTGAAGCTGGTTGGGTAGAGCCCGGTTATTTTCAAAGTCTCTGTTACGGAAAGAGTTGGCAGGCAATTTCTCAAGACGTTTTAGTCCGTCTTCTGACATTGCTCTCTAACCGTGAGGATCAAATTTCAGCTTACGTTCTGGTTGACCTGCTGGATCAAGTTCTGACGATGGAAGACTGGCCCGTGGACTCAGACTTTGTATTCAGGGTCGTTATGGCACCAAGCCATTTTGAAGAACGGCTGGACACTATGCACGCTTACCATTGGCATAGAGTCTGCGAAAAACTGGTGGCATACGATCCAACAAAGGCAATGCCATTGCTCGATGTGCTTCTTCAACAAATGGGCAGCAATTATCGTCTGAGCTACGACCATGACGTGGCACCATTCGCGCAAGCGCTGTGCCATAACAACCCAGCCGAGGCATGGAAGATTGTTGCCGTGCACTTGCTAAGTGTCGCTCCCAAGTGGCGAGGCGAGCTAATAAACTGGTTGAAAGGTGGGATAGGCGGTTTCGGTGAGAAAAACTTGGTGCCACCAATTGCCGAATTTCCTCTACAGACGGTTCTTGATTGGATAGCACAAAATCCTGAAGGCCGTGCCGCCATGATTGCCCATTGCGCGCCAAACTCGTTAAATGATGAGTTTGGCGGTGCGTTGACAAGAGCCCTGCTCGTCAGCTATCAGGATGTCGATGGGGTTCCTAGTGGCATTAGTACAAATTTTGGCTCTGGGGGATGGCGCGGGCCCAGGAGCCAACATTTGAGAACGAAGCGTGATCGGTTCCGGGGATGGTTGAGTAAGGGTTTTGATCGGAATGTTGTGACCTGGATCGAAAGTGAAATCACCTATCTTGATCAAGACATCGAGGCGGCAGAAATTTCAGAGGAAAGGGAATCTTGGAATCGTCCATCCAACAATTAATTGCAGATAAACAAAAGTGTCATAGGGGACGTAGCCCAATTAGCCCGTATTGAAAAAATTGCAGCGCTATTCCACGAGGAATAGCTGGAGAAGTTCGTTCAGGAATCGCTGGCCAAGCAGGGTCGGCCGAATGTGCAGGGCGTCGCGTTCGATCAGGCCGCGCAGCTGCGCCTCTTCCAGCATGGGCAGGACAACGGTCAGCGACAGTCCGGTGCGGGCGGAGAACAGACTGACCGGGAAGCCCTCGGTCAGGCGCAGGGCGTTCATCATGAACTCGAAAGGCAGTTCGTCTGGAGAGACGCTGCGTTCCTCTTCCAGCGCGTTTCCCGCCAGCGCCCGTTCCATATAGGTTTTCGGCTGGCGATAACGCACCTGGCGCTGAACCCGGTCATGGAAGGAAAGCTTGCCGTGCGCCCCCGCCCCTATCCCCAGGTAATCGCCGAACAGCCAGTAATTGAGGTTGTGCCGGCAGCGACTATGCTTTTTTGCAAACGCGGAAGTCTCGTAATGTTCGTAGCCGGCCCCGGCCAGTTCCGCCTCGATGGCTTCCTGCATCGCCGCCGACATATCGTCATCCGGCAGCGACGGCGGCTTGTTGTAAAACACCGTATTGGGTTCCAGAGTGAGATGGTAGGCCGAGATATGCTGCGGCCCGAAAGACACCGCCTCGCGAATGTCGGCCAGCGCCTCATCCATGGCCTGCTCCGGCAGGGCGTACATCAGGTCGAGATTGACGTTGTCGAAATTGCGCAGCGCCAGCTCCACTGCGAACCGTGCCTCGCGGTCGTCGTGGATGCGGCCGAGCGCCTGCAGATGGCGCGGATTGAAGCTCTGGATGCCCAGCGACAGACGATTCACCCCGGCGGTACGGAAATCGGCGAACTTCTGCACCTCCGCTGTGCCGGGATTGGCCTCCAGGGTGATTTCGGCGTGAGCTTCGACCGGCAGCAGGGTGCGCACCTGGGTCAGCAGCGTATCGATAGCCCGCGCCGAAAACAGGCTGGGCGTGCCGCCCCCCATGAAGATACTCACCACCTTGCGCCCCCATATCAGCGGCAGTGCTGCCTCCAGGTCTCTGATCAGTGCCGCAACGTATTCCTGCTCAGGCACCCCCTCGCGCGACTCGAAGGAGCTGAAGTCGCAGTAGGGGCACTTCCTGACACACCAGGGAAGGTGGATGTAGAGGGAAAGCGGGGGCGGTGATGCGGGTTGTTGGGCTTCGCGATAAAGCCGCTCAGCCCAACCTACATTTTCATTGGGCATCGCCGCGCAGTTTTTCAACCAGTTCGGCCAGCGCCTTGCCGCGGTGACTGATCTTGTTCTTGTGTTCCAGCGGAATTTCCGCGCCGGTCTGACCCAGTTCGGGGATGAGGAAATAAGGATCGTAACCGAAGCCTCCACTGCCGCGCGGCAAATCGATGATCTCGCCGTACATCGCACCTTCGGCGATGATAGGCTGCGGGTCTTCCGGCCAACGCACCAGCACGATCACGCAATAGTAATGCGCCTTGCGATTGACATGGCCCTGCAGCGACTCGATCAGCTTCTGGTTGTTGCGCTCGTCCGATTTCGGTTCGCCGGCGAAGCGGGCGGAATAAACGCCTGGCGCACCATTCAGCGCATCGACGCAGATCCCCGAATCGTCCGCCAGGGCGGGCAGGCCGGAATGGGCCGAGGCGTGGCGCGCCTTGGTCAGGCAGTTCTCGATGAAGGTGCAATAAGGCTCTTCCGCTTCGGGGATGTTGAAGGCGGATTGTGGGAAAACCTCGAAATCCAGTGGTGCGAGAATGGCGCCGATTTCGCGCAGTTTGCCGGGGTTGTTGGAGGCGATGACGAGTTTTTTCATAGATGGCCGCGGCCCAGTTCCAACCAGTAAATAACGAACACAAACAGAAAAACGACAAATTCCAGCGCCGTAGTCCAGATAAGCAGGCGGGCGATGCGGCGCTGGCGAGGTGGCATTTTAAGCCAGAAACGCTCTCGGTACCAATTATAGGGAGGCAACCATCCCCACCGCACGCGGCCAAGGAAATAACCGCGGATGGCGGCACCCCACGGTACCAGGCTCCTGTCCACTTCGCCCACGCGCGCTTCCCGCTCGGCCGCGTCGATCTGTGCCGGATAACAGTCCTTCACCACCAGCCGGGAGGAGGAGGAGGCAAGCTCCTGCACTGAAACAACGGTGGCCTGCTTCAGCCCGCCAACGTAGTCCAGGGTGAACGATGCCCCCGGCTGCAGTCCGGTCACGGTCAGGGTCGCGCTCTGCCGCAGGCCATTCAATTCATTCACCGACTCGAGGCGGACCTGCTTGCCCAGATAAAGCTGCCCCGGGTTTTCCTCCTGCCAGGATTCGATTTCGAGATAAGGATTGAGACGGAACAGGCGTTCAAGATTCTGCAGAGAGGCGAACAGTTCGCCGGGCAGCAGCGGCAATTCCACGCTGACCCATGCGGCATCTTCATCGCTGGCAGCAACCGAGACGGAATTTCCGGCCATGGCAGCGCTTGCGCTCATGATGCAGCGCGCGCCGCCACCACCAGCGGCACCTGCAGCCCGCGCGCCAGTCTCTCCATATCCATGCGCGAACGGTAGCCGGGCGTCCCCTTGGATCGAGGCGGGCCGATCACCGCCATCGAAGCGCCTTCCTGCGCTGACGTCTCCACCAGGCACTCCGCCGGGTCGCCATAGCGCATGACGGATTTGTAGGCAATCCCGCGTTCCGCGCAGCGTCCCTCAAGTGCGCGCAACTGTTGCGCGACATCCTTTTCCAGGAGCCCTTCCACATAACTGCCGAAGGTGTCCCGAGTCGAAGCATTGTTCAGCCAGTCATCCCCCTGCATCCCCGCCCAAAAGTCGGGCACGACCAGCAGATGCACGATCAGGGTTTGGCCGGGAACAGCAATATCCAATGCCAGCGCCTCGGCCAGCAAGGCCCCCGCCGTCCCGTGATGCGCAAGCAATAGTGTTTTTGAATTTAACATGGAGCACCAAAAAAAATGCGCGGGAACCCCGTTCTCACAGGACGCCCGCGCTGGGTTGATTTGCCTTAGCCGACGATGAGCATGACGCTGAATGCAATAGCGAATGCGAAGATCAGCGCGCTGAAGTCCTCCCGCCGGTCGCTTACGAAAATCGACAGGCTGGTACCGCGTTCAAATTTTGGAGCTGACATGGTTTTTCTCCTCAAACAAATTCTTTAACGAACATCAACACTACGACCAGGGAGCCGACGGCTTTCAACGTACCCACCACACCCCCGATGATCAGCGGCGCACCGCCCGCCTGCTTCAGCGCTTTGCCGGTAATCTGCATGCCCAGGCCGATGAGGCCGAAAGCGAACAGCCAGGCAATCCAGTCGCGATAAGCCTTGATGGTCTTGGAATCGTGCGTGGCTGCCTTGTGCGCTTTTTCCAGCGCGCCCTTGGCCAGCGGATCCAGGCCCTCGATCTTGGCTACCGAGCGCAGCGTCTGGCTCTGCTCGCGGGTCGACAGCTTCTTGTTGGCGATCAGGTCCTGCAACGCCTTGGTCTCGGCCGGGTTGCGCATCTTGGACAACTCACCTTCAAGGGCGCGGGTTTCCTTGCCCTTGAGCAGCTTGTCTTCCTTGACTTCCGCGCTGCTGAAGTACTTGCCCTGGTAGTGTCCGGCAGGCGCGAAGGTGCCGGCTGAACTCAGGGCGAACATGGCGATGAAGCCCAGCACGAAGACCGGAAACTTGGCCACCACCACCTGGGCAAGATTGACCTTCTCCGCGCCTTCCTCGTGCTTGACGAACCAGGCGGCCAGCCAGAGCACGATGATGGGCAGGAACAACACCCGGGTGATGTTGAAAATCTCCGCCACCTTGAGCGTTTCGATGCCGTGCGGATCGAACGCCAGGGCTGCGCCAGCGACCTGCGCCGAGTTCAGGATGCCGGTGCCGGCCCAGGCGCCGAACTGCACCGGACCCATGCCGAGGATATGCCCGACGGTGGGGAACAGGAACATGCAGCCCACGCCCCAGATCAGGATGGTGCCGATGGTGTAGGCAATCTCCTCGGCCTTGGCCTTGACCACGGGGGAGGCCGCCACGGTGGCGGACACCCCGCATACGCCCATGCCCGCCGACAGCACCGCCGTCATGGAATTAGGCGTCCCCATGCGCTTGCCCATGAAAAGCACTATGCCTACCGAGCCCAGTACGAAGATGCCGATCATGACCACGGAAAGCCCGCCCAATTGGGCCAGTTCCGCCGCGCTGTAAAGCGTGCCGAGCAGGATCACGCCGGTCTTGAGGAAGAAGCGCGCGGTGCGCACGCCGTTGGCGGCCCATGCCGGGATCTTGAACACATTGACGACGAGAATGCCGATGACGATACCCAGCACCACATAGTTCAGGTTTAAGATCTTGGCGAAGTCCCAGGTCAGGATGCCCGCATCTTTAACCGCCTTGCCCCAGTTGGCGAAGACGGGATCCAGCCCCCATCTCACGATAAAGGCGATGAGCAGAATGAAGGCGATGCCCGGCACCACCGAAACGTAGTAGTCGAGGTTGCCTTGCTTGGGTTTCCAGGCCAGCGAGAACAGGCCGATCAGGACAAAGGCGCCGCCGAAAATAAACGACAACTGCGCCTGTTTGGCTTTTGCCTCGTCAAACTTCGACTTTGGCATCTTCATCTCCGGCGCGGGCTTGCCCTCCGCGGCGGCCATTTCCGTGGCCACGCGCATTTCCGCGTCGAACTTTTCCTTGACTTTTGTGTGGTCGCTGTAGGCACTCTTTTGCAGATAGGACTGCATGCCGTCAACAACGCCAGAATTGTTGAACCCTCCCCAGATCAGCATCAGCATGCCGATGATGAGCAGGGCGGGTGACTTCATTGTATAGACCATTTGTATTCCCCTCCCGAGAGATAGTTTGCCCGTTTTTTTTCAATGAATAGAGACTCCCTGCCGGGAGCCGCTATTTTCGGTTTCAGGCGGGGGGTTATTCGATGGGGAGCTTGCGCGCCTTCCAGTCGGGGAAACCATTGCGGTACCAGTGGACGTTCTTGTACCCGTTTTTGGCCAACACGACCGCGGCCTTGTAGGATTTCCAGCAGGAACCGGCGTTGCAGAACACGACGATATTGGCGTTTTTATCCGCCAGCTTGCTCATGTCGAACTTGTCCTGGCTGGCGTCGAAGTTGACGTCCTTGGCGCTTTTCTCCGGATCGTAGGGCACCGAGATCGCGCCCTTGATGCTGCCTTCGCCGAACTCCGCAGCCTTGCGCGTATCGACGATGATCGCGCCCTTCGCCTGGAGATCCTGCACCGCCTTCGCATCCACCAGTTTCACGCCGGCCGGCGCAGCTTCAGGAGTTTCGCCGGGAGCTGCCGCCAAAGCACCGGCAGCGAACAAACAAAGACCAAGATAAAGGGAAAATTTTTGCATCAGTTTCATGGTGTGTGTCTCCTCTTCTGTGATAGTTATTATGGGCACCGAATTTTTTGTCGTTATTGCGATCCGGAGCCTGAATGCCAAATATAGGCCAACTATTTTGTGCGTCAATGGTCCAAAACTACTACCTGCTAAAGCAGGTCGGTTAGCACCTATTTCATTGAAATCAAACAGGACTTATCTACCCGCTATGCCGGGCTGCGCGGCACGCGCACCACGGTGACCGTGCAGGGCGCCTCCGCCACTACCCGGGTGGATACGCTGCCGAGCACCCTGCGCAGGGCCGAACTGCTGCGCGCGCCCAGGATGATCTGGTCCACCTGATTCTGGCGCGCATATTGCACCAGCGCGGCTGCGGCGTGAGCGCCCTCCAGCACGTGGAAACGCACCCTGTCCGAAGGAAGCTGGAGGGGAGCGGCCCAGTGGCGTAACTCCACCAGCCGCTGGGTGTATTGACTGTCGGCAAGCTCTTGACCCGACTCCTGCTGGGTGGAGAGGTCGGGCTCCAGCACCGTCACGCACATCACCCGGCAATGAGGCTCCGCGGCGACCGCCCGGCGCACCGCTACCTGCATGGCCTGCAGCAATGCTGCCTGGCCATGCCCGAAATCGAGCGCCACCAGAATCTGCGGCGCTTGGGCCAGATGAGCGGTGGGCACGGCGCACACCGCCGGCTCCAGCCACAAGGACCGCCACCAGCGGCGCAGGACAGTGGGCAGCCCGGCGCGCTTGAGGCGCCCGGCACGCTCGGTGAGGGGCACATGGCCGGGATGGGTCAGGTCGAAAGCGACCTGGGCCGCCGTGTTGTAGCGCTGCTCAGCGTCGACTTCCAGGCAATGCAGGATGATTTCCTGCATCCATGCCGGCAAATCCGGCACCAGTTGGCGCGGCGGCGGCGGGTCCAGGTAAAGCCGGCGACGGAATCCGCTCAGGCTGGTAGGCTCGCCGAAAGGCAGCCGCCCGGTGCACAGTTGATAAAGTATCACCCCGATGGCAAACAGGTCGCTGCGGGGATCGCAACGGCTGCCTATCACCTGCTCCGGCGAGATATAGGCGGAGCTGCCCACCGGCTTGTGGAATTCCTCCTCCACCAGGTCGGGAAAATGGGCATGCCGCGCCAGCCCGAAATCAATCAGCACCGCCTCGCCTTCCGGCCGGTAAAGCACGTTGGCGGGCTTGAGGTCGAGGTGGATCACCTCCTGCCGGTGCAGATCGTGCACCGCCGTCGCCAGCGCCGCGCCCAGACGCGCCGCCTCATCGGCCGGCAGCGGCGCGCGGGCGAGACAACTGTGCAGCGATTCGCCCTCGATATATTCCATCACCAGGTAAGGCGCCTCGTCCATGCTTCCCTTGGCGACCCAGCGCGGAACATGGGGGCCGGTCAGCACTTCCAGGATCATCTGCTCGACCTCGAAGCCGACGTAACAGCCGGGGTGGCTGCCGAATTCCAGCCGGGGCACTTTCATCAGCATGGGGAATTCGCCGCCCTCGCGCTCCACGCGGTAAAGCACCGCCATCCCGCCGGCGTAGACTTTCTCTCTTACGCGAAAGCCGTCGACCTCGCTGTTCACGTGCAAATTAGTCAAGTCCTGCATCAGGGCACCTCTAAAAATCCAGATTTCATCCCAACTGCTGCGTTGCGGAAAAAATTTCTTGCTTACATATCAACCATAGGCTGCGCTGCGAAATTTTTTCCGCGCCTTGCATTTGGGCGAACTCTGAATTTTTAGAGGCGCCCATCAATGTCCAGTCTCCAGCCTTTGCGCCAGCCGTTCCGGCAAGCCTGCGGCGCGGATTTTGCGGGCGGCGCTCGAATAATCGTAAGGTACCCGGAAAAAGGTGAGCGTATCGCGTTGCTGGTCGTGAAGCGCGTAAGCGGCGGCGGGATTGCCGTCGCGCGGCTGCCCCACCGAACCCGCGATGGCCAGCCACCGGCGGCGCGGCGTCAGCGGAATCGCCGCGCCGGGAACCGGGGTGAAAGCCTGGGCCATGCCGCTCCCGGTAGTGTAGTACAAGGACTGATGATGCACATGGCCGACAAAGGTCAGCGGCAGGCCGGAAGCCTCCATGCAGCGCGCCGCTTCCACGACGCCGGTCACGTACCGCCAGCGCTCCGGGGTTTCGGCGCTGGCATGGACATAGAAGGCATTGCCGTTTTGCGCCACCAGCGGCAATGCCCGCAGGAAGTCGCGTTGAGGCTGTGTCAGATGTTCCCTGGTCCAATAGATCGCGTCACGCGCGGCAAACGCCATGTTTTCGCACAGCCCCCCAAGCGCTGCCTCGTCATGGTTGCCCCGCACCACCCAGGCGCCATTTCTCGCCAGCTCCGCAATCACTTCCAGGCAGGCGCAAGGGTCGGCGCCGTAACCCACCAGATCGCCGAGAATGGCGTATTGCTCCGCCCCCTGCGCGCGGGCATGGGCGAGACAGGCGGTCAGGGCCTCAAGATTGCTGTGGATATCGGTAAGGACGGCGATTTTCATAATGCCTCTGCATGATGGGCAATTATCAGTCCTGGCATCGCCGAGCGCAATGACGCATGCTCCGCCCGGCCGGTTGCCGCGCGAGCCGCTTGCGCGGGGGGGAGGAAGGCCGGCGATACTTCGGACAAATTGGCTCAGGCAGCCCCGACCCCGGATCGTAATGAAGTCGGCTCCATGCCATTTTCAACATGGTTAGAATGCGAGTATATTTCCCAGTGTGTCCCGCACGCGCCTTCCGGCTCGCGCATTTGTTCGTACCCTCCAAGGAGACCGCAATGAAAGCCAATACCATGCTCAAATCCGCGCTTCTGACATCCGCTCTCATCGGCTTCGCCAGCCTTTCTGCGCCGAGCTTTTCCGCTGAAAATTCGGCTCTATGGAAGTACCAGGTGAAGGGCGATTTCAACACCGTGCTCACGCAGCTGAAATCGGGGCTCGAGGCCCACCAGTTCCAGATCACCGGCGAAGAGAACCTGTCCAAAGGGCTGGAGAACAACAAGAATATCTGGGGCGAGAACAAATGGAACACCATCGGCTTCCAGAACGTGACCGCCGTGCATTTCTGCTCGCTGGTCTTCAACCAGGAGGTCTACAACGTCAACATGGATTGGGCGGTTCTGTGCCCGTTCAAGGCGGTGGTCTACAACATGAAGGCGAAGCCCGGCCAGATCACCATTCAAATGACCCGCCCGACCTATCTGATGGCGCAAGACCCGCACCCCAAAGCGAAGGAGGTGGGCAAGAAGATCGAGGACAGAATCGTTGCGGCCATCAAGGAGGCGGTGGCGCACTGAACATCACGGCCATCCCCGTCCGAGAGGACGGGGATGCTTCGCCCCTCATCGCGTCGTCAGACCACGAGGGCATGGATATTAAGGCAAGCCCGTTTTTCCGAAAAATCCCTGCAATTTTTTCACCGCCAACACCCTAAATGGGGCTGGCAGTTAACCCTCTTTGTATGCCAAACCCAATGCCGCCTTCTGCTTGGCGATGAGCTGGCTGATCCCGCTCTGGCCAAGGTCGAGCATGGCATCCATTTCAGCACGCGAGAACGGCACACCTTCCGCCGTGCCCTGCACTTCGACGAAGCCGCCGCTACCGGTCATGACGATGTTCATGTCGGTATCGCAATCGGAATCCTCGACATAATCCAGGTCCAGCACCGGCACGCCCTGATAGACGCCGACCGAGACAGCGGCGACGAAATCGCGCAGCGGGGATTCAATGAGCTTGCCCTCTTTCAGCAGGAAGGAAACGGCGTCGTGCAGCGCCACATAGGCGCCGGTGATGCTGGCGGTGCGGGTGCCGCCGTCGGCCTGGATGACATCGCAATCGATCTGGATGGTGCGCTCGCCGAGCGCCTTCAAATCCACCACCGCTCGCAGGGAGCGCCCGATCAGGCGCTGGATTTCCTGGGTGCGCCCGGTCTGCTTTCCCCTGGCCGCCTCGCGATCGATGCGCGTATGGGTGGAGCGCGGCAGCATGCCGTATTCGGCGGTAGTCCACCCTTGGGCCTTGCCGCGCAGGAACGGCGGCACTTTTTCGTCGATGCTGGCGGTGCAGATCACCTTGGTGTCGCCGCACTCGATCAGCACCGAGCCTTCGGCATGCTTGGTGTAATTGCGGGTGATGGTGATGTTGCGGAGCTGGTCGGGATTGCGTTTGCTTGGCCGCATGGGGGTCCTTATTTGGTTCAACTAAAAAACTCAGATTAACCGCAGAGGCGCGGAGGCGCTGGGGAAAAACAATGAATTACAACATTGCGCGGCTACATCCATTTGGAGAGGCAGAAAATTGTTGTAGCCCATTTGTTTCTCTGCGCCTCCGCGTCTCTGCGGTTAAGCAATTATCGTTTTTAGGTTCAATGAAAAAGCGCCATTCATAACGCCGGTTTATTTCGAATATTTCCGGATCGCCGCCTGGATCTCGGCAATCGCGCGCTCGATGTCCGCCTCCGTCACATCCTGCTCACCTTCCGCCCCCCCCCGCTCCACGCTGAAGGTATCGAGCTGCACCGTATAGGTGTCCAGCGGCATGGCGGCGGTGGATATCGAGCGCGGGGTGAACGATTTTTCGTCACCCCAGTGCATGCCGATCGCGCTCAGGTTGTCGCCACTCTCGCCGCCGCGCGATTCGGCATGGTCGAGCAATTCGGGAACGGCGGTAGCAATCGGGTAGGTATTGAGAATCGAGACGATCTCATCCGTCGAAAGCAGGCCCCACAGGCCGTCGGAACACAGCAGCAGGGTGTCTCCTTCGTGTAGCAGCTTCTTGCGCGACAACTCGATGTCGGGGGGAATGGGGCCGCCCAGGCAACTGTAAACCTTGTTGCGCTCGGGATGCGTGGTCATCTCATCCTCGGTGATTTTGCCCTGCTCGAACAGTTGCTGGACCAGGGAATGGTCGCGGGTGCGGGACGCCAGCTTGCCGCCATGAAAGAAGTACAAGCGAGTATCCCCGACATGGGCCCAGTAGGCATGATCACCCTGCACCACGCAAGCCACGCAGGTGGTGCGCGGATGATCGCTCAGGCCATGCGCCAGGACATAATCGCCGATGGCCGCGTGCGCCTGGTCAATGGTGTCGATCAGGAAGCGGAACGGATCCTTTAGCGCCGGCGTCGCCAGCTTCTGAAAGTTTTCCACCAGAAACTGCACCGCGATCTGGGAGGCGATCTCCCCGTGAAAATGGCCGCCCATGCCATCCGCCACCACCATCAGCAGCGCGTCCCGACTGTAGGAATAGGCCAGGCGGTCCTGGTTGTATCTGCGTCCACCCTGACGGCTGGACTGGAAAATCGAAAATTTCAACCTAGAAACCTTAGTTGGACGAGGTGGAGTGTGCGGTTTTTGGGGTGCAGGGCAAGGCACAACGACGCGGAATGGTCGTTCCATTCCAAGGAGTTGTAACGCCGCCATGCGCCGTAAAAACCGTGCAATCCGCCCCGTAGCGGACTCACCAACCGGGTGAGACGGTAAGTCATAAAAAAGTTTATTGGAATCACAGTGTTAAATATCCAGTCGAGCGGTCAACTGAGGTTTCTAGGTTCACTGGTCACCTGTTTTTGTTTTGCTGAATTTATTGCGGATACTATGCAGCAGCGAGGTTTTTTTATGCACTTCCGGCACCTTGCCCTTCTCCAGCAGCGCCTTTTGCACCACAAATACGCTCTGCGGCCGTTCCAGCGGATCCAGTTTCAGGCACCAATCGATGAGTTCAAGCAAATGCTCGGAATAGCGACCGCTCCATAGTTTTTTTGCCGACTCCTGCTTGTCCTGTTCCATGCGCATGTTGGCCGCCTGGGGAGCAAAGCCGGAAAGGCAGGTGAACATGCTCGCGCCGACGCCGTAAATATCGGTCCATGGGCCGAGCGCATCGCGGTCGTGACCGTATTGCTCCGGCGCGGCATAACCCGGCGTGTACATCGGAGTGAGGCTGGATTTTTCCTGGGTCAGCGTCTGCCGTGCAGCGCCAAAATCCAGTAACAGCGGGGAGCCGTCAAGACGAATGTAGATATTCGATGGCTTGATATCGAGGTGCAGTATTTTGTGGGCATGCACCTCGCGCAGGCCACCGAGCAGTTCGGCGAAAATGCGCCGGACGAAGTTTTCCCCGATCTCTTTCTTGCGGTGCAGGATATAGTCCTGCAGCGTCCGGCCCCGCTCGTACTGCATCACCAGGTAAACCGTTTCATTGGCACGGAAGAAGTTGGTCACCCGTACCACGTTGGGGTGAGAGATCCGGGCAAGCGCCAGCCCTTCCTCGAAAAAGCATTTCATTCCATACCGAAACACATTCAGGTTTTCCGCTGAAGATGCTTGCACCAGCGCGCCTGATTCCCGCAGCACCAGGGCGCTGGGCAGATACTCCTTGATCGCTACCGGCAATCCGTTCTCGTCATGCGCCAGGTAAACCAGGCTGAAGCCGCCTGAGCTGATCTGCTTGTCGATACGGTAATTCAGCAACGGGAAGCCGTGAGGAAGAGCCTGATTGGGTTGTGAGGCCATCGCACCATCTGTATGATTGAACCTCAACCATTATTCTGATTTGGCTGGGCAAAGTAAAGCCTAAACCGTGAGGGGTGAGGAGTGAGGGGTGAGGAGTAAAACCCGCCGCTTTTGACTTTTCTCTTCATTAAGCAATGATTGCGAAGATTGAAGTAGAGATGAGGCGCCCATGATTTACAGCATGACCGGATTTGCCGCGGTGACACGGGAACTGGAGCTGGGCTCCCTGAGTCTGGAACTGCGCTCGGTCAACTCGCGCTACCTTGAAACCCACTTCCGCCTGGATGAATCCTTCCGCGCGCTGGAACCTGCGCTGCGCGAGATGATCGGCGCTGCGTTGAGCCGCGGCAAGGTGGAATGCCGGCTGAATTTCACCGCGCGCAGCGCCGGCCAGGCCCCGCTGCGGCTGAATACCGCGCTCGCCGAACAGCTGGCGCAACTTGGCCGTTCGGCTCAGGCGCTGCTGCCCGATGGTCAGCCGCTCGGCGTGGCGGACTTGCTGCGCTGGCCCGGCGTCATCGAAGGCGAAAGCATCGGCATGGAAGGGCTGCATGAAGCCTGTCTGCCCCTGCTGCGCCAGGGCCTCGACGAGCTGTCCTCTACCCGCCAGCGCGAGGGGGAGAAGCTCAAAACCTTTTTGCTGCAGCGCGTCGGGCAGATGGACACTCTGGTGGCGGGCGTATTGCCGCACATTCCAAGGCTGATCGCGGCCTACCAGGAAAAACTCGCCACCCGCCTCAAGGAAGTCATGGGGACTGGCGACGATGACCGCATCCGCCAGGAAATCGCCTTGTTCGCCCAGAAAATCGACGTGGACGAAGAACTGTCGCGACTGCAAACCCATCTCACCGAAATGCGGCGCATTCTCGAAAAAGGCGGTGCCGTGGGCAAGCGGCTGGATTTCCTGATGCAGGAGCTCAACCGCGAAGCCAATACCCTGGGCTCCAAATCGGCCGCGTCCGAAATGACGCAGACTGCGATGGAGCTCAAGGTACTCATCGAGCAGATGCGCGAGCAGATACAAAACATCGAGTGAGGCGCTTAGCATGGTGAGCAGTGAGCAGTGAGCGGCGAACGGTTGTTCCACATACCGCTTACAGCTTACTGCTCACCGTTCACCACAATCCAGAGGAGAACGCATTGATTGCCGGCAATCTATTCATCGTCACCGCGCCCTCCGGTGCGGGCAAGACCAGCCTGGTGCGGGCGCTGCTGCAGAACGACAGCCAGGTGAAACTGTCTGTTTCCTACACCACCCGCCCTGCGCGTCCGGGCGAAGTGGACGGCAAGGACTATCATTTCGTCACTGAACAAACGTTCCTCGAGATGCTGGAACGAGGCGACTTCCTCGAAAGCGCCCTGGTTTACGGCAACCGCTACGGCACCTCCCAGCCCTGGATCGAAAACGCCATGCGCGAAGGCCAGGACATCCTGCTGGAAATCGACTGGCAGGGTGCCGCCCAGGTCAGGAAAATCTTCCCCCAGGCAACCGGCATTTTCATCCTGCCGCCCTCGCTGGAAGCCCTGCTCGCGCGGCTCACCGGGCGCAACCAGGACTCCGAGGAAACCATCGCGCGCCGCCTGGCTGCCGCCCGCGAGGATATCGGTCATGTGGAAGAGTTTGATTATGTTATTATTAACGATGTTTTCGAAACGGCGCTGCAGGATCTGATCAGCGTGGTCCGCGCACAGCGGCTGACGGCAAGCCGGCAACTCAGCGCCCATGCCGACATGATCGGCAAAATGAAATAGACAAAACGGCAATCATCCACAGATGAACACAGATACACACGGATAAAACAACTGCAAGACAAGTACGGATTTTCCGAAAGATTAACCGTCTATTTTTTTAGACAATCCGTGAACATCCGTGTAAATCCGTGGCTAACACAAACCTTAAAGGAAACTGACATGGCACGCATTACCGTAGACGACTGCATGAAGAACATCACCAACCGTTTCGAACTGGCCTTGGTTGCCACCGTGCGCGCTCGCCAGATTGCCCAGGGCGGCACTCCGATGGTGGAATCCAACCGCGACAAGCCAACCGTCATCGCCCTGCGGGAAATCGCCCAGGGCAAGGTCGGGCTGGAGATCCTCAACCGCGGCCTGCTCTGATCGGGCGCCGGGCTCCGGGCGGCCCAAACATTCACCAAAAGTAGGCGCCTCCAGGGAAAACCAACATTTAGAAGGAAGTTTGAGTTTGTTGGGTTACGGCGCAAAAAGCCGCGCCTAACCCAACCTACATAAAATGCCTAACGTTTCGGATCTCACCTCCCGCCTCACCTACCTCAAACCAGAGGACACCGCCCAGATCGAGGCGGCCTACCGCTTCAGCGAGTCCGCCCACGCCGGCCAGTTCAGGGTAAGCGGCGAACCCTATATTTCCCACCCCCTGGCGGTCGCCGGAATCCTGGCGGAGTGGCACCTCGACGGCCAGGCGCTGATGGCTGCGCTGCTGCACGACGTGATGGAAGACACCACCATCACCAAGCAGGAAATCGGCGAAAAATTCGGCAAGGCGGTGGCCGAGCTGGTAGACGGCGTATCCAAGCTGGACAAGATCGAGTTCCAGACCGAAATCCACGCCCAGGCCGAGAATTTCCGCAAGATGCTGCTGGCGATGGCGCGCGATGTGCGCGTCATCCTGATCAAGATCGCCGACCGCCTGCACAACATGCGCACCCTTGGCGCGATGGCCCCGGAAAAACGCCAGCGCATCGCGCGCGAGACCCTGGAAATCTATGCACCGATCGCCAACCGCCTGGGGCTGAACAGCGTTTACGACGAGCTGGAGGATTTGAGCTTCCGCCATCTCTACCCCAACCGGTTCGACGTGCTGGCCAAGGCCGTCAAGGCCGCGCGCGGAAACCGCCGCGAAGTCGTGGGGAAGGTGCTGGAGGCGATCAAGCAGAAGCTCAAGGATAGCCAGATCGAGGCCGCCATCACCGGGCGCGAAAAGCATCTGTACAGCATTTACAAAAAAATGCAGGGCAAGTCCCTGACCTTTTCCGAAGTTTTCGACATTTACGGGTTTCGCGTCATCGTCAAGGACGTTCCCACCTGCTATCTCACCCTGGGCGCTCTGCACCAGCTCTACAAGCCGATTCCGGGAAAGTTCAAGGACTACATCGCCATCCCCAAGGCGAATGGCTACCAGTCGCTGCACACCACCCTGTTCGGGCCTTTCGGCACGCCGATCGAGATTCAGATTCGCAGCCAGGATATGCACAAGATCGCCGAAGCCGGCGTCGCCTCGCACTGGCTGTACAAGAGCGGGGACGCCGGCATCAATGAGATGCAGCAGAAGACCCACCAGTGGCTGCAAAGCCTGCTGGAGATCCAGTCGGAAAGCGGCGATGCCACCGAATTCCTGGAACACATCAAGGTCGACCTGTTCCCCGACGAGGTTTACGTCTTCACCCCCAAGGGCAAGATCATGGCGCTTCCGCGCGGCGCCACCGGGGTGGATTTCGCCTACGCGGTGCATACCGACGTCGGCAACCGCTGCATCGCGGTCAAAATCAACCAGGAACTGATGCCGCTGCGGACCGAGCTTCACAACGGCGACCAGGTGGAAATCGTGACCGCCGCCCATGCCAAGCCCAACCCGACCTGGCTCAATTACGTCATCACCGGCAAGGCACGCTCGCACATCCGGCATTTCCTCAAGACCATGCAGTACGATGAATCCGCCACCCTGGGCGAACGCCTGCTCAATCAGGCGCTGCGTGCACTGGGCACAGATCCAGCGAATATCACCGAAGCACAATGGGAAAAACTGCTGCGCGAAAACACCGGAAAAAGCCGGCTGGAGATATTGGCCGACATCGGCCTCGGCAAGCGCCTCAATATCGTTGTCGCACGCCAACTGCTTGCCCTCACCGAAACCACTGAAGAGCGCAAGCACGCCCCGATGGGACCGATCACCATCCGCGGCACCGAGGGCATGGCGGTGCAGTATGCCCGATGCTGCCGGCCGATACCGGGCGACCCGATCATCGGCTTCATCAAAAGGGGCCAGGGCCTGATCATCCACACCCACGACTGCCCGGTCATCGCCAAAAGCCGCGCCGACACCGACAAATGGCTGGATGTTGAATGGGATCCGGAAGCACCGAGAAAGCCCTTCGACGTCAACATCAAGCTGGTAGTAGCCAATCAGCGCGGCGTGCTGGCCAAGGTCGCCGCCGCCATCGCCGACGCCGGATCGAACATCGACAATGTCAGCATGGAAGAAGAAGACGGCAGCGCCTACACCACCATGAACTTCACCCTGCAGGTTGAAAACCGCATCCACCTCGCCAACGTAATGCGCAGTTTGCGCAAGATTACGGAAGTGGTGAGGATTACGCGGGTGAAGGGGTAGCCGCCGCCTCCCCGGGCGGGTGCGCCCCTATCAGGCGACCGGGGGAATTTTGCTGGCTTTTGTGCCATAATGATTTTGTTATCAACGAGGTTTGTCATGAACACCGCCGAAATCATTTACGAGCGTGCCAAGAACCTGCCCGAGCCGCTGGCGCGGGAGGTGCTGGACTTCGTCAACTTCATCACCCTCAAAAACGAACGTGCCGATACAGAAAACCTGATGCTCGCACAACAACCCAGTCTTGCGGGCATCTGGGACAACGCCGAGGACGAGGTGTGGAATATGTCGGCAACTTGCGTGAAAGAAGGCATGGGCATCCTCGCCAGAAAAGGGCGGAAACCGCTGAGCGACGAGGACGCCGAGTTCGCCATTGGCGAAATGCTCAAAGAGGCAGACCAGGCAACCAAGTCATGATCGCGCTCGACACCAACATTCTGGCCCGCTATCTTCTTAACGGCGGTGCCGAGTAAGCCAGGGCGGTCGTTCATCTTAAGAAGTTGTTTCAACAAATACCCTGGGAGTGTAATTAGTGTGCGCTTCGCGCGAATGCTCAGGTGCCGGGGCTGCCCGGCGGCAGGTCACTTTTCTTGCTTCGCCAAGAAAAGCTAACCAAAAGAAGGCGACCCACCCGCGCCGGCCCTTCGGGCTTCCCTCCGTTTTCCGAAAAGATCGGGCGGCTGCGGAACTCGCGCTTTGCGCTCAAACAGTCCTCGCCGACGGCCCCCGATCTTTTCGTAAAACCTAGGCGGTGCAGAGGGGGAGGCGGGTGGTGGGCATAGTGGGTTAATACTCTCTACTTCCACCATTCTCCAACGAAGAGGAGAGGAATCGTTCCTTCCCCTTCAAGGGGAAGGCCAGGATGGGGATGGGGTGCTTGGTATTAGCTCCCCCTTTTCCGCCGCCGAGTAGCGCAGCCAAGCCGGGGGATTTCTGCGAGGACTGTTTGAGCGCGTAGCGCGAGTTCCGCAACAACCCGGCTTGGCGAGCAACGCAGGGAACCCGTAGCGTAGCGGAGGGCGGCGGAATGGGGTCGCCTTCTTTGGGTTACCTTTCTTGGCGAAGCAAGAAAGGTAACCAGCACGCCGGGCTGCCCCCGGCAATAAAACAAATGGGTGCGCAAGGCGCACCCCACAAAACTTTTGTTTATGAAATAGCAAAACCAATAACCAGCGGGCCTTGCACCGCATGACGCAATTCATTCGGCGGATTACGCTACGCCAATCTGCCCTATGCAGGCTAAATATGCCAGATGATGGCGAGAATGTGAAAATGGTGCGCGAGTGGAAAATTGCGCCAGACAAAACAGGTTAAAACGGTACAAGGTAATGGCTCTCAAAAATCTGCTCTAGGGGGTAAGTATGGTACAAAAAGCATGGTCAGAAACCGCTGTAAATCCTCTGAAGGTGCTGCTTGATGCGCAGAACCCGCGAATTGAGGTTGCTAGTGATGCCAATCAAGATGAAATTCGCCATAAGTTGTTGGCTCATGAAAATGTAGTCAAGCTGGCAAATCAGATCGTTGAGTTCGGTGGACTAATGCCGGGTGAACGAATTATTGTGTGCAAAGAAAATGGCAAGCATGTGGTAGTTGAAGGCAACCGGCGCGTATGTGCAAGTCAGCTGCTACTTAATCCAGAATTAATCCCCCAAAAATTCCAGAAGCGAATTCCACGAGCAAGCGAGGAATTAAAGAATACGCTCAAAAAAATAAAGGCCGAGATCGCACCTGATCGAGACGCGGCTGAACCGACTATCACGAAGCGACATACTGAACCCGGAATTGAGATATGGAAAACGACCGCAAAGATGAGGCGTGCATCCAGGTTACTTGAAGCGGGTTACGGGATAGAACAAATAGCTGAAAAACTCGGATCTACGCAATCAGTCATACGTAGATCCATTAGGGAATATCGATTGTTTCGTTATGCACTGGATTTAGAGGATTTCTGGAGCCATGATGAATTAGAGCGGCTTACCGACCAAGCCTTAAAAACGAATGCATACACTCGCTTCTTTACGTTGGCAGGAGTTAAAGAAAAATGGGTCTTCGTGAAGTCGTGTGGGTCATTTCTCATGTCATTCAGATAGGC